>JALFVN010000057.1 GCA_022787565.1 Clostridiales bacterium | reverse complement strand
GCTTCCCGCATTTTCAAAAGTGAGATAAGCCACGACACGCAGATTTTAGGGACGACAGGTTATGCCGCACCGGAGCAGTACGGCATTACACAGACCGACGAGCGGGCGGACATCTATTCTCTGGGTGTGCTGCTGAATATCATGCTCACGGGAAAGCACCCGTCCAAGGAACTGGCCAATGGAAAGCTGGGTCATATTGTGCAGAAATGCACCATGGTGAATCCGAAGAAACGATATAAAAGCGTGCTTTATCTGATGGAGGCGCTTTAAGGAGAGAATAGAATGCATAAACAATGCAGAAATTGCGGTGCAGAGCTGCCGGAGGACGCTTCCTTCTGCCCCCACTGCGCCCAAAGTCAGATTGAACGCTCAGAAGTGAAGCCGCCGCGCCTGTGGCGGAAAAAGACGCTGTATGGGCTGCTGGGCGCGCTTGTACTGATCGTGGCGGCACTGGCTGTGTTCCTGCCCCACCGACCGAAAACCTTTGAGGGCGGCGCGTCCGTCACTTATACTGACAAGGACGGAACGTATGAGTTGCTTGTCAGCACCTTTTCGGACGACCTTGAAAACAAACAGCCAGAGGAAAAGCGGACGATTTCTTTTCCTGTAGACGAAAGTTCCTGTCTGCCTGCCTTGCTTGGCGTTTTTCAGGACGGTGAGCTGGCCAATCCTGATAGTTTCCTCGCCAAGGTGGAACGCTGCACGCTGGAAGCTTTCCCCAACGAAAACGGCGCATTGGAGATTGCGGTGCCACGCTATGACGAGATGTTCGCTCCTTCCGTTTTGGAAACAGATGTGTTTTTTACCGGAGCAAGCGGAACAAATGAGCTTGTTTGGACACTGACCATGAAAAACGGCGATACCATTCGGTTAAAACATACCTTTGAGGTACTGCCCCTTGTGCATCAGGCATACACGGCAGAAGAAGCCTGCCTTGACACCATGGAGGATTTGAAAGCGCTGCTTGGCCGCATTGACGAGGAAGTTCCGGCGGATACCATTGTGGACATCTATCTTCCTCCTGTTACCTATACGGGCAATCTGGAAATATCCTCCCGTGCGGTAAACCTCTACGGCAGCTCTGACGGCAGCGGGCGCACCGTGATCGAGGGAACGCTTACCGTCAGCACCCACGACCCGGCTTATGTGACGCTCTGTAACCTGGATTTTGCGGGCAGGGGCGGCACAGGGCTTTCCGCCACGGCACCGACGGACATTTGGGGCTGCTCTTTTACCGGATACGACATTGGAGCCGCAGTAAAGGAAGGTGGCATGATCGGCGTGGAAGCCTGCACCTTCCGAAATAACGGGATCGCATTTTCCTATGATACATTGAGTTATTACTTTTTCAAAACCGGGTTCCCGGACTGCACGATTGAGGGCAATGACATCGGCATTCAATTTGTGAATCTTCCCGGCGCAACACCGTTGGATTTTGGCGGTACTGTTTTTTCCGGGAACAGAATCGATATTGAGAATCCGATTCAGTATCCAATCGACCTATCAAATGCAATATTTGAGTAAAACAAGGTGTTTTTGTCTCTGATTCTATCATTTCAAAGCAAAACGTGGGAGATTTCATGAAATCTTCCGCGTGTTCGTTGTTTTTGCAGCATTTACGCCGAGATCGAAAGAAATTTGCCGAACTATGCAGCCTGTTAATTGTTTTCATGGTTTTTTCGCGGTATTCTATTTTTATCACATAGAAAGGAGCGAACAATAAGCGTATCATTCTGGACACCGACAAGAAAACCATCACCGTACCTTGGAACTATGCCGCGAAGCTGGAAGAAATCAACCGTATTATCAAGGACGGCGGCGGTGACAAGCAGTATACTTTCAGCAGCTATCTCAAAGAGATTTGGGCTATCTGTATGGAGAATACTGACAAGAGCTTAATTGTTGCCGACAAGCCTGCCCGTGCTAAGAAGTAATGGGCGCGCCGCGTGTAACGCCGCAGGAAATCGTGCAAATGCACCGCCTGTATGCGGAGCTTGGAAACTATGCGGCTGTTGGTCGCACCGTGGGGCGTAGCGCAAGCACTGTTTCAAAATATGTGCAAATGAAGGGTGTCCCACAAAATGTACGTCTCGCGGTAGAAAATTTAATTAGAACTGCATAAATGAGGTGTATAGTGAAAAAGAAATTACCAGTATTTATTATTATTGCACTTATCATAGTGATTGTTTCACTTTTGGTTGTAATTTTTAAAATTTCATCTCCAAAAGAACAGCAAAATCACGGAGTTGTCCTTGAGCCGAACAAAGAAAACTTGCAAGATGTGCAGGCAGGGACAGATTTGCCAGGAATAGTTATTCCAGGATGGACGGCAATTAAATTACCTGCCGCAAAGACGGAAGCGGATGTTTCGCTTTATAATCCAGACGGCAATAGTGGTTATTATGATTTGAGTTTTACATTAAAGTTAGCTGAGACGGATGAGCTAATTTTTACTACTGGTAAAATAGCCCCTGGTTATAAATGCAGCAAAGTAACTTTGGAAAAAGAACTCGAACCGGGTGAATATGAAGCAATTATGATGGTGCAGCCCTATTTACAGGACGAGAAACAAACGCCAACAAATAATGCAGAATTAGAAATTCTGATTATTGTTGAATAAGAAAAGATAGTACATAGAAAAGGAGAAAAAAGTATGAAAAAAATCATTTCACTTTTGTTAGCGACAGCACTTTTTATGAGTATGACTGTAACGGCATTTGCCGCTGAAAATCAGACAGTAATCAGTATGGAAATTGATGAAAGTATGGAAAGCTATGAATTGGTTATTCCTGCAACTGTTAGTATTGACCCTGCTGTAAAAACAGGAAAAGTTGAAGTGAAAATCCAAAAAATTAATTTGATATGGAATAAAGGTATTAACTTGTATGTAAAAGCCCAAAATTCTCCTGAAGAATCCGAAAGCAATGCTTCCGGAACAATTAGCTCTTATTTAATTGACACTACAGATACGAGCAAAAAAATTGCTTATAAAATGGTTTTAGGTACTGGTGTTGTCTATTCTTCGAGTGAGTCTGGTTACAATTCTCAACAGGGTGTATTGACTAACCACTACAGATACGATGAAGGTATCCGGTCTTGGGTAACTACTAGTGAAGAAATAAATTTAACTGTAACCGGTGACTATCCTGGCAGCGGTACTTATACGGATACCCTTACTTTTACAGTTGAATTGTATCAATAAAGAATTTGTAAAAGAGCAGATGCTAAAGTATCTGCTCTTTTATTTGTTCCTAAGAGTATACCTTGAATTTGCGATAGAATATTGCCAGATAAAACGAGGGGGACAAAACGATGCGGGTTTTCTATGTGCGCTGCTCCACCATCGAGCAGAACGAGGCACGGCAGTTGAAAATGGCAGAGGAACAGAACGCCGAAAAGCTGTTCGTGGACAAGGCAAGCGGAAAGAACACAGACCGCGCCGCGTTCAAGGAAATGATGGCCTTTGTCCAAGCGGGTGACACCGTTGTGGTAGAGAGTATTTCCCGCATTGCGCGAAACACGCGGGACTTGCTTTCCATCGTCTCCGAACTGACGGAAAAGGGCGTGGAGTTTGTCAGTCTGAAAGAGAACATAGACACCACCACCCCCCAAGGCCGCTTCATGCTGACCGTGTTCGGCGCGCTGGCGGAATTGGAGCGGGAGAACATTTTGGAGCGGCAGCGGGAGGGCATCGAGATTGCCAAGCGCGAGGGTAAGTACAAAGGCCGCAAGCCCATTGACTATAACGAGGCGCAAATGAAAGCCCTTTGCAAGAAGTGGCGGGCGGGCGAAATCACCGCCACCGCAGCCATGAAAGAGTTAGGCTTGAAGCCCAACACATTCTACCGCAGAGTAAAAGAAATGGGGCTGTAACACAGCCCCACAAACACAGTCAAATAACCAAGAAGGCAGCCCAAAAAGAGACAGCGTTCCCCCCTGCATCGCGCAGCGATGCATTGCGCGTCGTTCTCAGCCAAGAGCAACGTCCAGGGCCATCATCAGCGTGAAGCCAAGGGCAAAGACCACGGTGCCCAGGTTGGAGTGTTCACCCTCGGACATCTCGGGGATCAGCTCCTCCACCACCACATACATCATGGCTCCGGCGGCAAAGCTGAGGCAGTAGGGCAGCAGCGGCGTCACAAAGCGGGCCGCGGCAATGGTCAGCAGCGCGCCCAGCGGCTCCACGATACCGGACAGGACGCCGCTGCCAAAGGCCCGGAAGGGGCCGGCTCCCTCGGAGCGCAGGGGCATGGAGATGATCGCGCCCTCGGGGAAGTTCTGAATGGCAATGCCCAGAGACAGGGTAAGGGCCCCGGCCAGAGACAGCTCCGTGTTTCCCAAATACCAGCCCGCAAATACCACGCCCACGGCCATGCCCTCCGGCAGGTTGTGCAGCGTTACGGCAAGGACCATCATGGTGCTGCGGGACAGGGAGCTTTTGGGGCCTTCGGCCTTTTTGCTGTTTGCGTGCAGATGGGGAATGAGCCGGTCCAGCAGCAGCAAAAACAAAATACCCAGCCAGAAGCCCACGGCGGCGGGCATAAAGGCCCATACGCCCATTCCCGACGACTGCTCCATAGCGGGAATCAGCAGACTCCATATGGAAGCGGCCACCATCACACCGGCGGCAAAGCCGGTCAGCCCGCGCTGTAAGCCCCGGTGCATTTTGCCGCGCATGAAAAACACGCAGGCCGCGCCCAGGGAAGTGCCAAGCCAGGGAAGCAGAATACCAAATACGATTTCTTTCATCTTCGACCTCCTGCTCCGCCCGGCTGAGCGGAGCGGAACTATTTTACCAGACCAACCGTGTCCTGTCAAAGAAAAGGTGTTTTTCAGCGGCTTCTGAGGGCACGGCCTGTTGTGCGCAGCGCCTGGGTGTCAAGCTTTTCGCCGTCCAGAACCAGTTTTCCGTTGATGAATACCTTTTCGATGCCGAAAGGCTTTCCCCGGTCGGGTATACCGTTTTTCAGCGCCTCCTCGTCAAACACCGTCAGGTCGGCGTAGTATCCGCTTTTCACATAGCCCCGGCCGCTGATGGAAAACCGGTCTGCCACCGCGCCGGTCATTTTGCGGATGGTATTGGGCATGGTGTCCCCGCTGCCGCAGAGAGAAAATTTCAAAAACTTGGGGAAGCAGTCGTATATGGCGGGGTTCTGGATGCCGTGCTCCTCCACCCATGCGTCGGTCATGTACAGACAGACCGGGTCTTTGGAGAGGTCGCTGACGATCTCCGGCGTGCTGTAGGGCCCCATGTTGACCCGGCCCTTGAAATCGCTCATTTCACACAGATCCAGATAGGCGTCCACGTTGGACTTGCCCATCTCCCGGGCAATCTGCGCAACGGTCTTTCCCTCATAGGCCTCGTGGCCCGGGCCGATATAGGCGATCTGGATATCATTCCAGTCAAAGCCCAGAAGCTTGCAGGTCGCCGCGGCCAGAAGGGCAAAACGCAGCTTGTTGAAGGGCTTGCGCTTTTCTGCGGGACTCAGCGCCTGATACCATGTTGGCATGACCACGGTAATGACAGAAACGCCCAACAGCTCGCTGTAAATATCGAAGCGGGCGTCGATCCCCTCGCGGCGCATCCGGTAAATGATCTCCTTCAGCTCATCCTTGCAGCGGAAGGACTTGCGCCCCACGAAAATGGCGTGGGAATACTGGAGCTTCATTTTGGAGCCTCTGACGATCTCCATCAGCTCGTCCAGAGCCCGGAGCAGATGGGGACGGCCCAAAAGCTGGGGATAGGCCATGGACACGGCGGAACAGGCCCGGGGATGAACGGTCATGGGCCGGTCATACTTTTCACTGAGCCTGGCGATCTGCTTCAACTCTTCAATGGGCGAATAGATCCCCGGCTCGTACATCAGCCCCAGGGAAGTACCGCAGGCCCCCTCCTGCAAAGCCTGCTCCATTGCGGCCAGCATTTTTTCCTGCTCCTCGCCGGTCAGGGTCCGGCTGGCATAGCCGGAGACTCCGGCGCGGGCGCTGCAATTGCCCACCAGAACGGCGATGTTGCAGGGGGTGTTCCGGTCAATGGCGTTGAAAAATTCCCCCACAGTAGGATAAACGCCGGTGGTGTCCTCCCGGTAGCCGAACAGACCGCCGCCAATCTTGTCCAGATGGGGCGTATCGCCGGAAAAACCAATGGCGGACAGGCCGCAGTTGCCGGTGATGAATGAGGTGATCCCCTGGCGGATAAAAGGTTCAAAGTATTTTACCGGCTCCTTTTTGATGGCGAACCAGTCGTTATGGGAGTGGGCGTCAAAAAAGCCGGAGGAGACGGAAAGACCCTTCAGATCAAGGACCTCCCCATCGTCGCAGCGCAGACTCTCTCCCACCCGGGCGATTTTGTCGTCCTCAATGAGAATATCCCCGAAAAAAGCATCCTTTCCCGTTCCGTCATAGATTTTGGCGTTTTTCAGCAGTTGTTTCATAGAAACACCTCCTTATTTATTGTCTCTATCATAACAAAGAATTTCAAAAAATGGAACTATTATTTTCAAATATTTGAAATAAAAAAGCACGGTCATGGAAGTCAGCGCTCCATTTCCGTGCTGTTTGCCTGTTACAGGCTTTTGGATTTCATGCATTGCGCGTCACCTGGGCCGGGCCGTGCAGACTGCCCCGCCCCAGGGCGCTCAGCTCCCGTTTTTTGCCGTAAGGGAAAAGGCTTACAGTCCGTAATCCTCTTCAATGAGGATCACTTCAGCCTCAGAACCCATCATGGGCCCCCAGAGCGTCACCAGACCGCGGCAGACCCGGCCGGGGCTCTTGCAGTCGTAGCACTTGTCGGCCTTGAGGGCACAGGGGGTCTTGGCGTTGAGCTGCTGGGCCCGCTTGGGCGCGGCCACGTTCCGCGCTCTGTCCACGGCCTGATGGAAGTCGGGGACCAACTTGTTTTTGCCGATCAGGAAATAGACCTTCCTGTGGCCGAACAGTGTGGCGGCAACCCGGTTTCCGGCGCCGTCAATATTGACCATCTCGCCGCTCTCGGCCAGAGCGTTGGCGGAGCAGAGATAAACGTCGGTGTTCATGGCGGCGATACGGGCAGGGCCGGGCTCCTGCTTCCAGTGCCAGATAACCTGGTTGTGCTTCTCCAGCAGTTCATACAGGCCGATATCCCGCACCGTAGCCGAGCCGCCGATACCCACGGTCACGCCGTCGATCTCCTTGTCCAGATAGGCCGCGGCCTCAGCCCCGGTGGCGAAAATCTTCACGGTATAGCCCCGTTCGATCAGATTTTTTTCTACTTGTTCAAAAACGGACATCTCATTCCCTCCTTGTGTCTGTTAAGAATAATATACCAGCAAAACGGGTTGAGGACAAGCTGAAATTATAACTTTTTGGCCCGGGCCGGCGCTTGATTACCACAAGGCATTGTGGTAGAATACAAAAATCGAGAAATAAAAGGAAGATGGATATGCTTGCTGTAATTGTAAACGCCGTGGCAGTGATCATCGGCGGACTGATCGGAACCCTGTTCGGCAGCCGGATCAAGGAACGCTATACCAAGGCGGTCATGACCTGCATCGCCCTTGTGACCATGGTGATCGGCGTACAGAGCGCCATTGTCACAAGCAATATTCTTATCGTGATGGTGTGCCTGGTCCTGGGCACCATCATCGGCACTGCCCTGCACCTTGACGACCGGATCAACGGCTCCGGCGACAAAATGAAGGAAAAGCTGGCCGGCACCCGCTTCGGGGGAGGACACTTTGCGGAGGCTTTTGTCTCCACCAGCATCCTGTTCTGCGTGGGCACCATGGCGGTGATCGGCTCCATTCAGGCGGGACTGAACAAGGATTACAGCATTCTCTTTGCCAAAAGCGCCATGGACTTTGTCAGCTCCATTGTGTTCGCCGCCGCGCTGGGCTCCGGCGTGTTCCTCTCGGCGGTGACCGTGCTGGTGTTCCAGGGGGGGATTGCCCTGCTGGCCGGTCTGGCAGCTCCCGTTCTCAGCACCCAGGTGGTGACGGAGATGTCCGCCGTGGGCGGCGCGCTGTTTATCGGCATGGCCATCAATCTGCTGGGTCTGAGAGAGGAAAAGATCAAGGTGGGGGATATGCTGCCCGCCATATTCCTGCCTATTCTGTATTTTCCCCTTGCAGAGCTTGTGTCCGGGCTGTTTTAATGATATAATTGAATCAGATAGAGAAAGGGGATAGAACTATGGCAATTCTGGTATTGGGCATTATCATCGCGCTGGTACTGTTTTTTGTTCTTGGCTTCACCAGCGACAACGATGAGGTCTACACCGACGCAAAAGGCAAGACCCATGTGAAAAAGGGCCCCAAAGTCTGGAGAACGGGCAAGAAGCAGTTCGCGGCTCTGGCTGTGCTGATCCTGGCCGTGCTTTTCAGCAGCATCACCGTCGTCCCCACCGGCTACACCGGAATCCTTACCACCTTCGGCCGGGTGGAGGACCGCACCATCAGCGCCGGCGCCCACCTTATCCTGCCCTGGCAGAACGTGGTGAAGATGGACAACCGCACCCAGAAGGTCCAGATCAGCACCGACGCCTTCTCCAGCGACATCCAGCAGGTGGACCTGCAGCTTTCTGTCAACTTCTGCATCGACCAGGAGACCGCACAGGAGCTTTACCGCACGGTGGGCATCAATTACTACGACAATGTGATGTATCCCCGTATTCTGGAGAACACCAAGGCCGTGTTTTCCCAGTATTCTGCGGAAAATCTGATCGCGAAACGCAATACTCTGTCTGATCTGATCGCGGAAAGCACCTCTTCCGACATGAAGGAGTACGGCATTACCATCGTCTCCATCGCCATCGAGGACATTGACTTTACCGACGCGTTCACCACCGCCGTTGAGGCCAAGCAGGTGGCGGCCCAGAACAAGCTGACCGCGGAGACCGAGCAGGCCCAGAAAACCATGGAGGAAGAAGCCACGGCAAAGCGCGCTGTCATTGCGGCAAATGCCGAGGCGGAGAAGGCCATCATCGCCGCCAACGCAGACCTTGAAGTGGTAAAGGTGCAGGCTGAGGCCGCCCTCTACGCCGGCGAAAAGGAAGCGGAGATGAACAAGCGCATTTCCGAGTCTCTGACCGATTCTCTCCTCCGGTATTACTGGATCAAGCAGTGGAACGGCCAGCTGCCCACCACCGTGCTGGGCAACGGAGCGGATTATATGATCGATCTGACCAATTGACATTCAGCAAAGAGCAGAATAAGGAATGAAAGATCCCGTATTCGGAGGCTTTTCCGAATACGGGATCGGTTTATCCTTTATCAATCACTTTTTGAAGCTTTCCTTCAGCGCGACAGCACGGTTGAACACCAGGTGGCCGGGAGCGGCGTCCCGGTTGTCCAGGCAGAAATAGCCCTGGCGCATAAACTGGAAGCTTTCGGCGTTTTTGCCCTTTTCCGGCATGGGGATTTGGGCCAGACAGGCTTCCACCTTGCAGCCCTGAAGTACGATGAGGCTCTCGGGATTCAGATGGTCAAGGAAATTCTTGCCGGCTCCGTCGGGATCGGGATCGTTGAAGAGATAATCGTAGATGCGCACCTCGGCGTCGGCGCAGGTGGCGGCGTCCACCCAGTGGATGGTAGCGCCCTTGACCTTGCGGCCGTCGGCAGGATCGCCTCCCCGGCTCATGGGGTCGTATTCGCAGAGGATCTCGGTCACATTGCCGTTTTCGTCCTTCACGCAGCCGGTGCAGGTGACAAGGTAAGCGCCCTTGAGACGAACCTCAAAGCCCGGGTGCATCCGCTTATACTTGGGCGCGGGAACTTCCATAAAGTCATCCGCCTCGATCCACAGGTTTCGGGAGAAGCTGACCTGGCGCGTACCCTCCTCGGGCTTGAGGGGGTTATTTTCCACGGTGAGCAGCTCGCTCTGCCCCTCCGGGTAGTTGGTGACGGTGAGCTTTACCGGGTGCAGCACGGCCATGACGCGCTTGGCGTTCTCGTTCAGGTCGTCCCGCAGGCAGCTTTCCAGCAGAGCCCAGTCCACGGTGGAGTCCACCTTGGCCACACCAATACGCTCGCAGAAGTCCCGGATGGACCCGGAGGTGTAGCCTCTCCGGCGCAGACCGCAGAGGGTGGGCATACGGGGATCGTCCCAGCCGGAGACCCGCTTTTCCTCCACCAGCTGACGGAGCTTGCGCTTGGACATGACGGTGTAGTTGATGCCAAGGCGGGCAAACTCGATCTGCCGGGGCTTGATGCCGGGGATGGATACATTGGATACCACCCAGTCATACAGGGGCCGGTGGGCCTCATACTCCAGAGAGCAGAGGGAGTGGGTAATACCCTCCAGGGCGTCCTGAATGGGGTGGGCAAAGTCATACATGGGGAAGATGCACCACTTGGTGCCCTGACGGTGGTGCTCGATATAGCGGATGCGGTAGAGTACCGGGTCGCGCATGTTGAAGTTGCCGCTGGCCAGGTCGATCTTGGCCCGGAGGGTGTACTTGCCCTCCTCGAACTCGCCGTTTTTCATGCGCTGGAACAGGTCCAGGCTCTCCTCAATGGGCCTGTCCCGCCAGGGGCTGACGGCAGGGTGGGTGGTGTCGCCCCGATACTCCCTGAACTGGTCGGGCGTCAGCTCGCACACATAGGCAAGACCCTTTTTGATCAGCTCAATGGCGTACTCATAGGTCTGCTCAAAATAGTCGGAGCCGTAATAGAACCGGTCGCCCCAGTCAAAGCCCAGCCAGTGGATATCCTCCTGAATGGCGTCCACATACTCGGTGTCCTCTTTGGCGGGGTTGGTGTCGTCCATGCGCAGGTTGCAGATGCCGCCAAAGCGCTCGGCAGTGCTGAAATCTATGGTCAGGGCCTTGCAATGACCGATATGAAGGTAGCCGTTGGGCTCCGGCGGGAAGCGGGTATGCACCTGCATTCCGTAGCAGCGGTTCCCTTCGGAAAGGTCTTCCTGAACAAAGGCGTCTATAAAGTTTCTGGCCTCTTCCATAACTCTCTTTCTCCTTTTAAAAATTCTCTGCTATTATATACGATGTGGCTGGTAATATCAACAAAAAAGTGGTACACTACGAAAAAAAGAAGGCGGTATTTGTATGCAGGACTTATATGATATTCTGATCGTCGGCGGAGGGCCGGCGGGGGTCTCGGCGGCGCTGACGGCGCTGAACCGGGGAAAGACGGTGGCCGTGGTTGCAAATGGGGTGGAGACCGGCAGTCTCTATAAGGCGGAGCTGGTCACCAATTACCCGGGACTGCCCCCCATGCGCGGCGAAGAGATGTGCAATCTGTTTTACAGCCAGCTGGAAAACAGCGGGGCGGACCTGATCTCCGGCCGGGCCCTGAACGTGATGCCCATGGGCGACATTTTCGGCGTGGCTGTGGGAAACGATTTTACCCAGTGCCGCGCGCTGATCCTTGCGGCAGGGATCACAAGGGAGAATCTGTACCCGGGGGAGGCAGAGTTCCTTGGCCGGGGCGTCAGCTACTGCGCCACCTGCGACGGGATGCTCTACCGGGGCAAGACCGTGGCTCTCGTAGGGAATAATAAGGAAGCGGCGGAGGACGCCGGATTTCTGGAGGACATCGGCTGTAAGGTACTGCGCTTTACGGAAAACGGCCGGTATGAGATCAGCGGCGGCCTGAAGGCCGATACCCTTAAATTCCGTGGGCAGGAATACCCGGTGGACGGCGTGTTTATCATCAAGGACACGGTCTCCGTCACCCGTCTGGTACCCGGCCTTGAAGTGGGAAAGAGCGGCATCGTCACGGACCGGCGCATGGCCACAAACCTGCCCGGCGTGTTTGCCGCCGGGGACTGCACCGGCAAGCCCTATCAGCTGGCCAAGGCGGTGGGCGAGGGGAATATTGCCGCACTCAGCGCCTGCGAATACCTGGACAGTTCAAAATAGTACACAAAATCGAAGCATCTTTTTTGCCTGTTTTACCGTAATGACAGAAAGAAATTGGGGGAGTACAATGTTTTTGGGAGATCCTCGCAAATCTTTTTGAAAGTGGGTAGCGTATTTATAAAGACAATTAGCTTGCTTTTCTTTGTCCTATGGACGCGTTAAAGTAAAGAGATTAGATCGCATTAGGAAAGATACCACTTCCTCCAGCAAACAGATGTGTGCATACAATGCACCAGACTCATCCAAACCCTTTGAAAATCATTGAAGAAGTATAATGTCGGCATCGGGATACAATATGTGCTTATAAAAGGAGGGCTCTATGAAAAAGACTATTGTCATTTTTCTGGTTATTGCTATGGCTGTTTGTTTGTGTGCCTGTGGCGGCCCCAAAGAAGTAACTGACCTGCAATACACTGCAACCATTGGAAATGAAGAGTATTCTGGCGTGTTCACCGGAACCGTTATTAATAAAATCCCTAACGGTGAAGGCACATTTACTTTCTCAGGGCCTGAAGTAAACCTTACATGCTCCGGGCAGTGGGAAAACGGAGTTCTTGTTGGCGTAGGCAACTTAGAATATGATGGGTTTGCTCTTGAATACAACGGAAACACCTATGTTGGTTTCTATTCAGGGGAAGCCGTAAATGGTGTTCCTAATGGTGAAGGCACTTTTACTTCCTCGGACGCTGATGCAAACCTCACATACTCCGGACAATGGGAAAGCGGAGCTCTTGTTGGCGTTGGCAACTTAGAATATGGTGGGTTTGTTCTTGAATACAATGGAGAAACCTATGTCGGCTTCTATTCTGGCGAAACAGTTGATGGGGTTCCAAACGGTGCGGGGTCTTTTAATGCCAGCTCCGAAGAAGGATACATAAATTACACCGGCTCCTGGACTGATGACGTTTTCTCCGGAGAGGGCTATCTGGAATCTGATTTGTACGTCGTTCATTTTCTTGATGGTGTTGATCGTATGGGCGAGTATAAAGGCGACGTCTTAGACGGTCTCCCTTCCGGTTCTGGCACTTTCACTGCGGTTAATGATGCTGGTGTTCGTTATACTTATACAGGAGAGTGGAAAAATGGTCTCTATAACGGCTTCGGCAAAGCAACATTTGATGCTTTCTCCAATGTTCACGAAGGCAATTTCAAGGACGGCGAATTTGCGCCTACGCCCTTACAATTTTTTGTAGCTCTTGGTACAGGCGATGATGATGGTTATGAGATAACTGATAACGCCGTTGCCTTTTTAGAAAAATATCCAGATGTCTTTATAAACAATACTACAGAGAATACTGATATAGAGTTTGAAGAAAACTTTAAGTATGAAGCATTTGCGAAAAACCCTGCAAAATTTGGCGAAAAATTAATCAAAATATCTGGGCTAAGGGTTGTTCAGATTTTTGAATACTCCGATTGGGGATATGATTACAGCTTCTGCATTGCTCAAGACTCAAACTATAATGCGTATTACATATATCTGCTTGGTTACGCGGATAATGTTTACGAAGGAAGTAGAGTGACATTGACGGCGCTTCCTCTTGACTATTTTACATACCCGAATACCGCCGGGAATAAAATATGGGCAATAGCTTGCGCTGCTGTTTCTATGGAATAGGTCTGTACCATATTATTTACCAGAGAGTGGAGGGTGCCCATCAATGGTACCATCCCCTTTACTCAAAAGTACATAATAAGCATTTCTTGGCTTATGTAAGTACAGAACCTGCGGCATTCTACCTCATGTTCTTTTTCTATCAAAACGGCTTTTTCCCCACACACACCACTGGTGCTGCTCCCGGAGGATACGGTACACATCTTCGCTATACTCATCGCCGCCGTTGTTAGCTTCGGTTCGCCCCATCTTTATCTTGCGCTGGAGAATCTTCGCCACCACCCGGGGCTTTGTGCAGATCTTCGTAGGTTATAGGTCTACCGATTTTTTACACAAATTTTCACCTTTTGTTTTGCTTGTGTTGACAAATGAAAACGGGTAAATTATAATATTTCCACTTGCTGAGATGGGCAGGAGTACGCAGATTGCGGATCTTCAGAGAGGGAGCGTTTGGTGCAAGCTCCTGTGAGGCGCTGCGGAAGGTCGGCCCTGAGCATCGGGAGTGAAAGGGGAGTCATCCCTGCGTAAGTCCCGGCGGTTGGTTGCCGTTACAAAACCCATGAGCGCCGCGTTTTGCGGAATTCAGGTGGTACCACGGTATTTTATCGCCCTGAAGCCTTTTGGTTTCAGGGCGTTTTATTTTTGTGATTTAAAGGGGGTGAGCCTGTGGAACGCAGGAAGAGTCTGTTCGCTTCGTGGAGCGTCCACGGGAGCGTACCTGCCATGGCTGCTTAATGAAGAAATTGAAGATTATAATGATACAGGAGAAATGAAAAATGAAAGAACTTCCGAAAGTCTATGAACCACAGGCTGTGGAAAAGAAAATTTATGATATGTGGATGGAAGGCGGCTACTTCAAGGGGAAAATCGACCCGGAGAAAAAGCCCTTCTCCATTGTGATGCCCCCTCCCAATGTCACCGGCCAGCTCCATATGGGCCACGCCCTTGACGCAACCTTGCAGGACATCCTGACCCGCTACAAGCGTATGCAGGGCTATTCCGCTCTGTGGCTGCCCGGCGTTGACCATGCCGGCATCGCCACCCAGATCAAGGTGGAAGAGGTCCTCCGCAAGGAAGAGGGCAAGACCCGTTACGACCTGGGCCGGGACAAGTTCCTGGAGCGGGTTTGGGACTGGAAGGCCCAGTACGGCGACCGTATCGTCGAGCAGCAGAAGAGCATGGGCGTCTCCTGCGACTGGGACCGCAGCCGCTTCACCATGGACGACACCTGCGCCAAGGCCGTCCGCGAGACCTTCTGCGACCTTTACGACAAGGGCCTGATCTACAAGGGCAGCCGCATCATCAACTGGTGCCCCCACTGCCGCACCGCCCTGTCCGACGCGGAAGTGGAATACAAGGACATGCCGGGCAACTTCTGGCACATCCGCTATCCCATCGAAAACTCCGATGAGGAGTTCATCATCGCCACCACCCGGCCCGAGACCATGCTGGGCGACACCGGCGTGGCCGTCCACCCGGACGACGAGCGCTATAAGCACCTGGTGGGCAAAAACGCCATCCTGCCCCTGGTTGGCAGAAAGCTGCCCATCGTGGCCGACGAATATGTTGAGCTGGGCTTCGGTACCGGCGCGGTAAAAATGACCCCCTGCCACGACCCCAACGACTACGAGGTGGGCCTGCGCCACAATCTGGAGCAGATCAAATGCATCGACGAGGACGCCAGGATCATCAACGGCGGAAAATATAACGGCATGGACCGCTACGAGGCCAGAAAGGCCATCGTGGCCGACCTGGAGGAGCAGGGCTACCTGGTAAAGGTTGAGCCCTACAGCCATAACGTGGGCTGCTGCTACCGCTGCGGCACTGTGGTTGAGCCTCTCACCAGCCCCCAGTGGTTTGTAAAAATGGCTCCTCTTGCCGAGAAAGCCATTGAGGTGGTGAAAGACGGGCGCATCAGGTTTGTGCCGGAGAGATTCACCAAGACCTATCTGAACTGGATGGAGAACGTGCATGACTGGTGCATCTCCCGCCAGCTCTGGTGGGGCCACCAGATCCCCGCCTGGTACTGTGCCGACTGCGGCCACATCACCGTCTCCCGTGAGGATGCCACCGAGTGCGAGCACTGCCACAGCAAGAACATCACCCGGGATGAGGACGTGCTGGATACCTGGTTCTCCTCCGCCCTCTGGCCCTTCTCCACTATGGGCTGGCCGGAAAAGACCGAGGAGCTGGACTATTGGTACCCCACCTCCGTCATGGTCACCGGCTACGACATTATCTTCTTCTGGGTGGCCCGTATGATCTTCTCCGGCATGGAGCAGATGGACAAGGAGCCCTTCAAAACCGTGTTCATCCACGGCCTGGTCCGCGACAGCCTGGGCCGCAAGATGTCCAAGTCCCTGGGCAACGGCATCGACCCCCTGGAGATGGTCCAGACCTACGGCGCCGACGCCCTGCGCTTTAACCTGATCACCGGCAACTCTCCCGGAAACGACATGCGCTTCTATGTGGAGAAGTGCGAGGCCATGCGCAACTTCTGCAACAAGATCTGGAATGCCTCCCGCTTCGTGATGATGAACCTGACCATCGACAAAAACGAGCTGCCGGAGAAGCTGGAGATCGAGGACAAGTGGATCCTCTCCAAGCTCAACGACGTAGTCAAAGAGGTCTGCGAGAACATGGACAGCTTCGAGCTGGGCGTGGCGGCAGGCAAGATCTACGACTTTATCTGGGACAGCTTCTGCGACTGGTACATTGAGCTGACCAAGCCCCGTCTCAACGGCGGCAGCGAGGAGCTGAAGCTCTCCGCACAGAAGGTGCTGCTCTATGTGCTGACCGAGATTTTGAAGCTTGCTCATCCCTTTATCCCCTTCATCACCGAGGAGATCTGGCAGGCTCTGCCCCACGAGGGCGAGGCCCTGATGATCGAGCGCTATCCCGAGTACAGAAGCGAGCTCAGCTTCCCCGCTGACGAGCAGAACTTCGAGATGGTCATGACCGCCATCAAGGCCGTCCGCGCCCGCCGCAGCGAGATGAACGTGCCCCCCTCCAGAAAGGCGCACCTGATCATCGCCACCGACAAGAAGGCCGCTTTTGAGGCAGGAAACAGCTATATCTGCAAGCTGGCCTATGCAAGCGAGGTCAGCGTTGTGGACGCAGCTCCCGCCGGCAGCGAGGGTATGGTCTCCGTAGTCACCGACAACGCCCGCATGTTCATGCCCATGGCGGAGCTGGTGGATCTGGAAAAGGAGAAGGCCCGCATCGAGAAGGAGCTGGCCAACGCCGAAAAGCAGCTGGCTTCCCAGAACGCAAAGCTTTCCAACCAGAACTTTGTCACCCGCGCGCCCGAGCAGGTGGTCAATGTGGAACGGGAGAAAAAGGCAAAGCTGGAGGCTCTTATCGAGAACCTGAAAGCCAGCCTGGAAAACCTGGGCAAATAAAAGTTTGTCTCTGTCATCCTGAGCGAAGCGAAGGATCCCGCAAAGAGAAGGAAGCATGAAAACACGGGATCCTTCGTCGCAAAGCGCCTCAGGATGACAGGATATTTTCGGTTTGCATTATCTCTCTGTCATCCTGAGCGAAGCGAAGGATCCCTAAAAGAGAAGGAAGCATGAAAACACGGGATCCTTCGTCGTACAGCTTCTCGGGAGGACAGTTTTTTTGGTTTGGAGCGTATATGAAAGAAAAAGCACTGGCATTTCTGAATAAGGATTATCTGCTGAATGTGGATATGATCGAGTGTATCCGCCGGGATATCTGTCAGATCGTGTACGCGTCTGACGAGGCGGTGCTGATCGCGGCGGACGGCGGCTGGGTCTGGATGCTCTCCTGCGAGGACAGGGCGCTGGGGCTGGCGCTGATCCGGACCCATCAGCCGCCCTGGGTGGTGCTGCATCAGATGGACATGAGAGAGGACCTGGCCGGACTTGGCTACCGCGTGGGGGACGAGTGCTGGCAGGGCGCCTATACGAAGACCACACCCATGGAGGAGACCCTTGCGGATATCCGGCAGCTGGACAGAAGCTACGCGAAGCGCATTGACGAAAACTATGATCTGGATGATGAAGAGGGAATCACCGCGTTGCTGGATGAGGGCATTATCTGCGGCGCTTTTGTCAACGGTGAGCTGGCCGGCTTTATGGGGCGGCACCCGGAGGGCTCTCTGGGGATGCTGTTTGTGTTCCCGCAGTTCAGGCGGCTGGGCATAGCCGAGGCGCTGGAAAGAAATTATGTAAACCGGGAGCTGGCCCAGGGCAATGTGCCCTACGGGCAGATTTTCGTGGGAAACGAGCCCTCCCGCCGTCTACAGGAGAAGCTGGGCATGGATTTTTCCGAAAAGAACATCTGCTGGTGCGGAAAATCTGAATGAGCACCCTGTTTCGACGAAAAATGCAGGATAAAACAAATAAAATGGTATCGCATAGTTTTTATGCGATGCCATTTTTTTGTTTTACAGACAGGAGAAACGATCATGAATATAAGCACCGCTTTTTCCTCGGGCAGACTGACCATCTTTCTCAGCGGAGAGCTGGATCACCACGAGGCCAAATGCACCATACACGCCATCGACGAGCTTTTGGACGAGTATCTGCCCAGAGACTGCGTTCTGGACATGGCAGGTCTGACTTTTATGGATTCATCCGGCATAGCGGTCATCATCCGGACCAGCCGACGGATGAGCGCTCTGGGCGGAAGGGTATGGATCGAAAACCCGGCCAAGCAGGCCCTGAGGGTCATTGACGCCTCGGGCATCGACCGGCTTGTGCCGGTGGCCACAGGCAGATAAGGAGGAAGATCATGAACAGTCGAAATTACATAAAGCTGGAATTCCCCAGCAAGAGCTGCAACGAGGCCTTTGCCCGGACTGCCGCGGCGGCCTTTGCCACCCAACTTGATCCCACCATGGAGGAGCTTGGGGATATCAGAACCGCGGTTTCCGAGGCCGTGACCAACGCCATTGTCCACGCCTATCCGGACAGCATCGGCCGGATCTCCATGCGCCTGCGTATTCTGGACAACAATGTGCTGGAGATCTCCGTCCGGGACTGGGGCAGAGGCATTGAGGATCTGGAGCAGGCCATGACCCCCCTTTACAGCACCGGCGGGGAAGACAGAAGCGGCATGGGCTTTACCATTATGGGCAGCTTTATGGACAAGCTGAAGGTGCGCTCCACCCCCGGAAAGGGCACCACGGTCACCATGCTCCGCAGTATCTGCCCCCGCATAGGTAAACGATGAGCGGGCAGCTCTATTCCGATATCCGCCGCGCGCAAAAGGGAGACCGGGAGACGGCCGGCAGGCTGGTGGAGGAGAACTCCGGCCTGATCTGGAGCGTGGCCCGGCGCTTTTTCGGCCGGGGCGTGGATCCGGAGGACCTGTATCAGCTGGGCTGCGTGGGCTTTCTCAAGGCCATCGAGGGCTTTGACGAGAGCTTCGGCACCCGGTTTTCCACCTACGCCGTGCCCAAAATATCCGGGGAGATCCGCCGTTTTCTCCGGGATGACGGGGCGGTAAAGGTCAGCAGGGGCATAAAAGAACAGGCGGCGCAAATCCGCGCCGCCCGTATGCAGCTTGAGCAGAGAATAGGCCGTGAGCCCAGCATTTCCGAGCTTTCCCGCGAAACGGGAATAAGCCCGGAGGATATTGCCTTCGCGGAGACCGCTACCGGCCCGGCGGAGAGCCTCCAGCGGGAGAGCGGGGAGGACGGCTTCACGCTGGAGCTGGTGCTGGGAGATTACAGCGCGGAGGAAAAAATGGTGGAGCATGTGGCCCTCCGCGCCGCCATGGAAAAGCTGCCGGAGCGGGAGAGGCAGGTGCTGGCCCTGCGCTACTACCACGGCATGACCCAGCAGAGCTGCGCCAGGGTGATGCACGTTTCCCAGGTGCAGATCTCCCGGCTGGAACGAAGAGCGGTGGAGCAGCTGAGAGAATTACTGCGTTGAGTAAGGGAATTACGATCGTCAATGGCAAAGAAGTACCCCTTATCAGGCGATTGAATCTCCGGTTCACGGGATCCTTCGCTTCTCTCAGGATGACATGCTTTTCAGCTGACGCGCTTTTTGCACACCTGGGTAATCTGGCTCACATTCAGGCAGCGCTCATGGCAGATGGGCTGCCACTGCACGTCGGTAAACAGGGAAGCAATGGTGATGGGCACATAGGTGAACATGAAAACCGGGAAGGTCAGGGCGTAGAGCAGCTTTTTCCCGGCGGAGCAGTGGATCTGCTTCCATTCGGTAATGGTGGTGATGCTGCCGATGACAAACAGCGTCATATAAAGGTTTACCAGCGTCTGAAGCACCGAGAGCCCCAGAATCCGCAGATCTCCGCCGACGGCAAAATTCGCGGCGACCGCGGACAGGTTCACCGCAACGCTCAAGCCGGTGAGCACGGCGGCAGGCATGATGTTCATGGCCATGTCGTAGCAGGAGAAGCTGCCCCGGAAGATGCCCCGCATCAGCCGGCCGCCGTAGCGGGAGAACACCTGCAGATAGCCTCTGGACCAGCGGAGCCGCTGCCGCCAGGACTGACGGAAGCTGGTAGGCTGCTCATCGTACAGCACCGCAGTGCCGCAGTAGCCGATTTTTTCGCCCCGGACAACGTTGTCAATGCTAAACTCGATGTCCTCTGTCAGCAGGAAAAAGTTCCAGCCGCCGCAGCGCGCAAGGATCTCTCCGGAGAAGAGAAAGCCCGTGCCGGATACGGCGCAGCTGCTGCCCAGCAGCATCCGGGCGTTGTTCAGATACCGGGCCTCCCGCAGAAACCAAAGGGCGTAGCCTGCGGAGATCCAGTTGTCGCCGTAGTTTTTGGAATTGCGGTAGCTGGTGATGATGCCGTAGCCGTCGGAGAAGGTCTTGTTCATCTCCGTAATGTAGTTGGGGGCGATCACGTTGTCCGCGTCCAGCACAAGAAAGGCGTCGAAGGTACCGGCGGGATAGTCCGTGGCGATTCTTTCCAGCAGAAAATTCAGGGCGTAGCCCTTGCCCACACGGACACGGTCCCGTCGGGTATAGACCACCGCGCCGCGGCTTCGGGCGATCAGGGCGGTGTCGTCCGTACAATTGTCCGCAATCACGAAAATATTGATCAGATGCGCGGGATAATCCTGCGCATTGATGCTGTCGATCAGCTCACCGATCACCGAGCGCTCATTCCTTGCCGCGATCAGCACGGCAAAGCGATGGGGCTTTGGTTCAAGGTGGGCTTTCGGCTTTTTGAAGAGGGAAACGGGTATGTAAAAAAACTGATAGGAATAGCAGATAAAAAACAGACTGATGATGAGAAAATTGATCAGCTCAATGGGTTTCATGACTGTTCCTCCTTGGTAAAGAGCTTTACAGCCATGATTATACACAGACGAAAATTAAGATAACAGCAGGCGGAAGTTTAGGATTTGTTTAAGGAAAGCTCAGGCTTACCGTAAGACTGCCGTTTTCGTGATCGGCCCGGATGCTCCCGCCCATGCGCCCGGTCAATTCTTTCGCAATGGACAGGCCCAGACCGGTGGAGCGCCGTGCGGCCTCCACCGTGTAGAAACGGTCAAAGAGCTTTTCCGTTTGCAGCTTATCCAGACGGGAGGCACTGTTTCTGAAGCGCATCTCCCCGTTTTTCGCAAGGGTGATCTCCAGATCTCCGTCGCTGTATTTGGCGGCGTTGGAGAGGATGTTTCCCAAAATCCGGGAAAGAAGATGCTTATCCAGCTGCCGGATCACTTTTTCTTCGCAGATGTGTATACAGGGGCTAATGCCGGCGGCGGACAGGGAGGTATAGGCGGAGGCAAGAGCCTCCTCCAGCGCGGTGTTCAGACTGATGGGCTCAAGCGCCGGCTCCTTCTCTTCGGAGACGATCACCGAGTAACGGAAAAGCTCCCCGGTGAGTTCCCGCAGGGAATCGGCACGGCCCCGGATGATGTCCAGATAACGGCGTGCCTCATCGGAGCAGTCCTCCCGGGCCAAAAGCTCAAGGTAACCGCAGATGGCGGTGAGGGGGGTGCGCAGATCGTGAGAGATGTTGGTCACCGCCGCTTTCAGCTCCGCGTCTCCCTGCTGATAACGCTGCCGCTCCTGCCGCAGCAGGCGGAGCTGCCGGTTGATGTCAGCGGCAAGGCTCCGCATACAGCGGTCACGGCTGGAAATGTCGATCAGGGTGTTGGTGTTCTGGCTGAGCCTGTCTTCAAAGGCGCGGCTGATCTCAGCTGCCGACTTCCTCAGCAGGTGTATTTTCAGGATAAGCGCGGCGATGAGAACGGCCATCGCGCAGAAAACAACCCAGACCCAGATTTCCATGTTATTTTATGTCCTTCTTTTTGAATATTGCGTATCCCAACGCGGAGACTGCGGTAAACAGAGCAATGGACAGCAGCGGCCAGCGGGCGCTGCGCTCCAGGGCAAAATTGTTGATCTGTATCGCCTGACCCATGGGGATGATGTCTTCTGTAATAGCCATGACGGTTCGGGTCATGCCGCTGACATAGTGGGGATTGGGAGCAGGGTCCACAAACTCCATGACGCCGTCTTCATGCACGACCATGGCGCCGTACTGCATTTCCGGCTCGTTGAGAACGCTGTCCAGATAAGAACCGGCAAAAAGCATGACCAGTACAAGAGCAAGAGAAAGAACAGCAGCCACAGCTTTGTTCTGGCAGCACATCACGACCAGAACATCAATCGACGAAAGCGCTGCCGTCAGCAGAAAACAGCACAGGACAAGCCAGAGAACTGTACCGGCGTCATAGGTGAAGCCGCCGAAAAGGGCAAAGCCCAAAAGCCCGCCGCTAAGAAACAGCGCGGCCAGCATGATAAAAGAGCCTGCGGTACAGACAATCAGATTGGCAAAGTATATATCGGAACGCCGATGGCCGACGGTCAGCTTGTTTCTCATCACGCCGTCACTGTATTCCTCGCCAAGAAGCAGACTGATCAGCGCCGAGGAGATAAAACCGATGGCAGGGACGATGGAAAAGACAATATCGTCTAAAATTACTGTATTTTCCGGCCTTTCCCGCTCATAACGGAAATTATCCACGCATACAAGTACCTGAAGAAGTATACAGATCACCAGCATGATCCAGAAAACACGGCTTTTGAACAGCCGGTAACACCCGGCGGAGAGCAGCTTAGTCATGGCGGGCACCTCCTACAAGGTTTACATAATAACTTTCCAGGCTTTCGTCCCGCTCCTGAGCGGCGATCAGCTCGCAGTCCTCTTTGGCAAGGGCGTTCACCAGACCGCTGAGATTTACCCTGGCAAAGACGTCCGCCTGGGTGGGGGAGAGAATGTTGTATTCGATGCCCATGCTGTCCAGTACCCGGCCCAGAGGCTTCACGTCGGACACCACAAGGCGCACGCATTTCCGGCAGACGGTGTCCAGCTCCGCCGCGCTGATCTCCCTGACCATGTGTCCGCTGTCGATAAAGCCGTAGTGGGTAGCCAGACGGGACAGCTCGTCCAGAAGGTGGCTGGAGATGAGAACGCTGATCTGCCTTTCCCGGTTCAGCTTCAAAATCAGCTCCCGGATCTCGATGATGCCCTGGGGGTCAAGGCCGTTCACCGGCTCATCCAGCACCAGAAAGTCCGGATCGCCCGCGAGAGCTACGGCAATACCCAGCCGCTGCTTCATGCCCAGGGAGAAGTTGCGGGCCTTTTTCCTGCCCGTGTTCTCCAGACCCACCAGGCTTAAAAGCGCCCCGATCCCTTCAAAGGAAGGGAGACCCAGGACCCGGTATTGCATTTTCAGATTGTCCTCCGCCGTCATGTCCGGGTAGAGGGAGGGGGTCTCCACCACCGCGCCCATTCTGCGGCGGGCCCTGACGATGGCCTTATCCCGGTTTTCCGTGCCGTACAGGGTGAAGCTTCCGCTGCTTGGATCCTGCAGACCGCAAATCAGACGGATCAGCGTGGTCTTGCCTGCGCCGTTTTTGCCCACCAGACCGTAGATGGCCCCTTTGGGGATGTGCATATCCATGCCGTCAAGGGCCTTGAAATGGCCGTATTGCTTGCTCAGGGACCGGGTTTCCAGTATGTAGTCCATGAAATTGCCTCCTTTTGTTTGCTACGGCCAAAGTTTAGCATCGGGGCGTAAAGCGGGCGGTAAAGAAAAGGGTAAAGATTCGGTAAAGATCAAATAAGCCGGAAGCCGATGCCCCAGACGGCCTCGATATGCTCCTGCCCGTCGGCATCCCGGAGCTTTTTGCGCAGGTTGCTGACGTGAATTTTCAGCGAGCTTTCGGTACAGTCGGGGGTGTCCAGGCTAATCCCGTCCAGAATCACGGATTTGGCGATGACCTGGGCGGGGGACTGCATCAGAAGCTTCAAAATGGCAAATTCCGTGCGGGTCAGCTTTACCGGAACGGCACCCACTGTGAGCTGATGGGAGCTTAAGTCCAGCTCCATTTCGCCATAGGACAGACGGGCGCTCTGCCCGGCGGCAGATTTCCTCAGCTGGACTGCCACCCGGGCCAGCAGCTCCCCGGCGTCAAAGGGCTTGGTGATATAGTCCGCCGCTCCACCCAAAAGCAGCTGCACTTTACCCTGCACGTCGCTTTTGGCGGAAAGGACAATCACCGGCGTAGCTTCCAGACGGGGCAGCAGCTCCTCACCGGAGAGTCCGGGCAGCATCAGATCCAGCAGGATCAGGTCTGCCTTCTCCTGCTTTAAGAGCAGCAGCGCCTCGGTCCCGGAATAGGCACGAAGGACCCGGTAGCCCTCCCGGCAGAGCAGCTCCTGTAAAAGGTCGCCTATATAAACATCGTCGTCGATCACCGCGATGGTTTTCATGGATAATCACCTCTTTTGCACAAAACAGTATCACAGCAAAAGCATTTTTTCAACTTAATTTGCGCCTTGTTAATCGGGGGGCTTTGTGCTAAAATTGTCGCCATGATGACTGAATTTGAACAAAATTACCTTGAAGCGCGCCGCAATGTGGTCCGCGCTGATTTTAAACATCTGAATAACATGCAGCTTCAGGCGGTCATGGCCACGGAAGGCCCCCTGCTGATCCTGGCGGGAGCGGGCAGCGGCAAGACCACGGTGCTCATCAACCGCATTGCCAATTTGCTGAAATATGGCAAGGCCGGAGACAGCGACGAGCTGCCCGCCGACGCGGACGGGGAGAAGCTTTCTATCCTCCGCCGGGGCGGGGAGGAGGCACAGCGCATCGCGGCGCTGGACCCGGTGGCGCCCTGGCGCATCCTCGCCATCACCTTTACCAACAAGGCCGCCGGAGAGCTGAAGCAGCGGCTGGAGCGTATGCTGGGGGAGAGCGCAAACGATATCTGGGCCTGCACCTTTCACTCCGCCTGCGTGCGTATCCTGCGCCGGGACGCGGAGAAGCTGGGCTTCCCATCAAACTTCACCATCTACGACACTTCCGACAGCCAGAGCCTGATGAAGCACATCATCAAGGACATGGATCTGGACGAGAAAACCTTTGCCCCCAAGGTCATGCTCGCGGAGATCAGCCGCGCAAAGGACGCGCAGCTTTCTGCCACGGAGTACCTGCGTCAGGCCCGGACGAGCGGCGATTTGCGCCGGATCAGAATCGGGGAGATCTACAGCGAATACATGCGCCGGATGTTTGCTGCCGGGGCCATGGATTTTGACGATCTGATCTCCTTCACGGTAAAGCTCCTGCAGGAGAACGACGAGGTCTGCGGATACTGGCAGCGCCGCTTCCAGTATGTGCTGATCGACGAGTATCAGGACACAAACCACCTGCAATACCTGCTGGCCTCCCTGCTGGCCGGCGGCTGGGGCAACATCTGCGTAGTGGGCGACGATGACCAGAGCATCTATAAATTCCGGGGCGCTACCATTGAGAACATCCTCTCCTTTGAGAGTGAGTATAAAAACTGCCGTACTATCCGCCTGGAGCAGAACTACCGCAGCACCGGACATATTCTGGACGCGGCCAACGCCGTTATCCGCAACAATCAGGGCCGTAAGGGCAAGGAGCTCTGGACCAACAGGGACCGGGGCGAGCAGCTGAAGCTCTATGTGGCCGATAACGAGCATGACGAGGCCCAGTATGTGGCCTCCCAGATCATGGGCGAATACGGCCGGGGCGCCAACTGGCGGGACCACGCGGTGCTCTACCGGATGAACGCCCAGTCCAACCAGCTGGAATACGCCTTCAAACGAAACGGCATACCCTACCGCATTATCGGCGGAACAAGGTTCTTTGACCGGGCTGAGGTCAAGGACGTGCTGGCCTATCTGAATGTGATCGCGTCTCCCGCGGACGATCTGCGGCTGGTGCGGATCATCAACAACCCGCCCCGGGGCATCGGGGCCAGAAGCGTGGAGCTCGCTCAACAGATCGCCGCTCAGGAGCGGCTGAGCCTGTTCGAGGTGGTGAGCCACGCGGATTCCTACCCGGAGCTGCAGCGGCCCGCAATCAAGATGCGGCAGTTTGCCTCCACGATCAAAGAGCTGCACGCCCAGGCGGAAAAGCTTCCTCCCGACGAGCTTTTGGACGAGCTGCTGGACAAAACCGGCTATCTCCGCGCCCTTGAGGAGAAAAACACCACCGAGGACGACGCCAGAGCCGAAAACGTCCGTGAGCTGAAAACCAGCATCATTACTTACATGAAAGAGTCCGGCGACAGCAGCCTGGAGGGCTTTCTGGCGGATGTGGCGCTGTATACCGATTTGGACAACTACGATAAGGAAGCGGACTGCGTTGTGATGATGACCATGCACAGCGCCAAGGGGCTGGAATTTCCCACGGTGTTCATTGTGGGCATGGAGGAGAGCATTTTTCCCGGTATCCGGGCCATCGGCGAGCCGGGGGAGATGGAAGAGGAACGCAGACTCTGCTATGTGGCCATTACCCGGGCAATGTACCGCCTCCACCTGGTCTGCGCCCGGCAGCGTATGCTTTTTGGCCGCACCACCGCCAACCGGGTCTCCCGTTTTGTGGACGAGATTCCTGAGGAGGACATTGAGAAGAAAAATATCCCCAAGGGCTATGGCTTCCATGACCGGCGGGATGAGCTGGGCTTTGCCAGACGCGGGCCGGAAAGACAGCAGTATGGCGTATCCGCACCCCGGCCAAAGGCCCCCACTGTGCAGGCCGGTGTTTCCTTCAGCGTAGGGGACAGAGTAAACCATAAGGCCTTCGGCCCGGGCTGCATCACCAAAATGACGCCCATGGGCGGGGATTTTCTCATCGAGATCAATTTTGATAAGACAGGGACAAAAAAACTCATGCTCCGCGCGGCGGCACAGCACATGAGCAGGGAATAAAACCATGAGCAAAGGATTTTTAGGACGACTTGCGCTGTTTGGAACAGCCTTTATCTGGGGCACGTCTTTTGTGATTTTGAAGACCACCCTGGACAGTATCGGCGCCCTCTGGGTGCTGGCCATCCGCTTTACCGTTTCGGCCCTTCTGCTGGGCCTGTTCGCGGTGAAGAGACTGAGAAAAATGGACCGGCGCTGCGTTAAGGGCAGCGTGATGATGGGACTGTGTCTGGCAATTGCCTACATTGTCCAGACCTACGGCCTGATGTACACAACCCCGGGAAAGAACGCCTTTCTCACGGCCACTTACTGCGTGCTGGTGCCCTTTATGGCCTGGGGCGTATATAAGAGAAAACCGGACGGCGCCAATATCATTGCCGCCTTTCTCTGCATCACCGGAATCGGCTTTGTCTCCCTCAGCGGAGCGGGGACCGGGGTGAATATCGGCGACATGCTGACGCTTCTCTGCGGCGTGTTTTACGGTCTGCAGATCATTATGATGGAGCAGTATGTAGCGGACGGAGACGCCCTCTCCATCTCCGCTGTCCAGTTCGGCATGGCGGCGCTGCTGTGCTGGGCGGGGGCGCTGCTCTTTGAAGCGCCGCCGGTAAGCGTTCCCACCTCCGCGTGGCTGAGCATCGCCTATCTCAGCGTGATGTGCACGGCGGTCTGCTTCTTCCTGCAGGCCTGGGGGATGCAGTATACCCCCTCCGCCACCTCGGCGGTGATCATGACCTTTGAATCGGTTTTCGGAACGCTGATCTCCGTGCTCTTTTACCATGAGACCATGACCGTAAAGCTGGTTTTGGGCTTCGCACTGATTTTCGCGGCGGTGATCATCTCCGAGACAAAGCCGCAGCTATTCAAGAGAAAAGCAGAAACAGGGGGATAAGGCCATGAGGAACATCAGCGCAGCGCAGATCACAGAGGCGGTTGCCGGGCTTTGCGTCCGGGCAAACCGGGAATTGCCGCCGGATATCGAGAGAGCCATGCGCCTGGCGGAAAAGACGGAGCCCTGGCCCATTGGGGCGGATACCATGTCCGTCCTCTGCCGCAATATCGACGCGGCAAGGGAAAACTGCCTGCCCATCTGTCAGGACACGGGCTGCGCCTGTGTTTTTGCGGAGCTGGGTCAGGAGGTCCATATCGAGGGCGATTTTGAAGCGGCGGTAAACGCCGGGGTCGCTCTGGGCTATACCGGGGGCTATTTGCGCAAGAGCATGGTCAAAGACCCGCTGCGCCGGGAAAATACCGGGGACAACACCCCGGCGGCCATTACGGTCCGGCTGGTGCCCGGCGATGGACTGAAGCTCACCGTGGCCCCCAAGGGCTTCGGCAGCGAAAATATGAGCCGGCTTGCCATGCTCAAGCCCGCCGACGGCGTGGAGGGCGTCAAGCGCTTCGTGCTGGAGACGGTGAAGCTGGCCGGCCCCAACCCCTGCCCGCCCGTTGTTCTGGGCGTGGGCATCGGCGGCACCTTTGACAAGGCGGCATACCTTGCCAAGCACGCCCTTCTCCGGCCCATTGATGAGCCAAACCCCGACCCTTGGTACGCGGCGCTGGAAAAGGAGCTTCTGGAGGAGATCAACGCGCTGGGCATCGGCCCTCAGGGCTTCGGCGGGAAAACAACTGCCCTTGGCCTGAATATTGAGACCATGCCCACCCATGTGGCGGGGCTGCCGGTGGCAGTGAATATCAGCTGCCATGTGACCCGCCGGGCCAGCGCGGTTTTGTGAGGTGCGCCATGGAATACAGATTGAAAACACCGCTGAAAAAAGAAGAATTATCCGTCCTGCGCGCGGGGGACAGGGTGCTCCTCTCCGGCACGGTCTACACCGCCAGAGACGCCGCCCATCAGCGGATGATGGAAAGGCTTGACCGGGGAGAGGAACTGCCCTTTGCTCTGGAGGGCAGCGCCATCTATTATGTGGGGCCCACCCCGGAGCGGCCGGGGCAGGTGATCGGCTCTGCCGGGCCCACCACCTCCGGGCGGATGGACAAATTTTCGCCCCGTCTTCTGGATCTGGGCCAGCCGGTGATGATCGGCAAGGGGGCCAGAAGCCGGGAGGTGAAGGAGGCCATCGTCCGAAACGGTGCGGTATACCTGGCTGCCATGGGCGGCGCCGGGGCTGTAATGAGCGCCAGCGTGGATTCTGCCCGTGTTGTCTGCTGGGCGGATCTGGGCTGCGAGGCCGTGCGGCAGCTGCATGTTACGGACATGCCCCTGACGGTAGTGATCGACAGCCGGGGCAACGATCTGTACGAATCCGGCCCGGCCGCATATCTTGAATCTGTTGAGAGGATGGAAAACTGACATGGATTACGCGAAAGAAGCCCTGAAGCTGCATGAAGAACTGAAAGGCAAGATCGAGGTCTGCTCCCGGGTCAGGGTGGACAGCAGGGAGGCTTTGAGCCTTGCCTATACCCCCGGCGTGGCCCAGCCCTGCCTGGAGATCCAGAAGGACGTGAATAAAAGCTTTACCCTGACCCGCCGCTGGAACACCGTGGCCGTGGTGACGGACGGCACCGCCGTTCTGGGCCTTGGCGACATCGGCCCGGAGGCCGGTATGCCGGTGATGGAGGGCAAATGCGTCCTGTTCAAGGAATTCGGCGGCGTGGACGCCATTCCCCTCTGTGTCAGAAGCAAGAACGTGGACGATATTGTGAACACTGTCGCGCTGCTGGCGGGCTCCTTCGGCGGTGTGAATCTGGAGGACATCTCCGCGCCCCGCTGCTTCGAGATCGAGGAAAAGCTGAAGCAGCGCTGCGACATCCCTGTTTTCCACGACGACCAGCACGGCACGGCGGTCATCGTCCTTGCGGCGCTGAAAAACGCCCTGAAGCTTGTGGGCAAGCGTCTTGAGGAGGTGAAGATCGTCACCTCCGGCGCGGGCGCCGCGGGCACCGCCGTGGTCAAGCTTCTTGCGGGCACCGGCGCGGGCAACATCGTGATGACCGACCGCAAGGGGGCCATCTACGCCGGCCGCCCCGATCTCAACCCGGCAAAGCAGGAGATCGCCGCCGTTACCAACAAAAACGGGGAGCAGGGCAGTCTGTCGGATGTCATCAAAGGCGCGGACGTATTTATCGGCGTCTCCGCTCCCGGCCTGCTGACCCAGGATATGGTGCGCTCCATGAACAGGGACGCCATCATCTTTGCCTGTGCAAATCCAGTCCCCGAGATCCTGCCCGACCAGGCAAAAGCCGCCGGCGCGGCGGTGGTCTCCACCGGGCGGAGCGACTATCCCAATCAGGTCAACAATGTGCTGGCCTTCCCCGGCATTTTCCGGGGAGCGCTGGACGCCAGAGCCTCGGACATCAATACCCCAATGAAGATCGCTGCGGCGGAGGCCATAGCCTCGCTGGTTTCCGACGGGGAACTGAACAGCGAGTATATCCTGCCCCTGGCCTTTGACCCCAGAGTGAAGGAAGCGGTAGCCAAAGCCGTGTATGACGCCGCCCATGAGACCGGCGTGGCAAGAATATAACAGGAAAAAGCGATACCCGCTGCCGGGTGTCGCTTTTTCAGAATCAATAAAAAATGAGGTGATGCGGGATGCTTTTTGTTGTACCGGACTTTTATGAGGATTTTCACTGCCTTGCCGGTAAATGCGCACACAGCTGCTGCGTCGGCTGGGAGATCGACATTGATGAGGATAGTTTTGCCTATTATTCCGGAATAGAAGGGGAGCTTGGCAGAGAGCTGAGAGAAAAAATCAGCACCAAGCCCACGCCTCATTTTATCCTTGACGAGAACGAGCGCTGCCCCTTTCTGAATGAAAGGGGACTTTGCCGGCTGATCCTGGGCCTTGGGGAAATCAGCCTTTGCGATATCTGCCGGGAGCATCCCCGCTTTTACAACGAGTTTTCCGACAGGACGGAAGCAGGGCTGGGCCTCTGCTGCGAGGAGGCTGCCCGGCTGCTTCTGGAAGGGGATGGCCCGCTGCGTCTGCTCTGCTGTGACAACGGCGGCGGGGAAAAGCCGGAAGCGGGGGAACAGGCGCTTTTTTCTCTGCGCGAAAGGATTTTTTCCCTTTTGCATGACGGCAGCCGTCCGCTGTTTTCCTGTATGGCCTCCTGCGCGGCGCTGTGCGGCCGGACCATGCCGGAATTGAATCTGCCGGACTGGGCCGGGTTCTACCTGGGCCTTGAACGGCTTGACCCGGCCTGGACCGATGCGCTTCGGCTGCTGGAGGACCGGGGCGGGGAAGTGCCGCTGCCTGAGCGGCTGGACGGGATAAAATTCCGCCGTATGGCGGCATACCTTGTTTACCGGCACTTTGCCTCTGCCGGGGATCCCGGACGCGCGGCGGACATGCTGTCCTTTGCCATTCTCAGTACGGCCATGGTCTGCGCGCTGGAGGCCCTTGGGATGGACTGTGGGGAGGCTCTGCGGCTGTACTCCGCGGAAATCGAGTACTCCGATGAGAATATTGACCTGATTCTGAACAAAATAAGGGAATAGCGCTTTACTTTTGCCCCCGGAATATGATAACATATATTGCTATCGTTTAATTACAGAGGAAGAATATTATGTCAGACATGAGAAAAGAGATCGAACGCCGCCGGACCTTCGCCATTATCTCCCATCCGGACGCGGGCAAGACCACCCTTACCGAGAAGCTCCTGCTCTACGGCGGAGCCATCCAGATGGCCGGTTCCGTAAAGGGTAAGGCCACGGCCAGACACGCGGTATCCGACTGGATGGAGCTGGAAAAGCAGAGAGGCATTTCCATCACCTCCTCGGTCATGCAGTTTGAGTATGAGGGTTACTGCATCAACATCCTGGATACCCCGGGCCACCAGGACTTTTCCGAGGACACCTACCGCACCCTGATGGCGGCGGACAGCGCCGTTATGGTCATCGACGCGGCTAAGGGCATCGAGCCCCAGACCAGAAAGCTGTTTAAAATCTGCGCCATGCGCCATATCCCCATTTTCACCTTTATCAACAAGCTGGACCGGGAAGCCAGAAGCCCCTATGAGCTGATGGAGGAACTGGAAAACGAGTTCGGTATCGGCACCTATCCCATGAACTGGCCTATCGGCTGCGGCCAGGACTTTAAGGGCGTGTACGACCGGGAAAAGCGGGAAATACTGGCCTTCAACGAGTTTCACCGGGGCCAGAGCAAGATCCGCGCCATAGAATGTACCCTGGACGAGACGGAGAAGCTGGACGAGCTGATCGGCCGCAGACTGCGGGAAAGCCTGACCGACGATATTGAGCTACTGGACGGCGCGGGCTATGAGTTTGACATTGAGCAGGTGAGAAACGGACGGCTCAGCCCGGTATTCTTCGGCTCCGCGCTGAATAACTTCGGAATAGAGCCTTTCCTGGAGAGCTTCCTGAAAATGACCATGCCGCCGCTGCCCCGGATCTCCAACGACGATATTATCGACCCCTTTGACCAGCGTTTTTCCGCCTTCGTTTTCAAGATCCAGGCCAACATGAACAAGGCCCACCGGGACAGGATCGCTTTCATGCGCATCTGCTCCGGCCGCTTTGAGCGGGACAGGGAATATTTCCACGTCCAGGGCGGCAAGAGCCTGCGGCTTGCCCAGCCTCAGCAGCTGATGGCCCAGGAGCGGGCCATCATCGACGAGGCTTTTGCCGGGGATATCATCGGCGTATTCGACCCGGGCATTTTCTCCATCGGCGACACCATATGCGAAAAAGGCATGAACGCCTGCTTTGAGGGTATCCCCACCTTCGCCCCCGAGCATTTCGCCGCCGTGGAGCGTATCGACACCATGAAGCGCAAACAGTTTGAAAAGGGCATCATGCAGATCGCCCAGGAGGGCGCCATCCAGATCTTCCACGAGCCCAATACCGGTGTGGAGGAGGTCATTGTGGGCGTTGTGGGCGTGCTGCAGTTTGAGGTGCTGGAATACCGGCTCAAGACCGAGTACGGCGTGGACATCCGCCGCCGGGCCATGCCCTTTGAGCTGGTGCGCTGGGTGGAGAACGAGGAGATCAACATCCCCGCGCTGAACCTGACCAGCGACACCAAGTGGGTGCAGGATTTCAAGGGCAATAATCTGCTGCTCTTCACTTCTTCCTGGTGCATCAACTGGGCACTGCAGAAGAACGAGGGCCTGCAGCTGAGAGAATTCAACCGAGACTGATCAAAGGAGATGTGACCATGGAAGAGAAGCTGATCATTGAGATCTACAGGAAAAAGGACCCGGAGGAGCTGACCAGACTCCTGGCCGAGCCGGAGAGCAGGCTTGACCTGGGCAGCGCCGCCGCACTTGCGGCAGCCGACGCCTGCGCCATGGGGCTGAGAGGGGCAAAGCTTGCGGCAGCCGGCGCTTCGGGAGAGGAAAGGATGGACTATATTCTGCGGAATCTGGAAAAGCTCCGCGAATACATGGTCTACCTGATCGACGAGGACGTAAAGTGCCGCAGTATGCTGAGAAGAGCGGAGAAAAAGGGCAATGCGCGGGAGATCGAGGCAGCCCGCCGCCCCGCCTGCTGCATCTGCGAGGAGATCATCAATCAGATGGGCAATACCCTTGACCTGCTCAGTGAGCTTGCGGACATGGGAAAGCAGGGCGGCATGTACATCAGCGCCGCTGTCCACATGAGCATGGCCGCCATGCAGAGCGCCATGGCCTTCGTGCTGGACATGTCCGCCAAGAGCAGCGACGACAACTATGTCTTTGTGACCCGGCGGGAAAACGAGATTACCCTCGAAAAATTTTCCACTGTCTCCGAAGCGATACTGACAAAATTGAATCAGTGATGAAAAACACGGTTTGCCTGGTTACTGAAGTGCCCCCTGTCAAGTAGACAGAGAAAAAACAAAAAGAATATTTAGATGGAGATGGTCTCTGTGCATGCAGGGACCATCTTTATTATGCGACAGCGTGAAACTCCATAGGAGTCATACAATGAAGCCGCTTCTGGTA
>JALFVN010000049.1 GCA_022787565.1 Clostridiales bacterium | reverse complement strand
TGCAATTCGAAAACAGTTCAAGTTTAGTACAACTTTAGTTCAAAAACAGTCTTCGTGGGTTGCCTTTCCCAAAACAATTGTGTCTATAGCAGGCTTTAGGATTTTTACAAACTTCTGTAACAACGCACCTGACAGCATAATTGTTGCAACCGTGCAAATTCCAACAGTACCTCCTAAAATCCACCCAAACAAAACACATATCACATCTAATATGATTCTTACATTTTGAATGGGCCATTGATTTTTATGTACTAAAGCAAACGTTAAAGCTTCATAGGGTCCTTTTCCAAAGTCCGCAAGGGAATAAAGTGCTGAACCAAAACTGAATATGACAAGTCCACATATCATAATAAGAAAATTCACCATTTTTGAGCTGCTATAATGCAAAAACGGGGCAAATAAATCGATGCAAAAACTATAGACCACTTGATACAGTATCGTTCCTATATGGATTTGCCTTCTGTCATAAAACCAGCAAAAGACCACCATTGCCGCGGCAATGATCAACGATGCCTGCCCAATGGTTATACGGATCGTCTTTGCCATCCCCTGCCATAATACCGCAAGTGTTGCGGAACCAAAACCGGCATAAATTGCTATATCCAATCCGAATGCAGCAATTACTGTTCCTACAATGACAGTCAAAAGTTTTAATATCATCTCTTTGCGAGACATATTATTTTTACCTCCCCGTTATCCGGGCGTCTTCCTGCTCCGCACCGCCTTTCGGCTCTTTTTTCATCAGGGATGCCGCTGTGATCACCGTCAGCACGGACTCCGTCACCATGCCGGAATAGGAACGCACCGCAATGACATACACCAGCCACGAAAGGCCGCTGACAATGCCCGCGCCCTGTATCACCCGCTTGTTGGACTGGAAGAAGGGCAGCAGAGCCACCAACGATGCCAAAATAGGCAACAGCGTCACTGGCGTTTCGTAGGTTAACACAGCAATCAGCAGGAACACCGCTGCGATAGGCATCGCCGTGGCGACCTTGTTCCAACGAAACCGCTCCTGTAATAGGAAAAGCATCAACACGATAATTTGAAAAAAGCTACATACTGCACCGGACAGGGCGTGAAGTAGTGCATAATGGATGGCAAAAATCAAATTGGCAACTACCTGCCACAGCAAGATCATGCGCTTGTCCTTCTGCCAGTAGCTAAGTCCCATAGTAATTAATGCACCAAAGCCGATCATCTGATAAAGCACATTCATTCGTCTGTCCTCCCATGAAAAAAGCCACGCACCCAGCAAGGGTGCGTGGCGAAAAATTGATACGATGTTCCAGAAAAATCCACACAAATTTTGGAATTATATTTTACCATAGTAAAGGCTCACTTGTCAATCCGCAACAAGAACGATCCCTTTTACCTTTTGTGTTGATTTAGGCCCATAATCACACCCCATCCGTCATTTTGACGGAACTCTAAGCATAGCAAAAGGAGCAAGGTGTATTTCAACCTTGCTCCTATCGGAGAATATATGCTACTCAGTTCAACAAATTGGAATCTGGCGGTTATTCGCCATATACGATTAAGACCGTTTTTCCATCATAATCAAGATACTTCACGTCATCCACTAAAAACCTGGGAGTTTGAACTGGAGACACTCAGCAAATCTCCAAAAGATACTTCCGAAGTGCTTTGAGGCCGACATGGTTTTTATTTTCCTGCAGGCAGACAAAACTAAGGCTCTCCTCAAATGGCGGCCACAGGGGGACTGCGCAGACTCCGTAGTATTCCGCAAATGATTTGGGACCCAGGATGATGCCTGTTCCATTGCGCACCATGTCCATGGATGTTTCTACGCCATCCAGACGGTACGTTCTGCCGGGGACGACCCCGTGCTTTTGGAGTGTTCTTTTTAAGACCTGCGCTTCCATGAAGTCCTGCGGGGCGGCGATGATTGCGCAGCCTCGCAGGTCTTCAAAAGAGGCATGGGCCTGTTTTGACAGGGGACTTCCGTGGCTGGTGAGGACGCACTGAGGCTCTCGGATCAATTCACAGCGGAAAAAGCGATGGAGATCGGGGCAGGTCTCTGAGGAGGATAAGTAATTCAGAGCAAGGTCAAGATCGCCGTTTTTCAAATCCTCCAAAAAGTTTTCGCTGGATTGGATGAATGTGGGCTCTATGTGGGGATACCGCTCGAAAAAGGCCATGATTTTCGGGAACAATCCGTTGGAGAAGACCCGCGGCCCCAGATAGATGCGCAAATGCTCCCGGTTTTGCTGGCTCAGGCGGGCATTGGTTTCCTGCAACTGTGCCCATGACTGCTGTACTAGCCTGGCCCCATCACAGAATTCTTTCCCCGCAGGCGTCAGGGAGACACCCTGTGCTGTACGGTAGAGCAGGGAAAAGCCCAACTCACTTTCCAGCTTTTTGATTTGCAGGGAAATGGCTGGCTGCGAGACGAACAGTGCTTCTGCCGCCTTTGAAATACTGCCGTGATCGGCCACGGCCAGAACATATTGAAGCTGTGTGATGTTCAGATCGGTTCGCCTCCTGGGTATTTGAGTTGCTTATACCCCTATTTTAACTTGACATTTCTCAAAGCGCAATATCTGTCTTAAAATAAAGGGGAAAGAAGGACGTGAGAAAATGCTGATAGGTTCCATAGTCAATGTTGCGGCTATTTTGGCCGGTTCAACAGTAGGGCTGCTCCTTCGATGGGGGATCCGCCGGTTTTCTGCTCTGGTTCCCACTGGCAGCGGCCAGCTGGGAGAACGGCTGCAAAGCATCATCATGCAGGGACTGGCGCTATGTACGACCTGCGTGGGAATCAGCGGCTCGCTGAAAGGCCAGAACAGCCTGATCATGATTTTGTCCATGGTCATCGGTGCGTTGATCGGAGAACTGCTGGATCTGGATTGGGCGATGAAGCGGGTAGGAGACTGGGTGCAGGAGAAAATGAGCCGGTTTGGTTCAGAGGGCGAAACATCTACGATTGCAGAGGGTTTTGTCACTGCCAGCCTGTTGTACTGTGTCGGCGCCATGTCTATTGTGGGTGCATTGAACAGCGGTCTCATGGGAGACCATGATATGCTGTTTGCAAAATCGCTGTTGGATGGGACGGCATCGATCATTTTCACCGTGTCGCTGGGGGTGGGGGTCCCATTATCCGCCATCGCCGTATTTTGCTACCAGGTGCCAATTACGCTGGCGGCCTCTGTGTTATCCCCCTTTCTCGGAGAAAGCGTCATTGCGGAGATGACCTGTGTGGGTTCCCTTCTGATTTTAGCTATTAGCCTGAATATCCTGGGCATTACAAAAATCAAAGTCATGAACCTGATTCCCGCGATTTTTCTGCCGATTTTTTTGTGTCGGTTCTTTTAATCCCCTTTGGCACTCCTTGTATGGCCTTGGCAGATGTTCCACGCCATTTGCCCATGCCAAGCAGAAGCGCATAGATTTCCAGAGTCGCAGAACGGCCAGCATTTTGCTGGCCGTTCTGCATTTTTGACCATGGATACCTGCTGGGACTTTTCTTGAAAAGCTGCGTTTTGGCAGCGCCCTCAGGATTTGTCGCGACCTTCCAGACTATCAAGGCCAATCCGATTACAGAGAGGCGCGGAAATAAACCATTCAGCCTATTCGGGGCAGTTGACATGGTTTTATCGGTAACCATCCGGCCGGGGCTTGCCCGGCCGGATTTATTGACAAGGAAAAGAAGATTGGGATATCACGAAGTCCCAAATCAAAATTTGCGATGCAGTCGACAAAGAAGAACCTGTGGTCATAGAAAGAAGAAACAAGCGTTGATTTAAACCCTGGTTGGCCCTGTGAGCCATTCTTTCTAAATCAGATGATGTAGCTTCCCTAATATCCATCATACCTCTCCTCCAACTTCCGATTTCTCCAGTTCTGAAAACTGGAATTAAATTAGAATTAGTAATCGCTGCACTATTTATCGTTGATTTTTAGCTCAAGTATATCTGGACGTGCATAATGTCCAACCACATCATGCTCCATTTTGCAGGAGATAGGCAAACTCATGTCAAGTTCTGCGTAGATGATGGTTTCTTTATCCCAGACTGGTTCTGTCAAATAATGTCCATACGGATCGATAATACAGCTTCCTCCTCTGCAAACAAATTCCGGAAGTTGTGATACGGCATCTCTCTCGTATAGGTCAGAAGGATATGAGTTGCGTCTGATAATCATATCAGCGTTAACAAAGTAGCACTTGCCTTCTATTGCGATGTGCTGAATGGTAGCCTGCCACTCTGGATTGTCATTGGTATTTGGCGAAATGTAAATCGTGATACCTTTTTGATAAAGAGCCACACGGGCAAGCGGCATATAGCTTTCCCAACAGATCAGACTGCCGATCGGCCCCCATGGCGTTATTGTAACAGGGAAGTACCCCTTATCAGCGTCCCCCCACACAACACGTTCCGAGCCTGTCGGTTTTAATTTCCTGTGTACCTTGTACGATCCATCCGGCTCAAAAATGACATTACTATTATAAAGTGTTCCATTAACGGCATCCCTCTCGGAAAAGCCAAGGCTGATATATGCTCCAGTTTTCCGAGCTGCCTCTGCAAGCTGCTGAAATTCCGTTTCTCCAGCAACAACAGAAGCGTCGTAATATCGTTTCCAGTCCTTTCGCCCCTCCTCACTTCGTTTCCCCATAGTGAAGCCAAAATTCATCCCAACAGGGTATCCGGGAATGAAGAGTTCGGGAAAAACGATGATATCCGGCTTTTGTATTGCAGCCTCGTTAATACATTGAAGAGCCTTTTTAAGTGAGGCACTTTTATTAAACATGACAGGTTCTGCTTGTACCAATGCGATTTTACAAATGCTTTTTATGTCTTTCATGTTAATAGATTTACTCCTCCTACAAATTCTGATTAGTTGAGTTCATCATACCATGCTATGAACTAATCCGCAACAGACACGGTTATCAAAATCAGCGGTGCTGAAAAGCAGAACACGTAGGGAAAAAGAAACAAAAATGATTTCAAAAACAAGTGAAAAAGCAGCGCTGAACAGGAAATCCTGCCCGGTGCTGCCCTGTTCTATAGGGTACTTTCGCCGTATTGGTCAGTGTATTAGTCAGGCCTGACCAATACACTGACCAATATATAAAAAGCAATGAAAAGTAAAGAAAAGTTCCTGATTTCTCTCAAAATCAGGAACTTTTTGGTGGAGACTACTGGACTCGAACCAGTGACCTCCTGCGTGTGAAGATGCGTCGGGACGTAAAAGCCCTGCTATTGGGTGCTTTCCGGCACTTTTGGCCCCATTTTCTGTGGGTACAAATAACTGCCTTGTCCACTGTGTCCACCCGCTGATTTTCTGATATTGGTCAGTGTATTGGTCAAAGCCCCGGCTCCGCCGAATCAGACGGAGCCGGGGCCTTTTCTCGATGGCAAATCTTGTTGCCGTGATAGTAGCTTGAACCAGAACGATTGTCAAGTACCTCTTTCCGGCTCGGGCAACTTGCTCTGTACCACCCCCACTCCATCAGATGGTGGGGAAGTATATAAACAAGACAAATGATAACAAGGAAAAACTCTTTTGGAAAGTGCGCAGAAAGTGCTTAAGTGCCATTATCATTTTCAGCCATTCTCATTCCCCTCAACAGTCAAAAGGATGAGGCCTTGCGAACTACCAAGTCCATTGTTTTCATACGATGTTCTGCTCCAGTGGTTTTCTGTTTGTAGAGTCTGCATCAGGCTCTTGCCATGGCCTCCTGGAAGTCCTTCTGATCTGTAAAGACCTCCTGCTTGTAAGGGTTCTTTTTCTGGGCCTTTGCCCGCTTGATGATGGCGACCAGGATGACCACATTCACCACCAGGGCCACGATGGCGATGACGCCCTGGGCGGTGGGATCGGCAGCGGTAGCCGGATGGCAGGATCCATGAAGCCGTCGGCATAGATAGTGGGGATGGTGGTATTCATCTGCATTGCTTTCGGCTTCAAAACCGTGAAACAATCAGCTCCACCGCATGGTGGATGGGTATCACACTTGTGTCAATATTCAAGTCGTGATTTTGCGGGTCCCCCCACAACTGACCGGTATAACCTTCATAGTATTTGCGCCTCTGCTTATCCATTTTTGCGACTAAGCGCTTTGCATTGGACAGGTTTAGCCCCTCCTGCTCCATTTTCCGGCGAATTCGCTGTTCCTCTGGCGCGGAGACAAAGACTTTCAGCAGTTGGGCATCCGTATCCCGAAGGACAAAGTCGGCACACCGTCCTACAAAAATGCAGTCTTCCTCTTTGGCAATGCGCTTGATCTCATGGCTTTGCAGGGCAAACAGGACCTCGGAAGTAGGTAGCCCCCGAATCACATGGTAATTTCCCTCATAAACGCCCTGATACAGGAACGGATTAGTGGCCCTTTCGTCGGAACTTTCCATGAGATTAGCGGAAAGCTCCCCATATTTGCAGGCCAGGTGGAGAAGTTCCCGTTCATAGACCTTAATCCCCAGCCGCTCCGCTGTCCGGACCGCAATTTCATGTCCGCCGCTGCCAAATTGCCTGCCGATACAGATGACCCTGTGTCCCATAAACATCACCGTTTTAAATAAATTTCTCCGCGAGATTTCTCGTTGATATAGCGCAAGTAACCGCCGAGTCGGAAAGAATAAACCGTTATTTCCCAGACACCATAGGCTCCTTTACCTGTTTGACTGGAAGACGCCAGTGGAGGCTGGTCTTGTTGAAGATGGGCTCGCAGACGCACAGCACTGGGGGCATGATAAACATGCTGATGACAGCTGAGATCAGGGCGCCGCGGGCCAGCATCATGCAGATGGAACTGATGATCTCAATCTCGGAGATCGTCCCTACACCCAAGGTGGCGCAGAACAGCACCAGAGAACTGGTGATGATGGAGGCATCCGAGGAGGTGGCCGCGATGCGGATAGAATCCTCCCGGCTCTTTCCGGCCCACAGCTCCTCCCGGAAGCGGGTAGCCATCAGAATCGCGTAATCCACCGTGGCGCCCAGCTGGACGCAGCCGATGATGGTGGGGGACACGAAGGGGATGACCGTGCCGGTAAAGTAAGGAATGCCCTGGTTAATGAAAATGGCCAGTTCAATGGTCGCTACCAGCACGAGGGGCATGGAGAGGGACCGGAACACCACCATAATGATCAGGAAGATGGCGGCAAGAGAGATGTAATTGGTCACCTTGAAATCCACAGCGGAGGTATCGATCAGATCGTCGGTCAGTACCGCCTCACCGGTGATGAGCGCTTCGGGGTCATAGCTCTTTATGATGCGCTCCAGTTCTTCCAACTGGACGGATACCTGGTCAGAGGCAGCCGGATATTCGGAGTTGACCATCATCATCTGCCAGCCACCCTGCTTCAACATATCACGCAGGGCCTCAGGGATGAAAAAATCAGGAATGCCGCTGCCCAGCATGGCGTGATAAGAGAGGACAGAGGTAATGCCTTCCACATCCTTTACGGAGGTCTCCAGTTGATTCATCTCCGTGGAGGAGAGATCGTCCCGCAGCAGCACAAAGTGGGAAGCCGCCATGTCGTAGTCATTTTTCAGCTTGTTGTTGGCGATGATGGAGTCCATGTCCTGGGGTAGCGCCTCATCCAGCTTGTAGTAGACGGCGGTGTGGCTCTGGGCGTATACCGCTGGCAGGAACAGCAGCAGAAAGACGGCCACAAACACCCGCCGGTGGCGGATGATAAAGCGATTCATCTTTTCAAAATTGGGGATCAGCGTCCGGTGCTTGTGCTTTTCGATTTTTTCGTCAAAAATCAGCAGCAGTGCGGGCAGCACCAGTACCACTGTGGCCACGCCCAGTACCACGCCCTTGGCCATGACCAGGCCGATGTCCCGGCCTAAGGTCAACTGCATGAAGCACAGCGCCAGGAAACCGGCGATGGTAGTCAGGCTGGAGCCGGACAGGGAGGTGAAAGCCGCCACAATGGCCTCGGCCATGGCGTCCCGGGGATCCTCATGAAGCAGCCGTTCCTCCCGGTAGCGGTGGTAAAGGAAGATGGAGTAGTCCATGGTGACGCCCAACTGTAAAACCGCCGCGATGGCCTGCGTGATGTAGGAGATCTCCCCCAGGAAGATGTTGGTACCAAAGTTGTAGACGATGGCCATGCCGATGCTGAGCAGGAACACAAAGGGCAGTACCATGGATTCCATGGTCAGAGACATGGCGACGAGGGACAGCAGTACGGCCAGGCCCACGTAGATAGGCAGCTCCTGATCCACCAGATCCTTGGTGTCTTTGATGACCACGGAGAAACCGGCCAGGAAGCATTTTTCATTGCACAGCGACCGCACGTCATCAATCGCCTGCATGGTCTCCTCCGCTGCACCGGACTTCTCATACTGGATGATCATCATCGTGGAATCACCGGCGAAGAACATATCCCGCAGGGCAGCGGGGATGAAATCCGTGGGAATTTGGATGCCAACGGCGTTGCTGAGCCAGATGGCGCTGGAGACGCCGGGAACCTCCTTGATCTCGTTGATGAGGTCATTGGTATAGGCGGCGGGCATGCCCTCCACGATGAGCATACTGGTGGCCGCCATGTGGAAGGGGTCTTCCAGGAGCCGTTCGCCCCGGACGGAATCCAGGTCCTCCGGCAGATAGGACAGAATATCATAATTGACCCGGGTACCGATATAGCCAAGAGCAGATGGGATCAGCAGCAGGACCGCAATCAGCGCCACCAGCTTTGGCTTTCTCGTCAGGCCATGGGCAATTTTTTTAATCATGGAAAACACCTCTCAACTGCTTACCGGAAGAGGCCAGTGATGGTGTCCCAGAAATCCCGGAACATCTGGGCCACCCGGCCCAAGAAGGTGGTGGGCTCCGCCGCCTGTGCCTGTGCAGTGATTTCAGCGGAGGAATCGCTTTTCTTGATCTCCTGGGTACGGATGAGGACCTGGATACTGGAGGGGGCGGGATTCTCCTCTGAGGTCAGGGACACTGCCTGGGCGGTGGCGTCCATCAGCAGCAAATTGTTGATATCGCCGGTATACTCGTTCCAGGTATCCTCAATGATTCCGTTGATGGCGTCCTTAGCTGTCTTCACATCACCCACGGCGTCGGTGCTGCGTGCGGTTTTCCGCAGGGTTGCCGCCAGGTTTTCAAGACTCTTTTTCGTCCCCTCATCCAACTGGGTGCCGGAGGTCTTAGCCAGGGAACGGAAAGAGGTCAGGAAGCCGTGGGTGTCGTCGATGGTGGTCACCATGTCGGTGACGAGGGTTTTCGTATCCTGCAGAGTGCTGCGGAGACCGGGGACCTGGTCGTTAATGGTGTCGTCCAGATTTTTAATGTCGCCGAGAAGAGTATCCACACGATCCAGGATATCCCGGCCTACATCGGCGGCGTCATCCAGATGGCCCAGGGTGGTGTCGGTTTTTCCCACCAGGCTGCTGAGATCGCCGGTGAGGCCGCCGCTTCCCATGTCGGTCAGCAGATCGCTGAGATTTTCCAGCAGGCCGGTGACTTTGGAGAGGTCATGGTCTCCATTGAGTTCGGAGAGCATTTTGCCGGTTTTGGCATAGGCAGCTTCGTTGGCCAGAATTTTGCCAATGTTTTCCGGGGTTTTCTGATCGGCAGGTAGGGCGTTGATATCGCTGAGCATCAGTATGGCCGTAAAGAAATCCGCCTTGGTCATGAGCTGGTCAGTGCCGCCGCAGACGGTGATGTAGACCTGCTCCATCACAATTAGCTGCGGCTTGGCGGCGGCATACTGGGCCGCCTGATCCTGCGTCAGCCGCCCTTGCGCTACCAGAGCGCTCAATGCCCCCTCGTCACTCAACGCGGGATAAACGGCCTTGACAGACGCAATACCCGCATCAACGGCTTGTATCTGCTGGAGCAGGGTAGTGGCATCTGCGGCTGACGATGCCTTTCCACTGGCAATCAGTGCGGCAACCTGATACTGCTGGTATCCGATGGTTTCCGTAGCGTTGCCTTCGCTATCCGTCGCCACGCCGGCCCAAACGGTTTCCAATCCCTGTACTTGCGTCAGCATGGCATCCAACTGCTGCCCCTGAACTTTGATCTTTTCCTGTACATTGCTGGGCAGTTCGGAAATCAGTCCACCGTTGATGCGGATGTCCAGAAGCTGAAGTGTTTCTTTCAGCTCCTGCAAACTGGTTTGCAGCTTCTTCAAATCGGTGCCCAGCTGGTTCAGGTGGCTCTGCATATCACCGCTGCCGGAGCGGATGTTTTTGATGTCCCGCTGCAGATCCTTCAGGCAGTCATCCACATCGTCCAGGTTTTCCCGGAGGATGACGGCGGTGTCCGTAACTTTGGACAGGGAGTCCGTAACCTCGGTGACGGAGTCATCGGTATCATCCAGATGGCCTGGAAGGGTGTTCAGGGAGCCGCTCAGGTTCTCCAAATCTTCCAGCACCTTGTCACCGTCGGCATAAATCCGATCTTTTCCACTGGAAATGGTATCCCGGGCCTGATTCAGATCATCCAGACCATCGGCGGTAGCCCGCAGGCTGCTGCCCAGGTCGGAAAAGGAGTCCAGCAGGGTGTCCAGGCTGCCGGAGAGCTTGTTGTAATCCTCCTCCAGGTCATCCTTCCGCTGGCTCAGCTTGGCGATTTCCTCCAGCTGGCCCAGGGTGGCGGGAACCATCAGAAAGGTCATGCCGTCAAAGGAAAAGTCCTCGCAGCCCACCCGGATGACGAAGTGCTGCTCTTCTCCCGGCAGGGCAATAAACAGCACAGCCCGCAGATTGCCAATCAGCTGCACCTGGGCGCCGGGGGCCTCCAGGGACAGGATGTTGTCCTGGTTGAACACGGCCATGGCCTCCAAAGTGTAGTTGTTCCGGGCATACTCACTGGCGTTTTCATTGGGAATGGCGTTTACCGTGATCTCCACCACGCCGGTCTTGCCGGCCAGGTCCTCGGCCCGGACGGCAACGCCGTTGAGGGTGTAGGAAACCGACAGCGTCCAGGGCAAGGCCTCAAAGGGTGCCGCCGTCTTACCTTCGAAATAGAAATGGGACGGAGCATCGCTCCTGCTGAACGAAAAGGTGGTGGCATTGCCGGCCACCGCAGGAGCCGTGCCATCGGTTAGATTCACTACTTCGTCGTAAATACCATAGTCCGTCAGAGACGTGGCGCCATTGAGGGTATAGCTTTTCACCACGCTGCCGTCCAGCAGATTTCCATAGTAATCCAGCGTGGCATAGTAGGCTTCGTCATAAGTTGGCGTCACGCCGTCGCCAATCGGCTCCGCGGCGGCAGCCGGAAAGGAGCAGGCTGCTGCCAGCAGAATGGTCAGTGCCAACGACAGCAGGCGCTTTCCCATTAGATGTGTGTGTTGACTCATATGAATTCCTCCATTTAATCAACCAATGTTGTTTAATATATTTTTGTTGATTTATCAGATTGAGTTAATTATAATGAGGGCAAGAGGCTTGGGACAATAGGCAAACCTGGGCAAATGCCCAAATTTTCCCGAAGGGAAGGACTCTGTCATGCTGAAGAATCCTGAGGATCGCCGTGCCAGACGCACCCGCAGGCTGTTGAAGGAAAGCCTGCTGGAGATGATGAAGCAAAAACGCTTTTCATAGATTTCCGTCCGGGATGTGACGGATAGTGCTGATATGAACCGTACCACGTTTTACCTCCATTACACGGATACCACCCAACTGCTGCAAAGTATGGAGGAAGACCTGCTGACAGAGGCCCAGATGCTGGTAAACGCCCATATCCAGGAAACGGTGGCGGACGGCAGCCTGCGCCCCGTGTTCGAGCCAATCCTGGACTTTGTGGTGGAGCATCGGGAGGTCTGCACCATCCTATTTGAAAACAACGAGGTCAGCCATTTTGCTGAGCATTTGCAGCAGCTGATCCACCGTAACGGCACAGAGGTCATTCGGGCCTGGTTCCAGCCCATGGATGACCAGCAGTTGTCCTATTTACTGAGATTCATCACCTATGGTCTCATCGGCCTGATTCGGGAGTGGTTCCAGAAGAACATGGACCTTCCCAAGGAAGAACTGCTTGTCACCGCGGAGTTTCTGGTGGATGGCGCGGCTTCCCGGCTTTTGAAGGACGCGTGAATCCGAGTGCTGCCCTTGCTTTCACCGCATTTCCAAGTCATATGTTGATATAGCGGAAATCAAATGAGGGAGGCGTGAGCCGTGGCCGGTTTTGCAAAAAAAGCGATTCGGGACTCGTTTATTAAGCTGTTGAATGAGAGGCCTCTTAGCCAAATCACTGTCCGGGATATCGTGGATGACTGTGGTGTCAACCGTAACACCTTTTATTATTATTTTCAGGATATTTCCCAATTGGTAGAAACGATTATTAACGAGGATGCGGATCGTGTGATTCAGGAGCATCCCTCTATTGAGTCCATTGAGGACTGTCTCAATGCCGCCATAAGATTTGCATTGGAAAACCGGAAAGCGGTGTTGCACATATACCACTCCATCAACCGGGATATCTATGAGCAGTACCAATGGCGGGTATGTGAGCACGCAGTTACGACTTATGTAGATGGAATTCTGGCCGGGCGGACCGTGTCGGATCCGGACCGAAGGCTGATAATTGATTACTTGAAATGTATGTGTTTTGGTTTTGTCATCGGCTGGCTGGAAACAGGGATGCAGGACGGTATTCAATCGCGGTTCCATCGGATTTGCGAATTGAAGCGCGGCGATTTGGACGCGATGATTATCCGATGTGAAAAGAAATAAAACTTTGGTTTTTCTTAAGAACATAGAATCAGACAAAAGCAGCCCCTGTGCCTAAAA
>JALFVN010000037.1 GCA_022787565.1 Clostridiales bacterium | reverse complement strand
AAAACGGCACCGCCATCTGGACCGGCCTGACTGCTGGCACTTACATTCTGGAGGAGGTGGACCCCGCGGATGGATACAGCATCATCCAGTCCTCCGAGACTGTCTATCTGGCAGACAGCGGTGAACAGAGTGTAGTCACCGTGCCCTTCGAAAATGCCCCCGATGGAATTCTGCTGATCCGCAAGGTCTGCTCTGTCAATCCCAGCGTAACGCTGGCCAATGCGGAATTCAAAGTGACTTACGCGGATGGCACCCTGATCGGCGATGCCAACGGCATTTTCAAGACGGATGTCAACGGCGAGATCCGCATTGAAGGCCTGAAGCCCGGTAAGAGCGTGATCGTCACAGAAACGAAAGCGCCTGATGGTTTCCTCATCGATACGCAGTCTCAGACGGTCCAGATCAAGGAAGGGCGCACAGTATCCCTGACTTTTGCCAATCAGCCCAAGGGAAAACTCATTATCCAGAAGCGGGATAGTGCCACGGGACAGCCTTTGTCTGGTGCGGAGTTCCGTGTGACCACTGCTGCCGGATGTGAAGTGGGCCTTGACGGTGTTATCGGCACCGCAACGCTTACGCAGAATGGCATTTTCACCACTGATGCACAGGGGGAGATCCGTATCTCCAATCTGGCTCCCGGCGCCTACGTCATCAATGAAATCAAGGCCCCGGACGGCTATGTCATGGATGCGGCTTCTACCAATGTAGTCATTGGAAAGAACGGCGACACCCAGACCGTGGTCGTGAAGAATTCCAAAGCCGGCTCTTTGGTCGTCTTGAAAAAGGACTCTCTGTCTGGAAAGCCTCTGAAGGGCGTGACTTTTAAAGTCACAACTTCTACGGGTGAATATGTGCCGGACGAGAATGGCCGGATCAGCAGCAATGGCCTCTACTATACCGATAAGGACGGAAAAATCACCATCAATGGCGTCGTGGGTACGCTGGTTGTGACCGAGGTGAGATCCATCCCCGGCTACACCATCGATCCCGCGACGAAGACCCAGACCGTAGTCGTGAACCCCAACGACACCCAGACACTCACGTTCTATAACACCCCCAGCACGACCCTGGTCATTCAGAAGTTTATCGAGGGCACGGACAATGAGCCACTGGAGGGGGTTCGATTCCTGGTAACGGACAGTTCCGGTGCTGTGGTCGGTCGGAGCAACGGCGAATATGTCACCGACGAAACGGGTCAGATCACCATTACTGATCTGGAACCTGGCACGACCGTGACCGCCCGTGAGGTGCAGACTGTCGAGGGCTACGTCCTGGATGGTACCCCCAAGAGCATTCTCATCAAAGAGGGCGAAGTTCAGACCCTGCGCTTTTATAACAAAAAGCAGGGAACACTTGTCGTTCAGAAGAAAGACCGTGTAAGCGGCAAGCTTTTGAGCGGCGTGGAATTCCAGATCACCTACGCCGACGGCGGCTATGTGGATGACGCCAACGGCCACCTTTCCAGCAAGGGCCTCTACACCACGGATTCCAACGGTGAGATCCGCATTTCCGGCATCACCGGGACAGTCGTGGTGAAGGAGACAAAAACCATCCCCGGCTATACCATCGACCCGTCCACCCAGACGCAGACAGTGGTGGTGAACCCTGCGGACACCCAGACCATTACCGTGTATAACGACCCCATTGGTGGTGTGGAGATCATCAAGGTCAATGAAGCTGACCGAAATGAGCGCATCCCCAACACCACCTTTGAGATCCGCAGGGTCGGTGACGATGCGCTGGTGGACACCGTGACCACCGATTCCAATGGCCGGGTGTATGTGACCCTGGAGAGCGGCAGCTACTATGCCCTGGAAACCGTGGCGGCGGAAGGCTTCCTGCTGGATAACACACCGGTCTATTTCTCCGTTGAGGACGGCAGCACAACCACAAAAACTGTGACCAACAAGGCCATTTCCGGCATTCTCATTCACAAGATTTCCAGTACCACGGGCGATGGCATCTACGGCGTTTCCTTTGTCCTCTATGACAGCAGCAACACCCCTATTGCCCAGGAAACCAGCGATGACCGGGGATATGTCCGTTTTGAGGGCCTGACGTCTGGCCGCTATTACCTGCGTGAACTGGAAAATGAGGGCTATGTGCCTGACACGCAGAGAAAGACCGCCTATGTCAGGTCCGGCGAGACTACGGAGATCGAGTGGGAGAACACGCCCATCACTGGACAGATCCAGATCACCAAGACCTCCGCAGACTACAACAGCATGAACGGCTGGCCCGCCGGTACACCTATCCCCAACACCGTCTTTGAGATCTACAACTACAAGACAAACCGCCTTGTAGATACGATCAAAACGGACAAGAACGGGCTCGCGGTCAGCAAGGAACTTCCTCTTGGCCGCTATAAAATCGTGGAATCCAAGGCTGCGGATTTCTATGGCCTGGATAAGACACCCATTGAGGTGGAGATCGAGTTCGCCGGTCAGATCGTCAAAGCGGCTATGACCAACAAGAGCCTGTACACCAACGTGTCCATTAAGAAAACCGGCTATGTGGAGATCATGCCTGGGCAGTCCATTCGATACGATTTTTCCAACATCGCCAACAACTCCACCACCAGTCTGACCTCGTTCTACTGGAGGGACACCCTGCCCACCAATGCGGTACGGCTGGACAAGCTGGTCACCGGCACCTGGAATACCCCCGGCAATTACAAGGTGGTGTACAAGACCAATCTCAGCGGAGATACCTGGCGTGTGCTGGCGGACAATCTGAGTGCCGCGCAGAACTATGTGCTGGACGCATCGCCCGCGGCACTGGGCCTTGCCTCCAATGAATACGTCACGCAGCTCATGGCATCCTTCGGCGTGGTGCCCGCCAACTTCCGGCAGGTAGAGGCGCCGAGAGTGTACTGCAATGTGGTCTCCTGGCTCCCGGGCGGCACGCAGTTCGTCAATCAAGCGGATGTGGGCGGCGTCTACGACAGGCAGTGGATCATGGCGACCTCCCGCTGGGTCACCAGAGTTTATAAGCCCAGCAAGCCCCTGCCCCGCACCGGCTATTAAGCCCTCCGAATAATCTTTAAGGGTGGACCGCCCCAAAAGAGCGGTCCACCCTTAACCATGCAAAAAATCCGGAAAGGAACCAGGCTGTAGGGATACAGCTCCCAAAAGCCTGGTTTCTTATCTGGGTGCCGCTGTCTCCACAGTCTCTCCTTTTCAAAAAGGAAAGGACGATATATGAGAAAGCACAAGAAAATGATTTGTATCCTCGGCATGGTGCTCCTGTTGACCTGCCTGCTCAGCACGGCAGCTTTTGCCGCAGGCGATGTGGCTTCAGCGGTGGAAAGCACCTGGAAAGACGCCGCAAGCCAGATCAAGACCGTGGTGGACAATGTGGTATTCCCCGCGCTGGACATGATCCTCGCCATCGCGTTCTTTGTCAAGCTGGGCAGCGCGTACTTCGACTACCGGCAGAGGGGACAGTTTGAATGGACGGGTCCCGCCATTCTCTTTGCCTGCCTGATTTTCACTCTGACCGCTCCCAAGTACATCTGGACCATCATCGGAATTTGAGGTGCAACATGAATTTTTTGGAACAGGAACTTCGAAAAATCGTTGGGGATCAATACCCCAGCGCAACTTTTGTTGGTAGAGCCTGTTATGTGCGGTTGAATGACATGAACCGTGTAAAAATTCGATTCATTTCTACCGAAATTTCAAACCACTACAATGCCCTGCGCCTGACAATTCTAAATCGACAGGAAGGCGAAGTAGATAACTTACTTCTGCGTTTTTCTGATTTGCTGGGGAAGAAGATGACTTCCAATCCAAATTTCCCAGGCGGTATCACTCCTCATATCTGGGATGACAACGGTAAGCTATCCTGGTATGTCTACCAGCCCAGTAGTCAGGATTTTCAAACACTCTCTGATGCCGTATCAGATTATCTACAGATTTTTCAAGAGATGGAGCAGAACGCTGACCAGGGATGGCAGCAGGCCATGAAATAGGATGAGGACGGTTTGGGTAGACGGACTCCGCCACTCTTTTTGCCTGCCTGATTTTCACCCTGACCGCACCCAAGTACATCTGGACCATCATCGGTATTTGAAAGTCACCGCTTGATTCCTAAAAATCGGTTGCTTAATGACGGCCTGATGGGTATAATAGAAACCATAAAGGGGGTGTACAGCCAGTGACGGAAACTGTGAAAAATGAACTTTCTGATATCTGCCGGATCATTGACGCTACCGTGGATACAGAGAAAATCTATCTCTTTGGCTCCCACGCCTATGGTACGCCGAACCAGGACAGCGATTACGACCTGTGCGTGATCATACCGGATCACTCCATGCGGCCCGCTGAGGCGGTCAAGGAGATCCGCCGTGCGCTTTTTCCGGTGCAGACTGTACCTCTTGACGTGATCGTCTATCGTTCCGGTTCTTTCCGCCAGAGAGCGGAACAGGCATCGCTGGAGCGGAAGATCGCGAGGGAGGGGGTGCTGCTGCATGAGCACAGGCTTGAGCAGCGAATGGCTTGAATTTGCCAAAATGGACCTCGGTGCGGCAGAGTATCTGCTGACGATGCATCCTCTGCCGGTGGAGATCATCTGCTATCACTGCGAGCAGGCTGCCGAAAAATTTCTGAAAGCCGCTCTCGTACAGTTCGACAAAGAGCCTCCCAAGACCCACGACCTTGTGCAGCTCTGCAAGCTCTGCTGCGAGGTGAATGAGCGATTTGGACAGCTGGCGGATGCCTGCATTGAACTGACGCCTTACGGCGTTCAGGTGCGGTATCCGTCCAATTTGGAACTGGACGAAAACGATGCCGCCTGTGCGCTGAAGGAGTGCAGACACGTTCAAAACTTTATCTGTCAGGAACTTGGATATTCGTTGGAAAGCAATGATGATCCGGGTATGGAACAAACCATGAAATAAGTAAATCGCGCAGTTTGGCCGTCGCCCCTATGGGCGGCGGCTTTTTTTGCGTCCGGAGGTGACCAAACATATTTATCTGGGATTTTGTTGCCGCGACAGTGCTGGATCAGCTGGTGGAGTGGATCTACGGGCAAATCGTGGGCTTTCTCGGCAACTTCTTTGCCCTTATGGGCAACATGGGCGTGGAACTGTTTGAGCTGGACTGGGTAAACGCCATTGTGCTGTTCTTCTCCCGTCTGGGCTGGGCGCTCTTCGCCGTGAGCGTGGTAGTCTGCGCCTTTGAGTGTGGCATTGAATACTCCGCTGGCAGGGGCAATCTGCAGCAATGTGCCCTCAACGTCATCAAGGGCTTCCTGGCGGTGAGTCTCTTCACGGTGGTTCCCGTCCGGCTGTATGCACTGTCCGTATCGCTGCAGGGGACCTTTTCCGCGGGACTCACCGGCTATGGCAGAAGCATCGGCGAGGTGGGCCAGGACATCGTCACAGAGCTCAGCGAGATCCAGACGCTCTCGGACGCGGTGAACAGCACCCATTTCGGTCTGGATGTCATCACCAGCCCCATCATGATCCTGTTCTGCGTGATCCTTATGGCGTATGCGGTGCTGAAGGTGTTTTTTGCCAACCTCAAGCGGGGCGGTATTTTGCTCATCCAGATCGCCGTGGGCTCTCTGTATATGTTCAGCATCCCCAGGGGCTATCTGGACGGCTTCGTTGGCTGGATGAAGCAGGTCATCGGTCTGTGCCTGACGGCTTTTTTACAGTCCACCATCCTTATTGCAGGTCTCATGATCTTCAAGGATCATGCGCTGATGGGGGTGGGGCTCATGCTCTCTGCTGGTGAGGTCCCTCGCATCGCCGGAAATTTCGGCGTGGATACCACAACGAAAGCCAACGTCATGAGTGCCGTCTACACGGCACAGGCTGCGGTGAGTACCACCAGAACCATCGCCGCGGCAATCAAATAATCAAAAGGGTAATTCAAATGAAACTATTGAAAGACAACATCACTATGGCCAGCCTGTTCGACGGTATCGGCGGCTTCCCTCTTGCGGCAGTCCGCTGCGGCGTTGAGCCGGTATGGGCCAGCGAGATCGAGCCGTTTCCCATTCTTGTGACAAAGCTTCGCTTTCCGCAGATGACGCATATGGGAGACATTACAAAGCTCAACGGGGCGGATCTGCCGCCTGTGGATATCATCTGCGGGGGCAGCCCGTGCCAGGACTGTCTGTGGCCGGAGCGCGTGCTGGTT
>JALFVN010000036.1 GCA_022787565.1 Clostridiales bacterium | reverse complement strand
CAGCCGAAGCGGAGACGGCATCTACGGCGTTTCTTTCCTCTTGTATGACGCCAATAAAACGCCCATCGGCCAGTACACCAGCGACCAGGATGGTTACGTCTATATCGATGATCTCCCCGGCGCAGGCCGATACTACCTGCGGGAGCTGGAAAATGAGGGATACATCCCGGATACCCAACTCAAAACCGTCTATGTAACCGACGGAACCACGACGGAGGTCGAGTGGGAGAACACGCCCATCACTGGACAGATCCAAATTACAAAGACCTCCGCGGACTACAACAGCATGAACGGCTGGCCCGCCGGTACCCCCATTCCCAACACCGTCTTTGAAATCTACAACTACAAGACAAACCGCCTTGTAGATACGATTAAGACGAATAAGAACGGGCTTGCGGTCAGTAAGGAGCTTCCTCTTGGCCGCTACAAAATCGTGGAATCCAAGGCTGCGGATTTCTATGGCCTGGATAAGACGCCCATTGAGGTGGAGATTGAGTTCGCCGGTCAGATCGTGAAAGCGGCCATGACAAACAAGAGCCTGTATACAAACGTGTCCATCAAGAAAAACGGCTTCGTGGAGGTCATGCCCGGCCAGACGATCCGCTACGACCTCTCCAACATCGCCAACAACTCCACCACCAGTCTGACCTCCTTCTACTGGCGAGACACGCTGCCCACCAATGCGGTCCGGCTGGATAAGCTGGTCACCGGCACCTGGAATACCCCCGGCAATTACAAGGTGGTGTACAAGACCAATCTCAGCGGAGATACCTGGCGTGTGCTGGCGGACAACCTCAGCACCCAGCAGAATTATGTGCTGGACGCCTCGCCCGCGGCACTGGGCCTTGCCTCCAATGAGTACGTCACGCAGTTCATGGCATCCTTCGGCGTGGTACCTGCCAACTTCCGGCAGGTAGAGGCACCGAGAGTGTACTGCAGCGTGGTCTCCTGGCTCACGGGCGGCACGCAGTTCGTCAATCAGGCGGATGCGGGCGGCGTCTATGATGGCCAGTGGATCATGGCGACCTCCCGCTGGGTCACCAGAGTTTATAAGCCCAGCAAGCCCCTGCCCCGCACCGGCTATTAAGCTCTCTAAATAATCTTTAAGGGTGGACCGCCCCAAAAGAGCGGCCCACCCTTAACCATGCAATGAAATCCGGAAAGGAACCAGGCTGTAGGGGTACAGCTCCCGAAAGCCTGGTTCCTTGTCTGGGTGCCGCTGTCTCCACAGCCTCTCCTTTTCATAAAGGAAAGGACGATATATGAGAAAGCACAAGAAAATGATTTGTATCCTCGGCATGGTGCTCCTGATGGCCTGCCTGCTCAGCACGGCAGCCTTTGCCGCAGGCAATGTGGCTTCAGCAGTAGAAAGTACATGGAAAGACGCCGCAAGCCAGATCAAGACTGTGGTGGACAATGTGGTATTCCCCGCGCTGGACATGATCCTCGCCATCGCGTTCTTCGTCAAACTGGGTAGCGCGTACTTCGACTACCGGCAGAGGGGACAGTTTGAATGGACGGGTCCCGCCATTCTCTTTGCCTGCCTGATTTTCACTCTGACTGCTCCCAAGTACATCTGGACCATCATCGGGATTTAAAAACCTATACCGCTTGACTTTCTGCTGAAAATGCGCTATCCTAAAACCAAGAAACAAAGAAATATGTATATCTGTGCTGCTTGCGGCATAGAATGGGAGGGATAGCAATGGCAGTTGTGACAGCAAGGAGATCTCGCGGTATGGAACGGAAAATGATTCGCATTTCTGGAAAACGTCAGATCACGATTCCTCAGAAATATTTTGATTTGCTGGGCTTTGATACGGAAGCCGAGTGTATTCTGCGCGGCAACGAGCTGGTGATCCGTCCGGTCTCTGAGCGCAGCGGTGGTGAGTTCGCCGAAGCGATCCTGGCAGACCTGATCTCACAGGGCTATCAGGGGGACGAACTGCTGGCAAAGTTTAAGGAAACGCAGAAAAAAGTGCGCCCCGCAGTAGAGGCGATGATCGATGAGGCGGATGCACTTGCCGCAACTGGTAGAAGCGGTGCTTCTCTGGACGACCTGTTCGGGACGGAGGAGCAGTGAGAAATGTATGAGCTGAAGTTTCTGCCTGGTGCGGAGCGATACTTCAAGAAGGTCAAGGAAAAGGGGCTGAAAGCCGCCTTCCGCAAAGCCTTGGAAGCAATCCAAAACGATCCCTACATAGGGGAAGCCAAGGTTGGCGATCTTGCAGGCGTATATGGCTTTGATGTGTTCTACAATAGAACAAACTACGAGATCGCTTATCGGATCTATGAGGAAAACGGACAGCTTGTGGTCGTGATCCTCGCGGGAACGCGTGAAAACTTTTATCAGGAATTGAAACGCTACATGAAATGAATCGCACAGTTTGGCCGTCGCCCCTATGGGCGGCGGCTTTTTTTGCGTCCGGAGGTGACCAAACATATTTATCTGGGATTTTGTTGCCGCGACAGTTCTGGATCAGCTGGTGGACTGGATCTACGGGCAGATCGTAGGCTTTCTCGGCAACTTCTTCGCCCTCATGGGCAACATGGGTGTGGAGTTGTTTGAGCTGGACTGGGTAAACGCCATCGTGCTGTTCTTCTCCCGTCTGGGCTGGGCGCTCTTCGCCGTGAGCGTGGTAGTCTGCGCCTTTGAATGCGGCATTGAATACTCCGCCGGCAGAGGCAATCTGCAGCAATGCGCCCTCAACGTTATCAAGGGCTTTCTGGCGGTGAGCCTCTTTACAGTCGTTCCCGTCCGGCTGTACGCACTGTCCGTATCCCTGCAGGGGACCTTTTCCGCAGGACTCACCGGCTATGGCCGAAGCATCGGAGAGGTGGGTCAGGACATCGTCACAGAGCTCAGCGAGATCCAGACGCTCTCAGACGCGGTGAACAGTACCCATTTCGGCCTGGATGTCATTACCAGCCCCATCATGATCCTCTTCTGCGTGATCCTGATGGCTTACGCGGTGCTGAAGGTGTTTTTTGCCAACCTCAAGCGGGGCGGCATTTTGCTCATTCAGATCGCCGTGGGTTCTCTGTATATGTTCAGCATCCCCAGGGGCTATCTGGACGGCTTCGTTGGCTGGATGAAGCAGGTCATCGGTCTGTGCCTAACGGCTTTTTTGCAGTCCACCATCCTTATCGCCGGACTCATGATCTTCAGGGACCATGCACTGATGGGGGTGGGGCTCATGCTCTCTGCCGGTGAGGTCCCTCGTATCGCCGGAAATTTCGGAGTGGATACCACAACGAAAGCCAACGTTATGAGTGCAGTCTACACGGCACAGGCTGCGGTGAGTACCACCAGAACCATCGCTGCGGCAATCAAATAGTCAAAAGGGTAATTCAAATGAAACAATTAAAAGACAACATTACTATGGCCAGTCTGTTCGACGGCATCGGCGGCTTCCCTCTTGCGGCAGTCCGCTGCGGCGTTGAGCCGGTATGGGCCAGCGAGATCGAACCGTTTCCCATCCTTGTGACAAAGCTTCGCTTTCCGCAGATGACGCATATGGGAGACATTACAAAGCTCAACGGGGCGGATCTGCCGCCTGTGGATATCATCTGCGGGGGCAGCCCGTGCCAGGACTGTCTGTGGCCGGAGCGCGTGCTGGTT
>JALFVN010000029.1 GCA_022787565.1 Clostridiales bacterium | reverse complement strand
TGCCAGAAACGGCAGTTTGCTCTGGGGGGAGGACATTGTGGAGCTGAACAAGCAAATATCGGACATTGCCAGTCAGGAGCGACTACTGACCCAGCTGAAGCAGCAGGGTGTGGTCGATCCTGACATTTTTATATCCCGAAGCAATCTTCTGGCAGAGCGGCGCCGTGAACTCAAGCTGAAAAAGGAGCGCATCTTACATGCCGAAGAAGACCATACCATCCAGCGGACACGGGAGCTGATAGATGTGCTGGAAAGCGGCCCGGATTGGCTGGAAGCCTTTGACGAGGAACTGTTCAGCGAACTGGTCGAGAAGATCATTGTGGAGGACAACGAGACCCTGCGCTTCCGCCTTATCAATGGGTTAGAAGTGACAGAACCAATCGAAAGGACAAAGCGATAATGGGAAAACGGAAGCAGCCCTTTGGCTATAAAATGGAGTTTGGCGATATCGTGCCGGAGCCGGAGGAAGCGGAGACTGTGCAGAGCATCTACCTGAGATATCTTGCGGGGGAGTCATTCAAAGTGCTGGCGGAGGCGCTCCAGGAGCAGGGACTTCCCTACGATGGGGAAAAGCAATGGAACATAAACATGGTAGCACGGATCTTGCAGGATAAGCGATACATCGGAACAGACAGGTTCCCACCCCTTATTGCGGAGAAACAATTCCTTGCGGTGCAGGAGCGGCGAAAGCAGATGGCGCCGGAACGCACGCAGACCCCAGCGCAGAAAGAACTGAGAAAGCTCTGCGGAGGAGCTCCACCACAGTATGTGGAACGGCAGGTGCTGGGGATTCTGAACCGGTTGATCCACGATCCGCAGCTCATTACCGCATCCATTTCCGATATCGCCGATTCCCCAATCTTCCAGCGCCAGCGCCGAGAATTGGACGATTTGCTCCGCAGTCCTCCCGTAGATGAAGAACAGGCGAAATCGTTTGCCCTGGCGCTGGCATCGTTCATGCTGACCAGCATCGGGCCGGAAGAATATGAAACCTGCCGACTTCAACGGCTCTTTCAGGGCCGGCACCCCATGAGAGAGTTGGACGCAGAACTCCTGCGGCAAAGCATCCGGAAAATTACATACAGCGATAGGATCGTGAAGATACTGCTGAAAAATAATCAATGGATGGAGGGAGGAACCCAGGCATGATGAAAAACAAGCCTGCTCCAAAAGTGATCGTCATCCCTGCAAAAGAGGAATCAGCGCAGGAACTGGAAAAGAAGAAAAACCTGAGAGTTGCCGCGTACTGCCGTGTGTCCACCAACAGCGAGGAGCAGCTCAACAGCTACGAAAATCAGAAAGCCTACTATACGGAGAAAATCATGACGAACCCCGACTGGACAATGGTGGACGTCTTCGCCGATGAGGGCAAGACCGGCACGTCCGCCTGCAAGCGCAAAGACTTTCTGCGTATGATCCGTCAATGCCGGCAGGGCAAGATCGACATGATCCTTGCCAAATCTGTCTCCCGCTTCGCCAGAAATACGGTGGATACCCTGAACTACACCCGTGAGCTTCGCAGTCTCGGTATTCCGGTCATCTTCGAGGAACAGAATATCAACTCCATTCACCCAGAGAGCGAGTTTCTAATCACCATCCACGGCGCCTTCGCCCAGTCCGAGAGTGAGGATACCTCGTCCCGCGTCCGCTGGGGGATTCAGCAGTCCATGCGGACCGGCAAAGCCAATATTCAGTTCAAGACCCTGCTGGGGTATAAAAAGGGACCGGATGGTGAAATGGTGATTGAACCGGAGCAGGCGGAAACAGTGAAGCTGATTTATGAAATGTATCTATCGGGGAAAACACTGCGGAGCATCAAGGAATCGCTGGAGGCTAGGGGCCTCCGGAACGCCGCGGGAACCACAGAGTGGACAACCTCCAACTTGCGAACGATCCTCAGCGACGAAAAATACTGCGGCGATGTCCTGCGGCAGAAGACCTTCATTCGGGACTGCATCAGCAAACAGGTAGTGAAGAATACCGGTCAGCGGCCCAAGTACCTGATCCAGAATCACCATGATGCCATCATCCCCAGAGAGCAGTTCGACGCGGTGCAGTTTGAAATGGCACGGCGCAGGGCACAGACCGACAGAAGCCGTAAAAGCGTTCCCACAGGCACGGGCAAGTACAGCGGCAAATACGCGCTCAGCGGCCTGCTGTTCTGCGGTGAGTGCGGCACCGCCTACCGCCGGGTGGTATGGACACAGCACGGCGAGAAACGAGCTGTGTGGCGCTGTACCAGCCGACTGGATTACGGAAAGAAATACTGCAAGGATTCCCCAACACTGGATGAGGAACCACTCCAGCAGGCAGTGCTGGCGGCGATCAACGCATCCATGTCGGACCACGGAATCTTAACGGCACAGCTTACGGATGCCATGGAACAGGAACTGGCGCCCATTCCCGGAGAGAGTATGAGCCTGGGCGATATTGACCGCGCCATCGCGGAACTTGGAAAGCAGTTCGACCATCTGCTGCTGGAAGCTTCCGGCGCAGGAGATGCGGAGGAATATGCCGAGCGGTTTCGAGCTATCTCCACCGCCATGGAGGAACTCAAGCGTCGGAAGGCCAATATTCAGAACATCCGGCAGGAACAGGAGCAGGTCACGAGGCGTGTGCAGGCGGCAGTCTCTGTGCTGGATGGGCTGTCTGCGGAACTGACGCAGTGGGATGACAATGTGGTCTATCAGATGTTGGAAAAAGTCACAGTCCTCTCCAGAGAGATGATCCGGGTGACTCTCCGAAACGGAGTAGAAATAGAGCAGACTGTGGAGCAACCAAAGAGGAGGAAATCCGGATGATATGGGCTACAGGAGATTGCCATGGGAACTTTGAGCGATTCAAGCCGGAATACTTTCCCGAGCAGGCAGAGATGACGAAAGAAGACATTGTGATCATCTGCGGTGACTTCGGCGGCGTGTGGTTCGGCGATAGCCGGGATGACGATGACTTGGACTGGTTGGAACGCCTGCCCTTCACACTGGCATTTGTGGATGGCAATCACGAAAACTATGATGCCATTGCAGCCTACCCCGCGGAAGAATGGCATGGGGGAAAGATTCACCGCATTCGTACCCATGTGCTGCACCTGATGCGCGGGCAGATCTTCGAACTGGAGGGATACCGCTTCTTCACCATGGGCGGCGCCAGGAGCCACGACATTGAAGATGGCATTCTGGAACCGGATGACCCCAATTTCGAGCGTAAGCTCCTGATGCTGCGGCGAAAGCCAGGAGCGCGATTCCGCATTAACCACATTTCCTGGTGGGAGCAGGAAATGCCCTCCAGTGAGGAATACGCTGAAGCCAGGAGGAATCTGGACCGGTGCGGTTGGCAGGCGGACTACATCATCACCCACTGCGCCTCTACCAGCACGGCTATAATGGAATCCCGCCAAAATGAGGCGGATGGGTTGACCGAATTCCTCCAGGAAGTCAAAGAAAAAGCCGAGTATTCCTACTGGCTGTTTGGACATTACCATGACAACCGAGTCATAGACTCAAAGCATATCCTGCTCTGGGAGCAGATCGTGCAGATCATCTAAAATAAGGCCGCAGAGGAAAGGACGGCAGCAGCTTGCCGTCTTTTCCTTTGCGGCCTTCAAAAATGGAAAGAGGTGCAAAACATGGAGACTATCTCATTTGAGGTAAAGATCGCAAAGCACAAGTCGATTCGTATTACTCTGACTGGAAGTAACATCGGACGTCCGCGCGACTATATGTATTTCGTCGGTGCCGAGGATGCGAAGGCATTTGCAAACACCTTAGAGACCGCCGTGACCGGCGCTCATTATTCTACGATTGATCACTGCCCGCTCTGTAGAGAGCATATCTACCGGCAGAGCCGCCTTTCTCAATTGCGGGACGGACGGATCGTCCATACAAAGTGTTTTGAAGCAGCTCTTGGCAGAAAGGAAGTTCACCGCAGCGACTGCAAAAAGTATTATTTTCACTTATTCCCGTCGGATGCCCCACTCTATGACTATTCGAATCTCGTGACAGAATCAAGAGCCTGCCGGTTACGTTATGCGATTCAAGCGGTATCGCTTGACTGCATCCACCTGTATCTCATGGAATCGTATGCGTGTGTAAAACACCACTTTTGCCTGACACTGAAGCAATGTCTTGACCTTGTAAAAGAGATTCGGAAGACACTGAAGGAGTTTCGGCAGAATGAGGAATCAACCCACGTCTGCTGTGAGGCGCCGGCTGGCGCAGACGATTCTTACTATGTTTTTTCCTCTGGGGAGAGTGATTCGTGGAAGATGCATGAGAATACATATTTGAAGCGCAGCTTCTGAAAAGAAAAACCAGACGCACTGCGCCGGAAAGGAACGGCTATGAACATCCGAAAGCAAGCAGATTACTCCGAGCTTTACAGAGCACTGGACAGGCTGATGGAACTGGGGCTGACCGACACAGAACTGTGCTATAAAATCGGACAGGCTATTTGTGTCCGCTCCGAAAAAGGCGCTGCTGTGGTCGCTGCGGAGTATCTGCGGGAGCGTTACCCCGGCAAGACGGGCTACTCTCCCCGCAACCTGCGCCGTATGCGGGATTTTTACCGTGCATACGAGAATGAGCCCGAAAGCGCACAGTTGGCGCTGCAAATCGGCTGGACACTGAATGTCATCATTCTGGAGGAATGCAATTTAGCGGAGGAACGTGCGTGGTGCCTGGAAAACACGTTGCGTCACAGATGGAAAAAGACCGTTCTGCTGGACATGATAAAGGAGCATGCATGGCTGGAGGATACTCTCGACGAACAGACGGATTCCTGTTATACTGAGAAAAACAACGATGCTGTTTCGGAGAATGGGAACGATGAAAAAGATCCTCTTTATCTGTCACGGGAATATCTGCCGCAGCCCAATGGCCGAGTTCGTGATGAAGGACTTGGTGAGGAAAGCTGGACTGGCCTTACAATTTCAGATTGCGTCGGCGGCTACCAGCCGGGAAGAGATCGGCAATCCGGTCTATCCGCCGGCACGACGCAAGCTGGCCGAGCATGGGATCTCATGCAGCGGTCACGCCGCGCGGCAGCTCACCAACAGCGATTACGAGGAATACGACCTGCTGACTGGAATGGACAAAGCCAACCTGCGGGATATGTACCGGATTTGCGGCGGCGACTTTGCCGACAAAATGCGCCTTCTGATGGGCTTCACGGACCGCTCCGGCGATGTCGCCGATCCGTGGTACACCGACGATTTCGAGGCAACCTGGCAGGATGTGCTGGCGGGATGCCAAGGACTGCTGAAATCTTTGGTCACGAGATGTGGGCAGATGTGAGGTGAAAATGATGTTAACATCATTCCCTGTCAACTATCCAGAGATGGTGGTTGAAAAATCCGAAGGATTAACGGTATCAGAGAAGAAGTTGGCTGCTCTTGGATATCGAACATTTTTAAGACTATGGAGTTATCCAAATCCATATAAAATGCAATTAAACGGAAAAGAATTGTGTGATCTTTTAATTGCCTTCGACAATCATATCATTATTTTTTCTGATAAAGACTGTGCATATGGAAACTCTGGTGATCCTCGCGTTGATTGGAGAAGATGGTACAAACGAGCGATTCAAAAGTCTGCAGAACAATTAATAGGGGCCAAAAACTGGATTTCCCGTTGCCCAGATAGAATTGCCATAGATGCTAAGTGTAGCAAGAAACTCCCTCTGGAAATAAAAATCACATCCAAAACGAAATTTCACCTAATTGCAATCGCTCATGGGGCGACGGAACCATGCAAAGCCTATTTTTCCGGCGGAGATGGAGGTTTCCTTATCAACAATCGAATTATCGGAAACATGCATGTTGATGAAGGTTGTGAACCATTTTGTGTTGGTCGAGTGCTTGATAATGCACAGGACTTTATACATGTTTTTGACGATTCATCATATATCAATGTTCTGCGAGAGTTAGATACGATACAAGACTTCATTGGATATTTGGATGCTCGCCAAACCCTGTTGACCGGTAAAGGTGTGATTGCCGAAAGCGAAAATGATATTTTGGCACAACATCTCCGAGGTGTGATTAAAGGCAACGCCTGTATTTTACAGGAAATTAGCAGAGAGTATACAGATGTTTGCTTCGAAGAAGGATTATTAGATGAATTAAAACAATCGCAGATGTATTGCGATTGGCGCAAGAAGATGCGTATAAGTTATTTCTGGGACGATTTGCTACAGAAGACATTTTTCTTTATTGAAAACGGTTTATCCGCCTCAACAACATCTCCAACAATTCAAGAACAAAGTGAGCTGTTTAAGCGAATGGCTCGCGAAGACCGTTTCCACCGATACTGCCTTTCAGAAGGGTTCTTATCGTTCCTGTCTACAATTAATCCGAATTGTAGGGGGACAAGAATATTATTTAATACCAGTGAGCCTGATAGTTGTTATCTTCTGTTGCTTTTGCCCAGAAAAGAATATATGTCTGATGAGGACTATCGTGCTGTTAGAAAAGAAATGCTGGCGGATTATTGCGCGATTACAAAGGTGGAATATCCGGAAGTTTCTCACATAATTGGAGTTGCACACGAATCAGCAGAAGGGCAATATACATCAGAAGACTTCATATATCTTGATGCTAGTGAGTGGTCCACAGAGCAACAAGCCGGAGCATTGGCTTTAAAAAAAGAGTATGAAGAAAGAGGCTTGCTTAAGAAACGCTCAATGATTCCAAGAACTTTTTTCGCTGAGAAGCCAAAAATGAAAGGCCGTGACAGGAACAAACCATGTCCATGCGGAAGTGGACGAAAATTCAAGAACTGTTGCGGTCAGGATTGACATGGATTCTTACAAATACTAAGAAATATCCAGATTGAAGCCACCTGACATAAGAAACCCTGTATTCTCTAAGGATACAGGGTTTTTTCCTGCCCCTTTTTAAGATTTTTCCCTTGTTTTTTCCCTTTTTGTTTCAACCGGTGTAAACGCTCTGGATGAAACGCTCCATTCTGTTTGCGGATTCCTGTTTCATCTTGTCAGTAACATGACCGTAAACATCCAAGGTAAAGGCGGCAGTGGCGTGCCCGAGGTTTTCCTGAACAGTTTTGATGTCGTCTCCAGATCGGATGGCTGCAACGGCGTAACTGTGCCGGAGATCGTGGAATCTTGCTTCTGGTCGCCCGATGGAAGCGGCCAGCTGTTTGAACGCACGATAGACGGTTGGTTTTGTAAGGTGCTGACCGATATCGTTGGTGAAGACCAGATTATCTGGATTGCACCATGATTCGCCTGCCATGAGTTTCTGCTGTGCCTGGACGGCTTTGCGGCGCTTTAGAGCAGCCATAACGAAGGGCGGTGCGGTAACACTCCTAGGGCGCCCGTTCTTCGTAGAAACGAGCTTATAGGCCTTTATACCGGCTTCCTGATGAAGCTGCATTTGTTTATTGATTGTAATGGAACTCAGAGGGAAGTTCACACAGTCCCAAGTGAGCCCAAGCACTTCTCCCTCACGCATTCCAGTGAACAAAGTCACAATATAGAGGTCTTGGAATGGATGGCCTTGAAGAGCTTTTAGAAAATTAGTAATATCATCTTCGTCAAACGGCTTGAGTTCTTTCTTTTCAATACGAGGCAGAATACAGGCGTCAGCTGGATTGAAGCGGAGATATCCTATCAGAACAGCTTGCTGAAAGGCTTTGTGAAGCACTCCATGTACGTTCTTGATTGTTTTGGGAGATAGCCCTTGAGGATGCTTTTTGGATGGTTGCTGCATGCTATTGTAAAATGATTGGATTATCTGCGTATTGATGGCTTCCAGCCTCAGAGCACCCATCGCTGGCTTGATATGATTATCTATATCTGACTTATAGACGAGCAGAGTCCGGGGCTTTACATTCCCTAAGTAGGTCCTATACCATGCGTCAAGCCATTCGCCAAGCGTTTGCTTGCTTGGCTCAATATAGATCCCTTTATCAACATCGACAGAGATTTCCTTCATTTTCTGCGTAACTTCTTTTTGCGTTTTTCCTGTAATTGAACGCTGAAGCTGCTTGCCAGTGCCGGGGTCAAAACCAACAGTTACCCGCGCTTCCCAGTATTCGTATACGGTTCCGTTATCGGCCGAAATGTGTTTTTTGCGTATGTTTCCCAGACCGTTTGCATTGCGGCCTGCATTTTTAGAGCGTGGCATATAAACCTCCTTTCGCCACGCAGGACGTGCTTTAAGCAAGCATACGTCCTAGAGAGAACATAGTCAATCACCAAACTACATAAAAAACTCCTTGATATTTTCTCTGGGAATCCTGATTATCCGTCCGATACGAATACATTTGATTTTTTCGCTGCGGACCAGTGCGTATGCTGTGTTTCTCCCGACCCCAAGGATTTCCATGAGCTGTTCGACTGATAAAAGCAAAGGAATGTCATTGAAATTTGTATATTTCATGGCAGTATCAATTGCCTCCTCTATTTGAGATTGCGCCCCTCTGCTGCGTGTAGCAGAGGGGCGTCATAATATGTTTGACACCACAAAAAGGGACGCCACTCGTTTGCGGCTGTGCTTTTTACGAGTATGATCGAGGAAGACTCGCATTGCTATTGTATCTCTATCAAACGGATGCTGAGCCATTTTAGAACCAGGCGATCCCTGTGGCTTCTGATATCAAGATGATTCTATCAAAACCTATACACCTGTATTCGACACTACTCCCCCAGATGACAGGGCGGCAAACAAAACTGCGGTTGGCTCCGCACTCCGGGAATCTCACCCCTCCGAGGATCTCTCCGAGCTGTCCAAAACGAAAGGACAGAGAGTACCATTGTAGGCGAATGAGGTCATGGCGAAACAGCTTGCCAATGCTGCTTTGGCCTAGATGGGACCGCTATGCACCTTATGTAGCCGTCTTTTATACAGAACATAAACAGGATTATCTGTACAGGTGGTCTTGGCGCATCTGACCGAACGCTTCCCTTCTTCCGAAGGCCCATTCGCTGAAGTTATTTTGCTGCCGGATATTATGTTTTCGAGGTGCAAGTGCAGATGTTTTATTTTCTGCATGAGTACGGAGCGAACTGTGAGAGGATACTGTCCATGGTTGTGAGATCTTGTCCGGAAAGTGATTCTCTCAATCGATACAAAAGCTCAACCTGAGGAGACGATAGTGTTTTTCGATTCAAATAAAACCAATTCGCAACGAAAACTCCGCCACCATTAGCACCACGTACCGTCGTAATGGGGTAAGAACAAGAAAGGACCGTGATGTCGTATCGAATCGTTCGCTTGCAGACACCAAACATTGTTGCAAGGTTTGCGACATTATCATGCCGAACTTGGCAAAGGTGCTCAAGAATTGCCATGCGTCGGTTTGATGGCCCTGTCATGTTCCACCCCCTCTCAAAGTGCTCTGTGATTTGCACTGTAAAACTCAAAGGGGCAAAGTAATTGCCACTTTGAAAAAATATTTCTCCAGAAAAGGAAAAATAATGTTTTCCACAAAAAATGGCATGTTTGTTTGGGTGAATAGTCAAACAATCTGCATTTACTTGTCGGCTTTTGTCGAATAAATAGTCACCGGCCTACTCCAAGCGGAGTAGGCCGGTGATGAAATGTTTTTCGTTTTTTTGGCGCAAGCTCATATGTAAAGATTCTCTATACATACTGAACAAGAACAAAGAGCGGCTTGCATGCAGGGACCAGCTACGACTATTTTGCGGGTTTCACCATACCGCGGTCACTTTTTTCAAAACCGAATTTGGCATAGAATGGCTGTGCGTCACGGCTTACCAGAATACCCCGCAGGTCACGGAATAACGGGTTCGTCTGAATGGTCTCCAGCAGCGCACGTCCAACGCCCTTGTGCTGCCAGGAGGGGTCAACGACTACATCACAGAGGTAGTAGGTTGTACCATAGTCCGTTACAACACGGGCAAAGGCGATTTGCCTGCCGGTCTTGCGGCAGCGTGCTCCGTAGCAAAAGGAGTGCTCCATGGCCAGTCGCTCCTGCTGCTCGGGTCGCTGAGATGCCCAATGGGTGGCTTTCAGCAGGGCCATGACAGCATCCATCTGCATATTGTCAAGGCCTTCAATGATGTCAAAATCCTGCATAGATGCGCTCCTGACTGTGGAAAAGGCTTGGTTTTTATGGGTGAAAACGTTTCTCAATCCTCCGGCAGCTTCCAGTTGAAGAACCGCAGATAGGGGTCACTGGTCTTCTTGCGGAAGGCGTCCATATCCCGCTCCCGCCAGTCGTAGTAGCCGACGCCGGTCTTATAGCCCAGGTCGCCCCGGTCCAGACGCTCCTTCAGGGAGGGATGGACTGTTTTGGTATCGCACAGGTCGGGATAGAGATAGGTCTCAATGTTGGCAATGAGGTCCAGACCTGCGTAGTCGAAGTGGTCGAACAGGCCAATGGAGGTATACCGGGGCCCCCAACTGGAGCGGATGCACTTGTCGATGTCCTCCGGACCGCAGATACCCTGCTCCACCATATAGACGGCCTCGCGGTACAGCGCGTGCTGCAGACGGTTGGCGATGAAACCGGGAGCGGGCTTATTCATTTTGCAGACTTCCCGGCCGCAGGATTCCAGCAGCGTGACGACAGCGTCCAGTGCTTCCTGGGAGGTGAAGTCGTTCTTCACCAGCTCCACACAGGGGACCATGTGGGGCGGGTTGTAGGGATGAGCCACCATGACCTTCTCCCGCTGGGACACGCCGTTGGCAAGGTCCACAGGCGAGATGGCGGAGGTGGTGGAGGCGATGGCCTTCAGATGGGGGCAGTTGGCCTCGATCTGGCGGTAGACCTCGTACTTGACCTCCAGCTTTTCAGTGACACATTCAATGACGACCTCAACGTCCGCCAAATCGGCGTAGTTTTCCGTGAAGGACAGCCGCTTTTCACAGGCGGCGGCCTGCTTTTCCGTGACGAGACCCTGGGCGATCAGGTCCTTGTAGTAGGTGCGGTATTTTTCCAGACCGACCTCGCTGTTTTTGGCAAGGACGATGGTGGGAATGCCGTTGCCGGTGAACAGCACAGCCAGGCTGATGCCGATCATACCTTTGCCAATGATGGCTACTTTCTGTTCAGACATAAATGCCCTCCGTTACAGATTGCCCTCGCAAACGATATAGTCGTAAGCAATGCGGGCGATATTGGTAGAGATGTACTCAATGCACTCAGGCTGACAGATGTCAACGGGAAGACAATCGGCAAAGTTGATCTTTTCGATGCATTCTTCATGAATCCAGCCCTTGTTAACGATGGCGTTGCCCACCGTGCTGAGCCACTCACATTTTTGCTTTCCCTGCCAACAGGGTGCCCGCAGAATCAGATGGGCTTTACTCTGCTGCTCTACAGGAAACAGCTGTGGTTTTAAACTTGAATTACTCTTTGGTCACCCAACCGGCAAACTGAATGGTGAGCCAGCCGGCCAACAAACCAATAGCGGAGTAAATCAGTTCAGTGCCGCCAACCAGCAGATAATCACCCATGGTAAAGGTGGTCAGAGCACCGGCGGCATTCAAAGAGAAGAACAGGCCAGTACCAACGAATACGCCGGCACCGTTCAGCTTCACGCGATCATAGAACATCATGAAGATAACCCAGATCACGACAGCGATAGAAACAGCCATCAGATAGTCCAAGCCGCAGCCCATGAGTGCAAAAGTTACAACGAACATCAGGATGGCAAAAATAACACCGACGGCCATGGAAAGGATCCAATTGATGGCACCCTTCACATTGCAGCCGCAAACGAAATAGCAGGCCCAGCAAACAAAGCAGATATAGGTCAGGCCATTACCTTCGCAAGTGGGAATAGGCCAACCAGACATAGCCTGAGTCACATAGGTGATGATGCCTGCCAGAATAGCAGTCAACAGTGCATAAACAAATTGCTTCTTGTAAGTCATAGTGAAACCTCCATACTCTTTTTGTTTATATATGGGATACGTTGGTATTCACTGATGCTTGAGATAGACTTTGTTTATGAATTTGCTGTATGCTGTTTTGCTTTTAAGGAAAATCTTTTTGAGATTTCCGAAGGTTGCTGCCGACCTTTCCGCCCCCTATGTGCTCTGCGCCTTGTAAGATGACAGTTTTGATTTAGAGATAAACGCCCCTGGTTACAGGTTCCCCTTGCGGAGGATATAGTCGTAAGCGATACGGGCGTTGTTAGTGGAGATATACTCCATGCACTCCGGCTGGCCGATGTCCACGGGGCAGCGATCCGCGAAGTTGATGCGCTCGATGCACTCCTCACGGGTCCAGCCCTTGTTGATGATGGCGTCGCCAACCACACTGAGCCAGTTGTAAATCAGCTGCTTGTTCTCAGCAATGCACTCTTTGCCCTTGACGGGGCCGTGACCGGGAATGATGTAATCCACATCCAGGCTCTGCAGCCAATCCAGGCTCTTGAACAGGGCGTCAAAGTCGATGCTGTGGAACCAGATCTGGCAGTTATTGAAGATGTTGTCGCCGACGAACACCACGCGCTCCTCGGGGCAGTAGATGCTGGTCTGCTCGGGAGAGTGGCCGGGGGTGTGGTAGCACTCAAAGGTGTGGTCGCCCACCTTCAGCGTCAGCTTGTCGGTGAAGGTGATGTCGGGCTTGCCGATCTCCTCCTCGCCCTCGGGCAACAGCAGGTCGACCTTGGTGGGGTCCTGACGCTTCAGCAGATCCAGATTGTACTCATAGGTGGTCTGGTTGAACGCGGGGGGGATCTTATAGTAACCATTGAGCACTTTTTCGTGGGCGATGATGGTGGCACCCTCCTTCTTCAGGTAGGGGTTGCCGAAAACATGGTCGATATGAGACTCGGTGTTGATCAGATACTTGATGCCACCGCACTTTTCCTTGGCGAAAGCAATCATCTGCTCCAGCTGAGTGAACCACTGGGCGGTATCAATAAACACAGCGCCCTCGCTGGTCATGACCATGCTGGGGTCGCAGCCGCGCATACCGGTGAAGGTATAGACGTTCGGGGTGATCTGCTCGATTTCAATATCGGGGGAGCTGATGGCGTGATCATAATCTGCCCAATGGCTCTCGCCAATTCCAACAACTTTTAACATAGGCATATCTCTCCTTGCTTTATTGTTTCATTCTGTGCGTTATCGTCCCAACACATGGAGGATGGCCTGAGAGGTCTCCGCCACAGTGGCCTGATTCTCCACAGATCTCAGGAGCCCCCGCTGGGCGTAAAACGCCTTCAGCGGCTCGGTCTCCTTATGATAGACCTCAAGACGCGCCTTCACGGTCTCGGGGGCATCATCCTTCCGCTGGACCAGCTTGCCGCCGCACTTGTCGCACACGCCCTCCTGCTTGGGGGGCACAGCCACCAGATGGTAGCTGGCGCCGCAGGACTCACAGACTCTGCGGCCGCTCATGCGCTCCATGATGACCTCGTCGGAGATCTCGATGGAGACCACGTCGTCAAACACGATCCCGGCCTTCTCCAGGGCCTCGGCCTGGGCGATGGTGCGGGGCACGCCGTCCAGGATGTAGCCGTTAGCGCAGTCCTCCTCGGCCACCCGCTCGGTGATGATGCCGATGATGGCCTCATCGGGCACCAGCTTGCCCTCGTCCATGTAGGCCTTGGCCTTCATGCCGGTGGGGGTGCCGTTCTTGATGGCGGCGCGGAGGATATTGCCGGTGGAGATGGTGGGGATGTCCAGCTCTTTACACAGGATGTCGGCCTGTGTGCCCTTGCCGGCGCCGGGGGCGCCCAATAAAATCAGTTTCATACAGGTGTCCTCATACCTCCGGCAATAACCGGAGGCTTTTTTATCAGTTCATGCCCAGCTGCTCCATCAGCTTGTCGATCTCGTCGAGAACCAACTGGGGAGTCTTTGCGCGAACCATGAAGTAGGGACGGCCCGCGGCATATTTGGCGCAGAAAGCACCGCGCGCCTGACGCCGATCCTCTTCGTCGATGATAGGCATGACTAGACCGTCACCGCCGGACAGCAGCTGGTTCATACCGAAGAAGTTCATCATGGAGTGATAGCTCTGGTAAGCAGCCTCAAACTGCCCCATCTGCTTGACCTCTGTCTTGAACCAGCCGTCAATGCAGGGCATGATAGCCAGATCCATCTGGATAGGCTCATCACGCATTTCCATGGTAGGCTCATCGCCAAAGAACATCTTCACGCCCTCGTCCTGGTTGGCCAGGTCGGAACGCTCGGTACCCTTGGCACGCTTGCGGACATAGATGTTCTTGGAGCCGTACAGGGCGATGCCGGTCTCATCATCCATCACGGTAGTCTCGGTGGAGAAAACCTGAGCGCCGCGCTTGCAGGCCTCCAGCTGCGTCATGGACTTGCCGTGGTTGTTCTCGCCGCCCACCAGCAGGATGCCGTGGCCCTTATAGACGACGGAGGAAGAGTGGAAGGGATGCATACCGCACTTATCCATCTCGTTGGCCAGCATGGAGACCATGATCTTGTTCAGCTCGCCCTCTTCCCAGAAGGAATCGAGGATCAGCTGGTGATCCACATAGCGGATAGCCTTCTTGGGCTCGTCATAGTTCCAGATGATATCGGGCTTGGCCTTGGTGACCTCGTGAGAAACTTCAACGGTTCCCAGACGATAGTTCAAAAAGGACATATCCTCGGCAATGCCGGTGCGCTCAGGGCCGCCTACCACATCGAAACGCAGGACTGCCTTGCCGCTCTTCAGCTCTTCAGTAAAAACGCTCATATTACAGGTCTCCTTATAGAAATTAGTGTGTTTTTTACTTCATGGTGGTGATGGGACGGGACTGGAGCAGATAGACCTGTCCGTCCACGATGGCCCATTCAATATCCTCGGGCTTCTTATAGAAGTCCTCAATCTTCTTGGCCAGCTCCACCAGTTGGTTGCGCTCGTCATCCGTCAGGACGGGAGCCTCCCGCAGCTCCTCGGGAACGGGGATCTCCTTGGTGCCGCCCCGCTCGCTGAGACGGACCACCATGGTCTCCTTTTCGGAGATGTACTCGGTGGTGATCTCGCCGGTGTGCTTGTTGATCCACAGGTTGTCGGGGGTCACGATGCCGGAGACGATAGCCTCGCCCAGGCCCCATGCGGCTTCCAGCACCACGGTGTCGTGGTCATTGGTGATGGGGTTGGAGGTGAACATGACGCCGGCCTTTTGGGCGCTGACCATGCACTGCACCACCACGGCGATGGAGATGCTGCGCTCATCGAAGTTCTTCTCCTTACGGTAGAAGATGGCCCGGTCATTATACAGGGAGGCCCAGCATTCCTTGATGTACTTCACCACGTCATCGTTGCCGATGACAAAGAGGAAGGTCTCCTGCTGGCCGGCGAAGCTGGCGTCGTCCAGGTCCTCGGCAGTGCCGCTGGAGCGGACGGCCACAGGCTCATGACCGCTGCCGATCTGGGAGTAGAAGGAGACGATGTCCATGGCCATCTCGCTGGGAACGGGGGAATCGATGATGCGCTGACGGATCTCGGCAGCCACGGAGATCAGGGAAGCGTCGCTGGAGAAATCGATGGTGGCCAGCTTTTCGAAGACGTAGTCCCACAGGCCGTTGGCTTCCATAAAGGCGTTGAACATCTCGGAGCGGACGATGAAGCCCTTGGGAACGGGAAGACCGGCCCGGGACATACGGCACAGGCTGGCACCCTTGCCGCCGGCCGCACTGCCCAACGCCTCGTCGGGAATTTCATCAAACCATGCCAGATACTGATTCATTGTTGCTGTTCCTTTCTCAATCCCGTCGGGAGTTGGGCGGGAGTAATGATTTCATGTTGGGAAAAACTGTGCGGCACGCCGGGACTCCGGGTGCCGCACAGGTGAGGACAAATCAGCCGATCACTTCCACGACGCCGTGGGTGCCGTCAACACGGACCTTATCACCGGTCTTGATGAGCTGAGTGGCGCGGCGGGTGCCGACCACGCAGGGAACACCAAACTCGCGGGCGACCACGGCGGGGTGGGACAGGGCGCCGCCGGTATCGGTGACCAGAGCGGAGATCTTGGAGAAGGAGACGACCCAGGCGGGGTTGGTCATCTTGCAGACCAGGACTTCGCCGTCCTTGACGGAATCCAGCTCGGAGGGGTCATACACCAGATGGGCAATGCCTTCCTGGATGCCGGGGCAGCCGGGGATGCCCTTCAGGACGGTCTTGCTGATCTCGGTCTTCTCAGCCTGCTCCTTCTGCTCGGCCTCGAACTTCTGGGGATAGCCCCACAGGCTCTTGTAAGGCTCGTTGTAGACCTGCCATTCGGTAGCGGTGCCGTACCACTCCTGAGGATGACGCTTGCGGGCTTCCTCCATCTCGGCGCGGCGGGTCTTGACCAGTTCCTTGACGGGATAGTCGGAGCAGCAGGCGCAGCGGATCTCGTCATACTTCAGCATGAAGATATCCTCGGCGTCGTCCAGAATACCCTCGCGGACCATGGCCTTGCCGATCTGGACGAAAGCGACGCGCATGTGAGAGTAGACGCCCTGGTCGATGTAGAAGTGATGGTCGGGGGTGATGGGAGCCATCTTTACGCACAGCTCCAGATAGTGCTTCAGCTTTGCCAGCTCCTCGGGGTCGCTGACCATGGAGTAGAGCTGCTCGATAGCTTCCTTCTGGGACTGCATGCAGGCATCGTACTCGGCGTTGTAATCGTAGTTGTTGTTGACATAGGTGCGGACGGCCTCGTAAGCGGGGGTGGGGTCTTCGTACCAGGTCTTGTAGATGAACTCGTGGGTGTACATGGCCTTGAAGCCATACTCGGTGCGGTAAGCCTCCATCATCTCCAGGAACTTCTCACTGCCGGGGACGTCGGCGACCTTGGCCATGATCTCGGCGTTGTCGGTGGTGGAGAGGAACAGCTCCTTCAGGGCGGGAACACGGCAGACCTCTTCCTTCATCTCCCACAGGGCCTTCAGGGAGTCCCAGTTGCGGTCGGCGGGGGAGACGTTGATCTTGCCGATGAGGACATCGTCAGCGCCGGCAGCCTTGGCGGCGTTGGTGAAGTCGGTGGAGGCCTGGAACTGGGCCAGGTTGATGATCCAGTGGATGCGGAAGGCCTCGGACTTCATGTCCAGCATATCCTCCATGTGGATCATGATCTCGGGCAGGGACTTGTGCTCGAAATCGCAGTCCAGCATAGCGTTCTGGATTTCCTTCAGGCGGGGGATGTACATCTTGTGCCAACGATCCAGGAAGGTGTCGGCGTAGATGGGCATGACCTTGACGTAATAGTCGAACATGGGGCCGATCTTATCGGCGTCCATCTCGGGGGGAACGACGGCGGAATAGACATAGCCGCCGATATTCTTGGCGATCCACGCCTTACCGATGGGAGCGCCGAACCGCTGATACATATAGGTGCAGTCGGAACCCCAGCGTCCGTCGCAGTCCCACCAGCCGCCGACGTCAAAGTACAGGGGGGAGATGGGGTTGGGGCAGTGCAGGTCGTCGTAGAACCACATCAGGCTCTTTTCCTGCTCGTCTTTCCATTCGATGGGGAAGCGGTCGTCCGTGAACTTTGTGGCAAGGATCTTGGAAGTGTCACTCATGATGATTCTCCTTTTCTTTTTTTGATGCCAAAAGAAAGAACTTGCTTCTCGGGTTTGTCTACCCAATCGAATTATCGAAAATCGATTGTAGCAGATAAGAGGAATAAGGGACGGTCAATAACCGAGGACAAATAAATGCGGGAAAAACAATAAAAATGCCCGGATAATGGTTGATTTTGAGCAAATTGGGTGTTATGCTGCAAAAGCAGAAAGGATGCGGTTGAACTTGCTAAAATTCGATAATCGATTATTGACGGTTAAATCGTAAACAAATTTGCACAGAAAGTCAAGACGGAAATCGCAAATTTTAGGCAAAATACTGACTAAAAAGGAGCGCTGAATTTTATGCAATTAAGCAAAATGATCCCGGAAGTGGACACCCATACCCATACCATTCTCTCCGGCCACGCATGGTCCACCCTGAGTGAAAACTGCCGCGCCGCAAGGGAAAAGGGAATGAAAGGCCTGTGCCTGACAGAGCACGGTCCGGCTATCGAATGCGGCGCACCTTCTTATATTCCCCACAGTCAAAGGATGCTGCCGGAGGTGGTGGAGGGCATCCGGGTCTATAAAGGCGTGGAAGCCAACATCCTGGATCACGAAGACCATTTGGATATCCCGTCTGCATATTTAAAGTTCTGTGAATTTGCCATTGCCAGCATCCATACGCATATGTTTCCGGAGCGGGATATGGCGGAGGCCAACACGGCAACCTATTGCAATATCTTGAAAAATCCCTATATCGACATCATCGGTCACGCGGACGACCCCTCCGTACCCTGCGATTTTGAAGCGATGGTGCAGGCGGCGCAGGCCCATGGAAAGCTGCTGGAGCTGAACAACAACTCTACCACCGCCCACCGTCCGGGCAGCCTGCCTTCTCTGAAGCGATATATCCTCTGCTGCAAGGAACACCGGCAACGGGTGTGCGTAGCCAGTGACGCCCATTTTTATACCATGGTGGGCAGCGTGACGCCGCTGATGACGCTGCTGGAGGAACTGGATTTCCCGCAGGAATTGATTGTAAATCTGACAAAAGAACGGTTTGACGCTTATCTGAAAGAGAGAAAACAGCGTCTTGCGGCAATCACGGATTGACAAACAACGTTTTATCAGATAGTATAAAAACGATAATCGATTATAATAGACGAGCAACGCTTGCAGGAGGATGGATGCCTATGGCCAGAAACGAAACCAGAAAGGATATCGCGAAAGGCACACTCAGAAAAGAGATCCGAAGCTACATTCAAGAGCAGATCGCAAGCGGACGGTTTAAAGCTGGCGACCGGATCGTTGAGACGCAGCTGGCAAAGGAATTGAATGTGTCTCAGGCTCCTGTGCGGGAAGCCATATTGGAACTGGCGGCGATGGGGCTTCTGGAGGAGCGGCCGTATTCCGGCTCCTTTGTTCGGCAACTAACCGCTGCGGATATAGAGGACATCTATAATACCCGTGCGTTTATTGACGAGTATGCGGCCCGGCAGGCGGCCAAGCGCATTACAGAGGAACAGCTGGCAGAGATGGAAGCACTGCTGCACCGGATGGACGCGGCGAAGGATATCCACGAGTTTGTGGAAATGGACATCATCTTCCATGGTCTGGTGGTGGATGCGGCTGGCAGTCCGGCACTGAAGCGAATGTGGGAGGGTCTCCGCTTGGTGGAGTGGACAGGGCTGTCCGCGGCTGTGACGCAGAACTCCTTACCGGAGCTGGCGAAACAGCACTGGGAGATTTACCGTATGTTGAAAAAGCACGCGGATCATACGGTCGGTGCATATATGTTTTTACACATCAAAAATTTCGGAGACGAGCTGAAGCGATACTTCGCCAAGACCGGCGGTGCGCCGCTGACGCTGGATGATTTCGAGGAAAGGAGCCTCCTATGATGCAGGAAGGCCGCGACTGGGACCGTTTGGTCGTCAGCCGCAAAGATACCACAGGAGAAGAAGCCGTCATTGGACATACGCAGATCCGCAAGGGCGGCATTGCCAAGGTCACCGGTACCGCCCAGTTCGGTGCGGATGTGGACCAGCCGGGACAGCTCTATGGCGCTGTTCTTCACAGCCCTTATGCCCACGCCCGGATTTTGCACGTCCATACGGAAAAGGCCCAGGCCCTGCCCGGCGTTCGTGCTGTGGTCGTCGGTTCGGATTTCCCCACCCTTTACGGGTCCTTCATTGCCGACCAGCCCGTCGTGGCGCAGGAAAAGGTGCGCTATCAGGGTGAGCCGGTGGCGGCGGTGGCTGCCGACACGGAGGAACTGGCCCATGAGGCTGTGAGGCTTATCGAGGTGGAATACGAGCCGCTGCCGGTGGTGAATGACCTGGAGACCTCCATGAAAAACGAGGTCCTCATCCATGAGGACTGGAGCCGGTATGACTGCAGCAGCGCCTGCTTCCCCCAGCAGGGAACGAATATCGGAGACCAGTACCATCTCAAAAAGGGAGACGTGGAAAAGGGCTTTGCCGAGGCGGATGAGATCGTGGAGAGCGATTTTTCCTGCGGGATGCTACAGCACACCACCATCGAGACGCACACCGCTACGGCCAAAGCGGACCCGGTATCCGGGGAGATCCATGTATGGGCGCCCAGCCAGTCTCCCTTCAGCATCCGGGGCCTGCTGGCCAAGACCTTCCATGTGCCGCTGGAGAAGGTGCGGCTCACCGTCACGGAGATCGGCGGCGGCTTTGGCGGCAAATATGAGGCCCGCTGCGAGCCCATTGCCATCGCCCTGTCTTTGAAGGCGAAGGGCCGCCCGGTGAAGCTGACTTACCGGCGGGACGAGGAGTTTGCCGCCACCGTCTGCCGCTCTCCCGTCCATATGCATATCAAAACCGGCGTGAAGCGGGACGGCACGCTGACGGCGCAGCAGGTGACCATCGAGTGGGACGCCGGCGCCTATGTGACCACCAATCCCCGGGTGGATTACAACGCGGGCTTTGCCGCCAACGGCCCCTATAAGCTGCCCAACGCCCAGGTGGACGGCTATGTGTACATGACCAACAAGACGCTGGGTACCGCTTACCGCGGCTTCGGCGTGACGGAAGTCGCCACGGCCCACGAGCGGCAGATGGACCTGATCGCGGAGCGGCTGGGGATGGACCCGCTGGAGCTGCGTCTGAAAAACGTGCTGCGGAACGGAGATATCGGCATCACCGGCGAGACCATGCAGACCATGGCAGTGGCGGAGTGTCTGGAGGGCGCCGCCGCCAATGTGGACTGGAACGCACTGCCTGACCGCTGGGTGGATGAGCAGGGAAACCTCTGCGGCAAGGGCATCGCCTGCTTCAACAAGCTGACAGGAACCCCCTCCACCACGTCCGTTTTGGTAAAGATGAACGAGAACGGCTCTTTGTTCATCATGTCCGCCAGCACGGAGATGGGACAGGGCGTCACCACCACGCTGCCCCAGATCGCTGCCCAGGCGCTGGGTATGGATCTGGAAAAGATCAGTATGGCGCCTGTGGATACCGCCATCACGCCTTACGACAAGACGACGACCTCTTCCCGCTCCACCTTCCACTCCGGCAACGCGGTCCTGGAGGCCTGCGCGGACATCAAGAACCAGCTTTGCCGTCTGGCGGCCCTGAAATTCAAGGTGGACGCAGCCGAGGTGGAATACACGGCGGAGGGCTACATTCAGTGCAGGACGGCCCCGGATAAGCGCATCCACATCAACGATGTGGGCAAGTCCGGCATCCTGCACGAGCAGGCGCCGGTGGCCGCCATCGGACGGTACGGGACCTCTGACATTTTTGATCCTCCCCCGGTGGACGGGCGTCAGTCCAAGCGTCCCACGGTCATGTGGATGCACGGCGCCCAGGCGGCCATCGTGGCAGTAAATCCCAAGACCGGCCGGGTACAGGTGAAAAAGGTGGGTGCTGCCCATGACGTGGGCAAGGCCATTAACCCCACAGGCTGTCTCCAGCAGATCGAGGGCTCTATCATCATGGGCCTGGGCCATGCGCTGATGGAGGAGATGATCTATGAGGACGGCAAGCTCCGCAATGGCAACATGGTGGACTATAAGGTGCCGACCTTCATGGACTCCGACGTGGAGATGAAGATCACCCTGGTGGAGCAGGCACACCCGGAGGGACCCTATGGCGTTAAGGGTATCGGCGAGCCGGGCCTGGCCCCCACTGCCGCCGCCATCGTCAATGCGGTGTGCCACGCCTGCAATGCGGACTTTACGTCCATCCCCATCAAGCCGGAACACATCCTGTTCAGAAAGGAGCGCGGCGATGCTTCCCAAATTTGAACTGTATATGCCTACCGACCTGTCGGAGGCCTGCCGCCTGAAAGGTGAGGGCGCCGAGGTAGTAGCCGGCGGTACGGATGTATTTGTCAATATGCACGGCGGAAAGGACCGCTCCGCCCGGGTGGTGGATGTAAAGAACGTCCCGGAGCTGCAGGGCCATACCTTTGACCCTGTGACCGGCCTGGACCTGGGGGCGCTGACGACCCACCGGGAGATCGAACTGTGGGATGTCATCAAGCGGCATTACCGGGCTATGTTCGAGGGCTGTTCCCGCGTGGGTTCTGTGCAGATACGCACCCGGGGCACCTTGGGCGGCAATATCTGCAACGGCGCTCCTTCAGCGGACAGCATCGGCCCCATGCTGGTCCATGACGCAAGGGCCGTTGTAGCCGGACCTTCCGGAGAGCGGGAGGTGCCGCTGAATGACTTTTACCTGGGCCTGAAAAAGCTGGACATGGGGCCGGATGAGCTGCTGAAGCGTATCCGCATCCCTGCGCCCCCGGCACATTCCGGCAGCTTTTATATCAAATATACCCGCCGCAACGCCATGGATCTGGCACTGCTGGGCGTGTCCGCCTATGTGGAGCTGGAGGGTGACGTGATGAAAACGGTGCGGATCGCGCTGACCACCGCGGCTCCCACCCCCATCCGCGCGGAAAAGACCGAGGCACTGCTGACGGGAAAGACCGCTGCACCGGAGCTGCTGGCAGAAGCCGGAAAGACCGTCCTGCAGGAGAGCCATCCCCGTTCCAGCTGGCGTTCCAGCGCGGAATTCCGTCTGGCGCTTCTGGAGGAACTGACCGTTCAGGCGCTGGAACAGGCCATCGCACTGGCAAAGGAGGGCTGATCGATGCAGCAAGTTACCATTCAGATCACGGTCAATGATGAGGTATATATCCGCACAGTCCCCGCCAACATGACGCTGCTGCAGTTCCTGCGTGAGGAATTGCAGCTGACGGGCACCAAGGAGGGCTGCGACGAGGGAGAATGCGGCGCCTGCACCGTCTTGGTGGAGGGCCATCCCATGAATTCGTGTCTGGTGCTGGCGGCGGAGCTGGACGGTAAGCACGTTTTGACGGTGGAGGGACTGGCCGCAGATGGCCGTCTTCACCCGTTGCAGGAGGCGTTTTTGGAGGTGGGCGCAGTCCAGTGCGGCTACTGCACGCCGGGAATGCTTCTTTCCGGCATTGCGCTGCTGAACCTGTATCCGCACCCCACAAGAGAACAGATCCGCAAGGAGATGGAGGGCAACATCTGCCGCTGTACCGGCTACGCCCGCATTGCGGACGCGATCATGCTGGCTGCGGAGCGACTGGACCCGAATCATACCAACAACGCATAAGGCTATCGAGGAAAGATTGATGAAAAATTTTACTTTCTATTCGCCTACCCTGTTCGCTTTTGGAGATGGACAAGAGGAACACACCGGAGAACTGGTCCGTCGTTTTGGAGGAACCCGCGTACTGCTGGTTTACGGCGGCGGCAGCGTAAAACGGAACGGTGCCTTCGATGCCGTGACCCAATCGTTGCAGAACGCCGGAATCTCTTATGTGGAGCTGTCGGGTATCCAGGCAAATCCCCGCAGCGGAAAGGTCTATGAGGGAATCGAACTTGCTCGGAAAGAGAAGGTGGATTTCCTGGTTGCCCTGGGCGGCGGCAGTGTCATTGATACGGCCAAAGCCATCGGAATGGGCGTTCCATACGACGGTGACTTCTGGGACATTTTTGCAGGGAGGCACAAAGTCGAGCGGTCCTTGCCTGTGGGCGTTGTGCTGACCATTGCGGCGGCGGGAAGTGAAGGCTCTGGAAACTGCGTGATCACGCAGGAAAAAGGGAATCTGAAATGGGGGTGTCCTCAATCGGATTTGATTCGGCCCAAGTTCTCTGTGCTGGATCCAAAGCTGACCTGCTCGCTGCCTCCTTATCAGACTGCCTGCGGGGCGGTAGATATGTTCGCGCATATCTGCGAGCGGTATTTTACCAACACACCGGATGTTCAGCTGACAGACCGCCTGTGTGAAGCACTTATGAAAACCATTGTGGAGGCAGCGCCCCGTGCCATTGCGAACCCGACGGATTATGCCGCAAGGTCAGACTTGATGTGGGCCGGCATGCTGGCTCACAACAATACGTGTGGTGTGGGCCGAGAACAGGATTGGGCCAGCCATATGATCGAGCATGAGTTGTCCGCTCTGTATGACTGCGCTCATGGGGCAGGCCTTGCGGTGGTGCTGCCAGCATGGATGGAGTTTGTGCTGCCTCATGATCCCATGCGCTTTGCCCGCTTTGCGGTGGAAGTGTTTGGCTGTCAGATGGATTACGCACAGCCGGAACGAACAGGACGGGAGGGCATCAGAGCCCTGCGCAACTTTTTCCACCGCAGCTTGGGAATGCCGATGACGCTGAAAGATTTGGGGGGAAGAACGGAGGATATCCCAACCATGATTGAGCATCGGCTGGAAAAACCGGGAGCGTTTCCAATCGGCGGTTTTGTGAAAATAGGTGCTGACGAAATGCGCGAGATCCTGCTTCGCACGGATCGCTGAATATGCGTGATATCAGAGATAGGTGCCGTTCTAAATAATGTGTACTGAACAAAGCTGTAAGCCTTGAAAGCCAAGGCTTACATGGCCAATCAGCTTTGATCATGTGCAAGGATTTTGCGCAGGATCGCACAAAATCCCTGCACGCTCCGCTGGTGCGGTACCCCGCACCAACGGAAATACACATTGAAACAATGTCTGAATTCTATCAAATAGGCTGAAAACCGCCCGCTTGATAGAATTATGCGGCGGGCGCCGCACGAATAAACCGCAAGGCGGTTTATTCAGTAGTCCTGCAAATAAAAGTCAAGGCCTAAAATGAAAAAAGTCCCGCAAAATTTGCGTGACTGGAAAAGGGTATAACAAAACAGACTGGAGAAAAATGCTTCGCCAGCCTGGATGCAGTTGTCGGTTGGTTTAGCTCTGCG
>JALFVN010000064.1 GCA_022787565.1 Clostridiales bacterium | reverse complement strand
GTGCAGCCCATGCAGGCGCCGAAGCCGCAGCCCATCCGGGCCTCAAAGCTGAACTCCCCGTCGCTTTCCGACAGGTCGTACACCGCCCGGAACATGGCCTCCGGGCCGCAGGTATAAAAGTAGCTGTAATCCAGACCCTTCATGGCCTCGGTCACAAAGCCCTTTAGCCCATAGCTGCCGTCGGCGGTGCAGACGGTCACCTCAGCGCCAAGCGCCTTGAATTCCTTTTCATAAATGACCTCATCCGCGCTGTTGAAGCCCAGAATGACCGTCGGCCGTTTCCCCTCTTTGGTCAGGGTCTTTGCCAGAAAGTGCAGCGGCGTGAAGCCCAGACCCCCGGCAATGAGCAGAGGTCTCTCCCCGGCGAGGGCGGGATCGAAGCCGTTTCCCAGCCCGGTGAGCAGGTCAAGACTGCCGCTCCGGGTTTTGCTCAGCTTTTCCGTGCCGCTGCCCAGCACCTTGTAGACCAGAGTGATCACCCCGTCCTCACAATCGCACACCGACAGCGGGCGGCGGAGGAAAAGGCCCTCGATTCTGATATCCACAAACTGCCCCGGTCTCTGGATGGCCGAGCAGTCCCCCTTCAGACGGATCTGCATCACATCCGCGGTCAGGGGCCGGTTTTTGAGAATTTCAAAAAGTCCCTGTTTCATTTCAGCCCTCATTGTCCTTGTATACGATTTTGCCCTGATACACGGTCAGAACGCAGCGGCCCTGAACGCTCATGCCGGCAAAGGGCGTGGCCCGGCCCATGGAGGCAAAGCGCTCCGGGTCGATCACGCCGCGGCTCTCCAGATCCCACAGGCAGAAGTCGTTCCCCAGAGGGATATGGAAACGCCGGCGGGGGCAGATGCTCAAAAGCTCCACCAGTCTTTCCAGGCTGAGTACCCCGGTTTTTACCAGGCCGGTATACAGCACCGGGAAGGCCGTCTCCAGCCCCACAATGCCGAAAGCGCTCTTTTCCAGACCCCGGGACTTCTCCTCAGCGGAGTGGGGGGCGTGGTCGGTGGCGATCATGTCGATGGTGCCGTCCAGAATACCCTCAATGAGAGCCTCTCTGTCCGCCTTAGCCCGGATGGGCGGGTTCATTTTGAAGCGGCCATCCTCTTCCAGCATGCTGTCATCCAGCAGCAGGTAATGGGGCGCGGTCTCGCAGCTCACGTCCAGTCCCTCCGCCTTGGCCCGGCGAATCAGCTCCACGCTCTCTTTTGCGGAGATGTGGCAAACATGGTAGGCGCAGCCGGTCTCCCTGACCAGCCGCAGGTCCCTTTCGATCTGGGCGTACTCGCTCTCGGAGCAGATGCCCCGGTGGCCGTGAGCGCGGGCATATTCTCCGTCGTGGATATAGCCGCCGCGAAGCAGACTGTTGACCTCGCAGTGGGCCACGATCATCTTCCCCAGTGCTTTTGCCCGAAGCATGGCTTCGCGCATCATGCCGTCGCTCTGCACTCCCCGTCCGTCATCGGAAAAGGCCACAATATCCGGGGCCATGGCCTCCATGTCGGCAAGACACTCCCCTTTTTCGCCTATGGTAATCGCGCCGTAGGGCAGGACATGGATAAAGGCGTCCTTCTTAATGATATCGGTCTGGATTTTCAGGTTTTCCCCGCTGTCCGGCACCGGAGACAGGTTGGGCATGGTACACACTGCGGTGTATCCCCCCCGGGTCGCCGCGGCGCAGCCGCTTTTTATGGTTTCCTTATAAGAAAATCCCGGCTCTCTGAAATGCACGTGCACATCACAAAAACCGGGAAAAGCGATATATTGTTCGTCGTCAAAAGCGGATACGGAGCCGTCCAAAGAGAACAGCATCTCCTTGGAAGCCTCGCCCATATCCAGCTTGCGTACCTTTTTCAGCTCGGTCATGGTATTTCTCCTTGAAAAACAAAATGCCCTGCCGAAACACGGCAAGACACAACAAGACAGCGGCAGCCATAACTGCCCCATGTTCAGTTCCGCTCTTGCCGATATCTCGTATCCGCTTAAAGTGCTTTGGGCATTATACCACATTCTTCGGCTTTGTCAACTCCGAACTGCTCACCCGGAGGGAGCGCCCCTCCGGGTGATGCTTTATTTACTCTGCGTGCAGCTTTTCCAGCAGCGCGTGGAGGGCGCTGGCCCTGTGGCTGATCCGGTTTTTCTCCTCGGGGCTGAGCTGGGCCGCCGTGCAGCCGTACTCCGGCAGGAAAAACAGCGGGTCATAGCCAAAGCCGTTCTCCCCTTTCTCCTCATGGCCGATCCGGCCGTACAGATAGCCCTCGGCGCAGACCTGTCTCCCGTCGGGGTAAACCAGGGCGATGGCGCAGGTATAGTGGGCTCCCCGGTCCTCTCTCCCCGCCAGCTTTTCCAGCAGCAGGCGGTTATTGGCCTCGTCATCCCCGTGTCGGCCGCAGAAGCGGGCGGAGTAGATGCCGGGTCCTCCGTTCAGAGCGTCCACACAGATGCCGCTGTCGTCCGCCAGAGCGCAGCAGCCGGAGATTTCCGCGATCTCCTTCGCCTTCTTCACGGCATTTTCCATGAAGGTGCTGCCGTCCTCCAGGGTCTCGTGCTCGATCCCAGCCTCCCGCATGGAGACGATCTCTTCAAAGAGGCCCCCAAGAATGGCCTTGATCTCGATGAGCTTATGCTTGTTGTTGGAGGCAATAATAAGTTTCATCTCTGCTCACCCCTCAGAACAGGCCGCTGATCACGCCGTTTTCGTCCACGTCGATCCGCTCTGCCGCCGGGGACTTGGGCAGACCGGGCATGGTCATGATATCGCCGGTGAGGGCCACCACGAAGCCCGCGCCCGCCGCCACCTTCAGATTGCGCACGGATATGCGGAAATTCCGGGGTGCGCCCAGCTTTGTGGGGTCGTCGGAGAAGCTGTACTGGGTCTTGGCCATGCAGACAGGCAGTGAGCCGAAGCCCAGCGCCTCCAGCTGCCTGAGCTGCCTGGGGGCGTTGCCCACCAGGTCCGCACCCTCGGCGTGATAGACCTTTGTGGCAATGGCGCTGATCTTTTCCGCAATGCTCATGCCGTCCTCATAGCAGAAGCGAAAATCGTTGGGCTGTTCACAGAGCCGGACCACCTCTTCGGCCAGGGCCATGCCGCCCTCGCCGCCTTTGGCCCAGACCTCGCTGAGGGCCACGTTCACCCCCAGCTTACGGCACTGCTCCTCCACCATGTGAAGCTCGGCCTCCGTGTCGGTGGGGAAGGCGTTGACGGCTACCACACAGGGCAGGCCGTATACCTTCTGAATATTCTCCACATGCTGCAGCAGGTTGGGCAGGCCCTTTTCCAGCGCGGCCAGATTTTCGTTATTCAGCTCGGCCTTCTCCACGCCGCCGTGGTATTTCAGGGCGCGGACCGTGGCCACCACCACAACGGCAGAGGGCCGCAGCCCTGCCATGCGGCACTTGATATCAAAGAACTTTTCCGCGCCCAGATCGGCGGCAAAGCCCGCCTCCGTCACCACATAGTCGCCCAGCTTCAGGGCCATGCGGGTGGCAGTCACGGAGTTGCAGCCGTGGGCAATGTTGGCAAAGGGGCCGCCGTGGATCAGCACGGGGGTACCCTCCAGGGTCTGGACAAGGTTCGGTTTGATGGCGTCCTTCAGCAGCGCAGCCATGGCGCCCTCGGCTTTCAGGTCGTGGGCGGTGACGGGCCTTCCGTCGTAGGTATAGCCCACGATCATGCGGCCCAGACGGGCTTTCAGATCCATCAGGTCGGAGGCAAGGCAGAGCACCGCCATGACCTCGCAGGCCACGGTGATATCAAAGCCATCCTCCCGGGGCACACCGTTGGCCTTGCCGCCCAGACCGTCAATGATGTGGCGCAGCTGCCGGTCGTTCATGTCCACTGCCCGTTTCCAGGTGATCTGCTTGGGGTCGATGCCCAGAGCGTTGCCCTGCTGGATATGGTTGTCCAGCATTGCGGCCAGCAGGTTGTTTGCCGCGCCAATGGCGTGGAAATCGCCGGTAAAGTGCAGGTTAATGTCCTCCATGGGCACCACCTGGGCGTGTCCGCCGCCGGCGGCGCCGCCCTTGATGCCGAACACCGGCCCCAGAGAGGGCTCCCGCAGGGCGGCAATGGCGTTTTTGCCGATTTTCCGCAGGCCATCGGTCAGGCCGACGGAGGTAGTGGTCTTGCCCTCGCCGGCAGGGGTAGGCGTGATGGCGGTGACAAGGATCAGCTTTCCGTCGGGCTGGTCCGCCATGTCCCGCAGCAGCGCGTTGTCGATCTTGGCCTTGTAATGGCCGTAAGGCTCCCAGTATTTTTCGTCCACGCCGGCGGTCTTTGCGATCTCGCCGATCTTCTTCATTTTGCAGCGCTGGGCAATTTCAATATCACTGAGCCATTCCATTGCAGTTTGCTCCTTTTATCGGAAATATTTGACCGCTGAGGTAAACATTTTCATATCGTATTCGCCGGGGACGTTTTTATACAGGCCGCTGCCGATGCGCTCCGCGTGGCCCATTTTGCCGAACACGCGCCCGTCGGGAGAGCAGATGCCCTCCACCGCGAACAGAGAGTTATTGGGATTGAAGTGCACGTCGTCCGTGGCCCGGCCCTGCAGGTCCACATACTGGGTGGCAATCTGACCCTTGGCGGCAAGCTCCCGGATCAGCGCCTCGTCCGCCAGGAAACGGCCTTCGCCGTGGGAGATGGGGACGCTGTAAATGTCGCCCACCCGCGTCTCCGCCAGCCAGGGGGACTTGTTGGAGGCCACACGGACCCGGACGATGCGGGACTGGTGCCTTGCGATGGTATTGAAGGTCAGGGTGGGGCAGCTCCCGTCGGTGTCCATGATGCGGCCGTAGGGCACAAGGCCCAGCTTGATCAGGGCCTGGAAGCCGTTGCAGATGCCGCAGATCAGGCCGTCCCGCTGCTCCAGAAGCCGGGTCACTTCCTCCCGGACAGCGGCGTTGCGGAAGAAGGCGGTGATGAACTTGCCGGAGCCGTCCGGCTCGTCACCGCCGGAGAAGCCGCCGGGGATGAAGATCATCTGGGTCGTTCTGAGCTTTTCCGCAAAGCTGTCCACACTGCGGGCAATGCCCTCGGCGCTCAGGTTGTTGATGACCATGATCTCCGGCTCCGCGCCGGCGTCCGACATGGCCTTGGCGCTGTCATATTCGCAGTTGGTACCGGGGAACACGGGGATCAGCACCTTGGGCTTTGCGGTTCTGACGGCAGGCGCGGCGCGGGGAAATTCAGGGGCGCTGAAGGTCTCCATGGGGCCGCCCTGAGCGGGGATATTGCAGGGATAGACGCTCTCCAGCTTATCCTCATAGGCGCGCAGCAGCTCTTCCAGGGAGAGGCTCTCCCCGCCGTAAGTAAAGCGCTGTTCGCCGGTCACTGTGCCGATAAGCGTGCCTTCCTCACTGCCGTCGGCCATTTCCAGCACAAAAGCGCCGTAACGATAGCCGAACAGCTCTTCCAGGCTGCGTTTTTCCTCAAAGGCAAAGCCCAGGGAATTGCCGAAGGCCATCTTCATCACGGCCTCGGCCACGCCGCCGTAGCCGGGGGTGTAGGCCGCCACGGCTCTGCCGGTGGACAAGAGCTGATGTACCCTTGCAAACACGTCCAGGAGGGACGCGGTGACGGGCAGGCCGTTTTCGTCGTATTCAGGGGCGATGAGGACCACCTTGTCCCCCGCCTTTTTCAGTTCGTTGGAGACAATGCTCCCCACCTTTTCGGTGGTGACGGCAAAGGAGACCAGTGTTGGCGGCACATCCATATTCTCAAAGGAGCCGCTCATGGAGTCCTTACCGCCGATGGCGCCCACGCCCAGCTCCATCTGGGCCTTGAAGGCGCCCAGCAGGGCGGCCATGGGCTTGCCCCAGCGCTCAGGCTCCCGGCGCAGGCGCTCGAAATACTCCTGGAAGGTCAGGTACACATCCTCAAACTTCGCCCCGGTGGCGATCAGCTTGCTGACGCTCTCCACCACCGCCAGATAGGCGCCGTGGTAGGGGCTTTTTTCGGTGATAAAGGGATTATAGCCCCAGGCCATCAGGGAGCAGTCGTCGGTGTGTTTTTTCTCCACGGAAATTTTCTGCACCATGGCCTGAATGGGCGTGAGCTGATGGACGCCGCCGAAGGGCATCAGCACCGTGCCCGCGCCGATGGTAGAGTCAAAACGCTCGGAAAGGCCCCGCTTGGAGCAGACATTCAGATCCTGGGCAAGGGCGGTATAGCCCTGAACAAAGTCTGCGGGGATTTCTTTTGCAAAGGCCTCAGCCTTGCTAACACGGACGTCAACATGCTTCTCCGCGCCGTTGGAGTTGAGAAACTCCCGGCTCACGTCCACGATCTTTCTGCCGTTCCAGTGCATGACCAGGCGGGGCTCTTCGGTGACACGGGCCAGAACGGTGGCCTCCAGATTCTCGCTATGGGCAAGGGTCAGGAAGCGGTCAATGTCCTCCGCCGCGATGACCACGGCCATGCGCTCCTGAGACTCGCTGATGGCAAGCTCGGTGCCGTCAAGGCCCTCATACTTTTTGGGTACGGCGTTCAGGTCGATATCCAGTCCGTCGGCCAGCTCCCCCACAGCCACAGATACGCCGCCCGCGCCAAAATCGTTGCAGCGCTTGATCATGCGGCAGGCTTCGCCGTTGCGGAACAGGCGCTGGAGCTTGCGCTCCTCGGGGGCGTTGCCCTTCTGCACCTCGGCCCCGCAGGTCTTCAGAGACTGGAGGGTGTGGGACTTGGAGGAGCCGGTGGCACCGCCGCAGCCGTCGCGGCCGGTGCGGCCGCCCAGAAGGATGACCACATCCCCGTCCCGGGGGCACTCCCGGCGCACATTTTCCGCGGGAGCGGCGGCGATGACCGCGCCGATCTCCATGCGCTTTGCGGCGTAGCCCGGGTGGTAGATCTCATCTACAATGCCCGTGGCAAGGCCGATCTGGTTGCCATAGGAGGAGTAGCCCGCCGCCGCGGTGGTCACCAGCTTGCGCTGGGGCAGTTTGCCGGGCAGGGTCTCGCTGACGGGCTTCAGGGGGTCGGCAGCTCCCGTGACGCGCATGGCGCCGTAGACATAGGAACGGCCGGAGAGAGGGTCGCGGATGGCGCCGCCGATGCAGGTGGCGGCTCCGCCGAAGGGCTCGATCTCGGTGGGGTGATTGTGGGTCTCGTTTTTAAACAGCAGCAGCCAGGGCTCCTGTACGCCGTCCACCTCCACATTGATCTTCACGGTGCAGGCGTTGATCTCCTCGGACTCGTCCAGCTTACCCAGCTTTCCGGCCTTTTTCAATGCCTTGACCGCCAGGGTACCCAGATCCATCAGGTTCACGGGCTTGGTGCGGTTCAGGTCTGCTCTGGTGGCCAGATACTCCCGGTAGGCCCGCTCCACCAACTCGTCTTCAAAGCTCACCTTGTCGATGGTGGTGGTGAAGGTGGTGTGGCGGCAGTGGTCGGACCAATAGGTGTCGATCATGCGGATTTCGGTGATGGTGGGCTCCCGCTGCTCACTGCGGAAATATTCCTGACAGAAAGCGATATCGTCCAGATCCATGGCCAGACCGTAGCGGGCGATAAACTCCGCCAAGTCTTCACGGCTGAGGGCGTTGAAGCCCGCAAGGGTCTCCACGGTGGTGGGGATGTCGTAATTGATCTTCAGGGTCTCCGGCTTCTCCATGGCGGCAAGCCGGGCCTCCACCGGGTTGATGACATACTTTTTGATCTCGGCAAGCTGGCTCTCTGTCAGCGGGCCGTAGAGCATGTAGACCTTGGCGGTGCGCACCGTGGGGCGCTCCCCCCGGGAGATGATCTGGATGCACTGAGCGGCGGAGTCTGCCCGCTGGTCAAACTGGCCGGGCAGATATTCCACGGCAAAGACCGACGCCCCATCCTCCGCAAGCGAAGAACTGACGATATCCAGCTGCGGCTCGGAAAAGACGGTCTTTACCGCGTAGTCGAAAAGCTCCTCAGAAATATTTTCCACATCGTAGCGGTTCAGAATGCGCACATCCTCAAGGTTTTCCATGCGCAGCAGATTGCGGATATCCTCGCAGAGGCTTCTTGCCTCGTTGGCAAGGGCTTTCTTTTTCTCAACAAATACCCGGTATACCATTCACTTGACCTCCCCACTGGCTTTCATCGCTCTTGCGCCGATGTCCCGGCGGTAATAAGCATTGTCAAACTGCACTCCCCCGGCAAGACGGTAGGCCTGACGGATGGCCTCCTCCAGCGTGTCCGCCACGGCGGTGGTGCCGGTGACCCGGCCGCCGGAGGTCAGGAGCTTTCCATCCACTAACTTTGCTCCGGCCACATAGGTGTGCTCTGCTGCCTCCTCCGTCATGGTCAGCGCAAAGCCCTTCTCATAGGAGAGAGGGTAGCCTGCGGAGGCTTTGATCACACAGCAGGCGGACTTGTCGCTGAACTTCACTTCGGTCTGCGCCAGAGTTCCGTTGGTAGTGGCCTGCATGACGGTCAGCAGGTCGCTTTCCAGCAGGGGAAGCACCACCTGGGTCTCCGGGTCACCGAAGCGGCAGTTATACTCGATGACCTTTGGGCCGTCTTTGGTGATCATCAGGCCGAAATACAGGCAGCCCTGAAAGGTTCTGCCCTCTTTCTCCATGGCCCGGATGGTGGGCAGGAAGATCTCCTCCATGCATCGCCGGGCCACTTCAGGGGTGTAGTAGGGGTTGGGGGCTATGGTGCCCATGCCGCCGGTATTCAGGCCGGTATCGTTGTCCCCTGCCCGCTTGTGGTCCATGGAGGACACCATGGGAATCACAGTTTTCCCGTCGGTAAAGGAAAGCACGGAGACCTCCGGGCCTTCCAGAAACTCCTCGATGACCACGGTGGAGCCGCTTTTGCCGAATTTGGCGTTGGCCATCATGTCGATGACAGCCTGTTTGGCCTCCTCCCGGGTCTGGGCGATGATGACGCCCTTACCGAGAGCCAGACCGTCGGCCTTCACCACGGTGGGGATAGGCGCGGTGTCCAGATAAGCCAGCGCCTGGGAAAGCTCGGTGAAGATTTCATATTTTGCGGTGGGAATGCCGTATTTTTTCATCAGGTTCTTGGAAAAGGCCTTGCTGCCCTCGATAATGGCGGCGGCCTTTTTGGGGCCGAAGCAGGCTATGCCCGCTTCGTTCAGCGCGTCCACCGCGCCCAGGACCAGCGGATCGTCGGGGGCGACCACAGCGTAGTCGATGCCCTTTTCCCGGGCAAAGCTGACGATGCCCTCAATATCCGTCGCGCCGATGGGCACGCAGACAGCGTCGGCGGCAATGCCGCCGTTGCCGGGGAGGGCGTAGATTTCCTGAACTTCAGGGTTCTCTTTCAGTTTTTTGATTATGGCGTGCTCACGGCCGCCGCCGCCTACCACAAGAAGCTTCATCTCTCTGCCTCCGATCAATGGTGGAACAGGCGCATGTGGGTAAAGGCCATCACCATTCCGTATTTATTGCAGCATTCGATCACCAGATCGTCGCGGATGGAGCCGCCGGGCTGGGCCACAAAGCTCACGCCGCTGCGGTGGGCCCGCTCGATATTATCCGAGAAGGGGAAGAAGGCGTCGGAGCCCAGAGCAACGCCGTGGATCCCGGAAAGGTATTCCGCGGCTTCCTCCGCCGTCAGGGGTTCGGGGCGGGTGGTGAAATACTTCTGCCAGTTGCCCTCGGCGCAGACGTCCTCTTCATTTTTGTTGATATAGCCGTCGATCACATTGTCCCGGTCCGCCCGGCCCAGCGTGGGCAGGAAGGGCAGATTCAGCACCTTGTCGCACTGGCGCAGCTGCCAGGTGTCGGCCTTGCCGCCGGCAAGACGGGTGCAGTGGATGCGGGACTGCTGGCCCGCGCCAACGCCGATGGCCTGCCCGTCGAAGGCATAGCAGACGGAGTTGGACTGGGTGTATTTCAGGGTGATGAGTGCCACGATCAGATCCCGGCGGGCCGATTCGGGCAGGTCCTTGTTCTCGGTAACGATCTCTTCCAGCAGCCCGTTATTGATTTTGAAGTTATTTCTCCCCTGCTCAAAGGTGATGCCGAAGACCTGCTTATGCTCCTGTTCCTCCGGCACATAGTCCGGGTCGATCTGCACAATGTTATAGTTCCCGTTTCTCTTGGTTCTGAGAATTTCCAGAGCCTCCGGCTCATAGCCGGGGGCGATGACGCCGTCGGATACCTCGCGCTTGATGAGCGCAGCGGTGGTCACGTCGCACACGTCGGAGAGGGCCACCCAGTCGCCGAAGGAGCACATGCGGTCGGTACCTCTGGCTCTGGCATAGGCGCAGGCCAGGGGGGATTCATCCAGCCCCTCGATATCGTCCACAAAGCAGGCCCGTTTCAGCTTTTCGGGCAGGGGCAGGCCGCAGGCCGCGCTGGTGGGGCTGACGTGCTTGAAGGAGGTGGCGCAGGGCAGGCCGGTGGCCTCTTTCAGCTCCCTGACCAGCTGCCAGGAGTTGAAGGCGTCCAGAAAGTTGATGTATCCGGGCCGGCCGGAGAGGATCTCGATGGGCAGGTCTTTGCCGTTTTCCATGTAGATGCGGGCAGGCTTCTGGTTGGGATTGCAGCCGTACTTCAGTTCAAATTCCTTCATGGTTCAGCCTCCGTTCAGTGATTTTTGTTGATGAGCCGGTTTTCCACCGCGCCGGTTTTCAGATCCACCGTGCGCACATACAGGGAAATGCGGTTGTTCCCGTCCAGGCAGTTCCACAGCCGCCGGGTAAATTCCTCCGCGTCGTCCGGGATGGCCATGCGCTCCGGCTCGCCCTGGAAGGTGGGGATGGGGTTTCCGTCGCACACATAGGTGTGGAGAAAATGGCCAAGTCCCGGCAGGGCTGGATAGGAGAACAGGTAGCGGCTGCAGGCCGTGCCCTCCGCATCCGCGCTTTTGAGAATGCTCATCTGATAGGTGAAATCGTTGTTGTCAAAGTTCAGTATGCCGCTGATGCGGGGGGTGAGATTGGGCGCGTCCGGCTCGAACCGGCGGCTTTCCAGCGCCTCACCGAAGCTCTTTCCGGCGGCAAGGCCGTTATAGATGGTGTCGGTCTGGTCGCCGTTGGTGACGATGAGCTTGTTGTCAAAGCTCCGCATGGCGGCGTAGATGATCAGAGAGGGGTCGGCCACCTTGCTCTCGTCAAAGGGGCGGGTATAGAGCACGCCGTCCTCCTCGGCAAAAACGCGGTTGCGGCTGTTTTCGCTGCGGCCCATAATGAAGTAGGCGATCACGGCCCTGGAGGCGTCCGGCGTCTTGCCGATGACGATGCCCCGGCCCACATAGGAATTGCCGCCGATCAGTTCCTCAGGCGTATTGATCTTATAGATGTCCATCTTGCTGTTCCTTTCCCTCATGCTTTTTTCGTCTCTGATGCGCTTTGCCACAAGCTGGGTCGCCTGAGGCAGGAGCAGCCATTCGGCCTGCTCCATCACCCGGCGCTGGAGGACCTCCGGGGTATCCCCCGGCAGGATATCCACCGCCTTCTGGAGGAGAATCTGTCCCCCGTCGGGCACCTCGTTCACATAGTGCACCGTGGCTCCCGTGACCTTGACGCCGTAACGCAGCGCCGCCTCGTGTACCCGCAGGCCGTAATAGCCCTTGCCGCAGAAGGAGGGGATCAGCGAGGGGTGGACGTTGATGATACGTTTGTCCCATTTTGCGGTGAATTCCCCGCTGAGAATGCTCATAAAGCCCGCCAGGACGATCATCTCGATCCCGGCCTTTTCCAGCTCCCGGCTGATGGCCGCTTCAAATTCCGCCTGGGAAGGGCTGTCCTTCCGGCTGACGGTGACGGAGGCCACGCCCGCCTTCTCCGCCCTTTGCAGAGCATAGGCCCCGGGGTTGCTGGAGAGGACCAACACGATCTGCCCGTCTTTCAGCTTTCCCTCCGTCTGGGCGTCCAGCAGGGCCTGTAGATTGGTGCCGCCGCCGGACACAAAAACCGCGATTTTCGTTTTCAGCATATCTGCACCTTGTCTTCGCTCTCCACGATGATGCCGATGATGTAGGCGTCCTCGCCGTTTGCTCTCAGCACCTGAAGGGCCTTGTCCGCATCCTCCGCCGCGACCACCACGCTCATGCCCACGCCCATGTTGAAGGTGTTGAACATGTCCCGCTCAGGGATATTGCCGGTCTTTGCGATCAGGTCAAAGATGGGCAGCACGCGCACGGCGCTCTTCTCAATTCTTGCGCCCAGCCCCTGGGGGATGCTGCGGGGAATATTCTCATAAAAGCCGCCGCCGGTGATGTGGGAAACGCCCTTGACCTTTACCGCCTCAAAGAGGGCCAGCATGGGCTTGACATAGATTTTGGTGGGGGTCAGCAGGGTCTCTCCGATGCTCTTTCCGCCAAGGGCGGCAACAGGGCTTTTGATGTCGCTGTTTTCCACATCGAACACCTTGCGCACCAGAGAAAAGCCGTTGGAGTGCACGCCGCTGGAGGGAAGAGCGATCACCGCGTCGCCGGGGCGCATGGAGGAATTGTCCAGCACCTTGCACTTATCCACAACGCCCACGGAAAAGCCCGCCAGGTCGTATTCGTCCGCCGGGTAGAAGCCGGGCATCTCGGCCGTCTCGCCGCCGATCAGGGCAGCGCCGCTCTGCACACAGCCCTCAGCTACCCCGGAGACGATCCGGGCGATTCGCTCCGGCTCGTTTTTGCCGCAGGCAATGTAATCCAGGAAGAACAGGGGCTTTGCGCCGCAGCAGATAATATCGTTGACGCACATGGCAACACAGTCGATGCCCACAGTGTCGTGCTTATCCATCAGGAAGGCCAGCTTCAGCTTGGTGCCCACGCCGTCGGTACCGCTGACCAGAACAGGCCGCTCCATGCCCTTCACGTCCAGCTCAAACAGGCCGCCGAAGCCGCCCACGTCGGAGCAGACGCCGGAGGTCATGGTGCGGGCGATATGGGCCTTCATCAGTTCTACCGCTTTGTAGCCGGCTTCAATATCCACACCGGCGGCGGCGTAGGAGGCGGAATGACTTTTGCTCATCGTTGGATCCTCACTCTCTCAATTTTTATCTGTTGTTAATGGCTGCGTCCTTTTTCAGCGCGGCGGCAGTGCCGTCGGCCCGGAACTTTTCCAGCTTTGCGGAAAGCTCCTCGTCGCCCAGGGCCAGAATCTCCACGGCCAGAACGGCGGCATTCTTTGCCCCGTCAATGGCCACCGTGGCTACGGGGATGCCGGAGGGCATCTGCACGGTGGACAGCAGCGCGTCCAGTCCGCCAAGCTGCTCGGACCTGATGGGAATACCGATGACGGGCAGGGTGGTTCCGGCGGCCATGGCCCCCGCCAGATGGGCCGCCATGCCGGCGGCGGCAATGATCACGCCAAAGCCCTTTTCCTTTGCGGTGGTGCTGAATTCTCTGGCCTCCACGGGGGTGCGGTGTGCGGAGTAGATATGGATCTCGTAGGGTACGCCAAAATCGCTGAGTACGTCAGCCGCTTTCTGAACCACCGGCATATCGCTGTCGCTGCCCATAATGATACCTACTTTTTTCATTGCTTTTCCTCCTTAAAAACGAAAAATAGTATGAGTCGATTGCAAATGTCTTGCCTTTTGCCCCGAAGGGGAATTGGATTCGTTTTTGAGGCGGCTTTGCCGGTTCAAAAACACGCCAAGGCGGGCAAAGCGAGCCCTCGCGCCGAACAACGCGGGTTTTGCCCGCTGGGATAAACGCGAGTCCTCATATACGAAACGCGTTTCGCATTTGACCAAAAAAATGGGCGCACTATTTACCCGAAAGGTAAAAGTACGCCCAGACGGTCGGCAAAACAGGGTTACTTGGTCCATGTGGTGCTCCACTTTTGTAAACGCTGAAGCAATCATCGTTTACTCAATCCGTCAGGGCCAAATAATCTCTTTCAGTTCAGTGTTAAGATACCACGTTTACCGCGTTTCTGTCAAGAATCAGCAGCTTTTCCGCGAGACATTTTTCACGAAAAAACTTGGTATTTTTTGTGCAAAAAAGACATGCCGATTCTTTCTTATTTTCACTTGTTATGGCAGCGGTCACAGCTGCAGGAGCAGCCTCCGCACCGCTTTTTCTTTTTCCGCAAGGCCCGGACCGCCAGAAAAACGCAGGCAGCCAGAACCGCGATGACGATCATATCCGCAAGATTCATAATAAGCTCCCGATCTGAAATACCAGGCAGGCCATCAGCCAGGCCACAGCACACTGCATGAACACCACGCCCAGGGTCTTCAGGCCGGAGCCCAGCTCCCGTTTGATGGTGGCCACCGCCGCCACACAGGGGGTATAGAGCAGGGTAAACACCAGAAAGCTCGCCGCGGACAGAGGCGTGAACACAGAGGCAAGCGCGCCGCCCAGCTCCGCCATGCTGGTATTGAGCAGCACCGCCAGCGTAGAGACCACGGCCTCCTTTGCCGTAAAGCCGGAGATCAGCGCCGTGACCATGCGCCAGTCGGCAAAGCCCAGAGGCGCGAAGATGGGCGCGATCCGCTGGCCCACCAGGGCCAGCAGGCTGTCCGCGCTGTCCGCCACCACGTTGAGCCGGGTATCGAAGGTCTGCAGGAACCAGATGATGATGGTGGCCATAAAGATGATGGTAAAGGCCCGCTCCAGAAAATCCCTGGCCTTTTCCCACAGCAGCAGCCCCACGCTTTTTACCGAGGGCATACGGTAGTTGGGCAGCTCCATGACGAAGGGCACAGGCTGGCCCCGGAAAGCGGTGTTTTTCAAAATCAGCGCCACCAGAATGCCCACAAGAATGCCGGTGGCATAGAGTCCGATCATGGCAAGGGCGCTGTTATGGGGAAAGAAGGCCGCGGCAAACACGGCGTAAATGGGGATCTTGGCCGAGCAGCTCATATAGGGCGTCAGCAAAATGGTCATTTTCCTGTCCCGGTCGGAGGAGACGGTGCGGGTTGCCATAATGGCCGGGACGGAGCAGCCAAAGCCGATGAGCATGGGCACAAAGCTCCGCCCGGAAAGGCCGATCTTTCTGAGCAGCTTGTCCATAACAAAGGCCACCCGGGCCATATAGCCGGTGTCCTCCAAAATGGACAGGAAGAAGAACAGGGTGACGATGATGGGCAAAAAGGACAGCACACTGCCCACGCCGGCAAAAATGCCGTCGATGATCAGGCTGTGTACCACCGGGTTGATGCCGTATTCCCCCAGAGCCCAGTCCACCAGAACGGTGAGCCTGTCAATGCCCAGACTGAGCAGATCCGACAGTCCCTGACCGATCACATTGAAGGTCAGATAAAATACCAGAAACATCACCCCGAAAAACACCGGCAGCGCGGTATATTTTCCGGTGAGAATCCGGTCCATCTTCACCGAGCGCAGGTGCTCTCTGCTCTCATGGCATTTGACCACGGAGAGAGCCACCACCTTCTCGATAAAGGTATAGCGCATGTCGGCCAGGGCGGCGTTCCGGTCAAGGCCGGTCTCGGTTTCCATCTCCACAATACAGTGCTCGATCAGCTCGATCTCGTTCTGATCCAGCTCCAGCCGCTTTGCCATGTCCGGGTCGTCCTCGATCAGCTTCGCCGTGCAGAAGCGGGAGGATATGCCCAGCTTGTCGGCGTGGTCCTGGATCAGGTGGATCACCGCGTGGATGCAGCGGTGGACCGGGGAGGAATCGGCACAGAAGTCCGTGACCCGGGGCAGGGTCTTTTTCCGGGCGGTGGCAATGGCCTGGTCTATCAGCTCAGAGACGCCCTCCCCTTTTGCCGCGCTGATGGGCACCACGGGGATCCCCAGGGCCTGGCTCATTTTCTTCACGTCCACAGTGCCGCCGTTGGCGTGTACCTCATCCATCATGTTCAGGGCCAGCACCATGGGCACCTTCAGCTCCAGCAGCTGCAGGGTCAGGTACAGGTTTCGCTCAATATTGGTGGCGTCCACGATATTGATGATGCCGTCGGGCTTCCGGTTGAGAATAAAGTCCCGGGAGACGATCTCCTCCTGGGTATAGGGGCGGAGGGAATAGATGCCGGGCAGGTCCACCACGGAGCAGTCCTTCTGGCCTCTGATCTCGCCCATTTTCTGGTCCACAGTGACGCCGGGGAAGTTGCCCACATGCTGATTGGAACCGGTGAGGGCATTGAAGAGGGTGGTTTTGCCGCAGTTCTGGTTTCCGGCCAGGGCAAAGATCATGTTCCGCTCCCCTCCTCCAGCTCGATTTTTCTGGCGTCCTCCAGCCGGAGCGTCAGCTCATAGCCCCGGACGCGGATCTCAATCGGGTCGCCCATGGGGGCGATCTTCTGCAGCGTGACCTGGGTATGGGGGATCAGCCCCATATCCAGCAGACGGCAGCGGAGCGCGCCGCTTCCGCCCACGGTTTTGATGACCGCGCTGCTGCCCACAGCCAGCTTATCCAATGTCATATTCTGTCCTCCGTTTGCATTCGTTAGCCGTATACAGCCAGATATTAGCACTGGCTAACTTTCCTGTCAATAGATGACCTGTGGGCAAAAGCCCGGAAGCAGGCAATTTTTTTCGTGGGATGCTTCACCGTTCATCCCCGCCGGGCAGCTTCCGGCCGCACCAGGGGCAATAGTTTATTCTGACATAGGGCTGTCCGCCGTCATGGATGAGGATGCCGAACTCTCCCGTGGACTCCCGATGAAAAATCAGCCGGTCCGGGCAGTCAAAAGGGGATGTATGTACGTCACAGTGATTGCTTGTATGGTATCGCATACTTTCACAGCAAATTGCTTCTTTCATTCTGCATCCTTTCTCGTTCTATCGGCTTGTTTGATTTCATATTTGTTCGTCCAATTGTTATAAACGGCTTTAGGTATTTTTTGCCTAAAGCTTTCTCAAACTCAGCGAGCCGTTCATCTGTACATCGGATTGCCATCATCATAATATAATCCGGAAACCGCTTCAATATTTTCCGAAAAAATCTCCCCGGAACGGCGGGTATTCATAAACCAGTTAACAGCCACAGTAGCTTGCTCTGCTGTGGCTGTTCTTGCATCCTTTTCTGTTGTGTGATAGTATGAAACCACACAGACGAACAAATCGGTATTTGGAGGAAAAGCAAAATGAAGGCCGAGAACACAGCAGGAAAAATCAATCAGCTTTTAACGGAGCAGTTCGCCATTGACTATGGCTGTTCGGTCATCGACTTTTGCTGCAAAGAGACGCTGGTTACGGAACTGCACCCGAACGAGCAAGCGCGAAAACGCGAGGAACCGGGTATTTTGTCCATGCTGTCCTATCGCGGAAAGCTGGTGATT
>JALFVN010000039.1 GCA_022787565.1 Clostridiales bacterium | reverse complement strand
GCAATTGAGGGATTCAACCGTCAGCTTCGGAAAGTAACCAAGGCAAAATCCGTGTTCCCCACCGATGACAGCCTACTGAAAATGCTGTATCTGGCCATGATTGATATCACAAAGAAATGGACTGGCCGGAGACAGGATTGGTGCATGATTCATGCTCAGCTGGCAGTATTCTTTGCTGATCGCATGCCGGAATAACCTGCTGCGTACCGGCATGTCAAGGATCAAGATGAACGGGGGCTGGCGCCCTCGCCCTTGACATGCCCACTATCCACTGCTATTTTGAAAACAAGGCGGCAGCAGCTTGCGCCACTTCCGCCTTGAATAAATTTTGCTCTATTTGCACCGCATTTCGGCGTTTACACAGAATTTGGGACAGACCCAAAGCTGGGGATTGACCATTTGGCCAATCCCCATAAAGATTACTTAATTTATAATAGATTTTAGCTTATGTTCATCAAAAACAGGGATCGCATCCAATGTCCCATCAAACAATGCTGCATACACTTTTTTATCTGCTCTGAGCTGATATTTCTCAAGAGGGTTAATGATCGATGCGCCCTGATCATTTTTACTGACAAAGCATATTTCATCGTTTCGCAAAAAATCTGCTGCCAGCAAGCGTGACTCATGTGATGTGATAATTAATTGTGTATTTCTTTTTCGAGCCATTTCCAGGAACAACTCTATCACTTTCACAGTCATTGCTGGATGCAAGCAACGATCAATTTCATCAATCACAAAGATACGATTATCTGAAATTTTAAAAAGAATCTCAATCAAATCCAAAAGTCTGGCTGTACCATCAGACTCCTCATTAAGGTCGAAATAGACATCCTCTTTTTCATGGCTAAACTCAATCGTTGTGATAGTCACATTGTTATCAGCATCTATTTCAAACGTGTAGAACTCTTTATAAGAACGTACCATGATTCTCGGACGGTCATCTTCGTCTGAACGTATGCGAGCATTTGCCTTCTCTAAGTCTGATACAATTTTATTGTATAGTTCATCTGGTATTTTACTTTTAATTACTTCTACCGGGAGTTCAACAACCTTCAATTCGCTGATACCTGTACCCAACGCATTTAGTAGCTCCGCTATTTCCTCAAGATTTGAATCTGTAAAATATGGATACCCTGTCAAAATACTGTCTGGGAAACTAATGTTTAACTTAATTGCAAACCATTCAAATACATTGCGAAGTACTTGAAGCTCGGGAAAATCAGAAAACATCTTTCCCTTGTTCTTGTTTATTATGGATAGAAAAAGCGTTTCTTGATCATTTACGCTATCTTCTCCATAATTATTTAGCTTTGCAATTGTATCTGGTTGTTTAAAATATTGTCCCACTACAAAAGTTTCCGTAGTAGTATCTCTCTCGAACAACACCTTCTGTGAATCCGAATTACCATGTTCATATAGGTACTCTTTTAAAATGCTTCCTGTCAACAGGACAATTGAAAAACCATATGTGAATACCTTAGAATCACATAGAATTTTAATTTCAAAGTCTGACGGTGCATTTTTCTTTTCTGGATTCAATCTGTAATATTTATTTGAAAAGCCGCGGGGCAAACCATGAAGAACCATATTCTGCATGAATTGAAATGCAGATACCAAATTGGATTTACCAGATGCGTTAGCCCCAAGAATTACCTCACATTTGGTTAGTTTCAACTTCTTGTCGCTAAAAATACGTTCAGAATATTTTCTAGCCTTTCCGCCGGCCATTGAAAAAGTCTCTTTCTCATCAAAAGACAAAAAATTAGAAACTGTAAATTGAATCAGCATAGCATTCTCTCCCGTTTTTTAACGCGTTAATTTATATTACACCGAAAAAACGATTTTGTCAATTAAAATCGATGACATGCGTGCCATTCCTATCAATCATCGCAGCTTAAAAACGATTTTTTCGATAAATCATTGACTTTTGTGGGGAAGCATGGTAAAGTGTCAATAATGGTAGCACTCATGACTGCCGAGTGCTATCAAAACGATAGAAAGAGAGGTATTCCTGTGAAGAATATACCCGAACGTCAAAAAGACATCCTGTCCATCATCGCTAGCCTTGATATTTCGCCGACAATGTACAGGAATGCCGTTGAAAAGTACAAAGCGATAACAAAGTTTCTCAGCGACTGTGGTATTGAAGCCGACATGTATCCGCAAGGCTCCTTTGCTTTTGGGACCGTAGTCCGTCCAAATGCCAAAGATCCCTCTGCAAACTACGATCTGGATTTTATCTGTCAAGTTAGCGGCAGCCGGGCGGACTATGCTCCGAGCGAGCTTCGTCAAAAAATCGAAGACGTACTCACTTCTAGTGGCATCTATGGCGGGAAACTAAAAGTATGTAAGGAATGTTTCACTGTTGAATATGCCGATATCAACGGCGTGGGTTTTACAATCGACATCGTTCCTGCTGCAGATGAAACTAGTGAAAACAAAAACCGCCTCACCCAAAAAAGTTTGGCGCCTGAACTGATCGGCACAGCAATTGCTATTCCAAAGCATAACGGTGAACGGAATTACTCGTGGTTAACCAACAATCCCAAAGGATTTCGTGCATGGTTTGACAAGATTAACGAGTCCTTTTTAGCCGCATCAAGGGAGGCTTACCGGCAACATCTCTTTGAAGATAACAGAGCTCTTTTTTCCTCCGTTGAGGAAATTCCACATGAACTGGATCGTTCTGCCCTTCAACGTGTCATTCAGCTTTTAAAATACCACAGAGATGTATATTATGCCAAACTCAAGGATGGCGATGATCTCAAGCCAATTTCTGCAATAATCAATGCAGTCGTCACCCAGATCGCCTCGCAGTACACCCCCGATTGTTCCGTCTTTGAATTGCTGGAGTATGTACTCAACGAACTCAACATCTACGCCCAGCAGGAAAAGCTCACATTTAAGGAGTTTACGCAGGTGTATGGCAGCCGTACTGTTTTCTCTCGGCCGGATGGAAAATGGTACATATCAAACCCTGCTAACCCGGAGGACAATTTGGCCGACAAGTGGAATCAAGACGGAAGAATCCCAATGTATTTCTTCCGGTGGGTGAACGCTGTCAGGGCCGACCTCATTGAATCCTTGCAGCAGGAAAACGAACAGCAATTTAGAACAGCAATCGAAAATGGACTTGGGAGCATGTCGGTATCTTCTGTCCTGGGAAAAAAGTATTGTAGCACAACCACTCCGAAGCCTATCGTTTTGCAAGGCGCAGCAAAACCCTATCTAAGCCTATGATTTTTTCCAAAGAATCAGCGGTGCAGCAGGTTAACAACCTGCTGCACCTATACAATAAGTTGCAGATATGCACAATGGATGAGACACAAGTTGTGCTTGCTGGTCCTATTCTAGTTAACCGTTCTTCAAAAGGGTTTCAGGTTTGCAAAGAGTATTCGGTGAAAATTGTCATCCCGTTGGAATCAGAGGAACTTCCCTATGTGTTAGACGCTGGCAACCACATCGATAGCAACTATCCACACCGGTATCTGAGTGGAAAGTTATGCCTCGAAACAGATGCTAACATCAAGCTAAGGTTTATTGATGGTTTTTCCCTCGAAGCATGGATGACAGAATATGTTGAACCATATTATTTTTCATATGAATTTTTTCAACGCTATGGAGAATTTCCATTTGGAGAGCGCGGACATGGTTGGGACGGCATTATTCAAACTTATTCGGATCTTTTCAATGAGCCTGATGGTGTCAAAACGATTAGACTAATGGCATCTATATCAACCCGCCAATACCGTGGCCACACATTGTGCCCATGTGGATCAGGCCAAAAGCTTCGGACTTGTCATGGTCCGTTCATTATGAAGTTTTTCGCGGATAATCGGTTAAAAGCAATTGTAAGAAAGGATTATTTATCGCTAGAGGAGGCGGTGAGAAAATACGATGAACAGCAACGAAATACAAGAACGGCAAAATAAGGAAATCTCATTAAAAGTTCAGTACGCTGCCCGTGTGTGCTTTAATTCTGCAGAAAAAAACAACCATTTTGCCTGGATTGCATGCTTAGTGTCTGCATTTTCCGTTTTTCTTCCCAACAGTTGGCCTATGTATATTATAAACGGAATACCGTGTGTTGCAGATATCTTTGCTTTTGTATTCTCTTTGATAACATCCTACCAGGTGAACTGGGCCTCCAAACTCCGAAAATTCTTTGATTCTTATGTACTTGATATACAACCAAATCAGTTTTCAGAAACTGAACTTCGTGAGATACGAGAGCGAACCGAAAAAATATATATGAGAAATCCCATTAATGCTGCTATTCAAATGGCCAATACTGGAAATGATTCACCTCCTGGTGTTCGGGATTGGTATGTATTTTCAAAATTTTACGATGGAATAAATGCTCAATTTGAATGTCAGCAGCAAAATACCTGGTGGAATTCTAAAATGGTCACTGTACGCATCATCACAACGGTTTTTATGTTGATTCTTGTGGGAAGCATTTTTCTCTTCCTTTTGCTAAACAATAGCATACTAAACGTTTTGCTCTGTTCTGCCGGAATTCTCATTAAGATTTGTGAACGTGTGATTGAAAATTGGAGATATTTTCGCGTCTCTCGCTTAATTGATGGATCACAACAAACCATTGAGGTTCATCCTACGGCGGAAGGCATAGAGAAATTGCAGAATCTAATTGATAAGCGTCGTTCTATCAATGTTTTGGAACTCGGATGGCTTCATAGTAAACTTGCAAACAAGTTCTCAAAATTGTATGAAAATATTGTTTCATAACGACGAGTTTAAACTTAGTAAAGCTACTTTGATAAACAAAAATATCCAGATTGAAGCCACATGACAAGTAACCGGAAATGCTTTAGCGAGCATTTCCGGTTACTTCTTCTTTGAGAAAGTTTAAATATCATTTGAATACCCAATGTGCTGCGCGGCACGAATGGCCTGACGAAAAACGGCCAGACTAGATGAAAGACTATATACTATAATAAGGAAGATGGATATGAGCTGTGGACAGGGATGCGGAAAATGTTGCGGCGGAGGTTGTGGCTGGGAATTGGTGCTGACACCCGGAGAGATCTCCATGCTGCTGCGGCTGGCGGAGATCCCGTTTCTGCCGGTGGCACGCCGCAGGGACTCCGAGGAACCGGTCTATCTGGAGGAGCGGGAGAAGACCCGGGCGGAGTACAGCGAGATATTGACATGGCTGCACCTGAAAGGCCTCATCAGCCTGGACTATGACTTGCCGCTGTCCAACTTCGACTATGGCGCCTACGCCGCGTATCCGCTCCAGGGCAGCATGGCCCTGACAGCGGCGGGACAGGCGGTGGTGGAGCTGCTGGAATTACAGGGGACCAGGTAAAAAGCGGTTTTCCTGCGCGGAATTTTGTGATATCATATGAACCGCCGCCCGCTTTGTCGGGCGGCGGGAATTCTTTGCGAAAGAGGCAGCCTATGACGGAAAAAGAAATCGCGGAGCTCCGCCGGCGCTTTCGGGCGGACAAGAGCAATATCAGCCACGTGCGCGGATGTTATGTCAACGAAAATCGGGAGATCATCTCCGAATTCGACCAGTCCCTGGCACTGATGGGTCAGGAGGAGAGTGAAAAGCTGCTGGCGATTTTGCGGAAGACTCTTTCCGGGACTCCGGGAAAAAATCTCTTGGACATCGCGTTTGACACCCGGCAGGTGGTGGAGGGCGACGAGCACAAGCTGCTGATGTCCCTGCGGAACTCCCAGCTGGGGGATCAGGAGGCGGTGCGGGCGTTTTTTCAGCGGACCATTCAATCCCTGGACCTGGAGGGCAATTACCTGATCCTACTGGCCTATGACTCCTATGATGTGCCCTATCGCTCCAAAGACGGCGAGCGGCAGGACGACGCGTCGTCGGACGTGTTTTCGTACATCCTGTGCAGCATCTGCCCGGTGAAGCTGACCAAGGCGGCGCTAAGCTATTTTGTCTACGAAAACGCGTTCCACAATCTGGAGGCTGACTGGGTGGTCTCCGCGCCGGAGACGGGGTTCCTGTTTCCTTCCTTTGACGACCGGAGCACCAATCTGTATAACGCTCTCTACTATACCCGGGACATCGGGGAGAATCATCCGGACTTTGTGAATGCCATTTTCAGCAGTCCGGCCCCCATGCCGGCGGCCGTGCAGATGGAGACCTTCCAGACCATCCTGGGGGACACTCTCTCCGGCGACTGTAATTACCATGTGGTCCAGACAGTCCACGACCGCCTGTGCGGCATGATCGAGGAGCACAAGGCCAATAAAATCGAAGAGCCGCTGGTGGTCTCCAAGGGGACGGTGAAGCGGGTGCTGGAGTCCTGCGGCGTGGCGGAGGACCATGTGGAGGAGTTCGAGGAGCGGTACGACAGCGCCTTTGGCCCGGAGATGGACCTGAGCCCCCGCAATCTGGTGGATACCAAGCAGCTGGAGGTGCGAACGCCGGACGTGACCATCCGGGTGAATCCGGACCGGGGCGACCTGGTGGAGACTCGGATCATCGACGGAGCCCGATATATCCTCATCCGGGCGGAAGAGGGCGTGGAGGTCAACGGCGTGCAGATTCAGATTTCCTGACACGCGATATACATAAAAAGGCTTGCCGCAGACCGGCAAGCCTTTTCCTTAGTCGTTGAATTTGTCGATGGTCACGTTGTCGCAGTGCTGAACTTTTAGGGCCTGGAGCTTGGCAAAGACCTCCGTCTTGCAGTGGGTGTCCTGCAGAGTTGGCTCTGTCCAGCTCTCTACCAGCAGCAGGGCGTCGGGGTCCTGGGCGTCGAAGAAATAATCGTATTTCAGATTGCCCTCCTCATGAATGGAGTTTTCGCGGATGCCCAGATTGCACAGGGCCTTGTAAAAGGCGTCCCGCTGGCCGGGCTTACAGTGGTAGGTGACATTCCAGGTCAACATCAAACATCGTCTCCTTTTTCAAATTTACAGTGGGGGACCAGCTGGGCCATATCCTCCGGCAGCGGCGCGGTCAGGTGCAGAAGCTCTCCGGTGACAGGATGCATCAGTGTCAGGGCACAGGAGTGAAGGGCGGGCCGGGGGATTAGGGCGGGGTTCTCAGTGCCGTACAGCCAGTCCCCCGCCAGGGGACAGCCGATGGAGGCCATGTGGACCCGGAGCTGGTGGGTGCGGCCCGTCTCGGGCAGCAGCTTCACCAGGGACATGCTCTCACCTTTTGCCAGAACCTCGTAGTGGGACACGGCTCTCTGGCCGTCGGGCCGGACCATCCGGGCGATGGTGGAGGATTCGTCCCGGCCGATGGGGGCGTCGATGGTGCCTTGTTCCGGCTCCGGACAGCCCATGCAGACAGCCCGGTATTCCCGGAGAAAGCGGTCTGTGTGGAGGCTGCGGCGCAGCAGGTCATGGACATAGCCGCTCTTGGCCACCACCATAAGGCCGGTGGTGCCCTTGTCCAGCCGGTTAACGGAGTGGAATACAAAGTCTGTGCCCCGGGTCCAGGCCAGGGCTCCCGCCACCGTGGGGGTGTCCGGCAGAAAGTTGGAGGCGTGGGCCGTCATGCCGGCGGGCTTGTTCACCACCAGCAGGTGTCCGTCCTCCCAGACGACAGGCAGGGGCCAGTCACCGGGCGTGACCTCCACTTTGGGCGGGCGGTGGTCGCCGGTCTCCACCTGCAAAATGTCTCCGGTGTGGAGGACAAAGGTGGTGCGGGCATGCTGCCCGTTGACCAGGATGCCGTTCTCCGCCCGGGTGAGGCGGGAGATGGCGTGGGAGGAAAAGTGCAGCTTCGCCCGCAGGATGTGGCGGACGGTGGAGCCGTCCTCCTCCGGTGAGATGGTTTTTGTGATGGTCTCCAACGTTTCGCCTCCCTTCGGATTTCAGGATAGCATAAAATTATGGATTTGAACAGGGGCGGTTTTGCCGGCCTTGAAAGAAGCGACCGGACACGGTATAATCGGATTTATAACGGTGAATCGGAATTTGTGGAGGTAAAACATGAAAAAACAACTACAAGGTATTTCATTGATGTTGTTTGGACTGTTGCTTGGCATTGCCGAAGGTGATTTAAATCATTTTATCACACGTCATGTGAGTGCGTTTCCCTTTGCTTTAGTAGGTCTAATCATCGGTATCGTTGGCCTTGCTTTTATTTTTAAACCGGAAAAGGACAAGTAAACAACTTCCAGTTTACTGGCCAGTTCAATTGCTAACACAGGAGGCATCTCATGCTCTTATCCGCGGAACACATCTCCATCAACTTCGGCAGCCGCCAGCTGCTGGAGGATGTGAATTTCTATCTAAATGAAGGCGACAAAACCGGCATCATCGGCATCAACGGCACCGGCAAGTCCACCTTTCTGAAGGTCCTGGCCGGCGTCACAGAGCCGGACGAGGGCCGCATCTCCCGGAATCCCAATGTGCAGGTCAGCTACCTGCCCCAGAACCCGGTGATGGACGATGACGCCACGGTGCTGGAGCAGGTGTTCCTGCACTTCCCGGCGGAATTCCGGGCGCTGAACGAGTACGAGGCCAAGACCATGCTGAACAAGCTGGGACTGCCGGACTTTGAGCAAAAAGTCGGTACCCTCTCCGGCGGTCAACGGAAGCGGGTGGCCCTGGCGGCGGCTCTCATCCACCCGGCGGACGTGCTGGTGCTGGACGAGCCGACCAACCACCTGGACGCCGAGATGACCGCCTGGCTGGAGGACTGGCTCCGCCGGTTCAAGGGCGGACTGGTCATGGTGACCCATGACCGTTACTTCCTGGAGCGGGTGGTAAACCACATCACGGAGCTCTCCCGTGGCAAGCTGTACCACTATGAGGCCAACTACTCCAAGTATCTGGAACTGAAAGAGCAACGGGCGGAGATGGCGGAGGCCAGTGAGCGCAAGCGCCAGTCCATCCTGCGGGTGGAGCGGGAGTGGATCATGCGGGGCTGCCGGGCTCGGACCACGAAATCCAAGGAGCGCATCCAGCGGTACGAGGCCCTGCTGAACCAGGACGCCCCGGAGACCGACGACACCGTCCAGATGGCGGCGGCGTCCAGCCGTCTGGGGAAGAAAATCATTGAATTAAAGGACGTGAGCAAGTCCTTTGATGGCCGCAGCATCGTGGACCACTTCTCCTACAATCTTCTGAGGAACGACCGCATTGGCATTGTGGGCCGCAACGGCGCGGGCAAATCCACGCTGCTGCATCTGATCGCCGGGGAACTGGCGCCGGACGCCGGCAGTGTGGAGGTCGGGACCACGGTGAAGATCGGCCACTTCTCCCAGGAGGGCCGGGAGCTGGACCTGAACCAGCGGGTCTACGACTTCATCCACGATATCGCCGACGAGGTGCGGACCGACGAGGGCACCTTCTCCGCCAATCAGATGATGGAGCGGTTCATGTTCCCCAGCGATTTGCAGTCTGTGCCCATCGGGCGCCTGTCCGGCGGCGAGCGGCGGCGGCTGTACCTGCTGTCGGTGCTGATGGAGGCTCCCAATGTGCTGCTGCTGGACGAGCCCACCAACGATCTGGATGTCATGACCCTCTCGATTTTGGAGGACTATTTGCAGGGCTTCCCGGGCCCCATTCTGGTGGTGTCCCACGACCGCTTCCTGCTGGATAAGCTGGCGGAATCCATTTTTGAAGTCCGGGGAGACGGCGCTATCCTGCGCTACACCGGCAACTGGACGGACTGGCGGCAGAAGCGGAAGGAGGAGACGGTACCCGTTAAAGCGGAAAAGCCAAAAGCGGCGGAGCGTCCACGGGAGCGAAAACTAAAATTCTCCTACAAGGAGCAGCTGGAATTTGAGACCATCGACGATGAGCTCGCTGCCCTGGAGAGCCGACTGGCAGAGTGCCAGGCAGCCCAGGGCCGGTGCGGCAGCGATTATGTGAGACTCCAGGAGCTTCAGAAACAACAGACGGAGCTGGAGACCAAGTTGGAGGAGAAAACAGAGCGCTGGGTCTATCTGAACGAGCTGAAAGAAAAAATTGACGCGCAGTAAAATAAAAGACGCAGCCCGGAACGGGCTGCGTCTTTTACATCCGGTCAGATTTGTCCTCCGCATACCAGAGGTTCCAGGTTTGCCGGTAAATTTCGGCGGCTGACTCCGTGTGACAGACCATCCGCACCCGTTCCGGCAAGTCGTGCTCCGCGAGAAAGTCCATGATGGCCTTCAGTGCCACTGTGGCGGCTTGAGGGAGAGGATAGTGGTAGATGCCGGTGGAGATGGAGGGGAAGTCCACGGTGCGGATGCCGTGCTCCGCCGCCAGTGTCAGGCAGGAGCGGTAGCAGGAGGCCAGCAGGGCGGGCTCGCCCATGCCGCCGCCCTGCCAGATAGGGCCGGGGGTGTGGATCACATACTTCGCCCGCAGGCGGTAGCCGCCTGTCAGCTTGGCACGGCCGGTCTCGCAGCCGTTCAGTGTCCGGCATTCCGCCAGCAGCTCCGGTCCCGCGGCGGCGTGAATGGCGCCATCCACGCCCCTGCCGCCCAGCAGGGTGGTATTGGCGGCGTTGACGATAGCCTCCGCGTCCGAATGGGTAATATCACCTACCACGATGGAGAATCTTTTCATGGGGCACACCTCCGTTGCTTCTCCATTAGTATAACGTGGTCGAACCAAAAAGCAAGGCCAAATCTGACCATCCTGACAGCAATTTTGAAAAATTACTTTCTGGCATGAAGCTGAGAAAATGTGGAAGGAGGCTGACCGCGTTGTCATAGGAAGCACTAAATACCGACATAATGATTGCCGAAAGCATCGGCAAATGATATGATTGTTTATGAGGTTGGATGCCGACATTGGCGCGATGTTCAATCCTTATACGCACGTCGGCCTTGAGAAAATGCCCGGAAATCAAGGAAAATCAGTAATTTCAAAAGGGTTCAATAGATGGTAAAAATACTTTTCGTGTGCCACGGCAATATCTGCCGCAGCCCCATGGCGGAATTTGTGATGAAGGACTTGGTGAAAAAAGCGGGGCTGGAGGCGGAGTTCGAGATATCCTCCTCCGCCACCAGCACAGAGGAGATCGGAAATCCGGTATATCCGCCGGCGCGGCGGAAACTAGCGGAACACGGCATCGGCTGCGCCGGAAAGACGGCCCGGCAGCTGCGGAAGTCTGACTACAGCATGTATGACTTCCTGGTGGGCATGGACAGCGTGAATCTGCGAAACATGCGCCGTATCTGCGGCGGAGACCCGGAGAACAAGATATCTCTTTTGCTGGACTGGACGGCTCGGCCCGGCGACGTAGCGGACCCCTGGTACACCGGAGATTTTGAGGAGACATGGCGAGATGTGCTGGAGGGATGCTCCGGCCTGCTGGCCTATATCAGAAAAAACGCTGAGGACACAGCGTACCTCTGTTTTTGAAAAAGCTCTCCGGATAGTTCTTGCAGTTTCTGAAGTTTTGTGGGATAATCATTCTTACGCTAAAAACTCATAAAGATTTGGAGATGCGGTTATGTGCCCACAGAAAATTGCCCTGCTGACAGATTCCTGCGCTGACTTATCACCTGCGCTGGCGGCGGAGAACCATATTCATATCGTTCCCCTGCGGATTTTGTGCGCTGATGGAGAGTATTCCGACGGCATGGACATCCGCGGCGCGGATATCTACAAGCGGCTCCGGGCGGGAGAACTGCCTCAGACATCTCTGCCGGCGGGCGAGGACATTGAAAAGGTTCTGCGGCAGATCGTGATGGAGGGCTATGACGGTGTAATCGCCATCATGCTGTCCGGCGGCCTGTCCGGCACCTACAACTTGGTGCGCCTGATTGCAGAGGAGTGCAAAGGCCTGCTTCCGGTCCGGGTCTACGATTCTGTCAGCGGCTCTCTGGGTATGGGGCTGACCGTGCTGCAGATTGCCGAGGACATCCGCAACGGGATGGGCTGGGAGGAACTGACGGAGCGCCGGGTGCCACAGCTCATCGCCAATACCTATCCGTTCTTCTCCGTGGACACGCTGGAGTATCTGCAAAAGGGCGGCCGGATCGGCAAAGTGACCGCCACGGCGGGTATGCTGCTGCAAATCAAGCCGTTGCTGACCTTTGCCGGGGACGGACAGCTGACCTCGGTGGCCAAGGTACGGGGACGGCATCAGGTCATCAACAAGCTGGTGGACCTGACTGTCCAGCGCTGTGGGGACCACAAGCGCTATAATCTGGCCGTGGCCAACGGCGGCGCACCGGAGGAGATGGCTCTGGTGCGCGAGAAGTTGACGGCGGCCCTGCCCAACTACGACCACATCTGGGAGGGCGAGATCGACGGCACGCTGAGCGTCTATATCGGCGACGGCGTACTGGGCGCCGCGGTCCAGGTGCTGGACTGAATCAAAGGAAACAAAAAAGGACTTGCATCCACGAAGCGACTCCGTGGACGCAAGTCCTTTTTTCAATCAGGCCTTCGACAGATAGCTGCGGCAGACTTCACGGGCCTCGGCGGCGATCCGATCCTCGTCGATGGTGACAAGATGGCCGTCTTTGACGGTGATTTTTCCGTTGACGACGGTATAGTCCACCGGGCCCCGCAGTCCCACTGTGGCCAGCACGTCGGCAGGGCTGTACTCGCCGCCCACCAGCTCCAGACGGCGGGAATCCACCAGGAAAAAGTCCGCGCACTTGCCTGCGGTCAGTTGGCCGATGTCATCCCGCCCCAGCAGCTGGGCGCTGCCCCGAGTGGCCATTTTCAGCACCTGATAGCCTGAGGGGGCCTTGGCGCTGGAGTGCAGGCGGTGCAGGAGATATGCCACCCGCAGCTCCTCCATGAGGGAGGAGCCGTCGTTGGAGGCGGAGCCGTCCACCGCCAGACCAATCGGGACGCCCAGCTCCAGCATGTCCGGGATGCGGGCGACGCCGGAGGCCAGCTTCATGTTGCTGATGGGACAGTGAGCCACACCGGTGCCGGTCCGGGCCAGCTCCCGCAGCTCCTCGTCGTTGAAGTGGATGCCGTGGGCGTACCACACGTCCGGGCCGGTCCAGCCCAGAGAGGCCATGAACTCCAGCGGGCGGACGCCGTGGTGGGTCAGCATGTAGCGCTCCTCGTCCTTTGTCTCGCACAGGTGGGTGTGGAGCCGGACGCCGTACTGTCGGGCCAGAATGGCGCTCTGCCGCAGCAGCTCCGCACTGACGGAGAAGGGAGAGCAGGGGGCCAGGGCCACCTGCCGCATGGAGCCGGGGCGGGGATCGTGATACTGCTCGATGATACGGGCGGAATCCTTCATGATCTCATCCACGGTTTGGACAACGCTGTCCGGCGGCAGGCCGCCGTCTTTTTTGGAGAGGTCCATGCTGCCCCGGGAGGCAAACATCCGGATGCCCAATTCCTCAGCGGCGGCGAACTGGGCGCCAATCAGATCACCGGCGTGGGCGGGAAACACATAGTGGTGGTCAAAGCAGGTGGTGCAGCCGTGCTTCAGCAGCTCTCCCATACCAGTGAGGGAGGAGAGGCGGATGACCTCCGCGTCCAGACCCTTCCAGATCTCATACAGGGTGGTAAGCCAGTCGAACAGCTCCATGTTCTGAACCTGGGGCAGATTACGGGAGAACACCTGATAGAGATGGTGGTGGGTGTTCACAAGGCCGGGATAGCACCAGTAATGGCTGCCGTCGATGGTCACATCGGCGGTATGGGGCAGGCCGGAGCCGATGGCACGGATGAAGCCATCCTCACAGTAAAGGTCCGTATCATGGAGGACATGGTCCCCGTCATCGCAGGTGACCAGGGTGTGGAGGTGCTTCAGCAGCAAAGTGGACATAGGGA
>JALFVN010000075.1 GCA_022787565.1 Clostridiales bacterium | reverse complement strand
GCCCGCCTCGCGTTACAATAACCCGCCGCCAAAAAGCTTGATTTTTCAAGCTTTTTGGGCGAAGCAGCGTTTTGAATATTTCAAAACGCTCGGCGGAAGAAGCGGTCAAAAAAGTCCCGACAGGACTTTTTTGACAAGCTGGAGGGAGACCGCACATCTTGTGCGGTCTCCCTCATTTTTCCGCTGCATAAGGCTTTCAGGGGGTACTGCATAAGATGGTGCGAACGATGTTTCGCATCATCATACACATACATACAGAAACAGCCGGCAGCATAATGATAGCCCCATTAACATAGTCCGGTTATGGGTAGTATATTAGCGCGCTTTCTTTTCCGTGTCAATACGCCTTTTGGCGAAAAAATCCCAAGTGAAGATAACCGGACGCCTATTGGGAAAGCAGCCGGTGGCAGCAGCGGTCAAAGGCCTGCATGAATTGGGCAAGTTCCTCCCGGGTAGTCAGATGGCTGAGACTGATCCGCCAGGAGGACAGGGCGTTTTTCCTGTCCCGGCTGACGGCAAACACCGCCTTGGAGGGGGTGCCGTCTGCAGAGCAGGCGGATTTGACCGAAACACAGACGCCCTCCTCTCCCAGCGCGCGCTGAAAAGCGGTGCCCTTCACGCCGGTAACGCTGAGATTCAGAATATGAGGCACGGCGTCCTCCGGGCTGTTGAAGCGAACCTGCGGATACCGGGACAGGGCGGCGCGAAGCTCCCTGTTCAGCTCGCTGACGCAGCGTATCCGCTGTTCCTGGTTTTCCAGGGCCAGCTTCAGGGCTTTCTCCACGGAGACCGCCAGCGCCAGGGCCGGGGTTCCGCTGCGGTAAATGGTGCTGCTGCTTCCCCCGTGGATCTGGGGCTCGATCACCAGGTCCTTTCGTTTCAGCAGCAGTCCGCTGCCATTCAGCCCGTAAAACTTGTGGGGTGCAATACTCATGGTGTCCACACCCTCCAGCACAAGCTCCGTTTTGCCTACGGCCTGGGTGGCGTCCACATGAAGCCGGCAGTCAGGGAAGTCGCGGAGGATTTCCGCAATCTGCCTTATGGGCTGTACGGTACCCAGCTCACTGTCCACTGCACAGACGGAGACCAGAATGGTGTCCCGGCGCAGCAGCTCCTGCAGCTGCTCCAGGTCGATCTTCCCGTCAGAACGAATACCTGCCAGGTCGATCTCATAGCCCTGACGCTGCAAAGCGGTCAGCGTCCCGCCCACGGAGGAGTGCTCCAGTGCGGTGGAGATGATGTGCCTGCCAATATGCCGGGAGGCCTGGGCAATACCCTTCAGCGCCAGGTTGTTGGACTCACTGGCGCCGGAGGTATAGATGATCTCCGCAGGGCTGAGCCCCAGCATGGACGCAAGGGAATCGGTGACCCGGGCCATTTCCTGCCGGGCTGCCTGCCCCGCAGGGCGATTGGAATTGGGATTGCCGATGAAGCTTTGCTCCGCAGCCAGAAAGGCCTCCAGCACGGCGGGATCCGCCGGGGTATTTGCCGAATAATCCAGATAGATCACGTTGTGCCTCCTGCCCCGGTCAGGTCCTTTACCACCTCACCGGCGATGATCAGCCCCACAACTGAGGGCACAAAGGCGTTGCTGCCCGGCACCTGCCTCCGCTGCGTGCATTTCCGCGCTGTGCCCGGCGGGCAGATACAGTTTGTGCGGCAGCTGATGGACATATCATCCAGCGGGGTCATGGGGGGTTCCTTGGAGTAGACCACCTTCAGCTTCTCTATGCCCCGCTTTTTCAGCTCCTTGCGCATGACCCGGGCAAGGGGACAGACGGAGGTCTCATAGATATCCGCCACCTCAAAAGCGGTAGGGTCCAGCTTGTTTCCGGCGCCCATGCTGCTGATAATGGGGACGCCGGCCTTTTCCGCCTGCTCCACCAGCTCCAGCTTGCCCGTAACGGTGTCTATGGCGTCCACCACATAGTCGTATTGGCTGAAGTCAAACAGTTCCGCTGTCTGCGGCGCGTAAAAGGTCTTGTAAGTATGGACGACGGCTTTGGGGTTGATCTCCAATATCCGCTGCTGGGCCACATCCACCTTATATTGCCCCACAGTTTTGCGGGTGGCGAAGATCTGCCGGTTCAGATTGGTCAGACAGACCTTGTCGTCGTCGATCAGGTCCAGTGTGCCCACGCCGCTGCGGGCGAGAGCCTCTACGGTATAGCCGCCGACGCCGCCGATCCCGAACACTGCAACCCGGGCCCGGTACAGCTTTTCCATGCCCTCCTGGCCAAGGAGGAGCTGTGTCCGTGAAAATTGATTAAGCATTGCTTTCTTCCTCGATTCCCTGTATCTCCAGCTGTTCTACCGCCTGCAGGCCCGCGGCGGTAAGGGCCATGCTCCCGCAGCGCGGAAAGGCCCGGTATTTTCCGTAATCAAAGTTTGAAAGAGGGAGGTCATAGTCCAGACGGATCAGGCCCTTTTGGGAAAGGGCGCTGATAATGGGCGAAAGCTGCGCTGCCCGCGCTTCCCCTTCTTCCAGAAAGACGGGCTGCCCGGACTTTTCCTCCAGGGCTACAGGGAGAAAGGGGATCTGCGCAAAGCAAAACAGCAAGTCGATTTCTCCCTGAGTCAGCTGCAGTGTGCCGCCGCAGCCGGAACAGGAACCGCCGCAGCAGGCGCCGCAGTGTTTTTGCCCGCATCCGGGGGAACATTTATCCAAGGGATCACATCCAGTCATTTTATTTTTCAGGGCACCCGGGAAATGGTGCCGCCGCCGACGACCAGATCGCCGTCGTACAAAACCAGAGCCTGACCCACGGTCACGGCCCGCTGGGGCTGGTCGAATTCCAGCCGTATGCAGTCCGGCCCTTCCGGGTAAACGGTGGCCGGCTGCTCCGCCTGACGGTAGCGGGTTTTGGCCTTGACGCGCATGGGCCCGTCAAGGCCGGGAACGGAGATCCAGTTGATGTCCCGGGCAAACAGGGTGCCGGTGTACAGGGCGCTCTCGGGCCCAACGGAGACAGTGTTTGCCTCCATGTCCTTTTTACAGACATACACCGGCTCCCTCATGGCAAGCCCCAGCCCCTTCCGCTGCCCTATGGTGTAGCGCACCGCGCCCCGATGCTGCCCAATGACAGCCCCGTCCAGGTTCAGGAACGGGCCTTCCGGATATTTTTTGCCGGTGTACTGCTCCATGAATTTCACATAGTCCCCGTCCGGCACGAAGCAGATATCCTGACTGTCGTGCTTGCGGGCGTTGACAAAGCCCAGCCGCTCCGCAAGCTCCCGCACCTCCGTTTTTTTCAGCTCGCCCAGAGGAAACAGTGTGTGGGAAAGCTGCTCCTGGGTCAGCATGTAGAGCACATAGCTCTGATCCTTGCTCTGATCCAGGGCTTTTTTCAGCAGATAGCGGCCGGAGGCCTCATCATATCCGATGCGGGCATAATGACCGGTCACGATATACTCCAGGCCCTTTTCCCGTGCAAAGCGCAGGAGGCTGTCGAACTTCAGGTACCGGTTGCAGTCGATACAGGGGTTCGGCGTCCCGCCCGCCTCATAGGTCCGGACAAATTTCTCCATGACACAGCTCTTGAAATCCATGGTGAAATCCAGAACTTCATAGGGAATGTCCAACTGGAACGCCACCTCGCTGGCGTCGTCAATATCCCGCTGGGAGCAGCAGGAGTGAAACTGGCTCAAGCCGATATCTGCGTTCCGATACAGCCGCATCGTCGTGCCCTCGCAGCGAAAGCCCCGCTGCTGCATCAGATATGCGGCAACGGAGCTGTCCACGCCGCCGCTCATGGCGATCAGCGCGCTTTTCTTTTCTGACATCTTCCATCATCCCCGTTATAGACTGAGCCAGGGCCGCAGCGCCCGTTCCCGGCCCGCCGCCTCCAGCGGCACATCCACAATGAGCAGCTCTTCCTGCCCGCCGGCCTTGAACAGCAGACTGCCGTCCGGCCCGGCGACCAGGGACTGGCCGGCGAAAACAATTTCGCCCTCCGGCCCTACCCGGTTGCACATGGCGGTGAACACCGTGCTCTGGAAGGACTGAACCCGCACCTCCCATTCGAAAAGCTCCAGCGGTTCCCCCTCGATGTTGGCCGTGGGGATCAAAATTAGCTCCGCGCCCTGGGCGGCACAGCTTCTGATCCCGTCGGGCAGATGCCGGTCAAAGCAGATGACAATACCGATACGGCCAAAGGGCGTATCATAAACCCGAAATCCGCTGTCACTGGGGGTATAATAGTCCTGCTCATAAAAGTACCTGGCCTGGGCAATGTGCACCATTTTTGAAATGCCCAGAAGCTCGCCCTCTCCGCCTATCAGCAGGGAGGCGTCATACCTTTTTCCCTCCTGCGCCAGATACACATTGGGGCTGGCAAAGAGACCCAGCTCCCGGCACTTTTCCCGTATGGCCCGGAGTTCAGGAGCCTGGACGTCCATAAGCCAGCTGGAGGCATCCCGCTTTTTAAATTGGGGAAAAAAGGGCGTCAGCTGAAGCTCCGGGAAGAAGATCAGCTCCGCTCCCGCTGCCTTTGCCCGCTCCATCAGAGCAAGGGATTTTTTCAGATTTTCATCAATGGATGCGCTCATGCGCATCTGCGCCATGGCAAGTCTCATGCGGTTTGCTCCTCCCGTGATGTTGGATAGCCACACACTGCGGACCTGGATAATCCTATTAAAATACTATGTTCATGTAGTTTATCAGGAGAATGCCCTCTTGTCAATGGATATCCTGACGGAAACGGAGCGGGAAACCGCGCTCAGTTCAGCTTCCGGAAGCTGTATATATTTGGAAAAAACAGCGTGAAGGAGCTGTTTTTCTGGAATTGCGCGGCCGGAGCCGCGCGAATAAACCGCAAAGCGTTTTGTTCGGCAGCCATTATTATATACCCCTGAAAATACGAAAAGCAACAGCCTTTTCGCCTGTTCGAACCGGGCGGAGAGATAAGGATTGTGGTTGTTCCGCCGTTGTGCTATAATCCAAACAGAACGGCAAAGGAGAAGGGTCATGAAGTTCAGGAGCATAGAGAAAAAGAACGGCGGGAAATTTCTTCACCGCTATGACCTGCATTATATTGACCCACTCGGCGTGGAGCGCTGCTATGAGATGGTCAGCCGCAGGGACGATATTGAGCGCTTCGACCAGCTGGTCAATCATCCGGCGGACGCTGTGGTGATAATCGTCACCGACAGAGAAAACGAGCATATGGCCCTCATCCACGAGTACCGTATGGAGCTGGGCCAGAAGATCTACGGCTTTCCCGGCGGACTGATCGACCCGGGGGAGACGCCGGAGATGTGTGCCCGGCGGGAACTGAAGGAGGAGACCGGACTGGATCTGGTGGAGATCAGGGAGATACTGCCCCCCGCGGCCTGCACCGTGGGGATAGGGGATGAACGGACCATCTGTATTTTTGCCACGGCGGAGGGAGAGTTTCACCCGGACAGAGCTACCGGCGAGGAGATCGAGGCACGCTGGTACACCCGCAGAGAGATCCTGGAACGGCAGAAAACCGCCCTTTTCGGCTCCTGGGCCCTGGCGTTCAGCTGGATGTGGGCTACGGGCAGACTGTAAATGTGAAAAAATCTACAAAATCTATTGAAACGCGTGGAAAATACATTTACTTTTCCCGCAAACTGCGGTAAAATACGAAGACTGTGATCAACAGAGACGGAGGTGATACGATGGAAGGAACCAATGTGTTGTTCAGCATAGGCCCGGTGCAGATCACCAGTACCCTTGTGACCATGTGGGTCATTATACTGATCCTCACGATCCTGTCCATTCTTGCCACAAGAAAGCTGAAGGATGTGCCCGGCCCGCTGCAGAATATTGCCGAGATGGCGGTGGAGAGCCTGCAGAATTATTTTGCCGGCATCATGGGAGCAAAGACGGCGAAAAAATATTTCCCCATTTTTGCCACCTACTTTATTTTTATTGTGGTCTGCAACTATTCGGGACTGCTGCCGGGAGCGGGGCATATCAAGGGCTTCGCAGTGCCCACGGCCTGCCTGTCGGTGACGGCGGCGCTGGGTATCATCGCGTTTTTTACGACCCATACCATCGGCATCCGGGAGCGGGGCATTAAGCATTATCTGCTCAGCTTTGTCACGCCGTTTATTCTCATGCTGCCGCTGAACATAATTGAGCAGTTCGTCCGGCCCTTCTCCCTGTCTCTCCGTCTTTACGGCAACCTGTACGGCGAGGAGATGGTGGTGGAGCAGCTCTATAACATCTTCCCCATTCTGCTGCCTGTGCTGATGAATGTGCTGAGTCTGCTTTTCTGCATGATCCAGGCGATGGTGTTTACCATGCTGCTGTCCATCTATGTGTCTGAGGCCGTAGAGGAAGAGCACTGATACAATATATATTATTAAAGAAATATTTTATTTGGAGGAAAATATTATGGCATCCGGAACAATCGCTCTTGCAATTGCAATCATGATGGGCCTTTGCGTGTGCGGCCCCGCCATCGCTCAGGGCATGGTGGCGTCTAAGGCTATGGAGTCCATCGCGCGCCAGCCTGAGGCGGCAGGTCAGATCCGTTCCTCAATGATCCTGGCCCTGGGCCTGATCGAGGCGCTGACCATTTACGGTCTGCTCATCGCCTTCATGCTGGTCGGCAAGATATAAGATGAAAATAAGCAATCATTCGGAGGAAGATGCGGTATGCTTAGCATAAATATTTCCGAGCTGGTTTTGACCGCGGCAAGCTTCTTCCTGCTGTTTTTCCTGCTTAAATACTTCCTGTATGACCCGCTGATCAGCTTCATGGACGAGCGCAGTGCCCGGATAGAAAAGGGACTGGACGCGGAGAAGCAGGCTCTCGCCGCCGTGCAGGCCAATGAGATGCTCCTGGAGGCCAAGCGGAAAGAGAGCATGGACCGGGCAAAGCAAATTGTGGAGCAGGCCCGGAATGCAGACGAGCAGCGCCGGGAAGCTGCACTTCAGCAGGCCCGGCAGAGCGCCGAGGAGAGCCGGAGCAGGGCAAGAGAAGAGGTCTGCCGCTTTCAGGCCGGTGAAGCCGGGAAGCTGAAGGCAGACGAGGACGAGCTTGCCGCTCTGCTTGCCGACAGGCTGCTCAGCGGCGGCTATGCCCCGGGAGAATAAGCGGAAAAACAAATCAGCAGGAGAGGAGGAGTGTCCCAGCCATGGGCGGATGGAACATATTTTACGGACTTCTTAACTTTGCCATCCTTGCCGCGATCCTTTATTTTTTCGGCAGGAAGCTGGTCGTTAACATGTTCAAGACCCGTCGGGACAGGATAGCCGGCGATCTGGAGAGAGCCCGGCAGGCCGAAGAGAACGCCGCCGCACTGCAGAACGACCTGAATGCCAGCGGAGCGGAGGCCGATAAGCTCAACGAGCAGATCATCAGCGACGCCGAGAACCGTGCCAGGGAAAACAGCCTGAGGGAGCTGGACGGCGATCAGACTGCCGCCGAAGAGATCCGGCGGGAGACCGGCCGGGAAAACCGACATGCAATGTACGACGCCAGAAGAGAACTGACCGACATGGCCGCAGACAGCGTTACCGCGGCTGCGGGCAGACTTCTGCGCGGAGAAGACCGGGCAAAAGAAAAAGAACAGCTCAAAGAGCGTTTTATTGAATATCTTGAGCACGAGCTGAACCCCAGCCCCTGCGATCTGGCAAGAGCGGAGCGGGGAGAGCCCATCCATATTACCGTAAGTGCCGATACCGAGCCCACGGACGAGTTTGTTGAGCGGACTGCGGCGCTGGTGAAGAGCCGCTTCGGCGCGGCGGAGGTCCGGGCGGAGGCCCTGGCCGATCCCGCACTGATCGGCGGTGTGCGTCTCCAGATCGGAGACACCGTATATGACGGCAGCCTTTCCGGCATGCTCAAACGGGTGAAAAAGAGCCTGGAGGAGGGCGATGCTCTGGAAGGCGATATGGCCGGGGCATTGAAAGAGAAACTTTCCCGGATCCGGGCCGGCGTGGACGTATACCAGACCGGCAGGGTAAAGAGCCTTTCCAACGGCATCTGCCGGGTTTCCGGCCTGTCCGACGTGATGGCCGGCGAGCTCATTGAGTTTGCGGGTGAGCTTCGCGGCATGGTTATGGACCTGGAGCAGAACGACGTGGGCGTTGTGCTGCTGGGCGACTACGGAAAGGTGCAGGAAAACGACGAGGTCCGCCGCACCGGGCGCATTATTGAGGTGCCTGTAGGCGACGGGCTGATCGGGCGCGTGCTGGACGCCCTGGGCCGCCCCATCGACGGCATGGGCGCTGTCCGGACAGAGAGTACCCGGCCCATAGAGAGCCCCGCTCCCGCAGTGCTGGACCGAAAGCCGGTGACCATCCCACTGCAGACCGGTATAAAGGCCATAGACGCTCTGGTCCCCATCGGACGGGGTCAGCGCGAGCTGATCATCGGCGACAGAAAGACGGGCAAGACGGCCATAGCCATAGACACCATCCTGAACCAGAAGGGCAAGGACGTGATCTGCATCTATGTGGCCATCGGCCAGAAGGAGTCCACCGTGGCCAGCATCGTGGAGAAGCTGCGGGAAAACGGGGCCATGGACTACAGCATCGTGGTCTGCGCCTCGGCTTCGGAGCCTGCGCCCATGCTCTACATCGCGCCCTATTCCGGCGCGGCCATCGGCGAGTATTTTATGTACAAGGGCCGCCATGTGCTGATCATCTATGACGACCTTTCCAAGCAGGCTGTGGCATACAGGGAGATTTCCCTGCTGCTTCGCCGTCCGCCCGGGCGGGAAGCCTACCCCGGCGACGTGTTTTATCTCCATTCCCGTCTGCTGGAGCGGGCAGCCTGCCTCAGCGACGAGAAGGGCGGCGGTTCCATGACCGCGCTGCCCATTGTGGAGACCAAGGCGGGGGATATTTCCGCCTATATTCCCACAAACGTTATCTCCATCACCGACGGTCAGATCTTCCTGGAGGAGGAGCTTTTCAACTCCGGCATCCGGCCTGCCGTGAACCCGGGGCTTTCCGTGTCCCGCGTAGGCGGCGCGGCCCAGCTGGGCGCCATGAAGCAGGTGTCCGGGCGGCTGAGGATGGATCTTGCTCAGCACAGAGAGCTGGAGGCCTTTGCCCAGTTCGGCTCAGACCTGGACAAGGCTACCAGGGATGCCCTGAACCGGGGGCGCAAGGTGACGGAGCTTTTGAAGCAGAAACAGTACAGCCCCATGGACGCGGCAGATCAGGTGATTGCCATTTTTGCCGCCAACGAGGGCTTTATCGACGATGTGGACATCAGGAGCGTAGGCCGCTTTGAGCGGGAGCTTATCCCCTTTGTCCACAACGGCTGGCCGGAGCTTGCCGCCATTATCGACGGCGGGAAGAAGCTGAGCGATGAACAGCGCAGCAGACTCAGAGCGCTGATCGGAGAATTCAGCAGAAATTTCAGCTAATCCTTACGGCGGAGGGGAGGTGCGCGGATGCCGAATATATACGCCATCAAGGCCCGGATCAAAAGCGTGGAGAGTACCCGGCAGGTGACCAAATCCATGAAAATGGTGTCGACGGCAAAGCTGCGCCGTACCCAATACACCATGAACCGGGTCCGGCCCTTTGCGGAGCACTGCCGCCGGATCCTGGAATGTCTCTGCACCGGCGAACTGGACACAAAGCAGGAGCTGATGCAGCCCCACCCGGAGATCAAACGGGTGTGCTATGTGCTTATCGTGGGCAACCGGGGCCTCTGCGGCTCCTATAACAGTGATATCCTGCGCTATATGAAGGGTCTGGCAAACCGGGAGGAAAAGGACTTTTTCACCGTGGTCTGCGGGCGCTGGGGAGAGGATCTTATTGCCCAGGAGGGCCTGAAGGTGGAGCGCCGCTTCCCGGATCTGAGCGATACGCCGGAACGGGGAGAGAGCGGCAGAATAGCCGACTATCTCAAGGAATTGTACCGCAGCGGCCGGGCCGATAAGATCGTGCTGGTGTACCAGAAGCACAGGGGCATGGGCCAGGAGGCCGTGAACGAGCAGCTGCTGCCGGTGGAGCCGGTAAAGGGCGTCAAAGGCAAGGATTATCTCTTTGAGCCGGACCGGGAGAGCCTTCTGGCGCGGGTGTCTGACCTCTATGTGGATAATGTGGTATATGAGGCGCTGCTGGAGGCCCGTACCGGAGAGCATTTTGCCCGCATGACGGCCATGACCACGGCCACCGACAATACCGATGAGATGATCCGGGAGCTGACCCAGGAGATGAACACCCAGCGCCAGGCTCAGATCACCACCCAGATCAGCGAGGTCATCGGCGGAGCAAACGCACTGAGCCAGAATAAGGCCCAGGGCTGAACACGGAGAAAACATTATGGGAAAAGGAATCGTAAAAAGAGTCACCGGCCCTGTGGTCGACATTGAATTCCCCCAGGGCGAGCAGCCGGAGATCCGCCGGGCGGTGGAGATACTGGCCGAGGGACACAGCATAAAGGCTGAGGTGGTACAGGATATCGGCCGGGGCGGCGTGCGCTGCATTGCCATGGCCTCCACCGACGGACTTTACCGGGGCTGCCCCGCTGTGGATACGGGAGCTACCATATCCATGCCTGTGGGGGAGGGGACCCTTGGCCGCATGTTCAATGTGGCAGGGGAGCCCATCGACGGCAAGGGACCGGTTGACGCGGTGAAATACATGCCTATCCACCGGGATCCTCCGTCCTTTACGGAGATCAAACCGGCAGAGGAGATGCTTGAGACCGGCATCAAGGTGGTGGATCTGCTGACCCCCTATGCCAAGGGCGGCAAGATCGGCCTGTTCGGCGGCGCCGGTGTGGGTAAGACTGTGCTGATCATGGAGCTTATCCGAAACGTGGCCTATGAGCACGGCGGCTATTCCGTTTTTGCCGGCGTGGGTGAGCGCAGCCGCGAGGGAAACGATCTCTGGAAGGAGATGAACGAGTCCGGCGTCATTGACAAGACAGCCTTGGTCTTCGGCCAGATGAATGAGACCCCCGGCGCCAGACTGAGAGTGCCCTTCTCTGCCCTGACCATCGCGGAATTTTTCCGGGATGAGCGCAGGCAGGATGTGCTGCTGTTTATCGACAACATTTTCCGTTTTATCCAGGCCGGCGCGGAGGTCTCCGCGCTGCTGGGCAATATGCCCTCCGCCGTAGGCTATCAGCCTACGCTGGCCACGGATATGGGTACCCTGGAGGAGCGGATCACCTCCACCCGCAAGGGCTCAATCACCTCGGTCCAGGCCATCTATGTCCCGGCTGATGACCTGACGGACCCGGCTCCGGCCACGGCCTTTGCCCATCTGGACGCCACAACGGTGCTGTCCCGCGCCGTGTCTGAGCTGGGCATCTATCCGGCGGTGGATCCGCTGGCCTCCGGCTCCAGAATGCTTGAGCCGGATATCGTGGGCCACGAGCATTACGAGACGGCCCGGGCAGTGCAGACCGTGCTGGAAAAATACCGCCAGCTGCAGGACGTTATCGCAGTTCTGGGCATGGATGAGCTGAGCGCGGAGGATAAGCGCACGGTCATCCGGGCCAGAAGAATCCAGCGCTTCCTGTCCCAGCCCTTCCATGTGGCGGAAAACTTTACCGGTATTCCCGGAAAGTATGTTCCGCTGAAGGAGACCATCAAGGGCTTCCAGGCCATACTCGGCGGCGATGTGGACGACCTGCCGGAGCAGGCGTTCCTGCTCTGCGGCACCATCGACGATGTGATCGCAAAGCGCGGCAGCTTCTGAGGTGGGAAATGGCTGACAGAATAAAGCTCAGCGTGGTCACCGCCGAGGGCGAAAGCCACGAGAAAATGGTCAATTATGTCTCCATCCCCACGGAGTTCGGCTCAGTGGGGGTGCTGTCCGGCCACGCCCCGATGCTCTGCGCGGTGAAGAGCGGGATTTTGAAATATCGCGTGGGAGAGGACAAGGTTTTCTGCCTCTCCGTCAGCGACGGAATTGCCAATGTGGCGGACAATGAGGTAACGGTTCTGGTCTCTTATCTGAAGATGGAGTAAAAGTACAGGCGGTTTTTCCGCCTGTACTTTCAAGGCGTCGACAAAGTTCGACGCCTTGAAAACTTATTCAGGAGTATTCAAAAATACTCCCGAATAAGCATGGATTGAACGCCGAAAGGGGACTCCCGTCCCCTCTCTGCGCTCTCCCCATGCATTTGTATACGCTGCCGATAGCTTTGTCTGCAGTCTGAAAGTACAGGCGGTTTTTCCGCCTGTACTTTTTAAGTTAACTCGATTTAATGCATTACAGTGATCGGAATAAGTGTAAAAATAGGGTAAAAATCGAAAAAACGCCTTTTAACAAATGCAAAACTTTTCTTTGTTCGTCAATTTGCAATTTAAATAAGGTGAAATATAGTCATATTGATGATTGACTGAGACAAGCCGGAAATGTTAATATATATCCTGTAAAAAGTTCGTTAATTGTTGAGGGGGTTCAGGCAGACCAATGAAGAAATATTACGTTCTGATCGGCAACTACGGCAGCGGAAAAACCGAGCTTGCGCTGAACTTTGCCATGAAAGCTGCGCAGCACGGCCGCACGGAGCTTCTTGACCTCGACATGGTGAACACCTATTTCCGCCTGGCCGAGCACGGCAAGCTGGTCAGCATGAAGGAGATCCGGCTTGTATCTCCCAACTATGCCTGCTCCGGGATCGAAACCCTGTCCCTGCCTGCGGAGGTGGCCTCCGCTTTTGCCATGGACTGGGACACCGTTGTGTTCGACGTTGGCGGCGACGCGGTGGGCTCCACGGCTCTCGGCCGCTACCATGAGGATTTCATGGCTCTGGCTCCCGGCGAGCTGGAGGTGCTGAACGTTGTCAACATCCGCCGTCCGCTGGCGGGCACGGTGGAAAAGATCATCCGCCTTCAGGAGGAGATGGAGCTTCACTCCCGGCTGAAGATCACCGGCATGATCAATAACACGAACCTTGCCCAGATGACCGGCCCGGAGGAACTGCGGGACGGCTACGAGATGATCAGACAGGTGTCTGAAATCACCGGCGTCCCGGTGGCTTACACCTCCGGCAGAAAAGAGCTGCTGGATATCTTCCTGGCGGAAGGGCACGATCCCAGATATATCGGCACACCCATCGCGATCGACACCTATATGCACCGCGACTGGGACAGCTGGATCAAGGGACTGAGCCAGTAAAAAAAGTTTGTTCCCGCGGAATGCGGTTCCTGATTTGTATGGCATTTTTCAAAAAATAAATGAAAAGAGGTTGAATCATGGTAAAGGTAACGATCAACGAGCTTGTTTGTAAGGGATGTGGACTTTGCGCAAGAGCTTGCCCCAAAAATGTCCTCGCCCTTTCCAAAACCAAGCTCAACGCAAAAGGCTACCATCCAGCAGAAGTGGTCGACCAGGAAGCTTGTATAGGCTGCGCATCCTGCGCACGCACCTGCCCCGATGTGGCAATCAGGATAGAGAAGGATTAAGGAGGAATAGAAAATGGCATTGACTCTTATGAAGGGTAGCGAAGCGATTGCGGAGGCCGCAATCCGCGCCGGCGCACGTTTCTTCTTCGGCTATCCTATCACCCCGCAGACAGAAATTCCCGAATATATGTCCGCCCGTATGCCCGAGGTGGGCGGCTGCTTCCTCCAGGCGGAGAGCGAAGTTGCGGCGATCAACATGGTGTACGGCGCTGCCGGCACCGGCGCCCGCGTCATCACCTCTTCCTCCAGCCCCGGCGTCAGCCTGAAGCAGGAGGGCATCTCCTACTGCGCAGGCGCGCAGCTGCCCTGCGTGATCCTGAACGTCATGCGCGGCGGCCCCGGTCTGGGCAGCATCCAGGCCTCTCAGGGCGACTATTTCCAGGGCGTCAAGGGCGGCGGCAATGGCGACTACCACCTGCTGACCTATGCACCCGCATCCATTCAGGAAGCCATCAACATCATGATGTTCGCCTTTGACAAGGCGGAAAAATACCGCATGCCCGTGCTGTTCCTGGCCGACGGCATCATCGCCCAGATGATGGAGCCTGTGGAAATGCCTGAGATGGTGGACTACAAGGTAGATCCCGAGAAGAAGCCCTGGGCGGCTACCGGCTGGAAACCCGGCGACGATCCCGCAAAGCGCGCGGTCATCAACTCCCTCTTCATCAACACCGAGGATCTGACCGTACATAACGACCATCTGCAGGCCATCTATGCCGAGGCCAGAAAGAACGAGCAGATGTGGGAGGAATACAAGCTGGAGGACGCCGAGTACATCATCACTGCTTTCGGCACGGTATCCCGTATTGCCAGATCCGCTGTGGATGAGCTGCGCGAAATGGGCATTAAGGCCGGACTGTTCCGTCCCATCACTGTGTGGCCCTTCCCCGATGCGCCTCTCAAGGCGGCGGCAGACCGGGAGGGCGTAAAGGCACTGCTGGACGTGGAAGCCAACGAAGGCCAGATGCTTGAGGACGTGAAGCTGGCTGTAAACGGCGCAAAGCCTGTGGATTTCTTTGGCCACTGCGGCAGCCTGATGCCCACCACCGAAGAGATCAAGACGAAGATCCTCGAAATGAAGGAGGGTAAATAAATGTCCGTTATCTTTGAAAAGACCAGTCTTTTGACCGATAAACAGTTCCACTACTGTCCCGGCTGCAACCACGGCATCATCCACCGTCTGGTGGCGGAGGTGCTGGATGAGCTGAAGCTGGACGGCAATGTGGTGGGCGTGGCGCCTGTTGGCTGCTCCGTCTTTGCCTATGATTACTTTAACTGCGACATGTTTGAGGCTGCCCATGGCCGCGCCCCTGCGGTGGCTACCGGCATCAAGCGCGCAAAGCCCGACAGTGTGGTATTCACCTATCAGGGCGACGGCGACCTGGCCTCCATCGGCACGGCAGAGATCGTCCATGCTGCCCACCGCGGCGAGAAGATCGTGACCGTCTTTGTGAACAACGCCATTTACGGCATGACCGGCGGCCAGATGGCCCCCACCACCCTGGTGGGCCAGAAGACCACCACCTCCCCCAACGGCCGCGACGAGGCCTGGTGCGGCGCACCCATCAAAATGTCTGAGATGCTCTCTCAGGTGCCCGGTTCCTACTATATCGAGCGCTGCGCAGTGAACAACAACGCAAATATCCTCAAAACCAAGAAGGCGATCAAAAAGGCGTTCCAGTATCAGCTGGAGGGTAAGGGCTTCTGCATGATCGAAGTTCTGTCCACCTGCCCCACCAACTGGGGCCTCAGCCCTGTTGAAGCACTCAAGTGGTTGGAAGAGAACATGATCCCTTACTATCCTCTGGGCGTGTATAAAGACAAGGGGGCTGCTGAGAAATTATGATGAAACAGTTTATTTTTGCAGGTTTCGGCGGTCAGGGCATGCTTCTGATCGGTAAATTCGTGGCAATGGCATGTATGCTGGACGGCAAGCACGTCTCCTGGCTGCCCTCCTACGGCCCGGAGATGCGCGGCGGCACCGCGAACTGCTCTGTCATCGTCAGCGACGAAGAAGTGGGTTCACCTCTGGTGGATATGGCAGACGTTATCGTGGCCATGAACCTGCCCTCTCTCCTCAAGTTTGAGGATAAGGTCAAGCCGGGCGGCGTTCTGGTTGTGAACCAGTCCCTGATCGACCGCAAGGTTGAGCGCGATGATATCCAGGTGGTCTACTGCGATGCCAACCGCATCGCGGAAGAAGTAGGCAACCCCAAGGGCGCGAACGTGGCCATCCTGGGCGCCATGCTGGAAAAAGCGCCCATCACCAGTGTGGAGACCATGATGGAGGCCATCCGCATCGAGCTGGGCGAGAAGAAGGCAAGATTCCTGGAAGGCAACAAGAAGGCGCTGGTCGCCGGCATGGAGTCGGCAAGATAATTCCCATAACAAATGAACAAATCTGCCGCTGCTGTATTCAGTAGCGGCAGATTTTTTACCGTTTCCCTCTTGAAAAATGTGCGCCGGCAGATATAATCTTCTGTGGACGAAGAGCCCAAAGGAAAACGGCGTGCCGCTGGCCGAGAAAGCGGCAGAAGGGAGATCCCAATGGAAAAACTGAATGTCTGCCTTGTAAACGACTCCTTTCCGCCTGCCATAGACGGCGTGGCCAACGCTGTGACCAACTATGCACAGATCATCTCCCAAAAGTACGGCCGCGCCGCGGTGGTGACGCCCTTCTACCCGGACGCGGATGACAGTGCCTTTGCCTTTCCCGTGATCCGCTATCCCAGCGTGGATATGACGAAAGCTGTGGGCTATCGGGCCGGTATTCCTTTCTCGCCGGAAGTAATGAACAGGCTGAAAGGGGAGAGCTTCAATCTCATTCACAGCCACTGCCCCATTACCTCCACCATCCTGGCCAGAGCCCTGCGGGACAGGATCCATGTGCCCCTGGTCTTTACCTACCACACCAAGTTTGATATCGACATTGCCAACGCCGTCAAAAGCAGGCTCCTGCGGGAAGAGGCGGCCAGGCTGCTGGTGGAGAATATTTCCGCCTGCGACGAGGTGTGGACAGTGAGCCGGGGCGCGGGGGAGAATCTGCGGAAGCTGGGCTATCAGGGAGATTATCTGGTCATGCCCAACGGCGTGGATTTTCCCAGAGGCAGAGTGCCGGATGGGCTGGTGGCTCAGGTGACGCAGGACTATGACCTTCCGGCAGGGCTGCCGGTGTTCCTGTTTGTGGGACGGATGATGTGGTACAAGGGCATCCGGATCATCCTGGACGCCCTGAAGACGATGATGGACAGCGGCAGGGATTTCCGCATGGTCTTTGTGGGCGCGGGAAATGACAAGGAGGAAATCTGCGCGTACAGCAGTGCTCTGGGGCTTGACGCAAAGGTATTTTTTGCTCCGGCCATACACGACAGAAACTTGATCCGCGCCTGGTACTGCCGTGCGGACCTTTTCCTTTTCCCCTCAAGCTTTGACACCAACGGCCTTGTGGTGCGCGAGGCGGCAGCCTGCGCCCTGCCCAGCGTGCTGGTGGAGGGAAGCTGCGCCGCAGAGGACGTGCAGGACGGTGTGAACGGCTTTCTTATGGAAGAAAACGCGGCTTCTATGGCGGCAAAGCTGCAAAGGCTGTGCGATGCGCCTGAGCTTATAAAACGTGTGGGAGAAAATGCGGAGAGGGATCTTTACCTGTCCTGGGACAGCTCCGTAGCCGCAGCGGTTGACCGGTATCAGACAGTGATTTATAATGATAAACGGGGACTTTACCCCCGGCACGAGCGCTTTTCCGACGAGATGTGCCACGCCGCGGCAAAGGCCATGGAGGACCTTTACCGGGGCCGGGAGCGGCAGCGGAACGCGGTTTCCGGGACAAAAAGCGAGCTGCAGGAGATGCGCGCTGAAATCGCGGAAAGCCGGGAAAAAGTCCGGGAAAGGCTGGACGAATTGACACAGCGCTTCGATGGTTTTCTGTAAAAGGAGAACAAAAAAACCATGCAAAGCATGAAGAGAGAGATTAATGAGATAACCGAAGGCGTCATCTGGAAGCAGCTTCTTGCCTTCTTCTTCCCGGTGCTGCTGGGCAGCCTGTTTCAGCAGCTGTATAATACCGTGGATACCATGATCGTAGGCCGCTTTGTGGGGACGGAGGCTCTGGCGGCGGTGGGCGGCTCCTCTGCCCAGATCCTGAATCTGATCATCGGCTTTTTTACCGGCGTATCCTCAGGGGCCACGGTGATCATTGCCCAGTTTATCGGAGCAAGAGATGAAGAGGACGTCTCCCGCTCGGTGCATACGGCGATGATTCTGGCCGCGGTATGCGGCGGGATCATGACCGTTCTGGGGATAGCAACGGCGCCCCGGCTTCTGCGGCTCATGGATACCCCGGCGGAGACCATGCAGGACTCCGTACTGTATCTGCGGCTGGTGTATCTGTCCATGATCCCCGGGATGATCTACAATATGGGCTCCGCCATTCTCCGGGCGGCCGGTGACGCAAAGCACCCGCTGGGCTTCCTTATCCTGTGCTGCCTTGTGAATGTAGTTTTGGACCTGCTGCTGGTCTGCGGATTTCGGATGGGGGTTGCCGGTGTGGCGGTCGCTACTTCTCTGGCCCAGCTGATCAGCGCGGTACTGGTTTGCTCCTTCCTGGCAAAAAGCCGGGAGAGCTACCGGCTGAACCGAAAACTGCTCAGGGCCGACAGGCGTATGCTGCGGCGCACAGTGCGCCTCGGGCTGCCAACCGGACTCCAGTCCGTGCTTTATGCCGTGTCGAATATGATTATTACCGCTTCGGTGAACGGCTTCGGCACAGATGCCGTGGCCTCCTGGGTGGCCCTGGGGAAGCTGGATGCGCTGACCTGGCTGGTGATGAGCGCTTTCGGCGTTGCCGTGATGACATTTGTGGGGCAGAACTACGGCGCGCAGCGTATTGACCGGGTAAAGAGCAGCATAAAACTGGGACTTGCCATTGCCGCAGGGGTGACGGTGGTGACCGGAACGATATTTGTTCTGGGAGGAAGATACTTTTTTGCTCTGTTTACCGATGATGCAAGAATACTGGAAATGTCGGCAAAGATGATGCTGTGCATCGCGCCCTGGTATTGGCTGTATGTGCCGGTGGAGGTCCTCAGCGGCAGCCTGCGGGGAATGGGGGACACCCTTGTACCAACAATAATAACCGCGGTTGGGATATGCTTTGCCCGCATACTGTGGGTATTTGCCCTGGTGCCCCAATGGCATACCATCCGGACGGTCATTATGAGTTATCCCGTTACCTGGTGTCTCACTTCCCTGGCTTTTGCGGTCTATTATCTCCGGTTCAGAAAAAAGAGACTGTCCGTTTGACAACGCAGACGGAGATAACCCCCCCGGGGCCTTTAGTAAAACAGTTAAACCGACCTATGGATGCGATCATAGGTCGGTTTTTGTGTGATGTACTGGCGCGGCAGCGCCCGGGACACCGAAGGGTGTATAGAAGTGCGCTCTTTATCTGTTCGACAAATCTGAATTGATTTAACCGATTATTTTCTCTTTACAGGAATCCAAATCTCACAATAGTAACTCTCGTCCATCGTTCCCTTGGCATATTTTTGGGGGTCATCATACATCTCAACACAATACCCCGCCGCAAATTCATATTCACGGATGGCTGGCAGCCATTCTGTGAAGATTTTTGTATTGACATCCTGCAATGCATTCGGCATAGCACCCTTGCAAGGGAAAATTGCCCAATCAAACGAAGGAATGGTACGCAAAACGAAACCTTCGGGAACCTCTTGTCCTTTGTAGGTGTCAGCAATCAAATATTCAAAAGAATCCGTCCCCATCGTTTCATCAATGTTAATGCCGAATTCTCCGCACACCGTCTGTCCCTTGCCCGAAGCATAGTGTTCCTGCCAGAACAGTGGAATAACGTCTTTTGCACCCTCGTAGGCAAATGTTTTTGCGTTGGCGATAACGGTAAACTCGCCCTTTTTTTCAATTCTGTAATCCATTAGATATCCCCCTTCTAAATGCACCTTGATTTTTAACGGAGCAAAGGATTTCAGCATGACATTATCCTTTCGGACGGCAGTCGGTGTAGAGCCATGAAATCTTGTAAATGCTTTTGTGAAACTGTCGGGAGAATCGTATCCGTATTTCAAAGCAATATCAATGATAGTGTGATCAGTACCGATGATCTCATTTCCCGCCAATGCAAGCCGGCGGTTACGAATGTATTCAGTAACCGTGAAGCCGCACAGCATAGAAAAGCCTTTTTGGTAATAAAAGGACGATATACCGATATGCCTGGCAATATCTTCAACGGAAATGTCATCCAATAAATGATTCTCAATGTACTGAATAGAGTCTCCGACCAATTTCATCCACTCCACGCTTCACTGCTCCTTTGCTGTTGTGTCTCTACTATATCAGAACCAGAATAGTGTGTCCCGACTTTTTATGCCAAAAGTTGTCCGATTCAATTAACATAGGTTCAGATAAAATCCGGTTTATCGGTCTGGGTAAAATCATATCATACGGCTTCCATAAAAACAGTTTCAGTCCCAGCAGACATTACCGCCGGGACTGAAACTGTTTTTATGAGCACCCGCCTTTTGCTCCGGAGGATTCTTTTATGGCTGCATATACAGCTTGATCCTGTTTTCATAGCCCTGGGGGCGATAGGAGACGGAGGAGATCCGCTGGCCGGATACGCCGTATTTTGCGTTATAGCCGAAGAGGTTTATGTAGCGGTGCAGGTCCTGCTCCTCCTCATCCATGGCGCATAGCAGCTCGTAGGTGGCCTTGGTGTCGTCAATGGCCCGGTGGGTGTTCTGGGAGACAAGAGCGTAGGCAGCCACAGCGTCGCTGAGCTTGTGGGGAAAAGGCCGCCTGTCCCGGTAGACCGTCAGCGCGTCCAGCATCTTCACGTTTTTCAGAGCAGAGGCCTTTCCAAAGCCCTTGAGGAAATAATACAGAAAGCCCAGGTCAAACTGAGCGTTATAGGCTACCACCAGCGGCCGGGCCAGGCTGAGCATGTCCGCAAGGTCGGCGCAGACCTCCGCCTTGCTCACGCCCTCGCTTTCCAGGATGCCGTCTGTGATGCCGGTGAGCTCAACGATTTTGGGCGGGATGCTTCTGCCGGGACTGAGTCGGATAAACTGATCGTATTCCCGGGTCACGCCGCCGGGGGAGACATGCAGCATGGCAAGCTCGATGATCTCCTCGCTGCGGGGGCTGAAGCCGGTGGTCTCCGTGTCCAGAACGATAATGTTGTCAAAGCGGTCAAATAAGGTGTCGAGCATAGTTCATTCTCCTTTGGTAATACATCATACCCTGTTTTTTGCCATAAATCAAGCTTTGCCTTTCTTCTGCCCGGCGGAGGAGAAAAAAGCAACATCTGTTGACAAGTGAAAAATACAGCGATAAAATTTAAACATCACAACTGACTGACGACAGAAAATGCGGATTAGAAGCAAAGCATTGTCGGCGGATGCGCTTGAAATTAATAATACAGGAGGAACACATATGGATATGAATGCAAATGATTTCAACTTTGAGCTGCTGCACCTGGGCATAAACCAGTCCGGCCCGGAAGAGGGGACCGCCACGGCAATGCTCCTGGCGGAACTTTTCGGTTTCCCTCTCCGTGAGACGAAGGACTCATGGTTTGTCAATGAACAGTTTGAGGTAATGAAAAAACCCTTCCGCGGGACCATGGGGCACTTTGCCATTGCCACGAGCGACATCTTTGCCGCCCGCAAGTGGCTGGAGAGCAAGGGGATAGAGTTTGATGATCATTCTGCTGTGTACGATGAAAACGGCAGGCTCAAGCTCATCTACTCCAACAACGAGATCGGAGGCTTTGCTTTCCACCTGACGCAGAAAAACGGATAGAAGCAAGATGACAGCTGTTCGCTGAACAAGGTGCGCCCGTCAGGCATCCGCAGCGCCGATATCACCCTGCGCTGCAGTAAGGATACTATGCCTGAAATAAACAGAAATGACCGCTGCCGCAGGTCCCGCTGACCCTGCGGCAGTTTTCTTCGCTTCCAGGGGGAAAATCTCATATTATAGCAAATACAGCCAATACATCCGTACAATTCCTTAAAATTGTATAACATAATAACCAATAAATTGTTCCTGAATCGATTGACGAAGACGGGATGAAATATTATAATATTCACATCAAGTATTGAACCACAGTTCAAGATTTAAAAAAAGCCAAACAGGAGGGAAAACATGAAGAAAAAAGCGAAAAAGCTCATTACGGCCCTGATCTTGGGCAGCCTGGGCGTACTGGCCGTCAGGCTGTGCCAGGAGGACGAGGTTCAGGACAAGCTGATGAGCTGGATGGGTGAAGACCTGTTCCTTGCCGTGCTCTCCAAAGCGAGACTGGCCGGGGACGTGCTGGCCTGGCCGATCCACTTTGTCAGGGCTCTGCTGCCGTAAGCGGAATGTGAAAAAATGAAAGAAAGGACTATTCAATGAACGAAAAGTACGAAGCTTTATTTACTCCGTTCAAGATCGGAAGTGTAGAAATTCCCAACCGCATTGTTCAGTGTTCCATGGGCGGCACATCCCTGTTCGGCTGGCTGGAGCCCTCCCACTTTGACACTGAGGCTGCGGACTTTCTGCTTAAAAGAGCAAAGGACGGCGTGGGCCTGGTTCTTCCCGGCATGCAGACCATCCGCGACACTATGGGCAGAAAGTGGCTGGATCAGAACAGAAGCATGTACCGTCTGCTGAAGCCCTATATGGACGAATATCACAAGACCGGCGGAAAGCTGTTCATTCAGCTGGCAGGCGGCTTTGGCCGCTCCATGGCCGTTACCCCCTGGATGGCAGCTCTGGGCAGAAATGATCTGCTGAACAAGCTGGCAAGCCCCATTGTGGACGTGCAGTACAGCTGCGCCTCCGCCTCCGCCACGCCCAACCGCTGGGCGGACAATCTGGATTCCCGCCCCTTCACCGTGGAGGAGATCCAGGAGATGGTCTGGCACTTCGGCGCCACCGCGAAGAAGCTGCGGGAGGCCGGTGTTGACGGCGTTGAGATCCACGCGGTCCACGAGGGATACAACCTGGACCAGTTCGCCATTGCCAACATGAACTTCCGCAACGACCAGTACGGCGGCTCCCTGGAAAACCGCCTGCGCTTTGCCACCGAGATCGTTCAGTCCATCAAGCAGCAGGCCGGTGCGGACTTCCCCGTCTCCCTGCGCTACTCCGTTGTTTCCAAAACCAAGGGCTGGCGCAAGGGCGCAATGCCCGGCGAGGACTTCGAGGAGTTTGGCCGCGATATGGCCGAGTCCGAAAAAGTGGTCCAGATCCTGGAGAAGGCCGGATACGACTTCCTCAACTGCGACAACGGTACATACGACGCCTGGTACTGGGCACATCCGCCACAGTATTTGCCTGACAACTGCAACCTGGCAGACGTTGAGCACATCCGTCAGTTTGTCAAGATCCCCGTGGCCTGCGCCGGCCGTATGGATCCGGTCAAGGCTGCCGAGGAGATCGCCGCAGGCCGTCTGGACGCCATGGCCATCGCCCGCCAGAACCTGGTGGACGAGAACTGGGTCACCAAAATCAAAACCGGCAGAGAGGACGAGATCCGTCCCTGCATCCGCTGCCACAACGGCTGCTTCAACTTCTCCAAGACCGCAGGTTCTGAGAACATGCAGTCTCTGGAGGACTCCCTGCATCTGGGCCGCTGCGCACTGAACCCGCCCACCATGCAGCATAAGCGCTATAAGATCGTCCCCACCAAGAGCCCCAAGAAGGTCGCTGTCATCGGCGGCGGTATCGGCGGCATGGAGTGCTGCCTGGTGCTGAAAAAGCGCGGACACAAGCCCGTCCTGTTTGAAAAGACCGGCGAGCTGGGCGGCCTGTTCATCACAGCTTCCGCCATGAGCTTCAAGGAGAACGACAGAGAGCTGATCCAGTGGTACAAGAACGAGATGGCCAGAGAGGGCATCGAGATCCACCTGAACACTGAAATCAACGACCTGGGCACTCTCCGGGGCTTTGACGAGATCATTGTCTGCACCGGCTCCGTTCCCAGAACCATGCCTTCCATCAAGGGCTTTGAAAAGACCCTGAACTTCACCCAGCTGCTGGTGGAGAAGAAGGAAGTGGGCGACAAGGTCCTGTTCCTGGGCGGCGGCCAGTCCTCCTGCGAGGCGGCCTACGACCTGGTCCTCCAGGGCAAGCACCCCATCATTGTGGAGTACGGCAACGACCTGGTGGCGGCTCAGGCCACCTGCCTTGCCAATACCTCCTTCCTGCGCGACGCCATGGAGTACCACAAGGTTCCCGTGTACCTGCACAGCACAGTCACCGAGATCGGCGACGGCTATGCCATGGTCAAGGGCCCGGACGGCAGCTTCAAGGTGGAGTGCGACGCTGTGGTCAACGGCATCGGCTTTGTACCCACTCCCGTGGGCGAGAAGGGCGCGCATGTCCACCGCGTGGGCGACTGCGTGGCTATCGGCAACCTGCGCACCGTCATCTGGCGTGCATGGGATATCTGCATGCGCATCTGATACACATCAATTGAATAAAAAATCTGCAAGCGGTTTTTCGCTTGCAGATTTTTTGTTGGATAATTCAGAGATGGGCCAGTATTTTCTGCCCCCGTTTTTTCAGCCAGAGCAGGACCAGGGCAGAAGCGGCGGCGCTGAGCAGCGTGCAGAGCAGCATAAACAGCGCCTGGCTCAGCTTGTCGCCCAGAAAAATATAGCCGATAAACAGCAGGAAAGCGATGCCCCAGTTGGCCAGCATTGCAACGATCACACTGGCGCTCTGCTTTACCGCCACGGTCTCGTTGGTCCAATTCAGGTTGGGCAGCTTCAGGTTGATCATCAGCCCCAGCGCGGCGCAGAGCAGCACATAGATGACCGAGAAAACCAGCAACAGTACGGTGCTGACCGGGTCCACCTTCAAAACGACGGCCAGAACCAGCATGCAGATAAAGGCGGGGACAGCAGTGATCAGCATATGCAGCGTCAGCTTGCTTTTCAGCACCTGCCAGCCGCTGACGGGCAGAGACTGGGTGAGCCAGAGGGTCTTGCCCTCCAGAGAGATGGAGGGGGCGGTGACCACGTTCATGGAGCCGATCAGGGCGATGACTGCGGCGGCCAGCAGGGGCAGCGCCGCATACAGCTCCGGGATCTGGGCCAGGATGGGGAGAAAATCGTCCAGCTTTACCACCAGCACCACGGTGCCGATCAGCATCATAATGGAGCCCAGAGAGCAGTTCATCATATAGGTGGGGCTGCTCCAGAAACGGAGCGCTTCCTTTTTCAGCAGGGCTGCCTCCTGAGAGGATCGCTTCATGGGCTTTTCGCTGTATTTGATCTTGGCCGCGCCCCGCTTGCCTGTAGCGATGCGGATAAAGCTGACGGAGAGCAGCAGATAGATCAGAACAAAGAACACCAGCACCATAGCCCCGAAGATCAGCAGGGAAGCCCAGCTGCCGGCAGCGGCCAGACCCATCTGGTACAGGGGATAAAGGGCCTTTCTTATGCCGGCGCCCACTGCCTCACTGTTGACCAGGATGAGCTGGAGATAAGTGTTGACTTTGGAGTAGGCATAGAAATATACACAGAGAAAGCCGATGGACAAAATCATGGACACAAGGCTCTTGTTCCGCATCCGGGAGGAGGCCAACGCTGTGAGCCAGCCCAGAATACAGGACAGCCCCAGGGTGAACAGGGGCAGCAACAGGCAGATCAGAATATAGATGATGATCTGTGACAGGCCCATGCCGAAATTGACAATGTACACCGCAGCGGCGGGGAGGAGAACCAGCAGCTCAAAGACAAGGGCCTGCCCGAAAAGGCCCAGAAGCCGGCTCACCAAAATCAGGCTGCTGGGGATGGGCATGGAGAGCAGCAGCTCGTTGTCCTTTGCCTCGTACAGCTTGGATTGGGTGGTGAATACACTGCCGATGACACCCATGGCAGTGGCCATAATGCCCATCAGGGCAAAATACAGCCAATCCAGCCCCATGCTCACAAGGGGCTTGCACAGGGCTCCCGCGCTGGCAAAGAAGATAAATCCAAAGCAGGCCAGCACGTACAGCATCAAAACGCCGTAGCCGATCATGCCGCCCACAGAGCGGCGCTTTCCGGCTTTGCCGCTCATAAACAGGAAGGAAACAGTTTCGGAAAACTGCTTTTTCATCAAAGCTTTAAGCATTGTCGTCCTCCAGTTCCAGGAAAACGGACTCCAGACTCTCGTCGCCCTTCACATCCTCCATGGTGCCGGACTTGATAAGCCGTCCGCCCTTGATGATGGCTACCTTATCGCAGAGCCTTTCCGCCACTTCCAGCACATGGGTGGAGAAGAAGATGGCACCGCCCCGGTCGCAGATGTCCCGCATGAGAAGCTTCAGCGTATGGGAGGCCTTGGGGTCCAGACCCACGAAGGGTTCGTCCATGATGATGAGCTTGGGCTCGTGGATCAGGGCGGAGATGATGGCCAGCTTCTGTTTCATACCGTGGGAATAGCTGCCGATGGGCTGGGCCAGATCGTCCGTCAGCTCAAAGGTGTCTGCGTAGCGGCGGATGCGCTCCTGCCGTTCACTCTGGCTGACGCCGAAAATGTCCGCCACGAAGTTCAGATACTTGATGCCGCTCATAAAGTCGTACAGGTCCGGGTTGTCGGGGATATAGGCGATTTTACGCTTGCAGGAGAGGGGATCGGCCTTGACGGAAACGCCGTCCACCAGGATCTCGCCGCTGTCAAACTGCAAAATGCCGCAGCAGGCTTTGATGGTTGTAGTTTTGCCCGCACCGTTGTGCCCGATAAAGCCGTAGATCTCGCCCTTTTCGATGTGCAGGCTCAGATCATCCACGGCCTTTTTCTCTCCGTAGAGCTTGGTAAGATGTTCAATTTTAAGCATGTTCTCTCTCCTCCGCGTATTTCACAAATTCTTCGGTTTTGCTCCAGTATTTGTTTCCCCAGTTTTCAAAATCCCATTGGGCCATGTAGCTGTTGCATTCGTAGTCTATGTAGTATAAAAGCCCGTCCCGGACAATGAAATTGGTGGGGAAATAGTCAATATTCAGCCCGGCAGGGTACAAAAGAGCGCACATGGCGCGGATCTGTTCGAAATATTCCGGGCGCATGGCGTCTCTCAGCACCAGCTCGTCGATACGCTCTCCCTCAATGTATTCCTTCAAAATCCGCTCCTTTTCCCGGTCCGCCGCAAGAAGCTCCGGCATGGGGATGCCCACCCGGCGGAGGATTTCATAGTCGTTCAGCTCCGATTGCAGTTTGTCGCCGAACTGGTAGTAGCTGCAGGGCTCGTGGTGGATCTGCTTGAGGGTGTATTGGCGCTCTCCGTCGGTCACCAGATAGGAATAGCCGCCCTTGCCGTGGCCCAGCAGACGCAGTACCCGGTATAGTTTTCCGTTTACCGAAAGGCTTTCAGGCGTCATGGCTTTTTATCCTCCAGTTCTCCGGCGCGGTGACGATGAGACTGCCATCCTCCCGGCGCAGGGCAAATTTTTTCAGCAGGCTCTCTGCCGGGCTGCTCTCGGGGACGCTGCCCAAAATGTGAAGCTCCTCTCCGGCGTCAAATTGGGCCAGGGCGCTGACACAGAGCCGCTCCGCCCCGCCCTGCCGCCGGTACTCCGGGGCCACCAGCAGCGCGTCCAGGCTTTTGCTGTCGCGGGAGAACAGAATAGCACCCGCAATCTGCCGCCTCTTTCGCAGAACAAAGACCTCCTTTTCGGAGATCCGGGCGGGCAGCAGCCGTTCCCCGCTCTGCACAAGCTGAGGAAACAGCGTCTTTTCCCGGGAAAACAGCTCAACCAGGGCCGGGATATCGCCGTAGCCCGCGTAGTAGGGGGAGAAAAGCTCGCCCTCCTCATCGGAGACGCCCATCAGCAGATTCACGCCCCGGCGAAGCTCGGCTGCCTTATCCGAATATTCCGCACCGCTCTCGTGCATAATGGTGCTGCCTATGCCGTGGGTGAGAAAGGCGGCAGTAGCCTCCGGACTGAGCCGGGAGCGCAGGCCGCAGCGGTCCAAAGCCTGTATGATCCGCAGCATGTAGGGCTCCAGAGCCTGCAAAGTCCGCTCTCGGATGGCCCAGCGCACGGTCCAGTGAAGCTTGGCGCCGTAGCGCTGACGAAAACGCTCGGTTTCCTCCGCAAGAGAGGCAAACACGTCGGTCATGATCCGGTAGGGATCCCGCTCCGCCCGGCGGACCAGCTCCTCCATCCTGCCCTCATAGCGGGAGAAGAAACGGTCCATGGCCAGAGAAAAAGCCTCGTCCTTGTTCTTGAAATAGTAATAAAACAGACCAACCTCGCAGCCAACCCGGCTTGCGATCATGCGGATGGAGGTGTTTTCATAGCCGTTTTCAAAAAAGAGGGCCAGCGCCGCGTCGATCAGCTCATCTTTTTTGCCGCCTTCCAGAACCGGCTTTCTTGCCATGTGCTCACTCCTTGAAAAATTAATTGAATATCGTTCAAATAAAATATACTACCGCCGGAAAACATTGTCAAGAATTAATTGAACAACGTTCAAAAAATATGGGTTTGCCATTGCGCCCCGGTTGTGGTATAATGTCGCGGCTATGGAAGGAGCGATATTTTGGAAAGCATCAATCAAATTCTCGCCCGGGAGCTGAACCGGGAACAGAGCCATATAGACAATGTGATCCAGCTGCTTGACGAGGGCAACACCATTCCCTTTATTGCCCGCTACCGCAAAGAGCTGCACGGGGCCATGGACGACACGGCCCTGCGCACCCTGGCGGAGCGGCTGGAATATCTGCGCTCCCTGCAGGAGCGGCGGGAGACGGTGAAAAAGTCCATTGAGGAGCAGGGGAAAATGACGGAGGAGCTGAATGCGGCTATCGACAATGCCGCCACCCTGGCCGCGCTGGAAGACCTGTACCGCCCGTATAAGCAAAAGCGCCGCACCCGCGCCACCGTGGCAAAGGAAAAGGGCCTGGAGCCCTTGGCCCTGCGGCTTTTCGCCCAGGAGAACGGCAGCCCCGCGCCGGAGGAGCTGGCAGCGGCGTTCATTGACCCCGAAAAGGGCGTGGAGACCGTGGAGGAGGCCCTGGCGGGAGCCTCGGATATTGTGGCGGAGATGATCTCTGACGACGCGGAGATCCGCAAGCTGCTGCGGGATTTTATCTGGCGAAACGCTTCCCTGCGATCCGTTGCCGCGGTAGAGGAGGATTCAGTCTATCGGCTGTATTATGATTTTGCCCAGCGGATCGACCGGCTCCAGGGCCACCAGATCCTGGCCATCAACCGGGGCGAAAAGGAGGGCTTTTTGAAGGTCAGCCTTGAGCTGGACCGGGACGCGGCCCTTCAGCGGCTGCGCCGCCGGGTGATCGTGCCGGGCAGCCCGGCCATGGCTTTTGTCCGCGCCGCGGCGGATGACGCATACGACAGGCTGATCTTCCCCTCCATGGAGCGGGAGACTCGTTCTGCCCTGACCGATACCGCCTGCGAGGGGGCCATAAAAATGTTTGCCCTGAACTTAAAGCCCCTGCTGATGCAGCCGCCGGTGAAGGGCAAGGTGACTATGGGCCTGGATCCCGGCTACCGCAACGGCTGCAAAGTAGCCGTGGTGGACGGCACCGGCAAGGTGCTGGATACGGCTGTGGTCTACCCCACCTTCAGCGAGAACAAAAAGAAAGAGGCCATACGCATCCTGTCCGGCCTGATCCGCAGGCACAGCGTGGAGCATATCGCCATCGGCAACGGTACAGCTTCCCGGGAGACGGAGCAGATGACCGTGGAGATGCTCCATGAGCTGGGCGGCGGACAGGCCTATGCTATTGTAAACGAGGCGGGCGCCTCCGTGTACTCCGCCTCCAAGCTGGCAGCGGAGGAATTCCCGGACTATGATGTGAACCTGCGCTCTGCCGTGTCCATCGCCCGGCGGCTTCAGGACCCGCTGGCAGAGCTGGTGAAGATCGACCCCATGGCCATCGGCGTGGGCCAGTACCAGCACGATATGCCCCAGGCCAAGCTGGAGGAGACGCTGAACGGCGTGGTGGAGGACTGTGTGAACGCTGTGGGCGTGGATATCAACACGGCCTCGCCCTCTCTTTTGCAGCGGGTCTCCGGCCTGACCAAGACAACGGCGAAGAATATTGTCCTCTACCGGGAGGAAAACGGCGCCTTTACCAGCCGCAAGCAGATCAATAAGGTGCCCAAGCTGGGCCCCAAGGCCTTCCAGCAGTGCGCGGGCTTTCTCCGTGTGCCGGAGAGCGGGCAGGTGCTGGATAACACCGCCGTCCATCCGGAGAGCTATGAGGCGGCGGAAAAGCTGCTGGCCCTCTGCGGCTATACCCTGAAGGACGTGGCAGCGGGGAACATTTCCGAGCTGCCCCGGCGTCTGGAAGCCTACGGCCCGGAAAAAGCGGCGGAGGAATGTGCTGTGGGCGTGCCCACCCTGATGGATATTGTGTCTGAGCTGTTAAAGCCCGGACGGGACCCCCGAGACGAGCTGCCCCCGGTGCTGTTGCGGAAGGATGTGCTGGAGATCAAGGATCTGAAACCCGGCATGGAGCTGACCGGCACCGTGCGCAACGTGATCGATTTCGGCGTCTTTGTGGATATCGGCGTCCACCAGGACGGCCTGGTCCATATCTCCCAGGTCTGCGATAAGTTTATCCGCCACCCCAGCGAGGTGGTGGCCGTGGGTGACATCGTCAAGGTGGTGGTCCTGGACGTGGACGAGAAAAAGCACCGGATCTCCCTGTCCATGAAGCAGGCGAAAAAGTAAAAAAATAAGATCTGCACTCTGATGATATGCTCCCCATAGTGTAGTCTCGAAATTTTTGTTATTTCGAGTGTCTACTCTATGGGGAGCATATCAGAATGAACGGCCCTTTTCCGCCCATACTTCACGAAAAATTGCGGAAATACACGCAAGTATTCCCGCAATTTTTCATTTTACCTGAACGAAAAATCCTCGCTCAAAACTGCATCAGCGGCGCGGAGCCGTCGTCCTCGGTCTTGGTAATGGAGCGAATCTCGGCTACATAGCTGTAGCTCTCGCTTACCTGTACGGTGAAGCGGTCGCCCACCTTTTTGCCAAGCACCTGCCTGCCAAAGGGGGACTCTTTGCTGATCAGTCCCTTTCTGGGGTCGCAGCGGACGGTGGTAACCACCTGGATGGTCTCTGTATCGCCCTCGTCCGGCATGTAGATCTCCACCCTGTCAAACAGCCCCACCTCGTCTGCTTTGGAGCGGTCATCAATGACCTTTGCCGATTTGATCATTCCCTCCAGATAGCGGATACGGCTGCGGTTCTTGTTCTGGGCCTGCTTTGCGGCCTTATACTCAAAATTTTCGCTGAGATCGCCGAAAGCCCGGGTGCGCTTGACTTCTTCGATCAGCTGGGGCATCAGCTCCAGCCGGCGGTAATCCAGCTCTTCCTGCATCTTTTTGATGTCGTTTTTTGTCAGTTCGTCGTGCATGATGTTCTCCGGTTTATATGTCAATATTGATGGCGTTCAGGCCGTTCTTGTCAAACTCGGCCAGGTATTCCTCCATCCGGGCGGTCAGCTCGGTGAAATCGTCCGGGTCGTAGTCCTCCAGCCCCAGATCCCGCCGGGCCAGCTCCTCGGCCAGAATGTTGTAGAATACCGCGTCCTCATAGTCGGCGATGGCCTCATGTATCCCGCCGTCCTCATAGGCCTGGGAGGGGAAGATATGCCCGTGCCAGTTCTGCACCAGCGAACGCATCCCGTTGGCAGGACAGAGGGCGAAAAGTTTCTCCTGGATCAGATCATAGTCCTCAAAACGGTCGTCGCCCCGGGTGGAGTTCAATATCCAGTTGCCGATATATACCATGTCCAGCAGACGCCGGAATTCCTTGTCTGTAAGCTCAATGTTCATACGAACACCTCCTTGTACAGCTTTTCAGTAAACTGTATTATATACCTATTATAGCAAAGCACAAGCCCAAATTCCACAATTTACAGTTAATTCAGACTTGCGTGTTGACGGAAAATATCCCTTGTGCTATACTAACCTGTAACTTTAATTATAAAGGAGTTGTATATCCTAAAATGGATGATGGCAGTCGATTGCCTTGGATCATTGCAATCGTTTTGTTATTCTGCGCGGCTTATTTTGCCGTAACCGAGACCGCCGTCGCGTCGGCCTCCCGGGTAAAGATAAAAACCCTTGCGGACAGGGGGAATGTCCGCGCAAAGAGAGCGCTTTGTGTTCTGGATCAATTTGACCGGGCCATAAGCACACTGCTCATCTGTACGAACATCGTACATATCTCCATTGCCACACTGGTAACGGTGGCTGTTACACGGGCTTGGGGACTCAGTGCGGTGTCCATAAGCACCATCGTTACAACGATCGTGGTGTTTTTTGCGGGGGAAATGCTCCCCAAAAGCATCGCAAAAAAATACAGCGAAAAATTTCTGCTCTCCTGTGCCGGGCCCCTGTGCTTCTTTATGAAACTGTTCGGCCCACTGTCTGCCCTGCTTACCAAAATCGGTCAGGCGGCGTCAAAGCTGACCAAGGGCGACGCCCAGATCTCCGTCACCGAAGATGAGCTCTACGACCTGATCGAGGATATGACCGAAGAGGGCACCCTGGACGAGGAACAGGGGGATCTGATCTCCTCTGCCCTCCAGTTCGGTGACGTCACGGTGGAGAGCATCCTTACGCCCCGTGTAGACCTTGCGGCCATCAATATTGAGGACAGCTATGAGGATATTTTGTCCCTCATCAAGTCTCAGAATCACAGCCGCCTGCCGGTTTACGAGGGCAGCATAGATAATGTGATCGGCATTTTGCAGATCCGCAAATTCATCAAGGCTTATCTGCGCCTTGGCAGCAATCTGGATTTGCGGCCTCTGCTGGATGAGGTGTTTTTCGTCCATCAGAGCACCAATATCGACGAGCTTCTGCCCGTCATGTCCAAGCGGAAGATCAACATGGCCGTTGTCACCGATAATTACGGCGGCACCGTGGGCATCGTCACTGTGGAGGACATTCTGGAAGAGCTGGTGGGCGAGATCTGGGACGAGGACGATGTGGTGGAAGAAACCGTGGTCCAGCTGGAAAACGGCGTATACCGGGTGGACGCGGAGGAATCCGTCAGCGACGTTTTCGAGCAGCTCGGCTTTGAAGACCCGGAAGAGGACGAGGAACTGGTAAACACCCTGATGGGCGAATGGGCCTATGAGCAGTTTACCGCCATCCCCAAGGTGGGAGACAGCTTCACTTACCACGGCCTCAGCGTGACCGTCTCTGCCATGGAACATAACCGCATATTGAAGCTGGACGTTGCCCTGCTTCCTGAGACCGAGGAAGGAGGCGACGAGCAGTGAATCTTTATCTTGTGATCGTGGGTATCATCGTATGCGTCTGCCTGTCGGCCTTTTTTTCCGCAGCGGAGATGTCCTATTCCTCCTGCAACCCTATGCGCCTTGAAAGACTCCGGGACGAGGGTTCAAAGCGCGCGGGAGCCGCCGTGCGCATCACTGAGCATTACGACGACGCGCTCAGCGCCATTCTGATCGGCAACAACCTGGTGAATATCGCGGCGTCCTCCCTGGGCTCCGTGTTTGTGATCCTGATCACCGGTCGGGATGACAATACCTGGCTCTCCACGGTGATCATCACCCTGCTGATTATTACCTTTGGCGAGACCATCCCCAAAATTACTGCCAAAAAGTGTGCCAACAACGTGGCGGTGCAGGATTCCTATATCATCACGGCCCTGATGATCATTCTCAAACCCGTCATTTGGCTGGTGGTGTCTGTCATCAACCTGATCACCCGCGGCATGAAGGGGGAAGACGGGGATGACGCGGAGGAAGCTGTGGAAGAGCTTCAGTCCATCATCGAGACCGCCGAAGACGAGGACGTGCTGGACGAGGACCAGTCCGAACTGCTTCAGGCCGCCATCGGCTTTGCGGATATCTCCGCCTTTGAGGTCATGACCGCCCGCGTGGACGTTCAGGCCATCGATATTGACGACGACTGGGACGATATCCTCTCCATCATAGAGGAGGCGCCCTTCTCCCGCCTGCCTGTCTATGAGGACAGTATCGACAATATCATCGGCGTGCTCTACCTCAACCACTTCCTGAAGGCCATGACCGACGACGGCCGGGCCGATATCCGGAAGCTCCTTATGCCTCCCTGCTATGTGTATAAAACCATGAAGCTGCCTGCGGTACTCAACCAGATGCGCCGGGACCGCCAGCATCTGGCCATCGTGTCCGACGAATACGGCGGCACCCTGGGCGTACTGACCATGGAGGATGTGCTGGAGCAGATCGTGGGCGAAATCTGGGACGAGACAGATACCGTGGAGCATGAGGTGGTCCGCCGGGAGACCGGCGAATACGAGCTGGACGGCTCCATGGTCATCGACGATTTTCTGGAGCTTCTGGGCATCGACGAGGACAGCTTTGAAGCCGAAAGCGGCACGGTCGGCGGCTGGACGGTGGAATCCTTCGGCGCCTTCCCCAAAGTTGGGGACAGCTTCCGCTACGAAAACCTGACGGTGACAGTGCTGAAGATGGACGGCCGCCGGGTGGAAAAGGTGCTGGTCAAAACCGACGAGCCGAAAGAAGAATAAATAAACGAAATATTACAGAAACGGACCCAGGCTGGTGGAGGTGATACCTCCGACCTGGGTCTGTTTTTTATAGATGATATAGCCTGGGCGCAGCAATGCGCTACACTGGAGCCCGTAGAGGCCGGCGTCATGGTATATGACGGCGAAGGTTGTATCAAACGCTATGATGAGCAGGAGCCGGATGATCCGGATGTGTTCACCGACGGAGCTGGCGTTGTACACAAGCAGCCTGTGATGGTCTCTTTCAATCCGGAGTTCAAGCCCAGACCCATTACTCCCAGCCTCGGTTTCTTCATCTGCGGCAGAGTTTTGCGCTGATTCTATTCAAGAAACCAGGCGCCTCCTTCAAAAGTCCGGTTTAATGGACTCATCCTGCTGTAGACTGGGTACAACAGAGAGAGTAAGGAGGTGCCTCAGGTGATCGTGCTGCTCGATTTAGAGTGGATAGAGAAAAACGAAAAGTTCTTAACACAGCTTTCCGTGGTTAGAACGGATGAAAGCTGGAATGTTGTTTCCAGCATGGAAATCTTCGTAAAACCCGGCGCAGAGTGCTTTAAGGAGCCGGACCATATGGCATTCGGCGGTATCAGCACGGACTTGTACAGGGCGGCATTCTCCGAAAAGGACTGCATTGCATTCACGAGAGCACGCCATGTCCGTTCGACGCAGATAAGCGTGTGTCGAGAATCCAAACATTATGGTTGCAATTGCTTAGCGCGGCTTCTGAATGCCGCTCCGTCTTGCCTTCTATGTACCCCAAGCTCCCCGAAGGCTGCTTTGAGAGGCAGCTGAACACCCTGGTCGAGGCGGGCTTTATCCGCGTTATCCCCACAGAAAGTGGCGTAGCTTATCTTGAAATTCAGCCTGCTGGGAATAGGTTCATGACTGAGCTGAGCGAAAAAGAACAGAAGAACATACTGGATAAGGTTGAAAAGGCCGTCTCAATCGGTGGGACCTTCCTACAGACTTTCATCACGCTCTGGCCTGTACTCCAGCAGTACATCGTTAATGCGGCTTAAATAAAAAGCAGCCCACGTGTATCGTAGACTGACTCACTGGTGTCGTTACCACAGCGGATGGCCCTATCAAGAGCCGTGATCGTGGCCACGGCACCATCTATCTTTTCCGTACTTTTTTCCTTGTCTGGCTTTATATTCCCCGCGGGGTCCGAGCGAATGAAAATGTTATCCATCATCCAATGGAGCACCGGGTGCCCGCCGTGGGCGATCCGTTGTTCGAGAGTAAGCTTCATCAATTCCTTTGACGGGGGCGACATATCTTTGAAGCCCTGTCCAAAAGGAACAACGGTAAAGCCCATCGATTTGCCGAAGCCGACCCTTATCAAGCGATAGCTGCAATTAAATGTCTGGACGAAGGTGTTAATATCCCCAGCATTAAAACTGCATTTATCCTAGCGAGCACGACGAATCCTAAAGAAAAAATGCAGCAACTAAGTACAAAGAAGCTAAGGCGGATTTCGAACTTGCAGTCCAGCATATCGGTCGGTGTAAAGGAAACATAAGAAACTGCGAGGCCACTATTGAGAAGTTCGCAAAGAGCAGTAAAAAGAATCAGAGAATCGCTCGGTTAATTGCGTATTCTGAAGCGGTTTATGATTGGATCAACGAAACATATCAGCAAAAAGAAGCCACGGTCCGTACCCAGCTTCAAAATCGCGTGAACGAAAACTTCTCCAAGATGTACCACAGTGAAAGATATATCACGATAGATGACAAATAGCGTGTGCGCTACACCGATGTGAAAACGGAAGAGTCTGACGGTCTGAAAGCTGTAAAGAGTTTTGCTTTCACAGTCATTATATCACGAAAGAGGTCGTTACACCAGTCCCTAATATTGAAACCAAAGAAGCGCCCATGCATGGATGGCCGCTTCTTTGGAGAAAAATGGTGGGAGAAGTTGGATTTGAACCAACGCAGGCCGAAACCGACGGTTTTACGGACCGCTCCTATTGACCAGACTCAGGCATTCTCCCGTATTTGGTGGGCTCTCCAGGAATCGAACCTGGGACGCGCAGATCTTCAGTCTGCCGCTCTACCAACTGAGCTAAGAGCCCGTATGGGGTGTGAGAGCGGATTCGAACCGCCGACATTCGGTGCCACAAACCGACGCTCTAACCATCTGAGCTACTCACACTATGAATGGTGCACGAAGTGAGAGCCGAACTCACAAGCCCATAGCGGGCACCAGATCCTTAGTCTGGCGCGTATTCCAGTTCCGCCATTCGTGCATATGGTGCGCCTTGAGGGGATCGAACCCGCGACCTTCGGATTAAGAATCCGCTGCTCTACCGACTGAGCTAAGAACGCGTATGGTACGCCCTGCGGGGCTCGAACCCGCGACCTGCGGTTTAAAAGACCGCTGCTCTACCAACTGAGCTAAGAACGTATATGTGGTGCACAGAGCGGGAGTCGAACCCCCAATCCTTGCGGCGCCCGGTCTTAAGCCGGACGTGTATCCCAATTCCACCAGGCAGGCATAGTGGTGACCCCTGCGGGACTTGAACCCGGCATTTCAGGATTGAGAGTCCTGCGTCCTGGCCGATTAGACTAAGGGGCCGTATGGCAACCCCGACGGGGCTCGAACCCGCGATCTCCTGATAGACAGTCAGGCGTGTTAGCCATCTGCACTACGGGGCTGTATCATGGCACCGGATCATGGATTTGAACCACGACTTCCTGAGTCAGAGTCAGGCGTGCTGCCGTTACACCAATCCGGTATATGGTGATCCCTGCCGGATTTGAACCGAGCATTACCGCCTTGAAAGAGCGGCGACCTAACCAGTTAGTCGAAGGGACCACGCCAGCCCGAACATTTGGGCTGGTTTATAGTCATGCGGAGATCTGGATCACTCCGCAGTCCTGAAAAATCAAGATGTCATCGATCTTTACACCGAAAATTGCGGCGAGGACAACCAGGTTGTCCACAGTCGGCAGAGCCGCTCCACGCTGCCACTTGTAAATGGCCTGGGGCGTGGAGAAACCAAAAACGTCCTGCACGTCCTTTACCGTCAATCCCGCATTCTCACGCATACGGGTGATGTTGATTCCGGTTGCGGTCATATCGATGACCGGTATTCGATTCATTTCATTTACTCTCCTGTTCCGGCCATACTGGCCTTTACCACAAACTTGATTCTCAATACAAAAAGGCCGCTTGCCTCATACAAGACAAGCGGCCGGTGAAAGTACCTGATAAGCCTATTACGGCTGTCGTTTCACAGTTCGGTTCTCCATCTTATATGGGCGTGCCAAAGGAGCGTGCTGCTCGTGATTAAAGCTGCACAGCGAAAGATCCTTATATTCGGATTTGAATAAAACGGAGAATTGTCTGAGGATCATTTCTTTTTCCTTTCCGGGCATTGCCCTGTTTTCTGGTATTATAATAGCATTTGTTTTCCCTGAAGTAAAGAAACCCGTAGTATAAAATGGTTTTCCTTACTCAAGCTGTGAGAGGAAGAGTTGATCTAATTCCTCCCACCCATGACTTGCGTCTTCCGGCAGCTGAACGATACGGGATCGTACTTCTTCCATGCTGCTGTCGAGGTAATGGTTGATGCTTTCGATTTTGGGGATCGTTTTGATCTCTGGGGCATTCATCTTCAAATCGAGCAGCCTGTTCACATCCGGCAGAATGGCAGCGTCGCGCTCCGCATCCATCAGCTCCGAAAACAGCATGGGTGGAGGCGTCCCCTTATCCAGGATCCACCGGCAGGCCAGGACCGGACGCAGCACATAAAAGTACTTTTTGGCCTTTACCGTATCGCCTTTCAGATACTCGCGATAGTTGCTGCTGGCCATGCTGAGATAGTGGCTCAGTCCGCGCTTAGAGGAGAAGTACCGCTGCATGATACTGCGGAACTCCTGCGCAAATGCGGTTTCCCGGTACACGATTGGCGAAGAGAACCACTCGAACAGGGTTGGATTTGATGCGCGGAGAAGGCGCAGGGTTTTATCCAGATCCCAGCCATTGATATCCAGTTCGCCTTCGATGGGCAGCTCGATCACGTCCCTGGTCTTTTCCAGACGAAGATAATCCTCCTTGGGCCGCACATAGATAAAACGAACGTCGTAGTCGCTGTCGGGGGAGGCAAAGCCCCAGGCGCGGCTGCCGGACTCGACCGCCAACAGGATCTTTGCGTTCTCCTTCTTTTCAATTTCATTCAGCTTTTTCAGGATCGTTTCCCTCATAGGGCATTTCCTCCTCCCTAAAGTATTCGCTGATCTTACGGTCGGATTTTACATGCTTCTTCGAAACCGTTAGTTGCGTACATTTGCCCTATCTTCTGAACAACGATGGCTGCTTGAGTAAACAATTCAGGAAAGTCCTCGTCAGTTTTATCCGACATCTCCATGAAGACGAAGATGTCTTTTCCAAACTGTTGTGCCAGTTCCATCACATCTTCAAGGGTAGCGTGTTGCTCAGGAGGCAACGTAGAGCGCAGTATGCCCTGGAGAGCATCATGCGGACTGTACGATGCTGTCAGCCTGGTTTCAAACGTAGGGTTCTCTTTGGCCTCGTTGACAGTCATTTCCACCGATTTGGCAAACAGGTAGCCTAAGATGTTGCCGATTGTTTTCCCGGCGTCTGACTGAGGTTCTGCCTGCAGCGCTTCCAGCATTCTTTCGGCATTGTTCTTGCAATGGCAGAATCACAGCATTTATTCAGCGGCCTTGAAGTTATAAACCGGGCGAATACGCTCAACGATCTCGGCAGTGGGGCCGATTTCTGATACAATCTCATCGATGGGCTTGTAGGCCATGGGAGATTCATCGAGGGTATCCTGTACGACGCAGGAGGACCAGATCCCCTCCATCTCGGCGGTATATTCGTCCATTGAGAGTTGGGCAAAGGCCTGCTTGCGGCTCATAATGCGGCCAGCGCCGTGGGGAGCGGAGCAGTTCCACTCCTCGTTGCCCTTACCGATACAGATCAGGCTGCCATCGCGCATGTTGATAGGAATCAGCAGCTTTTCTCCTGCTTCGGCGGAGACAGAACCCTTGCGAAGAATCATCTTCTCCGTATCAATATAGTTGTGAATGGTCGTAAACTCCTCGACCTTCGTCAGCCCCATGCCGCGCAGGATTACATCCGTCATGGCCTTCCGGTTAAGAACGGCAAAATGCTGGGTGATGCGCATATCGTGGATGTAGTCGTCAAAAAGCTTTCCCTCTACATAAGCGAGATCCTTGGGGATGTTGATGGGATGCTCTTTGCGCAGCTCGTTGATTGCGCTCTGGATCTCCTGCCAACGGCCTGCGGCACGGTACTCGGCAATCAGTTCATCAATTTGGTGACGAGCGCCGCCCCACATGGCGAACCGGCCCTGATCCTGGTAATACTTGCAGACCTGAGTTCCCAGGTGACGGCTGCCAGAATGGATAACGAGATACAAATCACCGTTCTCTCCGCGATCGACTTCGATAAAGTGATTGCCGCCACCCAAGGTGCCGATGCTGCGCTTTGCCCGCTCGATGGAAACATAGGGAGCACAGCGGAGCTGATAAAGATTAATTCCACCGATCAGGGGATGCTCTTCCTTGCGAATATTCTGACCGCAGGGGATCTCTTTCCGGATCAATGCATCAAGGGCGGCAAAGTCAATCTCCTTCTCGGCCAGATGCACGGTCTCCATACCGCAGCCGATATCCACGCCAACCATGCCGGGGACGATCTTATCCCGGATGGTCATGGTCGTACCGATTGTACAGCCCTTTCCGGCATGGACGTCCGGCATGATTCGAATCTTGCAGCCTGCAAAGGCCTCCTGGTCACATACGGTCTTGATTTGCATTTCAGCCGTAGGCTCCAGAGCGGGCGTATAACAAAGGGCAGTGTTGTGAAGTCCTTGTATTTCAATCATTTTCTATCCTTCCTTTCAAAAAACGGACGCACGGCGATTCCGTTACTCAATCGGAGGCCGTGCGCCCATTCTTTTGCCTTGGGGAGTTGCCAGGCTTACGCAGCGATGGGGGCATAACGCTCCGTGTCGACCACGCTCAGCATGAACGCATACGGATTCAGTTCGCCATCCATGATCATGGAGAAGATTCGGGGGCTGCAGCCGGAGACCAACGCAACACCGCGATCATTCTCTTTCACAGGCTGCTGCTCGTTGCGGCTGTCTACGTTCCAGAACACAAGGTCCGGGAGCTTGTAGCCGGCCGCCGCATAGCTGGCTTTCGCGTTTTCGAAATTCGTCATGGACGAGTTCTTCACGCAATAATCAAACTCCATGTCGGAGATGATATACAGCTTTGCGGGCATCTCAGCCTGCGGAACATGATTCTCTACCGCTGCCCGCAGAATCAGATCGAATACCGCCTCCAGATTAGTGTTGGCGCATTCGTTGAAGGTTCTGCAGTAGCGCACCTTCTCCACAAAATCATTACCTTTGAGCTCCACCAGTCGGGGCGTCATCGAGAAAGTAAGGAAGTGATTGTGGAATTCTCCTTTATTATGTTCTGCGAAGTAAATCGCAAGGGACTGCGCGACCGACGCGGGCATCGGCTTGCTGCCCCAGTACATGGAGCTGGAGCCGTCCGCCACAACGAGCGCATTTTCATCCGTGGTGAAGTCCTCCAGCTGACGCCAGGTGACGTCCAGGGACCGACGCTCTTCCTCGGAGCAATTGTAGGCCCGCTCAACGAGCTCATAGGGCATCAGCGTTCCAGTGTGAAGCTTTGCCTCACCACGGTCCACCTTCTCCATGAAAGCGCCGTAGCGGTCTCCATCGTTGCGAAGGAAGGCCTTGCGGTATTTGAACATGGCCTTGGAGGGCTGCTTGGCGTAATCGAAGGTATAATCCTTCTCACGCAGGTTGTTCTCGATGATCCGGATACGCGCGCGAAGCTTCACCAGCGCCTTGCGGTAGTCACGGTCTGACAGACCGAAGGACTTGGCGATCATCTTCGCAAGCATAACCGTATCCTGGTTGGAGGCGTTCACAGAGGGAAGCCACTTGCCAAGCAGGGAGATATCCCCGCTGTCTTCCAGCGCAGCAAGATCCGCCTGGAACTGCTCTTTCAGCAGAGCCAGGGCTTCCTTATGGCACGGGGTCTTCAGCAGAACGAGGACGTCATCCCAGCGGCCATATTCCGCAATAAAGGGGAGGTTTTTCACAACAGAACCCTTTTCGTTGGAGGCAAGCCAGGTGAGGATGCTCCGGAATACGCGGCGCTCACCGAGGCCGCCGCGCACATCGCGGGCGTAGAACAGGATCTTCATGGCAAGATCGGGGTTCTCCGCATACGCTTTCAGAAAGCGGTTGCAGATAGCCTGATCGTCTGCGCGGCGCAGTGCGCCAATGGTGGCGAAAAGATCCAGGCAGTCCTTCCCGCTGGTGCGATACGTGACTGCACCGTTTTCGGTATAGGTTTTGTTTGCAGTTTTCTTCAGGACTTCCAGCACGGGAAAGACCTCCTTTACAGTATTGTAGTTTATAAGAAACGGACACGGGTGGGAACTGAACGGTCCGCCGGATTATTGCGGCGCAGTATAAGCCGTCAGTTTACTTGCTGTTCTCATTCTCTTGGAATGCGGTCAATTTTTTCTCCACTTCAGCCGCAAGGTGTAGTGAAAAAGCAAAAAAACAAGGCACTAACGAAACGGGATTCGAACCCGCAATCGCCGGTTATGAGCCGGCTGCTAAACCATTCAGCTATTCGAATTTGCTGTTCGTGCCTTTCAAGACACAGTTTCAGGATTCATGCGGGAGTCCAACCCGCGACCTCCCGGCCCTGAACCGGACGCCCCGCAGCTGGAGCTAATGGATCTGGAAAGAATGCTGTCTGTGTCTTTCTATCGAAAACGCCGCGCAGGGCGAACGACAAACGTCGGAGCCGGTCATCCAGAGAAAATACCGGATTTCCGGCGGGCCAAGGCGGCGTTCCCATTTATGAACAAGATGCCGTGCTTTCATCAGAAATAATGACGGTGTTGTTGCTGTTGGCATCTTTCGCAAAGCACACTCGATTTGCCCTTACGATTAGAAGTCGTATGCATTTCATTGCTGTATGTGCTTTTCTTCTTGCAAGCATAAAATACCATCTGTGGAAGAATTTATCATGGAAAAAAAGTTGCGAACTCTCCTTTTTCGAGGAAAGTTCGCAAGTATCTTCTTTATTCTTCTGCCAAAAGAGCGGTCTGTTTTGCTAAACGCTCCCGGATTTGTGAGACCATGCTCTCCGGTTCAATCACTTTCAGCACCGGCCCAAAAGAGAGGATACGGATCAGAATCTCCGTCTCATCCCCCTGGCGGTAATGAAGTGTGATCCGATAGCGCCGGTCATCAATGCGCTCCGTTTCTTTCTCCAAGTCGGAGAAGTGCAGCATTGCCCGCTCCAATGCGTTACGCGTATCGTAGAGGTCCATGACAAGGGCTTTCTCCCGTTCACGCGGCAAACTGTACTCATTTTCTTCCCATGGATCAAGAATGTGTACGGAGTCTATCCGGGAAAGGTTGACCGTCAGCGGTTTGTTGCGAAATCCGGTAATGAGCCGGAATTTATCGTCCTTGGAGGAATACTCGAGCCGGTAAGGAATACAGATATAACTCTGTCTGTTACCCTGGTGACCATGGAATCGGACGCGGAGCTTTCTCTTCTCATGCATGGCCCGGATAATCATGCGAAAGTGCTCGATATATTGGGGATCACTGTAATCATCCCCGTCCGCATAGCGATCGAAGTACACGAACTGATCCGGAGTAAAGAGCGGTTCTACATCCTCCAACCCTTCCTCAGAGGGGTCAAACAGGCGGACACGGGGATCCAGCAGCAGTGCCTTGAGCCATTGCTTTTCCAGCGTGGTCAATGGCATTTGGGGCTTATGCAGTAACGGCGTGCCGTAATCCTTCGTGATCAGCGGCCAGCTGCCGTCTGTCAGCTTGGCCGGGATTGTGACCAAACTTTCCCCGAAAGCATTCTCCAGAACAGTTCGCGTCAGCTCCCGCTCGGTAAGCACACCATCGACAGCCTTGGACAGGATGGCAGAGACAGCTTTGAAATAGCTGCCGTAGATTTCGGAAAAGATCATGCTTCCCCACCTCCGTACATCTCCGCCATGCGCCGCACATCGTCGTAAAACCGGGTGACCGCAAATTTGTTGTCGCTTTCAAATTTCACGACCCGCCCTATAAAACTCCGTGCCCACATCAAAAGCTCCCCGGCGTCATACACGTCCGCCACGAATTTATATGTATGACTGTCGATCGGCTCGATCCGCCCGTGTCGCTTCTCACGCTCCAGACGGTCAATAATATAGCTTTCATTGTCCTCCACATGAAGGGTGAGCTCCACATGATCAACGCTGTAATCACCGCCGGTAGAAACACCCCAGAGTTTTTCATCGAACTTGACGGCAAAGCCCTCGTATTTTTCGTGCTTAGTCTCAACCGGACCGGCTTTGATGGAGCGGATCGTATCCAGCCGGAAGAACATGGGCTTGCGGAATTTGTAATGATAAGCCAGGAGATACTCCCGCCCGGTCTGTGTGCTGATGTAAAAGCGCAGTGGATACACGCGGTGCTCGTGCTCAGCATCCTTGCGGATGCTGAAATTCACAATATCCACACAGCGCTTTTCCTTCATGGCGCACAGAGCGTCAAATAAGACCTGGGTATCAAGGGTGTGGAGCAGATAGTGATGCTTATAGCTGAAGTGCTCCGGTGCCTCGTCCTGCCGATCTAATAGATACGATCCAATCACGCCGAACGGAGCCTCCTCAGAGTAGTACGCTGCGGCATCTTCCCAGGAAGGGACGTCCACATTGCTTTCTGCAATGCGGTACAGAAGGGAGCGTCCGGCTTTTTCGCTCCGGATAATACCCAGTTCCGTGTACTCCTTCAGCTTCTTGCGAACCGTAGATTCATCGACTTCAAACGGAGTGTCGGTGTGAGAAAGATACTCCGCAACACCATCGGAGATTTCGGTCACGCCCTGCGCAGAGCCGTCAGCAAGGATGTCCAGGATGCAGAAATGCAGAACGATATCTTTATCAGTGAAACTCTTTGCCTTCCAGGCGTTGTGCAGCGGATTGAAGATAACGCTGCGATTATCCACGGAGATGAAGACATTCTTTCCTTCACCGGTATGACGGAAAGCCATATATCCACCGAGCCAGCTTTCTATACGGCGGCGCTCATCATCATAGCTTCGGGCACTCTTTTTCGTATAGTCTTCGCGGCTTTTGAACCCGTAGATATAGAATTCCCTCATGTAGTCGCGGATTTTCTCAAAGTTTTTGATCAGTTCACTATAGGCCATGTCTTCACCTCCTCAAAATAGGATTACTGTTGGCCGACTTCACCCGTAATGGCCCTCTATTGCGTTATAAGGCTGTGAGATACTCACCCAATCCTGATTGGGGTCCTTCCAAAAGCAAAGCATTTGTTTCCAAGTACCATTCCGGCGGCGGCCCATTAAAATGAACCATCTCAATCGCCTTAACGCAGAAAACATTCCCCAGTTCATCTTTGCAAAATGTACCAATTGATTATCTTTTTCTGAGATATAGCTTATAGGTTTTACCGCCCCCTTTATCTATATTTTTCAAATCACGACACATATTCCGTGGCTTAATCACCTATTTCATTCGCAGGAGTGATGGCCGCAGCCGTGGGAACCGCAAGAGTGACCTTCCCCATGGTGGTCGTGATGATCACACCGGACATTGGGGTTGAAGTCCAGCTCGCCTGCTGCCAGTGCTTCTGCTGCTGCATCAGCGTTGCCGGAA
>JALFVN010000044.1 GCA_022787565.1 Clostridiales bacterium | reverse complement strand
CGGATATGACATGGACATCATTCCCTCCGACCTTGCCACCTACGGTGCCGAGGCCAAGAAGCTCTTGCAGGATTTGCAGAGCCGGAACGAGCGAATGTTCCTTGTGACTTTCCTGGTGCTGAACACGGCGGACAATCCCCGGCAGCTGGACAACAACATCTTCCAGGCCAGCTCCATCGCACAGAAGTACAACTGCCAGCTGACCCGGCTGGACTTCCAGCAGGAAGAAGGGCTGATGTCCGCGCTGCCCCTGGGACACAATCAGATCGAGATTCAGCGGGGGCTGACCACCAGTTCCACGGCTATCTTCGTTCCGTTCACCACCCAGGAGCTGTTCCAGAATGGCAAAGAGGCGCTATACTACGGGATCAATGCCCTGTCCAACAACCTTATCATGGTGGACCGAAAGCTGCTGAAAAACCCCAACGGACTGATTCTCGGTACGCCTGGTTCCGGCAAGTCCTTTAGTGCCAAGCGTGAGATCGCCAACTGCTTCCTGCTCACCAATGATGACATCATCATCTGTGACCCGGAGGCCGAGTATGCGCCCCTGGTGGAGCGTTTGCATGGGCAGGTCATCAAGATTTCGCCTACCTCCACCAACTACATCAACCCGATGGACCTGAACCTGGACTACTCGGACGATGAAAGCCCGCTGTCCCTCAAGTCCGACTTTATTCTGTCCCTGTGCGAGCTGATCGTGGGCGGCAAAGAGGGCTTGCAGCCGGTGCAGAAAACCATCATTGACCGCTGTGTGCGGCTGGTCTATCAGACCTATCTCAACGACCCGCGCCCGGAGAATATGCCCATTCTGGAGGACCTGTACGACCTGTTGCGGGCGCAGGAGGAAAAAGAAGCACAGTACATCGCCACGGCGCTGGAAATCTATGTAACCGGCTCCCTCAATGTGTTCAACCACCAGAGTAATGTGGACATCAACAACCGCATTATCTGCTACGACATCAAAGAGCTGGGCAAGCAGCTCAAGAAAATCGGTATGCTGGTGGTCCAGGACCAGGTGTGGAACCGTGTCACCATCAACCGCGCCGCCCACAAGTCCACCCGCTACTACATCGACGAGATGCACCTACTGCTGAAAGAGGAGCAGACCGCCGCTTATACCGTCGAGATTTGGAAGCGTTTCCGCAAGTGGGGCGGCATTCCCACCGGCATCACGCAGAATGTCAAAGACCTTTTGAGCAGCCGCGAGGTAGAGAACATCTTTGAAAACTCCGACTTCGTGTATATGCTCAACCAGGCTGGCGGGGACCGGCAGATTCTCGCCAAGCAGCTGGGCATTTCTCCGCACCAGCTTTCCTATGTGACCCACTCCAGCGAGGGCGAGGGCCTGCTGTTCTACGGCTCCACGATCCTGCCCTTTGTGGATCACTTCCCCAAGGACACCGAGCTGTACCGCATCATGACCACCAAGCCCCAGGAACTGAAAAAGGAGGATGAATGACCATGAAACCCAACACCGAACTGGATACCATGATGTTTTTTGACGATGCCTTAGAGAGTGAGCGCACCCAGCTGCTCACCGAGCTGGCCGATGCCGTCAGCGAGACCCGCACGGCGGCGGATCAGGCGGCGGAGCTGAACGAGGACGGCGAGGCGGGCCTGCTGCGCCTGACGGAAATCTGGTGCGCCATGAACGGCGTCCCGGCCATCGTCATCTTCGAGGGCAGCCAGTCTGAGCTGCTGGCCAATGTGGTGGCGCAGATCTACGCCCATCTGCTTCAGCACCCCTTCCATGACCCTGTGGGGCTGGCCGTCTGTGTGGAGCTGCGCTACATGACGGACGCCCTCATGCTGAGGGAATGGTTTGAATAAGGAGCCGCGCCTGCGCTTTACGGACGAGGAACGCTCTGACCCGGCGCTGGAGAAGCCCGTTCGTAAGGCGGACAAGGCCGCCGCCAAAGCGGATAAGGCGCAGGCCAAAATCCCCAAGAAACAGGTCCGGCAAAAGACGGTGGACCCGGAAACCGGCAAAGTGACCACCAAGCTGGTGCTGGAGGACAAGAAGAAGCCGCCCTCCAAGCTGTCCCATGCGGTGCGGGACACCCCCGCCAATGCCGCCCTGGGAAAACTCCACAAGGAAATCCGGGAGACCGAACAGGACAATGTGGGCGTGGAGAGCGCCCACAAGTCCGAGGAGGCTGCCGAAACCGGCGTTAGGCTTGCGCGGGAGGGCTACCGCAGCCACAAGTTGAAGCCCTACCGCAAGGCGGCCCAGGCCGAGCAAAAGCTGGAAAAGGCCAATGTGAACGCCCTGTATCAGAAGTCCCTGCGGGAAAATCCCCAGCTTGCCAGCAATCCCATCTCCCGCTGGCAACAGAAACAGGCCATCAAGAAGGAACACGCTGCCGCCAAGCGCACCGGTCAAGCTGCCGGGAATACCGCAAGCGCAGCCCAAAAGACCGGCAAGGCCGCCAAGACGGTCAAGGAAAAGGCACAGGAGGCCGGGGCATTCGTCATGCGCCACAAAAAAGGCTTCCTGATTGCGGGTGCAATCTTCCTGCTGGTCTGTATGCTGCTCAACACCATGTCCTCCTGCTCCATGATGGCGCAGAGTATCGGTTCCGTGGTGTCCGGCACCACCTACCCGTCGGATGATCCTGAGCTGGTGGCGGTGGAGGCGGACTACGCTGCCAAAGAAACGGCGCTGCAAGCCGAGATCGACAACATCGAAAGCAGCCATCCGGGGTATGACGAGTACCGTTATGACCTGGATATGATCGGGCATGACCCCCATGAGCTGGCGGCCTACCTGTCCGCCGTGTTGCAGGGCTACACCCAGCAGAGCGCCCAGGCGGAGCTGGAGCGCGTGTTCGACGCACAGTATGAACTGACGCTCACCGAGGAAGTGGAGATACGATACCGGACAGAAACGCGGACCGGCACCACCACATCTACCGATCCGGAAACCGGCGAGGTCACGACGGAAGAATACGAATACGAGGTAGAAGTTCCCTACGAGTATTACATCCTGAATGTAAAGCTCACCAGCAAACCCATATCTTCTGTGGCATCAGACCTGCTGACCCCGGAGCAGCTGGAAATGTATCAGGTGTACCGGCAGACGCTGGGCAACAAGCCGCTCATTTTCGGAGGCGGCTCCCCGGATATGAGCAATTCCGAGGACCTGACCGGTGTGGTATTTGTCAACGGCACCCGCCCCGGTAATCAGGCTGTCGTGGATATTGCGAAAAGTCAGGTGGGCAATGTGGGCGGCCAGCCCTACTGGAGCTGGTACGGCTTTAATTCCCGTGTAGAATGGTGCGCCTGCTTTGTGTCCTGGTGTTACGGCCAGATGGGGCTGTCCAAACCACGCTTTGCCTCCTGTCAGTCCCAAGGCATTCCCTGGTTTCAATCTCATGGGCAGTGGGGAGGGCGTGATTACGCCAATATCGCCCCCGGCGACGCTATCTTCTTTGACTGGGACCTGGATGGCAGAGCCGACCATGTGGGCCTTGTGGTCGGCACGGACGGCAGCCGGGTTTATACGGTCGAGGGTAACAGCGGCGACGCCTGCAAGATCAAGAGTTATTCCCTGACCTACGAGTGTATCAAGGGCTACGGTCTGATGAACTGGTAACAGAAACTTTTCAAGGAGTGATTGATTATGGCTAAGAACAAAATCCAGCGCATTGACCAGGAGATTTCCAAGGTCCGCGAGAAGATCGCGGAGTACCAGGACAAGCTGAAAACCCTGGAAGCGCAGAAAACCGAGGCAGAGAACCTGGAGATTGTCCAGATGGTGCGCGCCCTGCGGCTGACCCCGGAGCAGCTGAACGCCATGCTGTCCCACGGAGTGGTTCCCGGCATGGCCGCTGCCTCTGCTGACTACCCCGAACAGGAGGAGATTGACCATGAAGAATAAGAGAATTTTCAAAAGCCTTGCGGCCCTCTGCGCCGCCATGGTGCTGATGATGGGCCTTTCGGTAGCGCAGGCCACTGATTATCGATCTTTGCAGCATCGAGCTGCTTTTTCATAGCCAATACTGCCGGTTTTGTTTCTTCCAGCATGGCATCCAGACGGCGGATGACCGTCATCGGGAGAATGACATCACGATATTTGCCGCGCACATATACATCACGCAGGCAGTCATCTGCAATTCCCCATATAAAGCTTACTATTTGATTATGCACTTGATTGTCCATATTTGTTTTCCTTTCCTGACCTATATATTTTCAGTCAATGTGATAAAGTTCACTCCCGCATTTAAATTTCATCAGCGATACTGCACATTATTGGGGCTTATTCAGATTCTTTGCTGTTGTCATCAGCCGCCCCACCTGAACGAATCCACTCATCCACCTCAGACAATTTGAATTTCCAAAGTCTTCCAACCTTGTAGGCAGGCATATTGCGCTTAGCAATCCAAGCGAGGACTGTTTCTCTGCCGACTCCGAGATATGACTGAACTTCTTTCACTGTTACCCATTTCTCGATGTTGACTTCACTCACTGTGTTACCTCCGTCTGTCCCTGATAATCCATTTTTGTGCTAACTACAAATATGAATATGTTGCTGTTCGGAAAGCAATCATTGTTATCACTGTCTACCATAATCCATCTGCATTCCGATTTTCCCTCAAAGCCGCGAGCATCTATGCTCACGGTTATTTTTACGCTCTTATGCGGAGGCGTGTCTGGTATATCAATATAATTTGTTTCTGCTTTCGGTCGGACGTCTTCGTGATTGGAAAAGAATAATCTTCGTCCACGCCACACCTGTGTGCCAGCATTTTCAAATTCCCATGTGTGTTGAAACTTCTCATATATATTCACTTGATAAGTTGGCCTGTTCTTAGACTTGAAACAAATCTGATCTCCTGGATACAAAATTCCCGCAGGTTGATGCAATTTTGTTTCTTCATCTTTTGGTTCTGCAAGCAGTTTTTGATATTCTATCGCTACAATGTCATCGACCTCATCAGAGTTACTTCCCACAAACATTCTGAACTGAATCGACAATGCTCTGCACAGACAATCCTTATTCTCTTCCATAGTTGGAGAAATGCCGAATGCAAGCATCACGTTGCGTGTTTTATCATCTTCTATGTTCTCCTTATAAAAAGCGGTAAGGCCGGCATCGTCAAATGGATGGAAAGATGCCTTTATATCCGTCGTCATAGTTCGACTGCCATCATAAAGTTTTCTCGGCAACGGTACATCCTTGGAGGTGTACCGTTTTCCTTTTTTAAACGGGAAATAGTTGCTGCCTGCTGCGCAGAAGCAACGCACGACAAATATACCGCTATTCTTTCTGCTTGGATAGTAAAGCTCCTCCCGCATGTGCGTGTATAGCCGCTCAAAATATGTCTTTACCAGCACATCTAATTCTCCTTATCATATGCAATTAAATCTGTCCCATGTTTTGTCTCATCTGTCTCATGTTCGACCGGCTGCGCGTCTCATTTTGTGGTGCGATAATGCATTCGGAAGGACGAAGAGTGGTTCCAAGATACATTGCTAGGAATTGTATTTTTAGCATATTACAAAAATATGCAAAAATCAACTAATCAATGCAATTTAATTTGTAAACACTCATAAATCCACTCCAATAAAAGTTAAGGAGGTGAACGGCATGGCAAGCAACAGGAAGCAGACTTCCAAGGTGGTGGCTACCAAGGCAAGTCAGATTCTCAAAGATGGTCGCTATAGCAGCAAATCGAAATCCGTCGCAGGCAGTGCTTTGGCGCAAACCAAACCTGGCAAGAAAAAGTAAGATTTGAAATCGATGGGCAGCGATGTATTAGCTAATACGCCTGTCCATCCCCCCTTCAGGGGTTACCTCACCTAACACAATTATCACTCTCTCATAGTCCGAATAGCGCTATAAGGGCGGAGGGACGCATAAGAGTTCGAAGACGCAACGATGAAGGTTGCTTTTCGGGCGAAGATGCTCCCACCGCAGCTTTGTGCGCTTTTTTAGCCTAAAGCCTGTGGTCATCTTCCGCCACAGGCTCTTTTTGTGTCCTTCCGTACCTAGCTTCGGGCGGAAAGGACACATTATGAAGAACAAACAGGAATCTACTGTCACCAAGAAAAATGAATTCTTGGGGACTCCCACTATCCAACACGACACCTACATCTATCGCTTTGCAGACGGGACAAGCTCTACACTGGTTTTTAGCTCTGCCGATGTTGATGACATGGGGAGCTGCTGGCTTGCTGAATTACAGGAGCTTGACCGCCGTGAGTACAACAATAACCATGCACAGACCCGCCGCCATTGCTCTTTGGAAGCTCAGGACCCGGAGGGGATGGGGGGCTACTATGAAGGCGACAACATGGATCGAGTACAGTTTAATCTTGAGGTGAAGGAATTTCTTTCTGCGTTGCCGAAGGATTTGGAAGAAATCGCCTGCCTTCTTTACGAAGGCTTCTCCGCCGCTGAAATTGCTCGTCTACAGGGCGTGAACCGGTCTACAATTTCGCGAAAGATTAAAAAAATACAGAGCATTATAATGCTCCACAATTCATAAAACTACAAAAAGGACGCCTCACCCAACAGCGTATGACTGTTAGGTGAGGCGTCCTTTTTGGAAAAAATCTATTATTTACTGTAATTTCTGAATTCTTCTTCAGATTCATAAATGGAGTCTGCGGAAATACTGTTTTTATGACCGCATTCTGTGCATTTCCACACATAATGATGGTCATCAAATCCAGGCTGTAAATTTAGGTAAGCATTGCAACGGTCACAATACCAGTCAACCTCCGGGAACCTTGCTCCCATGATTACACCTCCTTTCTTACCGCTATGCGGTACCCATATCTGCCAACTTATCTTGGTTACCAACTTGATGCGCTTTATATAAGCATATACACCCCCAGCAACTCATGCCATTCGACAAATTCAAGTATATGAAGTTACATCTGGTGTGTTTTCGCAAGCAAAATATTCGCAAAATTGTTAATATTTTACCTGTTATTTTCGGCTGTTAATTTTCTTAGTATCAAAATAGTATCATAAAAGGCAGGGAAATGCAACAGAATTATGTGGAGCTCTACATAATTCCGGCACGGACGGACGCTGCCAGGCATAGCGGATAACAGCCTTGCAAAAGGCGTTGTATCTGCGCTGGATATACTCTTGGTAGGCTTTCTGGTCGTTCATGGAAATTCCCCCTCTCTGAATAATAGTGCAGGGCGGCAGCACTCCTTGCTGTCGCCCCTTGATTGCCTACCAGCAAAGGCGGGCGGCGGCGCGTATGCGCCGCCGCCCGCTGGCTCGGCTGGGTTTGCTATTTATCCGACAAACTTGAATTTATTTTAAGTTATCACGTTTTACCTTCTTAAGCCTTACTATCATTACCATAG
>JALFVN010000063.1 GCA_022787565.1 Clostridiales bacterium | reverse complement strand
CACACCTTTCAAAATCGTGTAGTCGGACACATGGTCTAGCAGTTCCATTGCCTGTTCTGGCGACTCGGGTGCGTACCGCAGAATAATCGCGGCAAGTATGGTCTCTTCGTCGGCAGTCAGCGTCCCGACTCTGCGGCGAACGGCATCGAGTTCCTGGCAATTTGCACGGGGTGGACTGTTCCGCTCCACCGCTTTTGCAGGCAGCGGGCCTTTGGCAGTCCAAGTGACCATCTGAGCCTCGTATTTTTGGCAGAGGCGAGGGAAAATCCGCGGCAGATCCTCCAGCGTCCAGTTCGGGTCGAAGTCCCGCTTTTCCGGGATATCTTCCATCAGGCTGTCCAGCAGTTCAGGATTCGGTGTGATCCGCTGCGCATCGTCATACAGATCATATTTCCGCTCCAAGCATCCCCGAAGGAAAGCATTGGCAACACCCGCGCTGAGATCTTTCTCATAGGGCGACGCTTCCATCAGGTGATCCAGCACCTGCCGCTCATACTGCGACGCCCAGTTGATGTATTCCCGGATGACGTCTGTCAGCGGACCGGCTTCATACGCCCTGCGCTGGGCATAGGCTTTGGGTGCGACGTATGCGTACTGCTCAAAATTGAGGCTCTGCCCCTCGGTATCCACTTCAGCCAGAGATTCCGGGTCCCGCAGAGCGGCCATATACACATCCCTGCCCTGGGAGATCAGCCAACTGCGGAAGTCCATAAATCCGTCATCTGAACAGTGGGCACCCATGGCGCCGCTTGCCGCCAAAAGCTCGTCACGATAAGCGGCATCGTCATAGAATTGGAATATCTCCTGCCACTCCATGATCTCTGCCGAAGGGAGCTTCCTTAGCTGCTCCTGGAGTGCGAAAAGGACCGCTCCCTGATCCCCGGGATCGGCGCTGCTGCGAACGTCATCCACAATGCGCCAGAATTGTTCCTTGTTCATTTCATATTCATCCCCATTTCCTGAGATTGCTGGGTCAGTATAGGTTGTCCGTCCTGTCGCTCGATCACCCCATATTCCGTCAGGATGGCGTGCTGGCTCTGGAGCAGGGCCTCCCCATAGGTGTATAGGTTGACATGGGGCAGCAGGATCTCCACGTCGCTCTCCGCCATGGTCACTTTCAGCTCACCTCTGGCCACATCCTCCGGAGAGCTGAAGCTGGGAGTGAAGATATAGCTGTCCAGTGCGTCCATCAGCATCATGGCGTTTAGCAGGTCCCGGCATTGGGTGGCTGCCAGCAACGCCTTGTATCCAGCCAGCTTCTCCTTCGGGATGTTGTCCAGCCACTGACTGAACCGGTCGACTTCCGCCACATTATTGGCACTGCTGACGGCATCCATCAAAGCAGGAATGCGGCAGTCGACGCATTGGAAAGACACCTCGGACCATGTTGCCGCTCCCAGCTCATTCAGTGCGTGGTCCATCGCGGCAGGGGATGACGGGAACCATATCTGGACAGTCTTTTCGCTGTCATACGCGGGATCATGGAACCATCCCTTGGTCAACTCCAGCAGGACCGTGTACGGTGGTTTCTTGGGGGCAAGGTCCATGTCCTTGTATGCTTCCACCAAGTCTGTGTGACGAACAACGTAGCCAAAGCAGCCGTAGGTATCCCGATCCACAAACACGCCGCCCTCCTCATTGCGTGCTTTTCTGCCCAGGGCTTCAAAGTCCAACAATTCGTAGACGGAATCGGGAACATTCTCTGTAATGGGGATGAAGCCGTTGTCTGCATAGAACCTGCCCAGCTGGGAGTCGTTCAATGTCTCGGCTACCACATGGCAGCAGTCCGCACTATAGGCAAGGTCGATGAGCTTCGGGACGAAAATATCGCCGTCCCGCTTTTCCACTTCCATTTTCAGAAGCCCCGCAAAGGCTGTCTGCTGTGCCGGGTTCAATTCAGCCAGCTTCCGGGAGAGGGCGTTCAGCTCATAGAGGTTCAGAGTGTCGCTGATAAACGGCGCCAGGTAGTTGTAGCCATAGTAGTCGCAGATATCAAAGTACAGCTTGTCCGCTTCTGAGAGCCGTAGCTTGTCCAGTGCGTCCAGCAGTTCATAATCTGTTGCCGGCAACTCCAGTTCGCAGTGCCTGATATTACCTCCGGACAACTCCACTAAGAAAAGTTTATCCACGGCCAAGCCCTCCCATCCGCAGTCCATCCTGTTCATAGGCGGCAGGGTCCGCACCTGGGACACCCCAGCCCACCATGGAGCCGACCTTCATGGCTTCCTCCTGCGCCTTTGTCACGCCCAGGCGCTCATTGTTTTCATCCGCCAGTTCCCGGTTCTGCTCAGGATCAGTGGTACTCCAATCGCTGGGATAGTATCCGCTCTCGCCCCGCTTGATACAGATGAGTTCGCCGGTGGAGGGGAGGACGGAGAAGCACAGCTCCGGCAGACCCTCTGCCAGCCTGGGCGAGAAGCACTCCTGCTCGGTCTGGATGCTCCAGTTTTCCCACTGCCACAGGTGGGCATGGATCTCATGGCCGTCCGGCACGGAGATCTCCCGCTGTTCGAAGCCTTCGCCGAATCCATCAGACGCCTGACCGGACACAAATTCTTTCAGTTCGGTCAGTTCCTCCGGCGTCAGCTCACCTGCGACTTGGCATTCCGCGACGCCCCAGAGTTTCTGATCCCGCACCTCAGCGGCGAAGGTGGCCTTTCGGACCTTCCGGTCGACCCCGTCGTTCTTACCGTAGTAGTGCATGAGTCCCCGCTCTGCCTCTGCGGGCAACTCCTCACGCCGGAGCGCCGCATTGATGCTGTCCACATAGCGGATGGCCTCGTAATTGCTCAGTTCGGTCGGCTCATCCTCTGTGCCGCCCCATCCGTCATCCTCAAAGCGATCTACCGTCATAGGCATATACAGCTTGAGCGTGGTCAGCTTGGGTGGCAGCACGGAAAAGCTGTCCTCACCGGGGATCAGCGCCAGCGTCCTGCCGTTGTCCCATTTCATCAGAAGCTGTCCGGCGTCATCCACCATCTCCACGCTGCCTTCGGTACCGGGTTCCACCGGCGCATAGGGATCTGACATGGAGTTCAGGCGGATGCGGGTACCCTTGGGATACTGCTCTTTCAGAAATTTTACAAAATTGCGGTCAATCATGTTCACATACCTCCCATTTTCATGCCCTGATCGGGCGTTTCATAGTCCTCTAACCGACAGGGGTTTTCCTCTCCGCAGAGGTTGAAGAGGATATCATCCACTCCCTTGCGGACGGCGGGGGCATCTGTCAGGGTCTCATACCGGAAGCCGGTAATAGGCCGGTCCGGCAGCTCATCTTCGATACACCGCAGGTATGCTTCGGCATCCGTAAATTCCTGCATGTCGCCATTGACAAATGTGACCCTGCCGACCAGCGGCTTTTCTTTCTGTGCCATGTTCTGCCGCTGGACATTCAGATCAAATGCTGTCAGGTAGGCGTTGTAATCGCCGGGGGATGGGTTGCAACGGAGGCAGTAGCGGTAGTTCTCTGTTTCTATGACATAGCCATAGTTCTGGACCCAGCCGCCGCTGATCTTTCCTCCGTGGCCGTAGCAGTAACGCTCCATAGCAAAGCGGTTTTTCAAGACACTCTCCCGAAGCTCATCCACTACCTCCTGAAGCTCTGATTTGAATGTGGGACTGTTCAACTCCTCCGGACCGCGGGGCCACCAGGTGTGCCAGAACTCATTTCCGCTGCGGCCGAAGTCCATGCGGACATGGCCGATGGCGCCCAGCCGCTGGTCCTCCATAGGAAGCTGGGCATAAAACAAGTCCGCTTCCTCGGGAGAAGCGGGCCTGATCTGGAACCTGGTGTTATTGAGTTTGGGTTCACTTTTCTGCATTGCATTTCACCTCTTTCTCTCTGATATAGCTACACAACATACCACACTCTTGCCATGATAGCTACCAGAAGTTTTTCAAAGCCCCTTCATCTGCTGGGTCTGACTCTGCTCCGGAAAGGGCGGTTCGAAGCGCCGCAGCAAGCCGAATTCGGTCTGGATGACATGGTCGTTATCCATGCAATCCTGCCCATACCGTTCGAAGTCCATATAACCGTCCAGCTCCGCGATCTCGTCGTGATCCAATTCCAACAGCTCCTGTAGGCGCTGCTGTCCGTACTCATAGGTTCCCTCGACGACGCGCTCGTAGTTGTCCAGATCCTGCAAAAGCTCATAGGCGCGGCGCAGGGTGTCCGGCTGCTCGGCATCCAGCACGGCGGCGTAGGTCAAAAGCGCACCGTCTGTCTGCCAAATTGCCTCCAACGCTTCGGCGAACTCGTTGTATTCCTCCACGGAAGGACACTCTATGGCGTGGATCATCTGTCCGATATAGGGAGTCTTGAAGCGTACATCCCGAATCTGCGCCTCGGCAAATTCATCGATGCAAAGGTATTTCTTCACCGAAGACAGGTACTCCTCATCCGCGGGAAGGATGAGAGGATAGTCCACATGGTGGTCGGTGCAGAGGGTCAGGCGGAGCATCTCGTCCAGGCTCTCCTCACGGAATGGCTTCCGGGGCTGAAGCTGCGGAGGCAGCTCGGTTTTCCTGACCACATAGCCGTTCAGCGTATATGCCCCGCCATGGTCACTGTAAAACTCCGCGCCGATGCCAACATAGTCCAGATACGGCTTGATGTTTTCCGGGCAGTCGATCACGCCGTGCTCAACGAGGTAATTCCCCAGGGTGCGGTCCGAGGTCACCTCCTCCAGCAGAGCCTATTCCTTCACCATGCTCGCCGCATTCAGGATATCATCCATACCGTTGATGGAATTGCTGTCCAGCACACCCTCCATCTTCATCTGATCCTCCCGGCTCATGCTCTGGAGCAATTCCGCCAGTTGATTAAGCTTCCGCAGGGTCTCACTGTCCTCCACATTGACCTTACAAATATACCGGCTCAGATTTCGGACTTCACTGTCCACCTTATAGATCTCCGTGGCGGAAGGGTCCGGGCAGATGGCGTCCAGCTCCGCGAAGGCGTTTCTGATATCAGCAGGCGTTGCAGGCAGTGAGAGGGGAACCGGCTCTGTGCCGACCTTTCTCGTCAGATACAGTGTCATCATTTCATTCCTCCCATCTGAAATCGTTCGCTCTGAATTCCGGTCATGAGCTCCTCCAAACTGACGAAGCCTTTGTAGGCGATATAGCCATAATCGCTGAATTTGCCGAACTCTCCAGCCATGCGCTGCTCACCGTATCCAGCGTAATCGTAATACTGCTCCAAGTTTTCATCGTAATCGAAGTGACCGGATTCCCGGATCATATATCTCCCATAGTCCTCCGGCGTTTTGGTGTCTGGGACAAAATCAAACAGATCCAGGTTCTCCGCCAGATGCCGGATTTGGCTGGCGCATTCCGGCTCGGCAATGGTAACGGCAGCTTCCAGCTTTTTTCGATCCGCTGGAGACAGCTTCTCTATGGCGGCGGCAAGTTCGTTCATCTCAAAGATGCTTTCCCGTTTGAACTCCAGCGCATTTTCCACTTCCTTTGGCAGCTGGCTGTCCTCATACCAGATACGCATATCGTCAGGATCTCTGATGCCGGACCGCTGCATTCCACGCTCGATTTGCAGCTCAGAACACGGCAGGTACAGCCAGGTAATTTCCGAAGTGTTCTCCGGCTTGGCCCTGGAGGAGATCCCTACCGCCAGCAGATCTTCTCCATAGTGATAGCCGGGAAGGTGCCGCCCGTCATAGACCTGTTCGAGTTTCATACCATTGTCATAGACTACACCGTAAGGCGTTACGGTGCCTTCTTTGCTCAAAATCAGTTTCAGAGCCGTCATACGCAAATCTGTCTGGGCCAATTCGCTTGGCGCGCACCCGCCGTTGATGGACATGATATGATGCCGTCCAACGGTGTCCAGGTCCGAAAAGTCTGTGATGACAGTGGCCTGCTGGCAGCAGAAGGTCAGATTGATAAGGTCTGTCATATCAAATGTCCCGAGTTTGACTGCCATGGCCTGGAACTGGGCTTCTTCAATAGAGTCAAAGCTGTCCAGTCGCTTGACCAGGTAATCCAGCTCATCGATATTGATAGCTACCTTCTCCAAACGCTTGAGGATGGGAAGCCCGCCCTGAATTTCCTCCACCTTACAGTCCCGCTCCATGACATTGCCGATCTCCAGCTTCTCCAGCAGTTCGACGCAGTCCTCATATTGGTCCTGTGCCAGTGGGAATGGGATGGTGGCCTGCCCGTACTCCGGGTGCTTGGAATTACTGAGAATTACCTGCATCATTGCTCTTTTCCTCCTTGCCAATGATCTCGTTCATTCTGCTCCGCAGGCAGCTCCCGTCTGAGCCCCAGCAGAGGAAGCCGTGGCGGGGATACGGGCAGCCCCGACAGTTCTGGGAATGGGTACATACGGGTTTCGGTTCCGGCTCCGGGTGATATTCCGGGACTTGAGAAAGCCTGATGTTAAATCGGAGTTTGTCTCCAGCTTTCATAAGTGATTTCCTCCAAAACAAAAAAGAGCCGGACATTTCTGTCCGACTCAGCCGTCTGATCTTATTTCATTGTCATACCACTCTGCTCCGGGGATT
>JALFVN010000042.1 GCA_022787565.1 Clostridiales bacterium | reverse complement strand
CAGACTTGTTGGGGTTGTTGGAGTATTCAAGATAGACCTTGTTGGGGTTACCGGCGGAGCCAATAACGGCATTTGCGTTCAGGTTTGCGGTGTACTCCACGGTGATGACGCTCTCGTTGCCGGCGCCCAGGGCCTTGACATCATCGCAGGAGACGGTCAGCGTGGTGGTGCCGTCAGCGTTGACGGTGGCGGTAACGGTAAAGCCTTCGGCCTCTGTACCATCGATGTAGACCTTGGCGTCATTGTTGTAGGTCAGGCCCTTGGACAGAGTGTCGTGGAAGACCACTTTGTAGGTGCTATAGGCGGAGACGTTTTTAGCGAGCGTTGCCTTGAGCTGGAAGGGGACGGAGTCGCCGATGTCGTAGTCGGCGGAGTCCTGCCAGCCGGAGGTAGCGCCGGTGGAGTCATTGGTGTCCTCGACTTTCTTTTCCACGGTGGGAACGCTAGACTTGGGAGTTGCGGTGGTGTCTCTCACGACCTTGATGATGTATTCAGTGTAGGCGTCAGCACCACCAGTGAGGGAGCCGTCCTGATCCTTGACCAGATAGTAACCGGCGGTCAGGTCGGAGATGACATACTTGCCATCGGTGACGGTGTCGGCGGAACTGGCAGCGGCGGTCAGATAGGGAGCGACCTCCTTGGCAAACGCTTTGGCATCGGCCTCGGTTTTCAGCGTTTCCGCCTTTGCGGCAGCGTCACCCAGCGCGGTCTGGCCCGCTACGCTGACGCTGGAGCCCCACTTGATGTTGGACAGGACGCCCTCGTGGAGGTCACCGGTGAAGATCTGATAGGCCTCGTAGGTGTGGCCCTCGGCGGAGTTATTGATGGTAATGGAATAAGTTTCAGCCGCAAACGCGGTAGTGGCCAGGGCAAAGACCATGACCAGGGCCAGCAGGAGGCTGGCAAGTTTTTTTGCGTGTTTCATTGCATTATGTCCTTCCTTTTTTGTTTTTACAGTAGCTTATGTGGGTATATTGCCTGCGCGTCAGGAAGATGCAGAGTCCTCCTTTCTGCGCCTGGTATGGTTATACAACAGGAGCAGACTTGCCGCCGCAATCAGCAGCAGGCCGCCCATGGTATACAGTTTGGTTCCGGCTCCGCCGGTCTCCGGAAGCTCCGGATAGCTTACGCTGTTGGTCACTGTGACGGCCAAACTGCTGCCATCGTTCGCGATGGTGACGGCAGATCCGTCCGGATAAGTGACAGCAAATTGATTTCCACCTACAAGCGCCGCTTCTCCGTTTCGTACCGGCTTTCCGTCATCATCCAACTCGTAGATGTAATAGGTTTTGCCCAGCTCCAAATCAGAAAACTTCGCCGTATTTTGAGATGTCTGTCCGGTGGTGAAGGCCAGTGTGGCGGTCTGCATGGGCTCTCCGGCAGGATTTTCCGTGTCGTAGAGGCCAAAGCGGTATGTACCGCTTATCGGTTCAACAGGCTGCCCCAAATCCTCAAACTGTTTTGTCACCGAAGCAGTACCGCGGCCGTTGCCCACACGGCATTCATAGGTGTCGCTCTCGTACCAGATATCCACACCGTCAGGATAGGTGGGATAGTTTCCCTCGCTGTTGGCCTTGGCGACCAGGAAGTAGATCGGCGTACTGTCCAGCACAAAGCCTTCCGGCGCTTTCGTTTCGGTGATGCGGTAGACCGTGTTATAGGCCATCAGTTGGCCTTCACCGAATTTCAGCATCCCCTGCGCATCTGTCGTCCCTGTCCATGTCTTGCCCGCAGTGGGTGTGAACACGCCGTTTTCCATGGTACCCTCAGCCATTTCAAACTCTGCACCTGCAAGGCGGGTATTGACAGAGCCGCTGTCATATTTGACGATCTCCACATAAGGGGTGGCGGATCCGCCGGCAGTACCGCCGACAGAATAGGCGTAATTCTTGATTTCAATACTGCCGCCGCCTGTGACCTCATAACCCTCCCAATGGGCGCTGTTTTTGATGGACGTGCTCTCACCCGGCTTGGCGAGTACCTTTGCCTTGTAGCTGATCGTCAGCGGAAGGTTGTCCGGGATGGTTATGCGCAGCGTATTTCCATCAATCGAGGCGGTGAAGGGTACGGTGGCTTGGGTTTTGCTGTTCGTTACTGTAATGGAGGTGGGATCGAGCTGCAGGGTATCGCTCAGGGTATCCACAACGGTCAGCTTGTCAGCGCCCTCCAGCAGATCTTCTCCCAGGCTGTTTACCGTGATCGTAAAGGGAAGGGTTCTGCCGCCTTGCTCCACGGCCTTTTTCAAGGTTTCCGTCGTAACGGAGACCGTTTGGGTATCAATATCCCGCTGGCGTCCGTCTTCCCCGTATAGCGTGATCTGGTTTTTGAATTCTTTGGTTTCGCCGCCCAGCAGTATATTCGGATCCGTGACGCGGCAGACCACCTGGAAAGTGACCGCGTAGCTATTCACCGCTTTTCCGGCCTCCAGATTGTTTACATCCCAGACGATGGTGTCCCCGTCAGTGTAATACCAGGTTGTGATTTCCGCGCTCTCGCCCTGGGGCTTTGCCGTTGTGGAATACGCTGTAAAATCAGCGCTCAGGTCATTAATCTGTGCTACGCCGGCGCTTTTTGCGTTGTTTCCCCGCTGCTGCAGCCGGACATAAGCCAGCTCCATGCCGTCAGGAAGAGTATCCACCAGCCGGTAACGTCCGGACAAATCACCGGCGTAGTTTACCGTGATGTCCCAGGAAACAAACATGCCCGGTTCGCCCAGTTCCGAGGTTACAATTGTACCCGTGCTGCCGCTGGTTGTTTCCTGAATGGTCTCGCCGTTGTATTTGAATACCGCGCCGACTTTTTTCCAGATGTTTGTGCCTTCGTAGAGAATTTTAAAGGCGTTTTTCGCCGCCCCCCAGCTCACACCATCATCGCTTGTCTTATAAAAATTATAGTAATACCAAGATTCACTCGGAATAAATGCAGGCGAGAGCTTAACAAAAATATACAGAGAATCATTATTTAACGGAATTGTATGTTCGAACTTTATTGTTAATTCACTGAAACCGTTCGTTAAGTTCAGACTGTTACTATATTCGTATGAATAGTATTCCGGATCTACTTCGGATAAATTACCCAAATTTAAGACCGATTGCACATCAGAATATTTTGAAATATCATTATCCAAAGTTCCTATGAATACACCGATAAGGGAGTCTGTGCGAAAATACATTGCGCTTTGCCTTGTAATATAATCCTGCACATGGAAACCAGGTTTTATTGCGTCTCCATCGATTTTAATTGCCCAATAGAGAGCCCCATTTGAATAATTACCGACACTGCTCGAAGGGCCTTCATAATACCATGCAGACTTCGATACATTCAGGTTATCGCCGCCTTTCAGGATCACATCCTTGGACGCGGTTACACCGGTGAGTACAAAGGGATCGCCCGTGCCGGGGATGATGGTGCCGGACAGGGTAAAGCTGTTTTTCACGATGACGGCCGCCGTGCCCTCAATTGTCTTTGGCTGGGCGTAGTAGCTCAGGCGGTAGGCGTACTGATTGCCTGTCAGCCCCAGCTGCGCCATGGTGAAATTGAAGCTGGTATTGCCATCCACCTTGACCCACAGGGTATTCACCACGCTGTTTCCGTTTTCGGTATCCAGGGCCTCTACCTTTACATAGCCCACAAACTGCATATAGGCGCCGTTGATCCGGTCTGTCATGCTGGCCGAGGTCACATCCCAGTCGCCCAGCTCATTGACTACAACGGTATACAGGTAACTGCCACTGGGGGCGGTAAAGCTCTCCGGCGGATTAGATTCCTGAACCAGCTCCGTCCCTGTGGCGTCAAAAATACTGCCGCTGATGGGAACGGAGGTATCCGCCGCGATCGGGTCGCCCACCAGCTTCTTGGCCCAATGGGAGTATTGCAGGTATTTTTCCTGCTGTTTGGTGCCCAGGTAGTCGAAGTCCTCCAGCTTGGCATTGTCGGAGAAGGCTTTGACCGTGTTATTGATCAAGACCTTTTCGCCGCCTGCCGCAGCCAGCGCTTCCAGTCCAACGTGCACCTGATACTGGATGCAATAGGCCTCGCCGGGGGCCAGGTCGCCCAGCACGGCGGTAAAGCCCTTTCCGTCAGCATTCATCTGGGGCGAAAACGCCGTTGCTGTTCCGCTTGCCCGGTTCCCGGCATAATACTGGAAGGAACCGTCCACATATTGGATGTCTGGCAGACATGCTTCATTGGTGGATTTTTCCGGGTCATTCAGCAGGTCGGAAATGCTTACATTCTTTAAGGTAAACATATTGCTTCTGTTTGCCTCGGCTACCAGGGTATAGGTAATCGTGTAGCTTCCGTCCTCGTTGCGCACCGGATTGGCGGCGGTTTTCTGCAAATTCAGACCGGCTTTAGGCTCCAGATCAGCGGTGGCCTTGTCCTTCGGATAGGAGCCGGCATAGGACTGCGCTTCGTTGGAGATCAGCTTGCTGTCGCTGTTTTGAATATAAGTGTAGCCCTCTTCAAGCTTTACCCGGTAGCGAAGGGTTCTCGTCTCGTTCGGGGCCATGTCGCCAATCTGCCACACAAGGTCACCGGCCTCATTCAAGGCGATCGTACCATGGGCTTTGCCCGTGGGAACAGTCTCGCCCGGACTGCCCGAGCTGGTGAGGGTTTTGGCAGTCTGACTTACGCCCAGATAGCTGGCGTATTCGCCGTTTGCGCTGAAGTGGTCAACCACACGCACCTGGGGACATCCATCCTCTCCGGCCGTGATGGTCAGGGTATATTCTGCATAATCGCCGTCTGCGCTCTCAATGATTTTCGGCGCAACGGATTTCGTAAGGGTGACAGTCCCGTTTTTCGCGACGATATCCTCTTCAAAATGCGCTTTAAGTACGACTTCACCAAGGACAAGCTCGGTTTTTCCGCCTTCTCCCACCTCGGAGTAATTGATCTGGCTTGTGACATAAAAGGAGCCGTAGATCAGTGTTATATTTTTGTCTGCCTGTTTTTGAAGCCATGTTTCATCAAAGTCGATGGTAAGTACGTTGTCTGCGACCGCAGCCGTACCGATCCTTTCGCCCTCGTCGTCCGTGATTTTACCCTCCGCCGTGGGGTTGCGTAGCAGGGAAGGAACCGTGAACTGCAGCAGACCGCCGTTGCTTTGCAAATCGCGCAGCGGGATTTTGTCATACTTAACTTCCAGTTTTAGTTCCGCTGTACCGGGTATTATTATATCCTCTGTTACCGCTATCCAGTCTTCCTCACTGCTGTTTCGGTAATAAAGGCTTGCACCAGTAATGTAGTAGGGATCAACCGTGATCGGTTCAGCGGTGGTGTCTTCCCCGGACAACAATGCGGCAAAAAGGGCGACGGAATAATCTGCGGCTTCATCCGCTTCCGGCTCGGCCTGCGTGTCCGGAGCGGCAGGTATTTCCGCATAACCCAAAATATTGGATGCAGAGCTGTTATAACTGAGATACTGGACACGGTCGGCGCTGTTGCCCTCAATGGTTTTGATGCCGGGTTCGTCCTCTGTTACCCCGGCCACAAGGCCCACATGATCCGCGGAACCGTCCCCGTCATTATCGAAAAAGATGATATCGCCTTTCACCGGTGCGGCCATGCCTGCGGACCGGTAAAGACCGGCGGCGGACAGCGCTGACACCCAGTTCGCGCAGCCGGATTCATAAGGCACTGTGGTTTCAGGGATCCCTGCATAATGCAGGCAGAAGGACACAAACATGGCGCACCAGTCGCCGTAGGGGATTCCGTACCACTCACCGTAGCGGGTGTAGCCCTTGACAAATCCTGCCTCGTCAATAATGAAATTCCGTGTACTCTCGCGATAGCCCAGCTGGGTCTCCGCTATGGCCAGCAGGTCTGCCCGGTAATCGCCGGTGAGGACAACGCCGCTCAGACTGGCCTCCCAGTCCGCCGCTGTCTCCAGATCGGCCGAAGGGTCACCGGCGGTCAGCTTTTCATAGCAATCCTCCGTGTGTGTATGTTCGGGGAGCTGGCAGATCAGCTCCCGGACAGGCTCCACGGTTTTAAAGCAGCTTTCCGTGTGCTGATGGGTGACGGTTTCCGGCTGGCCGCAAATCAGCTCCGGCGGGACAGGGGACTGCGCGGCCAGGGGGCAGACAAGGACCTTCTGCTGTTCATAGCAGTCCGCACTGTGCTGATGCTCTTTGTTTTCCTCAAGACCGCAGGTCAGCTCGCCCTGCTGCGTTTCGTAGCAGGCGTCGGTGTGTACATGTCCCTCTTCCGCGGGGGCATAACAGGCTTCGGTATGTACATGGCCGGGCTTTTCCGGCAGGGTGCAGACCAATACGCCCTCCGCGTCATAACAGTTTTCGTCGTGGGTATGGGCCACATAGTCCGCCAGACCGCAGATCAGCTTACCCTCCCCATCGTAACAGCTCTCTGTATGGCTGTGTATACCCAGCGTTTCAGCTGTACAGCTGAGAACGGTTTGCGGCTCTTCGGGCAGAGGAGCGTAACATTCTTCGGTATGGGTATGCTCTTCCAGACCGCAGGTGGTTTTCTCCGCGGTGATGGCGGGCAGGATCAGGGCATAGGTGGTGCAAAAGACCACAACACAGCCCAAAACGCTGACGACTTTAGTCCAGAGACGGCGCCGCCGCTTTTTGACCAGAAAAACATCAGCTTCCGACTGTACAGTTTTCTGCATACCAAATCCTCCTCTCTATCCCACAAGGCCCAGCCGGTTCAGCGGCCAGATGCGGAAGATGATTTTTCCCACGATCTGCTCCTGGGCTACGCAGCCCACGGCAGTATTTCGGGAGTCCACCGACGTGGAGCGGTGGTCGCCCATCACAAAGACCTTGCCGTCCGGCACCTGATAGGGAAGCTGAATATTGCAGTCACCCAGGGCCTTATCCACAAGGTAAGACTCATCCAGCTCCGTGCCGTTGACATATACGGTGCCGTCCTCATCCATATTCACCCAGTCCGCCGGACCGCAGATAACCCGCTTGACCAGTATTTTATTATTATAATAGAAAGCGACAATGTCGCCCGGGGCAAAATCCGCGGTCTTTACGCTGAAAATAATCTCCCCGTCCTGCAGGGTGGGGCTCATGGAGCTGCCGTAGATCTGCAGCACAGGCAGCCACAGCGTTGCCGTAAGCACCGCAACGGCAGCCACGATGATCAGCGTATAGATCGTGCTTCGCAGCACGGAATGATACCGGTGTTTATATTTTTCCCGGGCCAGCTCCGCTTCCAGCTGCTGGGTGCCGGGCAACTCAGCAGGGGTGTTTTTCTTCTTCATTGCGTCTTCTCCGCAAGGGAATGCTTCATTTAATTATTCCAAATAAATATACCACATACTACTCTGCAATTCAATTGGCTTTTGGAAGAAAATTCATAAAATTCAGGTAAAAAATGGGCGTTTTAACGGAAAAATAAAACAAAAAGCGCAGAAAACGGATAAAATTTAGAGACGAATCGTAACAAAAAGTAAAGACAAAAACAGGAAAAGCAGACCGGAGTGTAATTCTCCCGTCTGCTTTTGCATTTTATCCTTTTTTCGGGTCCAAGAGGCCTCGGGTTCGAATCCCGACACTCCGCATTTTTCATTTCTACGAAGTTCATACTGCGATCTGGGCCGGGGCGTAGCTTAATGCTACGCCTTTTCTTGTTTTCATGATAATGTCGGTCTCGGGGAGCTTCCGGCGATCCGGCACCATGAGCGGCCCGACACAGTTATAATGGATGATAACTTGCAGGGTGATAATGCCGTCATGCTTGTGTTATTTATATTTATTTCTCTATCCTCTGGCGTGTCATTGTTTACGGCATGAAAACCTTGTGAAAATAGGCGGCGGGGGTATATTTCGGGAAAAACAAGAAAATCGGAGCTTTGGCCTGTCCCGCTCCGAAATGATAGCGTTTTTTCCCGTTGCCCTTGCCCTAATACAAGGTTTCCTCATTCTCTGCAAACAGCTTGTCGTTTACCGCAAATAAATCCATCCCGTTCAGAATCCCGTACAGAATAATTGCATCCCGCTTATTCTTGGGGTAAAGCTGAGCAAGCCCGCATTGCTTCAAAAGCTCCTGCGTTTCCTCCAATGTGGCGTTCAAACCGAAGCACAGGCACAAAAGGCGGCTACGGGAGGGATTTCGCCGCCCCGAAAAGACTTGGTGCAGATAAACTTCACTCATGCCGGACTGTTTCGCCAGCGCCGCCTTGGAGAGCTTTCGCTTCAGGAAAAGCTGGTTTAATAAATCACACACATTGCCGCTGTTAAAGTTTTCCTGATTCTCTGACAGAAATTGATCGAGGTTTGCCGCCTCCATCAGCTCTTGCCGGAGATTATTTGTGTCTTTCACTTCCTCACCGCCTTTACAACCGCGTGTTTTCTTTGTATAATCATACTGATTTCGACAAGCAAAATCAATATGCGCTTTGCATAGCATAAGGGGGGTGAGCGCCATTTATCAGTATTTGTTGTCAAGCATCGATGCGGAATATGAAACCGTAAAGACAATCAAAAACAGTGAGCGCGGCTGTGTTTCGCTTCTGCAAAACAAACAGAACGGAACGCGCTTTATTTTTCGCCATTATCAGGGAAGCGGCGAGGTGTATCGAAAGCTGCTTTCCGTTTCCTGCCGAAATCTTCCGAAAATCATGGAGGCAGCGGAGCGGGACGGCATGGTGGCGGTGCTGGAAGAATACATACAGGGAGATTCCCTTGCCTTCCTTCTGGCCGGAGCGTGCCTTACCCCCGCAGAGGCGCGGAAGATCACTTTTCAGCTCTGCAACGCCCTGTGGGTGCTGCACTCCTTGGGCGCGGTGCATCGGGACATCAAGCCGGAAAATGTGATTGTACGGGGCAGCGAGGCGATACTCATCGACTTTGACGCTTCCCGCATTTTCAAAAGTGAGATAAGCCACGACACGCAGATTTTAGGGACGACAGGTTATGCCGCACCGGAGCAGTACGGCATTACACAGACCGACGAGCGGGCGGACATCTATTCTCTGGGTGTACTGCTGAATATCATGCTCACGGGAAAGCATCCGTCCAAGGAACTGGCCAGTGGAAAGCTGGGGCGTATTGTGCAGAAATGCACCATGGTAAATCCGAAGAAACGATACAAAAGCGTGCTTTATCTGATGGAGGCGCTATAAGGAGAGAATAGAATGCGTAAACAATGCAGAAATTGCGGTGCTGAGCTGCCAGAGGACGCTTCCTTTTGCCCGCATTGCGCCCAAAGTCAGATTGAACGCTCAGAAGTGAAACCGCCGCGCCTGTGGCGGAAAAAGACGCTGTATGGGCTGCTGGGCGTGCTTGTACTGATCGTGGCGGCGCTGGCAGTGTTCCTGCCCCACCGACCGAAAACCTTTGAGGGTGGCGCGTCCGTCACTTATACGGACAAGGACGGAACGTATGAGTTGCTTGTCAGCACCTTTTCGGACGACATTGAAAACAAACATCCAGAGGAAAAGCGGACGATTTCTTTTCCTGTGGAC
>JALFVN010000041.1 GCA_022787565.1 Clostridiales bacterium | reverse complement strand
AAGCAGGCTTCGACGAATCTCCGTCTGCAGTGCTTCGTTCGACTTGCATGTGTTAGGCACGCCGCCAGCGTTCATCCTGAGCCAGGATCAAACTCTCAATAAATTGTATCTTAACCGGTGTCTCCACCGGATAAAATCAATCCTCGATCGCTTTCTTAGCTCTCAAAAGAAATTGTTTTTAATGTCTGTTTCATCAGACTTTAAGAACCCTTTTCTGGTGCTTATTTGCATAAGCTGTTCTTACATTGTTCAATTTTCAAGGTACATCTTCCCGCCACCCTTTCTTGGGGCGACAGCTTGATTATTGTAACACAGCGTTTCGCGTTTGTCAAGAGCTTTTTTAACTTTTTTTGAAGTTTTTTTGCTCTCTGTCTTACAAATAACCGCTGTTCTCTCGGACAGCTTGCTTAATATACCACCTGAAACTCATTATGTCAACACTTTTTTTCATTTTTTTTGAACTTTTTTTCCGACGCTAAATATTGCGTCTTCTTTGGGACATACTACACAACATGTATAATTTTCAATCCTTTTATCCCGGCCCTCATCCAAAGCGGACGCCGGAATACGACTGTGAAATTACCATAGAGAATCTGAAAGACATCTTTGGCCGCTGCAGTGATTTTCAAGCCAGAAAACTGGACTTCGGTCTGAACGGGGAATTATTTCTTCAGGTCTGCTGGCTGGACGGCGTGGTTTCCGGTGACAGCGTTTCCCAGGACATTATCCGTCCTCTGACCGATCTGCTCCGCTCCCGCGCACAAAGTCTGGAGGAATGTGCCAGGCTGATAAAGGAGGGCCTTGTCTACTCTTATTCTCCAAATTTGCGGACAAAGATGGATGACGCTGTCAGTGATCTGACCCACGGCCACTGCGCCATTGTGTTTGACACATTAAAACTGGCGCTGTGCTTTGAGGTACGCACTTCCAATGTGCGTTCCATTTCCCAGCCTACGCTGGAAAAATCTCTAAAGGGCGGCAAGGATTCCTTTGTGGAAACGCTGCGGATAAACACATCTCTTGTTCGGCGGCGTATCTGCTCTCCCAAGCTGAAGCTGGTGGAGAGCAGCATCGGCAGAAAGACCGGCACCCGTGTGGCCATGATGTTTATTGACGGCGTGGCCGATCCGGCCAAGGTGGAGGAGATTGCCTCCCGGCTGGACCATATCGACGTGGATGCTCTCCTCTCTACCGATGCCCTGGAAGCGCATATTGTGGATGCGCCTCTCTCCCCCTTTCCACAGCTTCTGCACACGGAGCGGCCCGACCGTTTTGCCATGTATCTCAGCGACGGCCGGATCGGGCTTCTGGTGGACGGACTTCCCGTGGGTGTTGTCCTACCTGCAAGCTTCGGCGAGTTTATGAAGGTGACCGGAGATAACGGGATGCATTTCCTTGTTTCCAGTTCCCTGAGTCTTCTCCGCTACCTGGCGCTGGTGCTCAGTCTGTTTCTGCCCGCCTTATATGTGGCCATTGCCATGTATCATCAGGAGATGATCCCTACCAAGCTGCTCCTCTCCATCATTGACGCGAAGCAGGATGTGCCGTTTTCCTCTGCGCTGGAGGTGCTGAGTATGCTGGTTGCCTTCGGACTTTTACAGGAGGCGGGCCTGCGGCTGCCCAATCCCATCGGCGACACGGTATCCATCATCGGCGCCCTGATCGTGGGCCAATCGGCAGTGGAGGCGCGGCTTGTATCGCCTATAGCCATCATTGTGGTAGCCGTATCCGGCATTGCCTGCTACACTCTGCCCAGCCAGGACATGGGTTCGGCCATTAAATTGTGCCGGCTTCTGATGCTGCTGGCGGCTATCGTGGCGGGCTTTTTCGGGATCGGAATTTTCTGCTGTATCCTGCTGCTGCATCTGGCCGGGATCGACAGCTTCGGCGTGAACTACACCGCGCCGCTCAGCGGAAGCGATCCCGGCGGCCTTTTCCGTATGCTGCTTCGGCGGCCTGTACCGGACAGAAAATTCCGAAATCCGGATCTGAACACCCCGGACAGGAGGCGCCAAAAGTGAAAAGAGGCATATCTCTTCTTATTGTATTCTTCTTGCTGCTGTCTCTCAGCGGCTGCAGCGGCATATACTCCAACTTCCGGGAGCTTGAGCGGCTGCTGGTGATCCAGACTATGGGCATCGATTGCGCGGAAGAGGGCGTAGGGATTTCCCTGGCCTCCGGCGCGAAAAGCGACGGCAGCTCCCCGGTGCGTCTGTTCTCCACCGGCGTATCCATTACCAGCGCCATTGCCCATATTCTCAGCTACTCTCAGGAGCAGGAGCTTTTTCTCTCCCATACCGGCCATGTGGTACTGGGAGAGGAGGCTGCCCAAAACGGGATCCGAGGCTATCTGTCTTACATTTGCCGCTCTCCCAACCTGCGGACCGACATTCCGCTGTATATCGTCAAAGGCGGTACTGCCCAGGAGGCTGTGATGCAGGTTGGAGACGGCAGCAAGGGTATTTCGGAAGTGTTGGAAGCCGTGCGGGCCAATGTTGATGAACGGGGCGACAGCAAGGCCTTTTCCGCCTCCGATCTGCTGCGGGATCTGGAACGAAACGGCAGCGGACTGATCTGCGCCATAGAATGCAGCCCCTCCATCCAGGAGGGCGGAACAAAGCAAGAGGGCGACAGCGGCTCTTCCGGCACCGACAGCGCCGAACGCCCGGACATCGGAGGCGGCGACGAAAAACAGGAAAAGGAAAGCCAGGCCCTTACCGCAGCCGCCGTGGGCTACGGCGTGATCCGGGGCGACAGGCTCTGCGCCTATATCGACAAGGAACAGGCCATCGGGGTGGGCCTGCTGCTGAATATTGCGGGGATAAGCGACATTGTGGTGAAAGACCGCTATGCCACGCCGGTCACTCTGGAGCTGGATCAGGGCGGCTCCACCATAAAACCTGTGTGGGCAGAAGACGGCAGTCTGGAAATGCTGGATATTCAGATCAAGGCTGCTGCAAACATTGCAGAAATCGGCGGCGGAGGCCATTTCGGCGAACCGGATTACGAGGATTATCTGAAAGCACAGCTGGAAACCGCCATATCGGAGCGGGTAAGCGCGGTGATCCGGCTTTCCAAGACCCTCCAGGCAGATTTTTTGGGCCTGGGAAGTATTGTGGAGATGGACAACGCCGAAAAATACCGGGCGCTGGGCGGCGATCTGGCCTCTCTGCTGCCGGAGCTGCCGGTGCGCATCAGCGTCAGCGGCCAGATCAAGCACACTAACGATATAAGGGATGAGCAGGCGTGAAATTTAAAGACAGTTTTGGCCGGGGGCAGCTGATCGCTCTGTGTACCGTGATCGTACTGGTCCCCGCGCTGCGGCTTTTTCCCTCCGCGGCCGCACAGTTTGCCGGACAGGCAGCCTGGCTCTCTGCTCCGGCGGGGTTTCTTCCGGTGCTGCTGTACATCCTGCTTCTCAGCAACCTTATGGAGCGCCGGATGGAAGGGGAGGGCCTTGCCGAGCTGTATCTCCGGGCCCTGGGTCCTTTCGCGGGAAAGATTCTGCTGGGCCTTTCCGCCCTGTGGTTTCTGTTCTACGGCGGCTTTATGCTCCGCTCCGGCGCGGACCGGTTCATCACCACCATCTATCCCAACAGCTCCTCGCCCTTTTTCTCTTTAACGATGGGCATTTTGGGCACAGTGGCAGCCATGGGGGCAGTACGATCCCTGGCCAGGGTGGCAAAGATGGTTCAGCCGGTAGTGCTGGGCGTACTGCTGTTGGTGTTGGTCACGGCTCTTTTTACCGTGGATATGAGCAATCTGTTGCCGGTGACAAAGCACGATGCGCTCCCCGTTGCCAAAGGGGGCATTGCTACGGTCAACGTGCTGACAGCGGTACTGTATCTTGTTTGCTTTGTTGAGGGGCTGACGCCCAAAAGTGCCGGTCGGGCGCGCAGCTTTTCCCTCTGGGCACTGGGGATCTCGGTGCTGCTGTGCGTGATCAGCTTTGACATTATCGGGAATTTCAGCCCGGAGCTCACCGCAAGTCTGACGCAGCCCTTTTTCTCCCTGGTGCGGAACATTGTGTTCTTCCGCACTCTTGAGCGGGTGGAAGCGCTGGTGGGAACGCTGTGGGTCTTTCCCGATTTTCTGATGATCTCTCTGCTGCTCTACTGCGCGCAGCACTGCATCCGCCTGGTTCTTGGGCACAGCGGCGAATATCGGGGGGAGAAGCTGTTTGATCTGCGCCGGGGGAGATGGGTGATCCCCCTGTGCGGCCTTGTCTCCTCAGCGGCTTCGGTGATTATCGCGCCCAACGCACAAAGTCTTGAATTCTGGTCTGAAAAGCTGGTCCCTCTGATCAATCTGGCCTATGCCCTTCTCTTTATCCCCGCAGTATACCTTGTGGGCCGTGCAAGGAAGACATTATAAAAGTAAAAAGGAGGGCCGAAGCCCTCCTTTTGTCTGTTTACTTAAGAAAATCCTTGATGCTGAAGCTGAAGCCGGGAACATATTCAAAGCTTGTCTTTTCATACTGGGCGTCCATGCGGCTGGCATATTCGGCGCTGGCCGCAAGACTGCGGGCATTCATAGGCGTGCCCTCATGGGAATATTCCACGGTTTTATCGGGGTCAAGGGGCAGCCGGATAATGATGTGATAACCGTAGCTGGTGAGAATGGGATCGGATACCTGATAATCCGCAAGGGCGTTGCAGGCGTCTTCAAATTCGGTGACCATGGTGCCGGGGGTAAAGGTGTAGCCGTCGGGATAGGAGACCTTGCCGGTATCCTCGCAGTATTCCTCCTTCAGCTCGGCAAAACGGGTAAGGAGCAGCTGAGGATCCTCAATCGCCTGAAGCTCCGCCGCAATTTCCCGGGCCTTCTGCTCCTGAGCGGCGATAGTCTCCTCATCCAGCGCTTCACCGGTAGCGCTGTCCACGGTCATCAGCAGGATGTGGTTTGCGCTGATATATTCGTTGTCCTCCAGATAGGCAACTGCCGCCGCATCATCCACAAGCTCGCCGTTTTCGCCGTAGAGCTGGGTATAGCCCTGCTGGTAGAGGTAATTGATCTGGTTCATCCGGTCATACAGCGCCCGGGTCATGTATACCTGGTCAAGATATTGGTTAAAGTCCTCCTCCGTGGCGTCTTCGCCGCAGGTGCTGGCGATGGTGCTCTTGAGCTGTTCTTCTATCTCCGCAAGGGTCTCGTCGCTGAGTACCACATTGTTTTCCGCGGCAAAGTCTTCAATGCAGTTTATCTGCTTGATCTGCTCCTCGGCGCTGACGGGTACATATTCTGCAAAGCTCTGATCCGTGTCCTGGCCCCAGGGGTCGTCCCAGCTGACTTCCATGCCATAATAGGTCACCATGCTGGTGATATAGTTTTCCACCTGGGCGGCGTTATAGCTGGCCCAGTAAAAATACTCGTCCCAGCGCACGTCCCGGCCATTGCAGGTGGCAACGATCTCGTCGGGCTCGTGGCTTGCCCGCATGGCGTCATAATCCACGGACGGAATCTGGACAGGCTCTGCGCTCTCCTGAGCGTCAAGGGGTTGGCTGGTTTCCGGCTCCTCTGCCGGATCCGCGTCAGCGGGCCGGTTTGCATAGCTCATATACCCCACAACACCCGCGAACAGAACGCAGACCACCGCGAGAATAACAACAAGTTTTTTCATTTTCTTTGTCCTTTCCTTTTAGCCTTCTTTTGCAATATAACACCGGGAAAGTCTTTTCACAAGACTTATGCAGATAATTTAAGCTTTATTAATACTTTTTTCCGCCCAGTCAGCCGCAAAGCGCCGCGCCTCATCGATCACGCGGCCCTTGGCCTTGATCCGCAGGCTCAGGCAGGGTTTTGAACCGGCCTCCACACGGAGACGGCCTTTATATTCGGGCATGGCGTAGAGCGCGGAGACCTTCTCCATGTCAAAGTCCTTCACCGTAAAGCGCAGGTAGCCCTGCTTCTGGGAGATATCCGTGATTCCGGCCCGGCCCGCTTCCCCCCGGAGAAGAGCCACATGGATCAGGGCGTTTACTCCCGGCGGCGGATCGCCGAAGCGGTCGATCAGCTCATCGGTCAGGTCGTCCGCCTCCTCTTCGGTACGGATGAGGGCGATGCGCCGGTAGATATCCATGCGCTGCTCGGAAGAGGGAATGTACCGGTCCGGGATATTGGCAGCAACCGCCAGGTCCGCCGAGCACTCTGCCCGGGCAGGTACCTCGATGCCCCGGGCCTCCAATACCGCTTCGCTGAGAAGCTTCATATACATATCGTAGCCCACGTCGATCATATGCCCGGATTGCTCCGCACCCAGCAGATTGCCCGCGCCCCGGATCTCCAGATCTCGCATGGCGATTTTGAAGCCGGAGCCGAACTGGGCAAAGTCCCGGATGGCGTTGAGCCGCTTTTCCGCGATCTCCGTCAGCACTTTATCCCGGCGGAAAGTCAGGTAAGCCGAAGCCCGGCGGGTGGAACGGCCCACACGGCCCCGGATCTGGTGAAGCTGGGCAAGACCCAGATGGTCCGCGTCCTCAATGATCAGGGTGTTCACGTTGGGGATGTCGATTCCCGTCTCGATGATGGTGGTACACACCAGCACCTGAGTCTCTCCGCTGGATACGCTCTCCATCACGGAGGCCAGCATGTTTTTATCCATCTGTCCATGGGCTACTGCCACGGTCACGTCCTCCAGCAGATCCATCAGCTTCCGGGCAGTGCGCTCGATATCGTCGATACGGTTATGCAGGTAATACACCTGCCCGCCCCGCTGGATCTCCCGGCGGATGGCGTCGGCAATCACGCCCCAGTCGTGCTCCATGACAAAGGTCTGCACGGGAAGCCGGTCCTCCGGCGGCTCCTCAATGGTAGACATGTCCCGGATACCGGACATGGCCATGTTGAGGGTTCTGGGGATGGGGGTCGCGGAGAGGGTCAGCACGTCCACACCCTTGGAAAGCTCCTTGATATGCTCCTTGTGGCTGACGCCGAAGCGCTGCTCCTCGTCCACCACCAGCAGGCCCAGATTCTTGAATTTCACATCCTTGGACAGAAGCCTGTGGGTGCCGATGACCAGATCACACTTGCCGGTGGCCAGGTCCGAAAGGGTCTTTGCCGTCTGACCGCCGGTTTTGAAGCGGCTGAGTACCGCGATATTCACCGGGAAGCCGAAAAAGCGCTGCAAAGCGGTCTGATAGTGCTGCTGGGCCAGGACGGTGGTGGGCACCAATATGGCGGCCTGTTTGCCGTCCAGTACGCATTTCATCACGGCGCGGAGGGCTACCTCCGTCTTGCCGAAGCCCACATCGCCGCAGAGAAGCCGGTCCATGGGCACGGAGGACTCCATATCCTTTTTGATCTCTGCCACACAGCGGAGCTGGTCATCCGTCTCGGTATAGCCGAAGTTCTCCTCAAACTCGGTCTGCCACTCGCTGTCCGGAGAGAAGGCATAGCCGGGGATCCGCTGCCGCTCTGCATAGAGGGCGATCAGCTTTTTTGCCATGTCCTTGGCGGCGCTTTTCGCCCGGGAGCGGGTCTTTGCCCACTCGGTGCCGCCCATTTTCGACAGCTTTACCGGCTTGTCCTCCCCGCCGCCGGTGTATTTTGACACCAGATCCAGCTGGGTAGCCGGTACATAGAGACTGTCCGTTCCGGCGTAGCAGATTTTGATATAGTCCTTTTCCAGGCCGTCCACCTGCATTTTCACGATGCCGGCAAAGCGGCCTATACCGTGGTTTTCGTGCACCACATAGTCGCCCACGGACAGGTCGGCGCAGGATTCGATCCGCTGACGGCCTGGACCCAGCTTTCTGTTCCGTGATTTTTTATTCTTTGCGCGGATCAGCTGGGCGTCCGTGAGGATGGCCAGCTTGATCCCCGGGTATTCCATACCGGCGGAGATGGAGCCGATACAGATGCAGCACTTTCCGAAATCCGGCAGCTTTTCCGGCTTCTCGACAATGAGTGCCGGAATTTCGTGCTCCCGGAAGAAGTCCTGCAGCACCTTTGCCCGCCGTTCGTCTCCCGCCAGAACCACCACCCGGTAGTCCTGCTTCAGATAGAGCTTCACATCCTCTGCGGCGGCCTGAGCGCTTCCCGCATAGGAGGGGAGCTGCTTCGCGGGAATGCTGGTCATGGTTTTGGGCGGCAGGGGATTTCTGCCCACAGTGAAGGCGTCCGCCATATATACCGGGAAATCCTCCAGCCGCCTGACCAGCGCCTCAAAGCTCAGGGTAAAGCTGTCCGGGCTCATGGCCAGAAGGCCCCGTCGGTTCAGCTCCCGGATATCCTCACCCAGCTGCTTTGCGTAATCTCTGGCCCGCTCGGCGCAGCGGTTGGGCTGGTCCAGAATGACCAAGGCGTCTGCCGGGATGTAGTCCGCGCCGGAGGCCATGGGGTAGATGAGGGGCAGGTAACGGTCCGCGTCGGACATGCTCAGCCGGTTTTTCATGCGCTCCGCGTCAGCGCGCAGGGTCTCCGCCAGCTTGGCCGCGTTTTCGCTGCTGCGGCGTTTTGCATATTTACCGGCAAAAGCCTCGATCTCCCGGGCAAGGGCCTCTGCCCCGCCGGCAGTCATGGTGGGCAGGGTCTCCGCCGCCGGGAGAATGACGCAGCTTTTCACCTGCTCGGTACGCCGCTGGCTCTCCACGTCGAAACGGCCCATGGAGTCGATCTCGTCGCCCCAGAACTCCATTCTTATGGGTTCATGGTCAAAGGGTGAGAAAAAGTCCAGGATACCGCCCCGGCGGGCAAACTGCCCCGGGCCCTCCACCTGTTCGGTGCGGGAGTAGCCGCAGCGGAGCAGGGCGTCCTCCACGTCCTCGGGCGGGCAGCTTTCCCCGTCGGTAATGGTAAAGGCGGCTTTCATCAGCGTATCTGGGGGTATGGTGCGCTGGAGCAGACCGGGGACAGAGGCCACGGCTACCGGTGCGCTGCCCTTTGCCAGGGTATACAGGGCAGCAATGCGTTTCTGCTCCCCCTGCCGGGAGGCGGCCTCCGTGGCGTAGAAGGTGAAATCCCGCATACCCAGCACTGCCGCCTCTTCCCCGAGCATGGCGCGCAGGTCGTTTGCAAAGTTCTCCGCCGTTGTATCATCCGGGCAGATTACAAAAATGGGCGCGCCTGTTCTCTCCCGCAGCGCGGCGGCAAGATTTGCCCGATGTACGGCGGAAAGCCCGGAAACGAGCGCAGGAAGCCCTCCGCTCTCCAGCAGACCGGGGAGGGCGGCGGCTTCCTTATTTTCAAAAATCTGGTTGATCAGAATATTCATACCTGAGGGATTATACCACGAAAAAACCGCGTAATCAATCGCTTTTCCGTTCAGGGACAATGTTCGTTTCTGAAAGAAGAAGGCATAACAGCGGTTTAACTGTTATGCCTTCCTTTTATCAGTCTTCGGTCTTTTTTACCGGCCTGATGTCCACCAGCCTGTTCATGGCAAAGGGGGAAAGGAAGCGGGAATAGAAGTCCGCGATCACCCGGTGCAGCACAGGCGAAAGCTCCGCACTTCCCTTGATGGGCTTGATCATCACCAGGGCGTCCCCGCCGCCGATGCGGTAATCGCTGTCCGTCTCCACATAGCCGAAGCGAGCCAGAAAGCGCTGGAGCTTTCTGCGGCGCTGGGGTTCGTCCTCGGGGTACTCGGTAAGCTCGGCAATGATGCCCTGCCGGCCGGCATAGCGCTTGTTGATCAGGCGCATGGACTCGATGCCTATGCCCTGCTCACGGCACCAGGGCATGACGGACAGGTACTTGAGCAGCACATAGCCGTAAAGGCTCCTGGTGGCCACCAGCGCAAAGGCCAGGTCCATTTTAGACTCCTCATCCACCACGGCCAGCAGCTCCATGGAACCGTTGGTCAGCGCCTTATGTACAGCCAGCTTCGGCAGCATTTCCCGGCTGTCAAAGTCCATCTCAAAGAGCGTATAATATCTCTCCAGCTCTTTATGCCCGCATTTACGAATGCTCAGCATGATGTTTCCTCCTTTTCCATGCTCTGTGCGCGGCAAAGCGCAGCGTATATTCCGTCTTTATCCATAAGCTCCTTATGAGAGCCCATTTCCACAATATGCTCCCCCTCCACCACGGCAATAGTGTCGGCATTTTTGATGGTGGAAAGGCGATGGGCGATAATAATGGTGGTTCGGCCCTGGCTCAGTTCGTCAAGGGAGGCCTGGATACGCTGCTCCGTGACCGTATCCAGGGCGGAGGTGGCCTCGTCCAGGATGAGGATCTTGGGATTTTTCAAAAATACCCGGGCAATGGACAATCTCTGCTTCTGCCCGCCGGAGAGCATGACGCCCCGCTCGCCGATATAGCTGTCGTAGCCGTCGGGCATTTCCATGATCTCGTTATGGATCTCTGCTCTGATTGCCGCCTGAACAATCTCCTCATCCGAGGCATCGGGACGACCGTAACGGATATTTTCCCGGATCGTCCCGGCAAACATGAACACATCCTGCTGGATAATGCCGATATTCCGGCGCAGGCTGCTCTGGGTCACGTCCCGCACATCCATACCGTCTACGCAGACACTGCCTTCACAGACGTCGTAAAAACGGGGCAGAAGCTGGCAAAGGGTGGTCTTTCCGCCGCCGGAGGGGCCCACTACAGCCAGACACTCTCCCGGCTTGACATGCAGGTCGATATGGCTGAGCACCGGCACGCCGTTGCCGTAATCAAAGGAGACGTCCTTATACTCAATTTCACCCCGGACCGGGCCCATCTCTTTTGCGCCGGGCTTATCCTTTATCCCCGGTTCGGTGCGCATGACCTCAAGAAAACGGCTGAAGCCAGCGGTGCCCTGCATATACATCTCGGAAAACTGGGTAAGCTTCCTCACCGGCGTGACAAAAGTAGATACATAGAGGGAAAAAGTGACCAGATCCACATAGTCCATTTTCCCGCCCATAATGAGCAGGCCGCCCACGGCGATGACCAGCACCTGAACGATACCGGTAGTAAACTCCATTCCGCTCATGAAAAGACCCATGGTTTTGTAGTACTCCACCTTGGAGCCGCGAAACAGTTCGTTGGCCTGGTCGAACTTTTTGCTCTCCTGCTGCTCGTTGGCAAAGGCCTTGGACGTGCGGATGCCGGATATGCTGCTTTCGATAGCGGCATAAATTTCTGCCGTTTTTTTCTTTACCTCAATGTTGGCCTTTTTCATCCTGATCCGCTGGGACAGGGTGAACCAGAGGCAGACCGGCAGCACCACCGTCAGAACCAGGGTAAGCCGCCACTCTATGGTAAACATCACCGCCAGAGAGCCGACAATGGTCAGCGAGCAGATGATCACATTTTCCGGCCCGTGGTGGGCAAGCTCGGTAATCTCAAACAGGTCGCTGGTGATGCGGCTCATCAGCACGCCGGTGCGGTTTTTATCGTAAAAGCTGCAGGACAGATCCTGCATATGGGTGAAAATGTCCCGCCGCATGTCGGATTCCACCAGCACGCCCATACGGTGACCTACAACGGTTATCACATAATAGAGAACAGCCTTGAGGAAATAAGCCAGCACCATAATGCCCATCACCGCAAAGAAGGCGGTAAAAAGCTTTTCCGGCAGCAGCCGGTTCATGGAAACTCTGGATACATAGGGAAAGATCAGGTCGATGATGGACACGGTCAGCGCGCAGAGCATGTCCACGGCAAAGAGTTTTCTGTGCCCGGCAATATAGGATATAAAAATTTTAAATGGATTGTCGTTATAGTTTTTCTTCATTTTTTTCCCTCACTGCCGGCGTATTTGTCCCGCTGAGCCACGGCCAGCGCATCACAGCGGTTATTGTATTCATTGTCTGCATGACCCTTGACCCAGTGGCAGCGCAGCTGATGCTTTTCCGTCAGCTCCAGCAGAATTTCCCACAGATCGCTGTTGAGCGCGGGCTTTTTATCGGACTTGATCCAGCCCTTTTTCCGCCAGGAGACGGCCCAGCCCTTTTCCAGCGCGTCGATCACATATTTGGAATCGGAATAGAGTTCCACGATGCAGGGCTCCTTCAGGGCCTGCAGCGCGGAGATCACGCCGGTCAGCTCCATACGGTTGTTGGTGGTTTGGGCCGCGCCGCCGGAAAGGGCCTTTTCCGCGCCGTTATAGCACAGCAGCGCCCCCCAGCCGCCGGGGCCGGGGTTGCCGCTGCATGCGCCGTCTGTATAGATGGTGACTGTTTTCATAAACGCTCAGATGTCTCTTTCATATCTGGACCGGAGAACCTTGTACTCCTCCCTGTCGATGATGCCGTTTTTCAGAAAGCTGTCCAGCTGGGCCATGCGCCGCTGCCGGTCCCGCTGAAAGTTTTCCCCGGAGGTGTTTTCATTGTAGACAGGCTGAGGGGTATATGCCGGTCTTTCCGCCGGAACGGCCCTGTTCTGACGCCGCTCCGGCACAGGCGCGCTCCAACGGACGGTTGCCTGATCCTCCGCTTTTTTTCTTGCCCCCTTCTTCCTCTTCAGAAAGAAAACCACTGTCCCAATGATCAGGACGATGACAAAAATACCCAAAATGGCTTCTCCGCCGCCGGCGCTGATAATGTTCATCAGAATGATAAAGCCCGCGACGATCAGTATGCCTTTTCCGCCGCCTGATTTATTCGTTTTGCTGTTTTGTCTTTCCCGGTCGCTCATTGAAACGCCTCCTTATTCTTCGGGGCTTTCCTCATCCATCTCTTTTTCCGTTTTTTCCATGGAGATGACCTTGCTGCCCTCCATCAGGCGCATGACGCGCACACCCTGGGTAGCGCGGCCCAGAACAGAGATGTGATCCGCCGCCATACGGATGATGGTGCCGTCATCGGAAATGACCAGAATATCATCCTCCGGATTGACCATCCTTACTGCGGCCACATTGCCGGTCTTTTCGGTGACATTATAGTTCTTTATGCCGATGCCGCCTCTGCCGTGGATGCTGTATTCCTCAAGCTCCGTCCGTTTGCCATAGCCCTTTTCGGTGATGCTGATCAGCTGCTGTCCTTCAGCGCTGCTGCCGGCGCCTACCACAAAGTCGCCCTCCCGGAGTCTTATGCCGCGAACGCCCACGGCGGTTCGGCCCATGGGGCGCACGTCATTTTCATTGAAGCAGACCGCAAGACCCTTACTTGTGGCGATGAGGATATTTTCATCCCCGGTAGTGGCAATGACGGAGATCAGCTCGTCTCCCTCATCCAGAGTCAGAGCGCGGATACCGTTTGCCCGGATATTCTTCAGCGCAGCCTGACTCATGCGCTTGACCGTGCCTTCCCTGGTGACGAATACCAGGTAGCTATCCTCGTCCAGACCCCGGCCGCGGATCATGGCGCTGACCTTTTCTCCGCTGTCGATCTGGATAATGTTGATGATATTGGTGCCTCTGGCATTTCTTCCGGCCTCGGGGATATTGTAGCCCTTCTTGATATAGACCCGGCCGGTGTCGGTGAAGAAGAGAATATTGTCATGGGTGGAAGCGGTGAACACCGTCTCCACATAGTCCTCGTCCTTGGTGGCCATGGCGCGGACACCCTTGCCGCCTCTGCCCTGGGCCCGGTACTCGCTGACGGGCAGGCGCTTGATATAGCCGCCGTGGGTCAGGGTGTAGACGCACTGCTCCTGCGCGATGAGATCCTCCAGGTCGATCTCGTCCTCGACCTCCTGAATCTCGGTGAGACGGTCGTCTCCGTATTTGTCGCGCAGCGCGAGCATTTCCTCGCGCAGCTGGGCGCGCATCTTGTGCTCGTCGCCGAGCAGCTCGAGATACCAGGCGATGCGCTCCTCGATCTGCTCGTATTCCTCCTGCAGCTTCTGCCGGTCGAGACCCTGCAGCTGACGCAGACGCATCTCCAGAATGG
>JALFVN010000013.1 GCA_022787565.1 Clostridiales bacterium | reverse complement strand
GAGCAGCAGATGGAACTGGAGCAGGACAATCCTTTGTGTCTTCATTTCAATCCACGACTGGATCTGAATGGGCATGAGCTGCGGGCATCTCACGGCTGCGCCGTGACATATAATCCCTGTCTGCCGGATGGAATGGGCATTGAGTTGGAAGCAAAATGGGCTGTGGAGCATTATGGCCTGAACACATCATATGGATGGGTCGTTTGTAGAGATGCCTTTCCGTGGGTGAACAAGCACCGACCGGAAATAAGGACGCTTTCCCTGACCATGGAACAACAACTGGTTTCCGTCCCCGGCCCGCATTTCACGGTGAAAGCTCCCGGCGATTCTTTCCATTTTGTCCATCCTGCGAACGGGACAGAATACACGCTCACCGTACAGGAATTGGAGCAACAGACTTTGCAGAAGAACAGTTTTGGCTCTGGCCGCTGGATTTATCCCACGCATTTCGTCGAAATGCGCTATATGCTTTCACCGGAAGCATCAGAGCGAATTTCAGTCAGCGATTGTGATGATAGCGACAAACCGCTTGAAATCATGCCCGACCATGATTCGTTTGCGCCCTCTGCAAGCAGCAATGCCACCTGTATTGGAATCATCGGCGGAGCAGACGGACCAACAGCGGTTGTATTTGGAGCAAGTTCACAAGGAAAGCTCTGTACTGCGTGTTCTGCATTGCATTTTGAACCTGTGCAGCATGACATTGAGTGGCGTATTACATTTCATGAAAAAAGATTTGCTGATTTTACCTGTACACTAATTTAAAAGTGAATCATGACAAAACAGGAAATTCCAGTTTGTAGGTTAAAACATTGATTAAGGAGCATCGGCTGACACCCGGTGCTCTTTTCATGCTCGGAGCAATCCGGGCTATTTTTATGCCCATTTTTAGGAGGTGACGCAATTTGGCAAGCAGAATCAAGGGCATTACCGTTGAGATCGGCGGCGATACCACAGGTCTCGATAAGGCGCTGAAAAGCGTCAACTCATCCATCAAAACGACCCAGTCCGGTCTGAAGGATGTGTCCAAGCTGCTGAAGCTGGACCCCACCAATACGGAACTGCTGACCCAGAAGCAGAAGTTGCTGAAGGACGCCATCGGCTCCACCAAGGAAAAGCTGGATGCGCTGAAGCTGGCCCAGGAGCAGGCCAAAGCACAGTTGGAAAGCGGCGACCTTGGACAGGACAAGTATGATGCCCTCCAGCGGGAGATCATCGAAACCGAGCAGGAACTGAAGCGTCTGCAGGAACAGGCCATCGAATCCAATGCCGCTCTCGCCAAGATTGAAGAGGTAGGAGATAAGCTGCAAACCGCCGGGGATAAGATTTCCGGTGCCGGACAGAAGTTGCTCCCCGTGACTGCCGCTGTGGCGGGCCTCGGTACGGCGGCGGTCAAGACCACAGCGGACTTCGATACCTCCATGAGCCAGGTGCAGGCCACCATGGGCATCACCAAGGACGCAGAGACCCAACTGAACGGCGAGTCCGTCAATACGGTGGAAGCCCTCCGGGATCTTGCCAAGCAGATGGGTTCCGAGACGGCGTTCTCTGCCAGCGAATGCGCGGATGCCATGAACTACCTGGCGCTAGCCGGTTACGATACGCAGGAAATCTATGATACGCTGCCCACCGTGCTGAATCTCGCGGCGGCAGGCGGCATTGACCTGGCCTCGGCATCGGACATGGTGACGGACGCCATGTCGGCTCTGGGGATGGAAACCCGCGAAGCCGATACTATGGTGGATCAGATGTCCAAGACCGCTTCCACCACAAACACCTCGGTCGCCCAGCTGGGGGAAGCCATTCTGACCATCGGCGCAACCGCCAAAACGGTCAAGGGCGGCACGGCGGAGTTGAACACCGCGCTCGGCATCCTTGCCAACAACGGCATCAAGGGCGCGGAAGGCGGCACGCATCTGCGAAACGTGATCCTCGCCCTGCAAAGCCCTACGGACAAAGCCGCCGCCTGCATGGAGAGCCTGGGCGTGGAGGTGTACGACTCCGAAGGCAATATGCGTTCCCTCAACGATATTCTGGGGGATCTGAATACCAGTATGGACGGGATGACCTCCGCTGAAAAGCAGAACATCATCTCGTCCATTTTCAATAAAACCGATCTGGCCGCTGTTAACTCACTGCTTTCCAATACCGGGGATAGCTGGGGCAGTCTCCAGCAGTCTATCACGGAAAGCGGCGGCGCGGCCCAGCAGATGGCGGATACCCAGCTGGACAACCTGTCCGGTCAGATCACCATTCTGAAGTCCGCCCTGGAGGGACTGGCGATTTCCTTTGGTGAAATCCTTATGCCGAAAATCCGGGCGGCGGCGAAGAAAATTCAGGAATTTGTGGACAAGCTGAACGGCATGAACGATGAGCAGAAGGAAACCGTGGTGAAAATCGCGGCGGTAGTCGCTGCCATCGGCCCCATGCTCATCCTCTTCGGCAAAGTGACTTCCACGGTTGGCACAGCCATGAAGGGCTTTTCCGGCCTGACGAAAGGCATCGCCAAGCTGGGGGTGAAGATTGCCGGGAGCAGCGGTTCCATTACCGGACTTGGCAGCGCACTCGGTGCGGTTGCCGGGCCGGTGCTTGCTGTGGTGGCAGTGATCGGTACGCTGGCAGCCGCCTTTGCAACGCTCTGGAAAACCAACGATGAATTCCGGGAAAATATCATCGGCACATGGAATCAGATCAAAGAAACCGTCAGCGGCTTCTGCCAGGGCATCGTTGACCGGCTGAACAGCCTGGGCTTTGAATTTGAAAGCATTACCGAAGTGTTGTCCGCTGTATGGCAGGGGTTCTGCGAACTCCTCGCCCCGGTCTTTGAGGGCGTGTTCAACCACATCGCCAATACGCTGTCCACGGTTCTGGATGTCATTCTTGGGATCGTGGATGTATTTATTTCCGTATTCCAGGGCGACTGGTCCGGTGCATGGGAGGCTGTGAAGGGAATCTTCACCACTATGTGGGAAGGGCTGGTCAGCTGGTTTGAGAATATCCTAAATACGCTCAAGGGCGTGGCGGATGTGGTGCTGGGATGGTTTGGCACCAGCTGGGATGAGGTGTGGAACTCTGTATCCACCACCTTCACGAACATCTGGAACGGCATCACCACCTTCTTCTCGGATACCTGGGAAACCATCAAAAACGTGGTCAGCGTCGGCATCCAGTTCATCGGTTCTCTGCTGGAGGCAGCATGGGATATCATCACGCTG
>JALFVN010000070.1 GCA_022787565.1 Clostridiales bacterium | reverse complement strand
GCAGTTTTGAGCGAGGATTTTTTCGTTCAGGTAAAATGAAAAATTGCGGGAATACTTGTGTGTATTTCCGCAATTTTTCATGAAGCATGGGCGGAAAAGGCCCGCTCAAAACCTGCCGCCTCCCTATCTTGCATGCCCTTTACCGGCTGATTTTTTTATTCTGTTCTTTGAAAAAACGCTTTAGCATTTCAGCGGAGCGAAAATGTGTAGGTCGGGTCACTTTCCGAAGCGAATAGTGGATAGTGATCGGCAGGGAAAGCAACGAGGCTTGGCGCTCTTTTGACCGCCAAAAATAGATAGGCTTAATTATAGTTGCGCAAACCCTCTTCAAAGACGTCCCAGAAGCGGGCAGGATCAATGTCAATAGCTACGTCCGCTGTAGGCGGGAGCCTGAGGTAGTTGAAAAAGTCGCAGTTGGTGCGGCCGTAAGACTGCCCGCCGCGAATATCGATCTGAGCGTTCATTGGCTTTGTGGTCACCAGCTCCGGATCGATAAGGCTGGCGATGGTCACAGGATCATGAAGCGGGCCGCCGTCCCAGCCGAAGATCTCCTTCTGGGTTTTGCAGAAGTGGCCCATCAGCGAAACAAAAAGTGCGGAAACCCGGTTGCCCACCTTTTCCATGCGCTGAACGATCTCCGGGTAGCACAGGACTTTGCGGGTCACGTCCAGACCAATCATGGTAATGGGGCGGCCTGCGGTAAAGCAGATGTGAGCCGCCTCCGGGTCGGCAAAAATGTTGAACTCCGCTGCCGGAGTGACATTCCCATTGGCATAGGCGCCTCCCATCAATACGATGCGCTTGATTTTTTCGGCAATTTTCGGTTCCATACGCAGCGCCATAGCCAGATTGGTCATAGGGCCGGTAGTGACCATGGTGATGTCCCCGTCAGAATCCAGCAGACGGCGGATGATGAAATTGACGGCGTGCTCCGGCTGAGCCTTGCGCATAAGGGGAGGGAACACAGGGCCGTCCAGCCCGGTCTTTCCGTGGATATCGCCGGCAATGACCTTTTCCCGGACAATGGGCTGTCCGCAGCCGGCGTACACTGGCACGTCCACATCCAGCCACTGTACCACATTCAGCGCGTTTCGCAGTGTATTCTCCAGCGTCTGGTTCCCGGCAACAACGGTGATGCCCAGCAGTTGGAGTTTCGGACTTTTTGCTGCCAGAATGATTGCCGCCGCGTCGTCGTGTCCCGGATCGCAGTCTAAGATGATTTTTTCCATTGTCTGCACCAGCTTTCCTGAAGGTTTGCGTTCAACGGACATTATTATAACGAATCGGCCCTTTCCTGTCAACGTGCGGAGAGGCGCTTGTAATGGCATACAGCTTTTGGTAAAATAAAGTGGGTGATAAGGAATGATCTATACAGATAATACGAAAAAGGCGCTGAAGCTTTGCTTTGCAGCCCATAAGGAGAAAAAGGACAAGAGCGGACTTCCCTATGTGTTTCATCCATTCCATTTGGCGGAGCAGATGGAGGATGAGGAAAGCACGGTCGTCGCGCTGCTGCACGACGTGGCGGAGGATACCGACTATACCCTTGAGGACATCGCGGCCATGGGCTTTTCCCGGAATGTGATGGAGGCGCTGGCTCTGCTGACCCATGATGAGGCTGTGCCTTATATGGAGTATGTGAAGGCCCTGGGCAATAACCTCATTGCCTGCCGGGTAAAGCTGGCCGATCTGCGGCACAACAGCGACCTGAGCCGGCTGGATGCGGATCAGATCGACGAAAAAGCCCTTGCAAGGGTAAATAAATACGCGGAAGCGATAAAGCTATTGGAAGAAAGGGAAAATTCGGTATGAGAGACAAAGTGCGGGGCAGTCTGTTTGGCGGAGCCGTTGGTGACGCACTGGGATATCCGGTGGAATTTCTGCGGAGCAGAGAAATTTTCAAACGCTACGGCGAAAAGGGCATATGCGAGTACCGGCTGGAGAACGGCCAGGCCCTGATCTCCGATGACACCCAGATGAGCCTGTTTACCGCCTGCGGCCTCCTTTACGGCGACACGCGCTATCGCATGAGGGGCATGGGCGCGCCTATGGAGACATATATTTATGCGGCCTGTCTGGACTGGCTTTCCACCCAGAGAGGGGGGGAGCCGGAGGAGAAGGTCTCCTGGCTTTGCAATGTCCCGGCCCTGTACAGCTTGAGAGCGCCGGGAAACACCTGCCTGGCGGCGTTGGGCTCCGGGCAGATGGGCACGATGGAAAAGCCTTTCAACAACAGAAAGGGCTGCGGCGGCGTCATGCGGGTTGCGCCGGTGGCGCTGTTTTGCAAAAATACGGGGGAAAAGGACAGGATCAAAGCCATTGACAAGCTGGGCGCGGCTGCGGCGGCCATCACCCACGGGCACCCCCTGGGCTGGCTTCCTTCGGCGGCGCTGGTGCATGTGATCAGCCGCCTGGTCTACGGCGGCTGCACATACGGCCAGGGCTTGCGCGATATCCTGCAGGAGTGTGAAGATACTTTACTTGACCTCTTCGGCGACGGGGAGGATATGCAGAAGCTGTTTCACCTCATCGCCCTGGCGGAAAAGCTGGCGGAAAACGACCGGCCGGATGTGGAGAACATCGAAAAGCTCGGCGGCGGCTGGGTGGCCGAGGAGACGCTGGCCATTGCGCTCTATTGCTGTCTGCGCTATCCGGATGACTTTGACAAGGCTCTGATCGCCTCGGTAAACCACGGCGGAGACAGCGATTCCACCGGCGCAGTGGCGGGGAACATTATGGGCGCCATCTGCGGCTACGACAGAATCGGGGAGAAATGGAAGGACCGGCTTGAACTGAAGGATGTGATCCTGGAGATCGCGGACGACCTGACCGACGGATGCCGGATGTCGGAATTCAGCGAGTACAGGGATGAAAAATGGGAACATAAATACATTTATTGCGATTATAGGAAATAAAACGGAAACGCCTTGCGGCTGCAAGGCGTTTCAGACTGTAGACAAAGCTACCGGCAGTGTATAGAAAAGCATGGGGAGAGTGCAGAGAGGGGACGGGAGTCCCCTTTCTGCGTTCAATCTCTGCTTATTCAGGCGTATTTTGAATAAGCCTGAATAAGTTTTCAAGGCGTCGAACTTTTCCGACGCCGTGAAACGCCTTGCGGCTGCAAGGCGTTTCACGTTTTATAGTTTGAAATTTTTCTCATAGGCGGCGATGACGGCGTTCATCACGGCGGCCCGGAAGCCCGCCTCCTCCAGGGTCCGGATGCCCTGAATGGTGGTGCCGCCGGGGGAACAGACCGCGTCCTTCAGCTCGCCGGGGTGCCTGCCGCTTTCCAGAATCAGCCGGGCGGACCCGGCGGTCATCTGGGCGGCAAATTCCAGCGCCTGGGCTCTGGGCAGACCGCAGGCCACGCCGCCGTCGGCCAGCGCCTCGATGAACAGATCCACAAAGGCGGGGCCGCAGCCGGAGACGGCGGAACCGGCGTCAATAAGCTTTTCCTCCAGGGGGGAGAAGCGCCCTGCTGCTGTCATGGCTTCGAGAAAAACGTTTTCCTCCTCCTTTGTTACCTCCTGGCTGCAGGCGTAGAGGATCATTCCCTGCCCAATGGAGGCCGGCGTGTTGGGCATGATACGGATTACCGGGTAATCCCCGCCCGCAAGGCACTTTACCTTTTCAATGGAAGTGCCCGCCGCCATGCTCACCAGCACAAAGCGGTCAGTCCTGGCGGAAAGGCTGTCCCTTATCTCCGCAAACAGGGCTTCCAGCATTTGCGGCTTTACGCCAAGAAAAATATAGTCTGCCTTTGCCGCCGCGCCCCGGCTGTCCGTCAGCTCTCCGCCGATTTTTTCCCGGAGCCGCTGGGCCTTTTCCGGGTGCCGGTTTGCCAGCAGCAGCCGGTTATTGTCATTTTTGGCCGCGGCCTGGGCCAGCGCGCCGCCCATGTTGCCGGTGCCGATAAAGCCAAGTGTCAGCATTGTGTGATCTCTCCTGTCAAGGCGTATTTTCTGCCCGCCGTTTCAGCCGCTGTGCCGCGTAACGGCGGATCTCTTCATTGCTGTCAAACAGACACTCCTGAAGCATCTCCTCCGTCAGCAGCCGCCGCTTTCCCAGCTGGCGCAGCGCCCTGTTGCGGCAGTAGGAGCAATAGGAATGTTCATAGATATGCGTCAGCAGGCCGGGAGGTGCTTTCAACCCCTTTTTCGCCATGTTGAGAACGTGAATATAAATACGATGCCAGCCGCTTTCATCATCCGGGCCCACAGGGATCTGCTTCACAAGACCCTCCAGCAGCGCAGCATCCTCGTCCCGGACGTTGCGGATGAAAACCGGGAGCACGTCGGTCATATCGCTGTCCAGATTTTGCAGGGCAAATTCACGAACCAGAGGGTGACGGATGTTTTCAAGAGCGTACCATGCGGCCTCCCGCAGTGCCGCATTATCCGAATCTGTGTCCCGGATGATGGGCGAGGGGTCACCCGGATAGGGGCAGCGGGAAAAGGCGGCCAGTGCTTCCGCCCGCCGATCGGGATCGGTCTGGTTTAAGTATTTTCCGGCATAGTCTGCGAGCATCTCTTCACTGCCGTTTTGCGCCAGCCACAGAGACAGTGCGGGGCCGCGCTGGGGAATACGGGGAGTGTGGTCGCCCGCGGCCTGTTTCTGCCGGCAGCGCTCGCCTTCGCGGAGGTAGGCCGCGATGTTTTCAGACTTGCCCGCCAGCTTTTTCAGTGCGCCGCTGTGCCCGTTGTGATAAAGCCAGATAAAATCAAAGCCGTCGTAAAGGGACTTTTCCCGGAATAGACGGCCAAGGTCCTCCACAATGCGGATATGGGCGTCCAGATCTTCCGCCAGAATATCGCAGAGCATGGAAAAATTGTCCCGCAACGGGAAAAGGCCGCCAGACAGGCTTTTTCTTGCCAGCAGCTGTGCGTACAGCGCTTCATATTTGCGCCACAGGGCCTGTTCCGCCGCTGTCTCCCCCTCGTCGGAGAAATATTTCAGCCGCTCCGCGAGACAGATCAGCTTCCAGCCCCTGTCGGGTTTGGCCCGGTCAAAGCTTTGGATGATCGCGTCCAGAAAGGGCTTTTTATCCGGATAACAGCAGATCAGCCGGTAGATAAACCAGGAGCGCGTCCCGTCGCTTTGGGAGTCAAAGGCCAGTTCCTGCCCGCAGGCCCAAAGGACAACATCGCGGTAGCGCTCCGGGTCGGCCTGGGTGGCCAGAATACAGCGGCCCTGCCCCCGCAGGAGACTTTCTTTAAACTGCTTCCTGTTCATCATGCGCCCAGCAGTTCCAGCGCCTTGCGGGCGGCCTGGGCGGCGTCGTCGGTGTAGGCGTCGGCGCCGATCTCCTGGCAGAAGCTCTGGGTGATGGGCGCACCGCCTACCAGAATTTTCACCTTGTCCCGGATACCCTCGCTCTCGGCAAGGGATACCACGCCCCGCATCTCATTCATGCAGGTGGTCAGCAGGGAGGAGCAGGCGATGATCTGGCAGTTTTGCTCCTTTGCCGTGCGGACAAAGGTCTCGGGGGACACATCCACGCCCAGGTCGATCACGTCCAGTCCGCTGCCCTCCATCATAATCTTTACCAGGTTTTTGCCGATGTCGTGCAGATCGCCCCGGACGGTGCCCAGACAGACCCGCCCGGCGGGGGCCTTGGCCTCGCCTACAAGGAGGGGCTTTAACAGCTCGGTGGCGGCGTTCATGCAGCGGGCGGCCATCAGCATTTCGGGCACAAAGGCCCGGTCTGCGCTGAAATCGTCGCCCAGTTTGGTCATGCCCTGTACCAGTCCGCCGGAGAGGATGGACTGGGCCGGGATGCCGCTGTCCAGCGCCTCCTGACAGAGCTGGAGCAGCTTTTTCTTCTGCCCCCTGCACAGGGCGGCGGAGATCCGGTCCATAATCTGGGCGGAATCTTTGCTCTCCCCCTCCTGGACAGCCGGCGCGGCAGCAGCGGCCACCCGGCGGCGGGGGACCGGCGGTGTTTTCTGCCTTGGCAGATGGAGTTCACCGTTATATTTTTCGATCTCGCTGTTGATGACGGGATCCACATGGGGAAACACAGTTCCGGAGATCCCGTAGGTGATGCAGGGGATGAAATGGCCGCCGGGGCAGCAGGTCTCCAGCGTCTGCCGCACATAGCTGCGGATCTCCTCCTCCGAAGAGTCGGGCCGGTCAATGGCGGCGCCGATGCCGCCCATCAGTACCATCCGGCCCTTCAGCTGCTCCTGAAGCGCGGGGATGTTGTTCTCCGGCAAAACGCCCTGCCAAACCTGAATACCGATCTCCACCATGTCCTCTACAATAGGCACAAGATAGGAGTCCGCGTGGTGGATAGCGATGACGCCGCGGGAGCGGATGGCCCCGTAAAAGCGGCGGTAAGGCTCCTTGAAGAATTCCCGCCACATCTCCGGGCTCATGAACAGGGACTCCTTGGTGCCCCAGTCGTCATGGGAGAAGATGGCGTCCGGATGGAGCCGGTCGATGAGCATGTTCACATAGTTGATGCGGTAGTCGGTGATGTAGTCGATCAGCTGGTGCATCTCCTGCGGGTGCTCATAGAGATTTGCCAGCGTGTCCTCAAAGCCCATCAGGAAGTGGCACTGCTCAAAAATGCCGGTGCCCATAAAGCCGGCGGTGAGCTTTTCCCCTCCGGCCAGGGCGCGGCTGCGTGCAAGACATTCCTCCCAGCCCTCCTGACAGTTGGCTTCCAGTTCCGGAGCGTGGACAAACTCCCGCCAGCGGGTAATGTCCGGACAGACCTTGTTCTCCTCCGTAATATGGGGCGTAGCCCCCGGCGCGTCGACCGGGAAAAGGATGGTGGTGCCCCAGCGGTCAACGCTGGTGGTTCCGGGCTTTCGTTTGCCCCGGAGATAGGCGTTGATGGGATCTGGCAGCATCATCTGTATGGCTTCATACTGCACAAGCTGCCGCTCCGGCTGCCCGTCGGGCTTCAGAAGCTCCAGAAAGATCTCTTTCGGTGTGGCCATGGTGATTCCTTCCTTTGTTTGTTAATCTGTCAGAATACAGGCGGTAAATGTTATGGTTTTGGGGCCGTAATAATAGGAAAGGCCGTTTTTTGTGCAGACCTCGCTGACCAGCAGACCGAAGGCCTCCATAGAGCTCATCCGCTTTCCGGGAAAGCGGCAGGGCCTGTCAGGATAGGTGCATTTGCGGCAGAGGGAGCAGGTGCCGGAGGACAGGGGAAGGCAGCCGGGAAAAAGCAGCCTGGCCTGCCGGGCCAGGTTCAGAAAGGCCTTTTTGTGCTGCGCCTCAATGGCGGCGATGGACTGCAGGTCAAATTCATCCTCCAGCTCCCCGGTGGTCTGGACGAGCAGGCCCCGGCGGTATTGGCTGATGCGCTGGGCCGCATGTCCGATGCTGCCGCAGGCCGGGGGACAGCTCCAGCTTTTCCCGTAGCTGCGGCATTTATCGGCAGAGCACATGTCCCTCACCTCCGCCATGGGCCGGAGGGTGGCCGCGTCCAGCTCCGCCATGTGAGAAAACCCGGCCTGCCGGGCAAGAGAGAGCAGTATTTCCACGGACAGAGCTCCTTTCGGGGAAAATCGGCTTGACAAAAATGCGCATACAGGTTAGTTTAACACTATAAAATACTAAAGCAATTATAGGAAAAGGAAGAGACGATGTCAAGGGTTTTGGTGGAACACAGCGGCGGCACAAAAACGCTGGAATCGCAGTATGGGGAGAGTCTGCTGGACCTTCTGCGCCGGGGCGGCTTTCCCGTCAGCGCCCCCTGCGGCGGAAACGGAACATGCGGAAAGTGCCGGGTCCGGCTGGACGACGGCCGGGTGGTTCTGGCCTGCCGTACGCCGGCGGAGAACTGCCGGGTCATTCTGGAAGAGAACAGCGGCGGCGCGATCTGCACGGACAGCGCGGCAGGGGAAAAGCATGTGGAAGCCCGGGAGGGCCTGGGGGCCGCCGTGGATATCGGCACCACCACTGTGGCCGTGAAGCTTTTTGACCTGAAGGACGGCCGGGAGCTGGGGGTGAAAAGCGCCTGGAATGCCCAGGCGCCTTATGGGGCGGATGTGATCACCCGCTGCCAGTTCATTATGGAGCATGAGGACGGGCTTGAGCGGCTCTCCGGACTGATCCGGGATCAGGTGTTCCGTATGGCGGATGAGCTGCGCCGGGAGGAGAAGATCGACGAATTTTTCCTTGCCGGGAATACGGTGATGGAGCATATTTTCATGGGCCTTTCCCCGGTGAGCATAGCGACGGCCCCCTTTAAGCCCCTTAGCCTGTTTGACGGCGGAGAGGTTTTTGCGGAAAAAGGCGCGGCCCTTTCCTGCTCGCCCTGCGTGGCCGGTTATGTTGGGGGAGATATTACGGCGGGGATTCTGGCCTCCGGCCTGGATGAAAAAGAGGAGTGCTCTCTGTTTCTGGACGTGGGGACCAACGGTGAAATGGCCCTGGGCGGCATGAACGGCTTTCTCTGCTGCGCCGTGGCCTCCGGTCCGGCCTTTGAAGGAGCGGGGATCAGCTGCGGTATGGCCAGCGCCGACGGAGCCGTAAGCCGGGTGCGCTGGGAAGGGGACGGCCCGGTATTTCAGGTCATCGGCGGCGGAAAAGCGAAGGGGATCTGCGGCTCCGGGCTGCTGGATCTGCTGGCGATGCTGCTGGAACTGGAGCTCGTTGACGAGACCGGGCGGCTTCTGCCTCCCGATGAGGCCCCGGAGAGCTTTGAACGCTGGCTTTCCGAGGATGAAAACGGCAACGGGGTCTTTCACCTCACGGACAGGGTTAGTCTCAGCGCCGCCGACGTGCGGCAGCTCCAGCTGGCCAAGGCCGCGGTGGCGGCGGGCATCGCCGTGCTGACGGAGACGGCCGGCATCAGCGCCGATCAGATCGACCGGCTTTATCTGGCGGGGGGCTTCGGTGTACATCTGGACCCGTACAGCGCCGCCGCCATCGGTATGCTGCCGGACTGCCTGAAGGAACGGACGGTCAGTCTGGGAAACAGCGCCCTGGCAGGGGCCGCTATGGCTCTGCTGAGCGGGGAAAAGCGGAAACAATTGTTGAAAATAAAAGAAAAATGCCAGTACCTTGAGCTTTCGGGCAATGAGAGCTTTAACCGGCTCTACCCGGAGCACATGATGTTTGGCGGAGAGGATGAACTATGGAACTGAGATTTCCCTTATTATTGGACGGAGCCACCGGCACCCAGCTGCAAAAGCGGGGCTATACCGGCGGAAAATGTGCGGAGCAGTGGATCCTGGAGAACCCGGAGGCGATCGTCCGGGTACAGCGGGAGTATGTGGAAAAAGGCAGCCGGGTGATCTACACGCCCACCTTCGGCGCCAACCGGGTGAAGCTGGAGAGCCACGGCTTGCTGGGCAAGGTCAGAGAATATAACCTGCGCCTGGCCGCTCTGTCAAAGCAGGCGGCGGAGGGCCGGGCCTGGGTGGCCGGGGATATTGCCCCCACAGGGCTGTTCCTTTACCCTCTGGGGGAGACCAGCTTTGAGGAACTGGTGGATATCTACACCGAGCAGGCGGCGGCCCTGGAAGAAGCCGGGGTAGACCTGTTTGTGATCGAGACCATGATGACCGTGGCGGAGGCCCGTGCGGCGCTGCTGGCGGTGAAAAGCGTCAGCCGGAAGCCGGTCTTTGTCTCCTTCACCTGCGACGAGCACGGGCGCACCCTCAGCGGCACGGATGTGACCGCCGCTCTGGTGATTTTGCAGGGCATGGGAGCGGACGCCTTCGGTCTGAACTGCTCCACCGGCCCCAAAGAGATGCTGGTCCAGCTCAAACGGCTGCAGGAATATGCAACAGTCCCCCTGATCGCAAAGCCCAACGCGGGACTTCCTCAAATCGTTGACGGGGAGACGGTGTACGATTGCCCGCCGGCAGAGTTTGCCGCTCTGGCCGGTGAGATGGCGGAGGCAGGCGTGTGCATTTTCGGCGGCTGCTGCGGCACCGACGGGGGCCATATCGCCGCTCTTGCGGAGGCAGTGAAGGGTCTGAAGCCCGCCGCCCCCGCACCGCTGCACCCGGAACTGCTGCCCTGCGCCACGGAGGAGCGGGTATTTCTGCTGGACGCTGGTGTTGACTGCGGTGAGGCGCTGCCCTGTGATGAAGCCCTGGAGGACCGGCTCAGCGACGCGCTGGAGGAGGACGGGGAGCTGGTCACCCTGTTTATCGAAAAAGCAGAGGAGCTGGATAATCTGTCCGACTGCCGCTGTATGCTGACAAAGCCTCTGTGCATCCGCTGCGAGGACGCTGAGCTTCTGGAGCAGGCCCTGCGCATCTACCAGGGCAGGGCCCTGTACGACGGCCGCCTGCCTGAGGAAAAGCTGCTGCCCCTGGTGAAAAAATACGGGCTGATTATATAAAAAGTCCGGGGAATGGGTGCCAAATAAGCTGGAAAATCGGTATTTGGATAGGGGGATCAATCATGTTTTTTTGGATTTTCATGTTGGCTTCGGATCTGATCATCCCATTAACAATGATCAGATTTGGTAGGCTGTTCTTGACCCAAGCCCCTAAAAACATCAATGCGACTTTTGGTTATCGAACTACTATGTCCATGAAGAATAAGGACACATGGGAGTTTGCGCACAAGTATTGTGGAAAGCTGTGGTTCAGATGTGGACTGATTTTGTTGCCTCTGTCTGTTATCCCTCTCTTATTTGTGCTTAACAAAGACATAACAACTGTCGCGAATGTGGGTCTGATTGTCGCTGCTGTTCAGCTTATTCCGCTAATCGGGTCAATTTTTCCGACGGAAGCGGCGCTCAAAAAGACCTTTGATCAATACGGTATGCGTCGATAACTTTCGGTTTGCCGGACAGAGGCACTCCCGGCTTGTACCGAAACCACGAAGCCACCCCGATTGAAACGGGGTGGCTTCGTTTTTATGGCCCTTCGGTTTATTTTTATAATCCATACTCCCCCGCCAGCTGACTGAAGGCGGGCATGGAGCGCTGAATCATCTCCGGGGAGACGCAGTAGGCGATCCGCACATAGCCGGGGAGACCGAAATCGTCGCTGGGCACCAGCAGAAGCTCATACTTCTTGGCCCGCTCGCTGAAGGCTTTGGCGTCCGGCTCCGGGGTCTTCATGAAGAGATAAAAGGCCCCGTCAGGCTTCACGCAGTCAAAGCCCAGGGCGGTGAGGCCGCTGTAGAGCAGGTCCCGGCTCTGCTTGTACTGGGAGATATCCGCCGTCTGCCCCAGGCACTTTTCGATCACACGCTGCATCATGCTGGGGGCGTTCACATAGCCGCAGGCCCGGGCGGCTCCGGCGATGGAGGCGAACACCTTTTCTTTCTCTGCCATGCGGCTGCTCACGGCCAGATAGCCCACGCGCTCGCCGGGGAGGGACAGGGATTTGCTGAAGGAGTAGCAGATGATGGTATCATCATAAAAGTGCATTACGCAGGGCACCTGTATCCCGTCGTAGACCAGCTCCCGGTAGGGCTCGTCGGAGACCAGATAGATGGTGTGGCCGTACTTTTCCTCCGCCCGGCGCAGAATGTCGCCGATCTTTTTCAGGTTTTCCGCCGACAAAATGACGCCCGAGGGATTGTTGGGGGAGTTGATGATCACCAGCTTGGTTTTTTCGTTCAGCGCCGCTTCAAAGGCCGCCATATCCGGCTGAAGCCCTTCGGCGGGGGGGACGGAAACCAGTTTGCCGCCCGCGCCTTCGGTAAATACTGTGTACTCCGGGAAAAAGGGCGCAAAGGTCACAGCCTCTTCCCCGGGCAGAAGCAGACCGTGGGTGCAGGAGGAGAGCCCGGCCGCCGCGCCGCAGGTGACATAGATCATGTCGGCGCTGACCTGCGCCTGATACCGGCGGTTCAGGTCCTCCGCAATAGCGGTGCGAAAGCTCATCAGGCCTGACGCGGGGGTATAACCGTGGAGCGCCAGACTGTCTTCCTTCAGCAGCGCCGAAATGGCCTCCGCCACGCAGTCCGGTGCGGGAACGCTGGGATTTCCGATACTGAAATCAAAAACCCTGTCCTTGCCGATCTCCGCCTTGCGGGCGGTGCCGTAGGCCGCAAGCTCCCTGATACAACTTTTGCTCTGCCCCCATGCGAGACTTTTCTCCGGCAGCATTTCCGTCAACTCCTTGAAAACAAATTGATTTACCACATATTATAATAAAAAGAATAAAATTTACAAGTACTTTTGCACAGCAAATCGAAAAACATTTTTCCCGGTTTAGGCTGCGGAAAATCTTGTATATGATCCGACGCTTTGGTATAATACTGAACACGTGAAGGAAAGGACGGAGGATACTATGGCAAAACTTAAAGCAGCAGATATCACAGCGGTAAAGGCTCAGGGATTTCTTCTGAACCGGGGGACAGAGCTGTTCTCCGGCAGGATCGTGGCTCCGGGAACCGTGTTCACCGCGGAAAACTTTAAAGATATGGCAGAGATCGCCAACACCTACGGCAACGGCAAGCTGATCTGCACCAGCCGTCTGGCAGTGGAGATACCCGGCATCCCCTTTGACAAAATTCAGGAGGCCAGACAGTTTGCCGCCGACCACGGCATGCGCTTTGGCGGTACCGGCGGAAAGGTGCGTCCGGTGACGGCCTGCAAGGGCACCACCTGCGTATACGGCAACTACGATACCCAGGAGCTGGCAAGAAAAATACATGAGGATTATTATCTGGGCTGGGATGGCGTAAAGCTGCCCCATAAGTTCAAGATCGCCGTGGGCGGCTGCCCCAACAGCTGCATGAAGCCCAGCCTCAACGACTTCGGCGTGGAGGGACATAAGGTCCCCGTGTTTGACGCGGAGAAGTGCCGGGGCTGCGCCGTGTGCCAGATCGAGAAGAACTGCCCCATGAAGGCGGCAAAGCTTGTGGACGGCAAGCTGCATATTGACGACAGTATCTGCAAAACCTGCGGCGTCTGCACCGGAAAGTGCCCCTTCAAGGCCGTGTCCCACGACACCAAGACCATGTACCAGATCTACGTGGGCGGTACCTGGGGCAAGCGCACCCGCATGGGCACACCCCTTTCCCGCCTGGTGAGCGAGGAGGAGATCCTGCCTCTGCTGGAAAAGACCATGCTCTGGTTCAAGGAAAACGCCTATGCCAAGGAGCGCCTGGGCATGGCCATCGACCGCATCGGCGAGGACAAGCTTGAGGCCGCCCTGTTTGGCGATGATCTGCTCCGCCGCAAGGAGGAGATTCTGAGCAGTGATATTCTCCAGAGACCGTAAGATGAAAAAAATCTTTGCAGCCCTGCTCTGTGCCGCGGTCCTGTGTTCTCTCTGCGGCTGCGGTGCGGCAGAAGAACCTGCGCAGACGAAGGGCGTTGTGGTCACCGATATTTTCGGGGACAGCGCTGTGCTGAATGCAGAATCCCGGGTGGCCTTTGGCTACACCTCCTTTGCCCAGTGCTGGCAGCTGGCCGGGGGCGAGCCTTTGGGCGTCACGCTGGACGCTGTGGAGGACCGGGGCATGGACCTGCCGGAGGAAGTGGAGATCATCGGCACGGTAAAGAGTGTGGATCTGGAAAAACTCATCGCCCTCTCCCCGGACTATGTGGTGCTCTCGGCAGACCTTACCGCCCATACGGAGCTGAAGGACAGTCTCCGGGAAATGGGCATCCCCTGCGGCTATTTCCGGGTGGACACCTTTGACGATTACAAGTCTCTGATGGTCCAGTTCTGCGCCGTAACCGGCAGGGACGACCTGTTTGAACAGAATGTCACCCGCGTGGAGGAGAACATCAGCAGTATCCGGGTATCCATCCCGGAAGGAAACGGAGAGAGCGTGTTGCTTCTTCGCGCCTATTCCACCGGGGTAAGAGCCAAAACCGACGACAATCTGGCCGGGCAGATTCTCAGGGAATTCCACATGGAAAACATTGCGGACAAGAGCCCCTCTCTCCTGGAAGAGCTGAGTATGGAGCAGATCATCCTGGAGGATCCCCGCTACATCTTTGTCACCACCATGGGGGACGAGCAGGCGGCGGAGGAGTATATGCGGCTGAACATGGAGAGCGACCCCGCCTGGAGCAGTCTGACGGCGGTGAAGGAGGGGCGCTACATTTTCCTGCCCCAGGACCTGTTCCACTATAAGCCCAATGAACGCTGGGATGAGAGCTATGAATATCTGGCAAAGATCATATACCCGGAAATCTTCGGATAAGTATGGCAGAGGGGAGATTATCCGCTTCTTTGCGTCCCTGAGTCTGCTTTTCCTGCTGAGCCTTGTGCTGGCGGTGCTTTTCGGCTCCACCAGCACCGGCATCCGGGAGGCGCTGACAGAGGGGAAAGACAGCGCGGCTTACCGGATCTTTCTGTATGTACGTTTTCCGCGGGCTTTTGCGGCAGTTCTTGCAGGCAGCGCGCTGGCGGTCTCCGGGGCCATGATTCAGGCGGTGCTGAATAACGCCATGGCAGCGCCCAACATTATTGGCGTCAATTCCGGGGCCGGGCTTGCCGTCACGCTCCTGGTGGCGCTGAATCCCGCCGCCGTGAATTATCTGCCCTATGCCGCGTTTTTCGGCGCCCTGGCAGCCTGTCTGTGCATCTATGCCATCGCGGCCCGTACCGGGGCCAGCCGGATGACCATCACCCTTGTGGGCATATCCATCAGCAGCATCCTTACCGCCGGGATCAATACGGTAAAAACCCTGTTCCCCGACAGCCTGTATAACAGCAACGCCTTTCTTGTGGGCGGTATCTCCGGTGTGAGCATGGACCGCCTCAGCCCGGCCTGCTGGCTTATTGCCCTGGGGCTTGCCTGCGCCTGGCTGATGGCAAAGGATACGGATGTGCTGAATCTGGGAGAGGAGACTGCGGGAAGTCTTGGCATGAACGTAAAGGCTACCCGCTTTGTGCTTTTGCTGCTGGCCAGCGTTCTTGCGGGCAGCGCGGTGAGCTTTGCGGGCCTTTTGGGCTTTGTGGGGCTGCTTGTCCCCCATATCTGCCGGCGCTTTGTGGGAGGAACCCACCGGCGGCTGATCCCGGCCTGCGCTTTGGGCGGGGCCACGCTGATGCTGCTCTGCGATCTGGCGGCCCGGCTGCTGTTTTCGCCCTATGAGCTGCCGGTGGGCATTATCCTGTCCCTGGTGGGCGGGCCCTTCTTCCTGATGCTGATCCTGGTGCAGAGAAAGACGAGACTGTATGATTGAAGCAAAAGAGCTCTGCTTTTCTTACGAGAGAGAGCCTGTACTGAAAAAGATAAGCCTGAAGCTCGTGCCCGGCAAATTATATGCTGTGCTGGGGCCCAACGGCTGCGGCAAGACCACCCTTATCCGCCTTTTGAGCCGTCTGTCCCAGCCGGACAGCGGGCAGCTCTTCCTGGACGGGAGAGGCTACCCGGAGTTTGAACGCAGGGAATTTGCCCGGCGGCTTGCCATGCTGCCCCAGAGCAGGCCGGTGCCGGCCATCAGTGTGCGTGAGCTGGTATCCCACGGCAGATTTCCCCACCTCCCCATGTCGCGGAAGCTTTCGGCAGAGGACAAGCGGATCGTGGAGCGGGCGCTGCGGGAGACGGGGGCGGAAAGTCTTGCCCGCCGGAGCGTGAGAGAGTTGTCCGGCGGCGAACGGCAGAGAGCGTATCTGGCGATGCTGCTGGCGCAGGACAGCACCTATGTGCTGCTGGACGAGCCGACTACCTATCTGGACGTTTCCGCACAGTTCACGGTCATGGATACGCTGAAAAAAGTGAGCCGCTCCGGCAAATGCGTGGTGGCGGTGCTCCATGATCTGCCCTTGGCACTGCAATACTGCGACCAGCTTATCCTGATGGAAAAGGGAGAGCTCCGCGCTTTCGCCGCGCCCAAAGAGCTGGCTGAGGGCGGCCTCCTGGACCGGGTGTTCAACATCCGCTGTATTCCCCTTGAATATGAGGGGAAAACCGAATATGTTTTCCACAAAAAATGACGCTGAGAAAAATCAGCGTCATTTTTTGTGCTTAATGTGCGGAAACGGTAAGGGCTCTGGGCTTCAAAGGAAATTCCTCCTCCTGCGGGAGCGCCTGCTTCAGATATTTCAGCTTGCTGAAATAGAGAGACAGCAAGATCACATCGGCAAAGAGCCAGGCCATGGGATTGGCAAAGCACACCGCGCCGAAGGCGTAACGGCCCACAAAGCCGAAAGCCACCAGGGCCCGTGCCACAAGCTCGGCAAGGCCGGCAAACATGGCGGAGCTGGAAAAGCCCATGCCCTGCAGACCGTTGCGGAAGATGAAGATGATGGCCAGCATGGGGTAGGCAAGGCCGTTGATCACCAGATAATCGTGAACGTCGGAGAGAATGGCGGTCTCCGAGGCGTCCAGAAACAGCTGGGCGATGGCAGATCCGGCAAAATAGTTCACCGCCAGCGCCGCAAGGCAGTAGAACATGGAGACGACGGTGATGGAGCGGACGCCGCTGCGTATGCGGCTGAGCTTTGCTGCGCCCAGATTCTGGCCACAGTAGGTTGCCATAGTGATCCCCATGGTCTCCAGCGGCGCGGCGACAATGTTGTGCACCCGTGAGCCGGCAGACACTGCCGCTACGGCAGAAGCCCCCAGCGTGTTCACCGCGCTCTGCAGAATGATGGAGCCCACGGCCGTGATGGAAAACTGCAGCCCCATAGGTACGCCGATGGAGGCAATATAGCCCATGCGGCGGAAGTTGGGCTTCAGGTCTGCGCCGCTGATATGCAGCACAGGCACCTTCAGCTTGATGTAAACAAGGCAGGCCAGGCCGGAAGCCGCCTGAGAGATGACGGTGGCATAGGCCGCCCCTTCCACGCCCATGCCGAAGCTGGCCATGAACAGGATATCCAGCAGCACGTTGATAAACACTGCAACGATGAGAAACAGCAGGGGCGTGCGGCTGTCGCCCAGGGCACGGAGCACGCCGGAGGCCAGATTGTAAAGAATAGTGGCGCCGGAGCCCATGAACACGATGAAGATGTAGCGGTAGGCCTCGTCATAAATATTAGCCGGGGTGTTGGTGATGCGCAGCAGGGGCCCGGTGGTAAAAAAGGTAAGAACCGTGATGAGCAGGGAGAAGAAAAGGCCCAGCCAGACCAGCTGGCCGGTACGGCTGCGGACTGCCTCAGTATCTCCCGCGCCGAAGCTCTGGGCGATGGGAATGGCAAAGCCGGAGCAGATGCCCAGCGCAAAGCCCAGCACCAGAAAGCTCAGCGCCCCCGTGGAGCCCACGGCGGCAAAGGCGTTGACACCCAGCAGACGGCCGACGATGATGCTGTCGGCCAGATTATAAAACTGTTGAAACAGGTTTCCGATCAGAAGCGGAGCGCAGAAGGCCAGAATACGGCGGAGCGGAGAACCTGTGGTCATGTCTCTTGTCATAATGTTTCCCTCCTTTGGGATATTATCCTAATTCTTGATAATCAGCTTGGTTTATTGGCGCAATACTGCGTTATCGTCACTTGTCATACATAAAGTATGGCGGCGTTCCTCAGCCCTGTCTTGCACCAATATCCCTTCGCTGCTGATTCAATCTTTTTATTAAGAATTAGCATTGCTTGAAAACCGTATTGTAGTCATTTTTCCGCAGAAGTCAAGTGCCTGATTGTAAAATCGTCCTTTGTGACAATTTCATAAAACCGAAAGGGGGAATTTTTGCACCTTGACCAAAAATATGCCCAAAAAGGCATAAAGCAACCGCCCCCGGATATTACCGGAAGCGGTTATTTTTGGCTTGGCTCAGGTTTTTACGGCGGGATCGGGCAGCCGCTTTGCGGCGTGCTTTTTCTTCTGCTGGCCCCGTACCACCACGTAGACCATCATGATAATGGTGATGGCGTAGGGGATGATGCCGGTGAGATCGGAGCTGACATAGTCCTGAAGCCGGAGACCAATGGCGTCAAAGAAGCCGAACATCAGCGCCGCCAGATAAGCCTTGGAGGGGTTGGCTGCACCGAAGATCACGCAGGCAAAAGCGATATAGCCCCGGGAGTTGCTCATATTCTCGGCAAAGGTGCCGTTTAAGTAGCCCAGAGACAGGTGCGCCCCGGCCAGCCCGCAGAGAATACCGCAGAGGACGCTGGCGATCCACTTCATTTTGTCCGGATCGATACCGGCGGTGCGCAGGGTGTCCGGCTTTTCGCCGGAAGCCCGGAGCCAGAAGCCGTAAGGGGTTTTATAGATAAAGACCCAGAGCACAAAAACCAGCAGCCAGGTGAGATAGACAAACAGAGAGTGGTGGTTCAGCACCTCCCCGATGAAGGGGATGCTGTCCAGAAAGGGGATGTCCACCGTAGGCAGGGAGGGATAGCCCTTGGCACCGCTGGTGCCGAAAATGGCGCGGGAGAGATAGGTGGTCAGGCCCAGGGCAAAGGTGTTCAGCGCACAGCCGATGATAAACTCGTCTGAGCGGAACTTTACCACGAACAGGGCAAAGAACAGGCCCACCAGCACCCCCAGAACCAGCACCATGCCGATGCCGCCCCAGGCGGAGGACATGAGAGCGCTGCCCAGCACGCCGAAAAAGGCGCCCATGAGGATCATGCCGTCCATGCCGATGTTCATAATGCCCGCGTGCTCCGTCAGAGAGCCGCCGATGGCGGCCAGGGCCACCGGGGTTGCCCGGCGCAGCATCTCGTTGAAGGTGCCGGCAGAAAAAACGCTGCCCAGAATGTTCAGAAAATCATCCATGCTGCACGTCTCCTTTCTGGCGGGCTTTTGCGGCAAGGCGGGCCTTCCGCTTCTGGGCGGAAGCCTGAAGAGAGGCGGAAATACCGCTCTCCGCCGCCATAAAGAATATGATTACGGTCTGTATGATCAGGTAGATCTGGGAGGGGACGCCGATCAGCTCCATGCCCTGGGCTCCGATCTTCAGCACAGCGAAGAACAGGGACAGGAAGATCACCGTCACCGGCTTATACTGGGCGATCATAGCCACCATAAGGGCCTCAAAGTAGTAGTCCCGGCTGACGCTGTCCCGGTAGAGATGCTCCGCACCGTAGACCCGGAACATGCCCACCAGGCCGCACATTGCGCCGGAGATCACCATGCAGAGGATCACAAGCCTATCGGTGCGGATGCCGGAAAAACGGGCGAAGCGGGGATTTTGCCCGGTCAGCCGCATTTCAAAGCCCCGGGAGGTCTTCTGCATCACATACCAGACGATAAAGGCGATAATAGCTGCGGCAAAAATGGCAGTGCTGAGACTGGAGCGGGGAATGACGTTGCCGAACCAGTACTGGGCGTTTAGCTGCTCCGTAGCGGCTACCATGTTTTTGTTGGCGTTCTTCCAGGGGCCTTTGGCCAGATACTGGCACAGATAGGCGGCAATGGTGTTGAGCATGATGGTGGTGATGACCTCGTTGACCTTCACCTTTACTTTCAGAACTCCGGGGATAAAGGCGTAAAAACCGCCGGCGGCCATAGCCGCCAGAGCCGCCGCGGGAATGACGATCCAGGGGCTCAGACCGTCCAGCCAGATACCCACCTGGCAGGCGAAGATGGCGCCCAAAAGGAGCTGTCCCTCGCCGCCCACGTTGAAAATGCCTACCCGCGCACCCAGCACACAGGCCAGGCCGCAGATGCAGAGCACCATGGCGTATTCCAGAAAATCGCCCGCATGCCTTGCGCTGTCGAAAGCGCCGCTGAGCATGGCGCCGTAGGCCTTCAGCGGGCTGAAGCCGGATAGGGCCAGAATGCCTGCGCCGATGATAAAGGCCAGGAGAATACTGATGAGCAGAGACACCAGATAGCGCAGATTCAGCTTTTTCAGCAGAGGGTTATTTTTCATACACTGCCTCCTCTCCCGAGCGGTCGCCGGTCATGTAGTAGCCGATCTCTTCCTTGCTGATCCCGGAAGTTTTGAACTGGCCGGTTATGCGCCCCTCATACATGGTGATGATCCGGTCGGAGAGGCGGAATACCTCGTCCAGATCGGCAGAGCAGAGTAAAATGGCACAGCCCGCGTTGCGTTTTTCGATAATGCGGGAGTGGATAAACTCGATGGCCCCCACATCCACGCCGCGAGTGGGCTGGGCGATGATCAGAACCGGGGTATCAAAGGAGAATTCCCTTGCCACCACCACCTTCTGCATATTGCCGCCGGACATGGAGCCTGCGTTGACCTCCAGGCCCGCGCCCCGGATGTCGAAATTCTCATACACCTGCCGGGCATAGCGCTCAATGGTGGAGGTCCGCTGGTGAAAGCCAAAGCGGTTGAATTCCCTGTCCCGGTGACGGCCCACGATCAGATTGTCGGTAACGGAGGCGTCCCGGCAGACGCCGGTGGCCAGTCTGTCCTCGGGAATATGGGCAAGGCCCAGCTTGCGGATCTCCCCCGGGCCTTTTCCCCGGATGCTCTGGCCGCAGATGAAAATTTCTCCGCTCTCTATGGGGCGCATACCGGTGATGGCCTCCAGAAGCTCGCTCTGACCGTTGCCCTCGATAGCGGCAATGCCCAGCACTTCCCCTGCCCGGACCGACAGGGAGAGCCCGTCCACTGCGGGGAGACCCCGGTTGTCTGCCACATGGAGCCGTTCCACCCGAATCCGCTCTTCGCCGGTCTGGCCGGTCTTTTCCAGCCGGTCGTAGAGTACGGGGCGGCCCACCATCATGGAGGCCAGCTTTTTTTCGTCCATATCGCAGGTGTCGGCCACGCCGATCAGACGGCCCTTGCGCATGACGCCCACCCGGTCGGAGATGGCCATAACCTCATAGAGCTTATGGGTGATGATGATGACGGTCATGCCGTGTTCCTTCACCACCCGGCGGATGACGGCAAAAAGCTCGTCGGTCTCCTGGGGGGTCAGAACGGCAGTAGGCTCGTCCAGAATGAGGATATCCGCGCCCCGGTACAGGGTCTTCAGGATCTCCACCCGCTGCTGTAGCCCTACGCTGATCTCCTGTACAACTGCTGAGGGATCCACCATAAGACCGTAATTTTCCACCAGTTCACGGGTCTTTTGCTCTGCTGCCTTGTTGTCGAACAAAAAGCCCAGCTTTCGCGGCTCCTTGCTCATCACAATGTTCTGGGCCACGGTGAAGGAGGGCACCAGCATGAAATGCTGGTGCACCATGCCCACACCCAGGGAGATGGCGGTTTTGGGGCTGAAATGCTCCACCTTCCTGCCGCCGATGATCACTTCGCCGTCGGTAGGCTCGTTGATTCCGTAAAGGATGTTCATCAGGGTGGTCTTGCCTGCGCCGTTTTCCCCCACCAGAGCGAAGACCTCGCCCCGGCGGATGTCAAGGGAGACGTCGTCGTTGGCCAGAACCCCGGGAAACTCCATGCTTATGTGCCTGAATTGTACTGCAAGTTCCTGCAATGTGATCCCTCGCGATCATGGTTTAGTCAGATACGGTCAGTGGCGTGACATTGTAACGTGCCACGCCACTGCATAAATTTTTTCCTGCGGATCAGCGGGTGCTGTCCACGATGATCTCACCGGAGACGATCATTCCGGCCAGCTCTTCCACACGGGCCTTCACGTCGTCGGGAATCTGCTGGGTGGAGCCGTCCTCGCCGTAGCCGATACCCACATAGCCGGAGGACATATCGGCCACCCAGGTGCTGCCCCAGCGGGTGGTGTCGCCGCCGATGAGAGCGGTAACGGCGTCATAGATGGAGCCGCCCACTTCCTTCTTCATGGAGCAGATGATGACCTCGGGGTCGATGAACTTCTGGTCGCTGTCAACGCCGATGGCGTAGAAGCCCTTTTCCTTGGCGGCTTCAAACACACCGTCGCCGCAGGCGGAGGCAATCTGGAAGATTACGTCCGCACCCTGGTCGTTGAGGGCGATGGCGCAGTCCTTGCCCACAGCCGGGTCGTCGTAGGTGTTGGAGTAGTTCTTGACAACGGTGATCTCCTTGCTGTTTTCCTCGGCATAGTACTTTGCGCCCTGCTCATAGCCCACAATGAAGTCGTTGATGGTGTCGGCGTCCTCGCCACCCACAGCGCCGACTACGCCGGATTCAGACATGGCGGCGGCAATGTAACCGGCCAGGAAGGAGCCCTCGTTCTGGGCGTAGGTGATGTTCAGAATGTTGTCCACGGGAGCGGAGGTGGCGTTGTCGATCCAGATCCACTTCACGTCGGGGTAGTCGGGGGCGATGGTCTCAATGTTGTAAAACTCCCAGCCCACGCAGACCACCACGTCGGCCTTCTCGGCGGCGTTCTTCATCTGGATGTCGTGGTTTTCGTTGTTGCACTCGATGGTCACGGGGTTCACGCCGTGGTCAGCGACCAGGCGGTCCAGACCCTCCTTGGAGGAGTCGTAGAAGGAACGGTCACCGAACTTGCCGGCGACCACGACGGCCACGGTCAGCTTGTCGGAATTGTCCTCTGCCGGGGCCTTATCGCCGCAGCCTGCAAGGACACCTATCATCCCGATCAGCATGACGACCGTCATCAGAACAGCAATAGTTTTTTTCATGATCGTACCTCACATTTTTTATTTTGTCCCTGCGGCAGAGCTCCTGCCGCCCGTTTAAACCATTATAATGTTTTCCGGCCTATTATTCAAGGGAAAAAGTGTGACTATATTGTATCAAATGCTGCGCTCTTCGCGGAAAAAAGGAATTTCCCCCTCCGGCAGGGCGGAGGGGGACAGGGCGCTGGGACGCCGCGTTATGACAGGGCGTATTTCTTTTCGTAGGCGGTGAAGTTTTTCAGAAAATCCGGGTCGCCGCTTCTGGCTGCCCCATGATGTTCATGCCGAACAAAAACAGACTGAGGCCGCCGATCAGGGTGAGAAGGTCAAAGAAATCCATATCATCAATCCTTTTTACACGCTATATTTCCTCATCCTAATCATATCCGTGTTACATAAATTCCAATATCAGCGTTTTGTAAAATCAAAGTAAAACCGCCGGCGATAAACCGGCGGTTTTGCGTCAGAATAATTATTTTGTGTTCCCCAGACGGTAGCCCACGCCGCGGACGGTCTCGATGCAGGAGCCGCAGGGGCCCAGCTTTGTGCGCAGTGTACCGATATGAACATCCACCGTGCGGGTTTCGCCAATGAAATCCGTGCCCCATATGGAGCTGAGCAGCTGTTCTCTGGTGAATACCAGACCGGGGTTGGAAATGAATTTCAGCAGCAGCTCATATTCCTTCAGCGTCAGCTGTACCCGCTGCCCTTTTGCGGTCACAGTGTGTTCGCCGGGATTGAGCTCCAGATCTCCGGCACGGAGCACAGAGGTCATGGCGCCGGGATCACAGCGGCGCAGTACCGCTTTCACCCGGGATACCATCTCCATCATACCGAAAGGCTTGGCCAGGTAGTCGTCCGCCCCGGAGTCGAGGGCAATGACCTTGTCGTATTCGGTGCCTTTGGCGGTGGCCATGATGATGGGGATGCGCTCCGTGGCGCTGCGGCTGCGGAGCTTTTTCAGAATGGAAATGCCGTCCTCGCCCGGAAGCATGATGTCCAGCATGATCAGCTGGGGCTTTTGCTTTTCCAGCGCAGCGAAAAGCGCTGCCCCGTCAGGAAAGCCCGCAGCCTCAAAACCGGAGGCATTCAGCGTATATACCATCAGCTCGCGGATACCCGCGTCGTCTTCAACACAGAAAATCATATCATTCACATCCTTTTTCAACAGTATAATACATGCTTTGAGAAAGATGCAACATCAGAATCATGTAAATTCTGCGTAAAAAATGACCGCCTTTTCAGGCGGCCAAGGCGTCGACAAAGTACGACGCCTGAATAAGCATGGATTGAACTCTGAATTCACTGGTTTCAGCTTGAGAGCCGGAAAATGGCATCAGAGTATTTTTCTTACTCAAACTCGTTGCAGGGACTTATATCTTAAACAATTTTGCTTATAAGATATTGCGCCTGCTGTTCTGATTATTTTGATTACCCATATTGTCTTAGCTGTACGATGGATGCTTATCAAAATCTTATCAGTGGTGATAAACCACCATGGGAGGGGCAACACAGTTGTTTCGGGTGGTTGTCACCCTAACAATAATATTATACGCAAAATCGACCGAAAAAGCAAGATGGGGCTTTCTCATTTTGTGACCCTAATTCTATATTCCGTATACCGCCATGCCCGCTACTGCGGATATTATAATTAAAAGAATAGGCGACAGCTTTTTCTTTGCAAAATGCTTATATCCAAACATTGAAGCTACCAAAAGCGCAGTAATGGTGATAGCTTGCACATTTACTGTTACAGATGAAATCGCTCCAAAGCAGTTTCCAAAGACCATATAAATACCAGTTGCAAGCACAATACCGATAACACAGGGTTTCAGACCACGCAGAACGGCTTGCACATATTTGTTTTTCAGTGCTGTTTTCAGCAAGGCAGTTACCAACAGGATAATGATGAATGACGGAAGTACAACCGCCAGAGTTGCCACGATTGCACCAAGCATTCCTGCCTGACTGCTTCCCACATAAGTTGCCAGATTCACCATGATCGGTCCCGGTGTACTTTCGCTGACAGCAATCATATAGGTCAATGTTTCATCACTGAGCCAATCATATGAAAGCACCACATCACGAATCAGAGGAATTGCGCCGTAAGCTCCACCAAAAGCAAAGCAGCCGACTTTTAAAAAGCCAAGAAACAAATCCAGATAAATCATTTCCCTGCACCGCCTTTCTGTTCAGGTGCGCCATTCAGAATAAAAATCGTCAGACTGACAGCCGCTGCAATCAGCATTAAGCTGATAGAAGAAAAGTTCCATGCGAAAATATTGATAAACAGCATGACCACGCAAGAGCAGAGCATAATCGCTCTTGGCAGTTTCTTTTTGTGCATCTTCTTTATCATGGTAACAGCCGCATCCAGAATCATGATACCAACTGCAATTTTGATGCCCTTAAATGCATTGGCAATGATGGCCAGTTCCAAAAAGTTATCCAGGAACATGGAAATCAGATAGATAACCACGAAGGATGGAACGATCATACCCAGAGTTGCTACCGACGCACCAATAAAACCGGCTTTTTTATATCCGGTAAAGGTGGCGCAGTTAATGGCAATCGGTCCGGGGGTTGATTCCGCAAT
>JALFVN010000025.1 GCA_022787565.1 Clostridiales bacterium | reverse complement strand
CATGCTGGGAATGGCAATCCTCCCGGATTGCTTCCCGGATTTCCTTTACAGTACACATTTCAATCCTTTCCTTTCGCAGTAATGATTTGTTTATGAGTGGCGGCGGCGCTTGTCCGGCTTAAAATCGAGGATATGTCCCTCGATGATACGGGCGTAACGCTTGATTTTGATTTCCCGGCGCTGCTGGCTCAGGAGGGCGGCCTGATAGCCGTCCTCCGTAAGAAACAGCCGCATTTCATCACCGGGACTGCCGTAGGCACAAGAACGCAGGACAGAAAACTCAATCATCCGGCGGGTGTTATCCTGAAAACGCTCCACGGCAAGAATGTTGTGTCCTTTCAGCTCGCGGGCTGAAATATCCCTCATAGGCAGCTCCTTTCATCGTTCCTGATCTCTCTGGCGTTTTTTCTGCCACTGTTCCAGCAGCTTGATAATGGTTTCCTGCATCCGCTGGGGCGTGTAGCTCTTGGGAAAATACTTCCGCAGGGTGTCCGAGGTGAATGTCACCTTGTCCAGATCGCTTTTCTTTTCCTCGCCCATGATGGCCCGCATCACATCAATGGATAAATGCCCCTCCTGACTGAATTTCTTGAGCCGCTGAGCCTGGGAGAGAGAAGGGGTAGCCTGTTCGCTGTCCATCGCGTCCAGTAAATCCCTCTGTTCCTCTTTTTTGAGGAAAGAAAGCTCATAGGCTGGGTTGAGGGCGATTTTCTTTTCATCCACCATATCCATCAGTTCAGGAATCAGCTCGGTCAGGCGAATATAGCGAAATATCTGATTTTTACTCTGGCCGACCTGTTCGGCTAATAGCTCGCTGGACTTCTTTCCAAAATCGTTCCCAACTTGGGAACAATTTTCTTTTGCTGGCCTACCTGCTTGCCGTTTCATGGCATCCAGCTTCATTTTGTAGGCAAAAGCCCTTTCGCTGGGAAGCAGGCTTTCACGCTGCAAGTTGCTGTCCACCATGATGATGGTAGCGGCATCATCGTCCAAATCCCGGACAATGACCGGCATGGTTTCTTTCTCAGCCAGCTCACTGGCTCTGTGCCGCCTGTGTCCGGCTACTAATTCATAGCCGCCATCCGGGTCAGGTCTTGCAATCGCCGGAACCAGCACACCATACTGCCGGATACTGTCCGCAGTTTCCATCATGGATTCATCATCCTTGACTTTGAACGGATGGTTCTTAAAAGGGTGCAGCTCAGACAGCGGGATTTCCAACACCCGTTCCCGCTGTGCGTCGGCACGGCTTTCCTCGGTAGAAAACAGGTCATCTACCGATGCCAGCTCTACTTTTTTCGCGCTGCTTTTCAAGTTTCGTCACCTCCTGCGTCAGATTTTTGTAGCTCTCAGCCACCTTGCCGCCGGGGTCATGGGCAAAAATGCTCTTGCCCTCGGCGCTGATTTCCTTTGCCCTAACAGAATGGGGAATCTCGGTGGCGAACACCTTGATTTTGCTGCCGTGGGTCTCCCGCAGCAGGGCGGCGATCTCCTTGGCAAAGTTGGTGCGGTTGTCCACCATCGTCAGCAGGATGCCGTCAATCTGGAGTTTTGGGTTGATCTGCCGCTTCACCTTATTTACTGTTTGGAGCAGTTGTTCCAAACCCTTGGCGGGCAGATACTCTGCCTGGACGGGAATTATGACCCTATTGGCGGCTGCCAGGGCATTGACCGTGAGCATCCCCAGAGAGGGCTGGCAATCAATGAGGATATGGGAATACTGTCCCTTTACGGTGTCCAGATACTGCCGCAAGATGGTCTCGCGGCTCATGGCGTTCACCAGAGAAACCTCCATACCAGACAACTGGATGTCCGCAGGCATCAGGTCAACACCCTCCGGGTGGTGCAGGATACCCTCGCTGGGTCGCAGCGGCTCATCCATCAGAATACGGCCCATCGCGTCGGACAGGGTAAAGGGCAGATTGTCTGGTTGGGGATGGCCCAGGCTGATGGTCAGGCTGCCTTGCGGGTCTCCGTCGATCAGCAGCACCTTTCGTCCGGCCTGCGCCAGCCCGATCCCCAGGTTGGCACAGGTCGTTGTCTTGCCAACGCCGCCTTTCTGGTTGGCGATGGCGATAATTTGTGTGTTCACTTTGCAATCACCTCGTTTCTGGAATAAAAAAAGGGAGAATGTGACGTAAATCAACATTCTCCCTGAGAAACGATATGCGATTGTATTGCTGCTTGTCTTATTTGTGTTCAGCTTTTGGGGAGCCATCCCGCCACAAACCCGCATGAATACTGGATTTCTGCTTGTTTGTCTTTCCCTTTCCCGAATAACCTCTGTTCAATGAGTGTTACGCAAAGGACACGAGCAAGAAAATCCGTGCGGTGAAGCGGTCAAAGGGAATGGCCGGTGAGCATATGTTCTGGAATACACTCCAAGCAAAATTGATGATTCCGAAATCATCAAGATGGCTGAAAGTGCAGAACCTGTAAAATAAAAACCACAGTCTACACTTCAAATCGGAGCGTGACTGTGACTTTTTATTTATGCACGGGCA
>JALFVN010000017.1 GCA_022787565.1 Clostridiales bacterium | reverse complement strand
GCAGTTTTGAGCGAGGATTTTTTCGTTCAGGTAAAATGAAAAATTGCGGGAATACTTGTGTGTATTTCCGCAATTTTTCATGAAGCATGGGCGGAAAAGGCCCGCTCAAAACCTGCCGCCTCCCTATCTTGCATGCCCTTTGCGGCAGACTTTTTTCATTGCCGGGAAGTGGGTTGCCCCTCAGGATAAAGGCTTGCGGGCGGTTATCCCGGTTTCAGTCAGCCAAAATATATCTTCACCCGGTCAAGGCCGGTTTCGGTCCGGAGCCAGTTTTCCAGGGTCTCGATCTCCGCGTCGCTCATGGACCCGTTGACTGCGGCGGTAAGAAGAATATATTCCCCCGCACTGTCGCTCATATAGCCCACGCTGCATTCTTTCAGCTTGGTAAAGATCTGCGGCGCGGTTTCGCAGAGGGTCTGGAGCTTATCCGCCGGGTCCGGGCTGCTCTCGTAATCATCCAGCTTCCGGTTCACTTCGTCCAGCTCCCGTTCCTTTTCCTCCAGCTTCTTCTGAAGGGCGGATATGGTGTTCTCCTGCAGGGCGATGGTCACCCGGTCAGAGTTTTCCAGCTCGGTGCTGACGGAATTCTGGGTCACATGGAGGGTGTAGCCCTCCAGCCCGTAGTTTGTCAGCTCCTTCCGGAGCAGCTCAATGGCCTCCTGGGACACCGGCTGCCCCACAAGAGATACGGAAATTTTCTTTTCCAGCTTGTCCGCGCTGCTCTGGACCAGCTGGGTGTCGGAAAAGACGAACTGGCTTTTCAGATACCTGTCGATATTGCTGTCCATGACGGAATTATACACCGTCATGCCGCCGATCAGAATACTGGGGATCACGGTGATGATGGTGATACTCAGAATAATGCGGTTGATCTTTTTCTGTCGCAGGGGACTGATCTGCCTGTGGGCCGGTACCTTCAGCAGCACCGTCACCAGCGCGGCAGAGAGGGCGATAAACAGCGTATTGATGGCAAAAAGATAAAATGCGCCCAGCAGAAAACGGGGCTGCAGGGTGGCAAGCCCGTAGCCCGCGGTACAGAGCGGGGGCATCAGCGCCGTGGCGATGGCCACGCCGGGGATCACATTTCCTTTCTTCTGCCGGGTGTTTCCGATCATTCCGGCAATGCCGCCGAAGAGTGCGATCAGCACGTCCCAGATGGTGGGGCTTGTGCGGGCGATCATCTCTGCCGTGGGCTCCTGCAGCGGCGTCAGCAGAAAATAGACGGTGGAGGCAATCAGGCTGATGGCCACCTGGGTGCCGAAGCTTGCCAGAGACCGGCGCATCAGGGCCAGATCCTTCACCGCAAGGGAATAGCCCATAGTAAGTATTCCGCTCATCAGCGGTGAAATGAGCATGGCGCCGATAATGACGGCGGTGGAGTTCACGTTCAGCCCGATGGAGGCAATGAAAATGGCCAGCATCAGAATCCACATGTTGGCACCGTGGATGGCGGTATTTTCCAGCATCATGGCGTCGATTTCCTCACAGCTCATCATGTCGTCCCGGATATCCAGCAGCTCCTGGAAATATTTTTTGGCTCTGCCTGTCTTTTTCTCTTCTCCCATGGGCGCATCCCTCCTGTTTTTCATCATAACACTTCTGCCTTTTATAGTCAAAGAAATCATGAACGCCGGGTCCCGGTTGACAGTTGGGGCGGGGTAAACTATAATGTGAAAAAAATTCTGTATGAGGAAAACGGGAAATGGATATTTGTGTTTACGGCGCGTCCGGCGACAGGCTGGCACGGGAATATTTTGACGCGGCGGAGAAACTGGGCGAGCTGATAGGAAAAGGCGGACACCGCCTGATCTTCGGCGGCGGTCAGAACGGCCTGATGGGAGCCTGCGCCCGGGGTGTTTCCCGGGAAAAGGGCAAAATCACCGGCATCGCTCCCCGCTTTTTTGACGAGCCGGGGATCCTCTATCCCCACTGCACGGCGTTTATTTTCACCGAGACCATGGGGCAGCGCAAGGCCGCCATGGAGGACGCGGCCCAGGCTTTCATCGTGCTGCCCGGCGGCATCGGCACCTATGAGGAGTTTTTCGAGACCCTGACCTTAAAACAGCTTGGCCGCCACGGCAAGCCCATCGCCGTGCTGAACACCGCCGGATATTATAATACCATGGCCCTCATGCTCCGGCAGACGGCGGAGCAGGGCTTTATGAGCCAGGGCTGTCTTTCTCTCTTCGCCCTGTGCGATACACCGGAGCAGGCTCTTGACCATGTGCTGCATGACAAGCCCCTTTCCGGAAGCATCAAAAGATTGTCTGACTATAATGCACGATAAAAGAAAACGCAGGTACATCGACCTATTCGGTGTACCTGCGTATCATTATGCGGCTTCAAAGCTTCCGCTGGCGGAGCCCACGGTGATGGTGTAAGGCTGGCCCTTGATGATCTCCGGGCTGCTCAGAATCACCACTGAAAAGGAAACCCCCGGAGAATAACTGATGATGGTATTTCCCTTTGCGTCCGTCAGCGTAATGGCCGTTCCGGCGGCACAGCTGCCCGCGCTCACGGCGATCACGCCCTGTTCGGAGTCACTGAAGGTCTGGGCCATTCCTGCGGCCCCGGTGCCGATAAAGGTGCCGCCGGTGATCACGCCGCTGCTCTCGTAGTCCAGGGTGGCGGTATCTCCCTGGGTGGGACCGCAGACCACGGTGTATCCGCCGGAGATGGTCAGGTTTCCGTTGGCGTTCAGCCCGTCGCCGGAGGCATTGACATAAAGGCTGCCGCCGTTTGTCAGGCTGTTCTCTGTTCCGTCGGCCAGAGTGATAAACGCCTTGTCTGCCTGACGGACATTGAGGGCCGCAGAGGTCTCGCTGTAAACGCTGACGCCGTCCAGAATCAACTGGATCTTATCGGTCTTTTCGGTGTCAACTATAATCATGCCCTCATTCAGCGTGCCGGAGAGGATATAGGTACCCTCGTCCCTGATGGTAACCGTGCTTTCGGAGATGGAAACCGCATCGGAATCGCAGGAGGCGGAGCTGCCGTTTAAGGTAATGAGGGCGCTGCTGCTCTCTCACCTCTTTGAACGGTTTTACCGCACCGACCCCTCCCGCAGCGCCCAGACCGGCGGCTATGGCATCGGTCTCTCCGTGGCCAAGGCCATCGTCCAGGCTCACAACGGCAAGATCCAGGCGCAAACCGGGGACGGTCATTCCCTGCTGATCACCGTGTCATTTCCCACTTGAATTTCATCGCGCTCCCTCGTCGGTCTGGCAGGGAGCGCGTTTTTTGTCCGCCGATCTTTTTCGTGTTTTCCTATTGAATTCAGCGTTAATTTTTGATAAAATATTAAAATAATTTTTATTTTTGATGGATGAATCATGAATCAGAAGGAATGGAAAATTTCATACGTCAAGCCGGAGCTGCCGGAAGAGCTGATTGAAGGCGGCTGCCTTCCCCTGCTGGCCGCCGTGCTGGCCCAGCGCGGCATCCGCAGCCGAAAAGCGGCAGAGGAGCTTCTCTTCGGCGGCAGTGAGGTGCTGCACGACCCCATGCTGATGACCGGCATGGACCGGGCCGTAAAACGGATAAAGCAGGCCATCAGCGCAGGCGAAACCGTGGCCGTCTACGGAGACTACGATGTGGACGGCATCACCTCCACCTGCCTTCTGACGGATTATCTGCGCGCCAAAGGGCTCCGCTGTCTGCCCTACATACCGGACAGGAACGAGGAGGGCTACGGACTGAATAACGCCGCCGTGGACAGCCTGCGCAGTCAGGGAGCCAGTCTCCTCATCACCGTTGACTGCGGCATCACCGCCCTTTCCGAGGTGGAGCACGCCGCGCAGATCGGTCTGGAAGTCATCATCACCGACCATCACGAATGCGGCCACGGACAGCTTCCCAATGCAGTGGCTGTAATAGACTGCAAGCAAAATGGCGACAATTACCCTAACAAAAATCTGGCGGGCGTCGGCGTGGCATTAAAGCTTGCCTGCGCCTGTGAGGGCGACAGCGAAAGGGTGCTGGAGCAGTACGCGGATCTTGTGGCTGTGGGCACTGTGGCAGACGTTATGCCCCTGGTGGGCGAAAACCGCTGCCTTGTGCGCCGGGGGCTGAAAAAGCTGGGCACATCTCCCCGCCCCGGCATTGCCGCCATGATGCGGGAGTCCTCCATTGACCCCAGGAAGCTCACTGCCTCCACCATCGGCTTCAGTCTGGCCCCCAGGCTGAACGCGGCGGGCCGGCTGGGGCAGGCCGAAACGGCCGCCAAGCTGCTGATGACCGTGGACCCCTGCGCAGCCGCCCAGCTTGCGGCGGAGCTCTGCGAGCTGAACCGCCAGCGTCAGGACATCGAAACAGCGATCTGGCGGGAGGCAAATGCCCAGCTATCCGGCTCCGTTCCGGACGCGCCCATCGTCCTGGCCAGCGACAAATGGCATCAGGGCGTTATCGGCATCGCCGCCTCCCGGCTTGCCGAACAGTACTCCCTGCCCGCGATCATGATCTGTCTCAACGGAGACATAGGCAAGGGTTCCTGCCGCAGCTACGGCGGCTTTAACCTGTTTGAAGCGCTGAGCGCCTGTTCCGAGCATCTATTGGGCTTCGGCGGCCACGCGCTGGCCGCCGGGCTGAACATCAATCCGGACAAGCTGAACGATTTCCGCGCGGCTCTTGCCCGCTACTACCGGGCCAACAAGCCCGCCGCCCTGCCGGAGGTCCAGTGTGACCTGCTGATCAACGATCCCACTCTGCTGAGCATTGAAAATGTCCGCTCCCTTGACCGTCTGGAGCCTTACGGCAACGCGAATCCCAGACCCCTGATGTGCCTGTGCGGTGTCAGGATAGAGTCTCTGTCGGAGGTGGGAAGCGGCAGGCATCTGCGCATGCGGATCAGGCTCCGCTCGGAGTCCTTTGAGGCCATTTTCTTTTCCCACACGGCCAAAGAGCTGGGCCTGCGGGAGGGTAATCTTGTGGATCTGGCCTTTTCCCCTCAGATCAATGAATTTCGCGGCCGTACCTCCGTGCAGCTGGTAGTCTGCGCTGCCCGCCGTCACGACGGCAGGGAGCTTTGCCGGGGCATACTGGAAAACCGGCGCGACATGCTCTGGGCCGCGGCCGAATTCTGTCCTGACCGGGTCGATTTTGTCCGCGTATGGCGCATGATCCAGCAGCCGGGCTTTGCCGTAGGCGGCTCTGCCGAAGCGGTGCTGGCCCAATGCCCGCAGGGCATGGAGCCGGAGCGCTTCTGCCTGTGTCTGGCTGTATTTTGGGAGACAGGGCTCCTCTCTTCCCCGGGCGGCAGCGTTTATGGGGCCAGAGAGGCTCATATAGAAGGAAAGGCAGATCTGGAGAGGACAGAGATCATCCGCCTTTTGAGAACGTGTTGACCAGAGTTTTGGGCAAAGGAGCAGTGATCGCACATGGACGAAATGAAAAAAGAACAGCATACCCCCCTTGACCCGGACGCAATGTATGAAGAACTGGAAAAAAAGATTGAAGCCAATGGACACGGCATGTCTCTTGCGCGCATCCGCTCTGCCTATGAGATGGCGCGCAACGCCCATGAGGGGCAGCTCAGGAAGGACGGCTCCCCCTATGTGACCCACTGTATTGCCGCAGCGGACATCACTGTGGACATGGGTCTGGACGAGGACTCCATCATTGCCGCCCTGCTCCATGACGTAATCGAGGACACGAGCCTGACCCACGCGGACATCGCCCGGCAGTTCGGCACGGCGGTGGCCGATATCGTGGAGGGCGTCACCAAACTGACCCGGGTGCAGTATACCAGCAAGGAAGACGAGCAGATGGAAAACCTGCGCAAGATGCTCATGGCTATGGCCAAGGACATCCGCGTCATCCTGATCAAAATCGCAGACCGGCTCCACAATATGCGCACCATGGCCTACCAGACCGCCGCCAAGCAGCGCAGCAAATCCCTTGAGACCATGGAGATCTACGCCCCCATCGCTCACCGTCTGGGCATGCAAAGGGCCAAGTGGGAGCTGGAAGACCTTTCGCTCCAGTATCTGGACCCTACCGGCTACAAGGAGATCACCGAGACGCTGGAAAAGAAAATGCCCCAGTTGGAGGCATTCATGTCCTCCATGAAGGACAAAATACAAAAACGCATGGACGAGGAGGGCATCAGCTGTACCATTTTCTGCCGGATCAAGCATGTATACAGCATCTACCGCAAGATGTACGCTCAGAAGCTGGACATCAACGGCATTTTTGATTTGTGCGCCTTCCGCGTCATCGTTGACACCATTCCCGACTGCTATAATGTTCTGGGCGTGATCCACGACATGTTCAAGCCCGTGCCGGGCCGCTTCAAGGACTACATCTCCACGCCCAAGCCAAACATGTACCAGAGCGTACACACCACCGTCATCGGCTCCGAGGGCATCCCCTTTGAGGTGCAGATCCGCACCTGGGACATGCACCACACCGCCGAGTATGGCATCGCCGCCCATTGGAAGTACAAGATGCACGACGGGGGAAACTCCGTCCGCATGGGCGACGAGGACAAGTTTGCCTGGGTCCGCCGCCTGCTGGAGAGCCAGCAGGAATCTGACGCGCAGGACTTTTTCCACAATCTGAAGATCGACATGTTCGCCGACGAGGTGTTCGTGTTTTCCCCCAAGGGCGACGTGATCAATCTGCCCGCCGGGGCCACCCCCATCGACTTTGCCTACAGCATCCATTCCGATGTGGGCAACCACATGGTGGGCGCCAGCGTCAACGGGCGCATCGTCAACTTTGACTATGTGCTGCAAAACGGCGACATTGTGGAGATCCGCACCTCCAAATCCGCCCCCGGCCCCAGCCGGGACTGGCTCAACGTGGCCAAGAGCGGCTCTGCCCGTACCAAGATCAAGCAGTGGTACAAAAAAGAGCGCCGGGAGGAAAACATTATCCGGGGCCGGGAGATGCTGGAGGACGAGCTGAAGCACAACGGGCTTACTCTGGAGGACGTACTGGACGAGGATATCATGTCCCCCATCCTCAAGCGCCTGTCCTACGGCGCGCCGGAGGACATGTATGCCGCTATCGGCTATGGCGGACTTACCGCCACAAGAGCGGCAAACCGCCTGAAGGACGAGTTGGCCCGCAGCGCAAAGCCGGACCGGAAAACCGCCCTGGACAAGGTATCCGAGGCCGCAGAGCGCCGGGAGCAGCAGGCCGCCAAAAAGGAAGGCAAGGCTGTCCACGGCATTCTGGTGGCCGGGCTGGACAACTGTCTGGTGAAATTCTCCCGCTGCTGTACGCCGGTGCCCGGGGACGATATTATCGGCTTTATCACCCGGGGGCAGGGCGTCTCCATCCACCGCAAGGACTGCGAAAACTATCAGCGGCGCAGCCGGGAGCCGGCCGACGAGGGGCGCTGGATCAGCGTCTCCTGGGCAAGCCAGATCACCGACAGCTATGTGACCACCATTATCATCATCTCCAAGGACCGCTCCGGGCTGGTCATGGACATTGCCACGGTGCTCAACGCCCTGAACGCCAAGGTCCGCACTCTTTCCGCCAGAGACAACGGCGCGGGCATTGCCCTTACCAATGTAACGCTGGAAGTGAAAAATGCCGGTGAGCTGAAATATATTATGAACAGGCTGGCCTCTATCCCCGGTGTGACCGAGGTCACCAGAAACGGAAAGTGAGAAAAGCATGAGAGCAGTAGTTACCAGAGTTAAATCCGCCTCTGTGGAGATCGGCGGGGCAATGAAAAGCAGCATCGGCAAGGGTTTTCTGGTGCTTCTGGGCGTCCATGAGGAGGACACTGAGGCGGAGGCCATGAAAATTGCCGATAAGATCTGCGGCCTGCGGGTATTTGAGGATGAAAACGGCAAAATGAATGTAAACCCAGCCGACGCCGGCGCGGAGCTTCTCATCGTCAGTCAGTTCACCCTCTATGCTGACTGCCGCTCCCGACGCCCCGGCTTTTCCCGGGCGGCAAGGCCGGAAAAGGCCATTCCCCTTTACGAGCTGGTAATCAGCCAGTGCCGTGACCGGGGCTTTACCGTGGGCACCGGCGAATTCGGCGCGGATATGCAGGTCCGTTCCCAGAACGACGGCCCTGTTACCATATTACTTGATACAAAGGAGCTTTGAACATGCTGATTAAAACTCTCCCTGTGGGTCCCATACAGGCCAACTGCTATATCGTAAGCAATGAAAACACGCTGGAATGCGTAGTCATCGACCCGGGTGACGAGAGCAGCACCATTCTGGACTATCTGGAGGACAACAAGCTCAAATGCCGGGCCATTCTGCTGACTCACGGCCATTTTGACCACACCGGCGCGGCCCTGGCTGTATCCGGCGAGACCGGCGCCCCCATCTACATTCATGAAAAGGACTGTACTCCCAAGGGCAGCTTTAATCCCATGACCTTCTCCCTGCCGGAAAACGGGCGGCACCTTTCCGAGGGCGATGTGCTGGAGCTGGCCGGAATGAAGTTTGAGATCATGGAGACCCCGGGCCACACCCCCGGCGGCGTCACCATCCGCTGCGGCGAGGCGCTGTTCACCGGCGACACCCTGTTCAAGGGCAGCTGCGGCCGGGTGGATTTTCCGGGCGGCGACATGGAGCAGGAGCTTTTGTCCCTCAAGCGCCTCTGCGCCCTTCCCGGAGACTACGAGGTTTACCCGGGACATATGGAATGCAGCACCCTTGAGCAGGAGCGTTGCTTCAACTACTATTGCCGCCAGGCAATGATGATGTAACTAACGGCAAAGTAAGTCCCGTCTTCCGACAGGGCTTACTTTTTTCCGTTGGATTTTCCCTGTACAAAGCCGGGAAATCTTGGTATAATATTGGCGATTTCAGAATTTGGAGGCGTTTTGTTATGCAGGAGCCAACTCTGGTCATTCTCGCCGCGGGCATGGGCAGCCGCTTTGGCGGACTCAAGCAGATCACCGCAGTGGACGACCATGGACACGCAATTATCGACTTCTCCCTTTACGACGCATACCGCGCCGGTTTCCGCAAGGTGGTTTTCATCATCAAGCACGAGATCGAAGAAGATTTCAAAAATGCTGTCGGCCGGCGTATGGAAAAGTATTTTGACGTAAAATACGTCTTTCAGCAGCTGGACAGGCTGCCGGAGGGCTATTCTGTTCCCGAGGGCCGGGTCAAGCCCTGGGGTACCGGCCACGCGGTGATGTGCTGCGCCGGTGTGGTGGACGGGCCTTTTGCCGTCATCAACGCGGATGATTTCTATGGCCCCACTGCCTATTCCACCCTGTTTGATTTTCTCAAGGAGGACCGCGCAGAAAACGAGCACGCCATGGTGGCCTATGAGCTGCGTAAGACCGTGACGGAAAACGGCTCCGTGGCCCGGGGCATCTGCAGCGTGGAAAACGGTTATCTGACCGACGTGGTGGAGCGCACCCACATTGAAAAGCGGGGCGACGACGCCGCGTTCACCGAGGATGGGGTGAACTTCGTTCCTGTCTCCGGCAGTGTGCCCGTGTCCATGAACTGCTGGGGCTTCGGCAAGGCCATGCTGCAGGAGCTGAACGACCGCTTCCCCGCCTGGCTGGACGAAAATCTGCCTGTTAATCCCCTGAAATGTGAATACTTCCTGCCCTTCGTGGCAAATTCCATTATCAAGGAGGGCAAGGGCAGCGTCCGTATCCTCAACTGCCATGAGACCTGGCACGGCATCACCTACAAGGAAGATATGGGCAGCGTGGTCAATTATCTTGCAGAGCTTCGCCGTCAGGGTGTGTACCCGGAAGCGCTGCTGGACTGAGGAGGAAAACTGATGAACGTACTGGTTACCGGCGGCGCCGGATACATTGGCAGCCACACCTGTGTTGAGCTTTTGCAGCAGGACATGGGTGTTGTGGTGGTGGACAATCTGGTCAACTCCAGCCCCAAAGCCATTGAGCGGGTGGAGCAGATCACAGGAAAGCATGTGGATTTTTATGTGAAGGACGTGCGTGACCGGGAGGCTATGAACGCCATCTTTGACAAGCACCGGATCGACTGCGTCATCCACTTTGCCGGCTTGAAGGCCGTGGGTGAGTCTGTGGCCATGCCCCTTGAATATTATGACAACAACCTGTTCTCCACGGTTACCCTCTGCGAGGTGATGCGGGATCATGGGGTAAAGAACATCGTGTTCTCCTCCTCCGCCACCGTCTATTCCGGGGACAACGAGATGCCTCTCCGGGAGGTCTCACGCACCGGCATGTGCACCAACCCTTATGGCTGGACCAAATACATGTCCGAGCAGATCCTGCGGGACACCGCCAAGTCCGACAATGACTGGGCCATTGTTCTTCTGCGCTATTTCAACCCCATCGGCGCCCATGCCAGCGGCCTGATCGGCGAGGACCCCAGAGGCATTCCCAACAACCTGATGCCCTTCATTTCTCAGGTGGCCATCGGCCGCCGGGAATACCTGAATGTTTTCGGCGACGATTACGACACCCCCGACGGCACCGGCGTGCGGGACTACATCCATGTGGTTGACCTGGCCCGGGGACATGTGGCCGCCATCAACTACATGCGGCAGCACAAGGGCGAAAGTGTCTTCAATCTGGGCACCGGCAACGGCTACAGCGTTCTGGACATGGTCCACGCCTTTGAAAAGGTCACCGGCAAAAAGGTGCCCTATAAGATCGCGCCCCGCCGTCCCGGCGACCTGGCCACCGTGTACGCAAGCCCGGACAAGAGCGCGGAGCTTCTGGGCTGGAAGGCGGAATACGGTCTGGAGGACATGTGCCGCGACACCTGGGCCTGGCAGAGCAAAAACCCCATGGGCTACGGCGAATAAAGATTTGAAACGAAAAAACAGAGCTGATTTCTCAGCTCTGTTTAATTTTTTTGCGTTCTATTGTCAGCGGAAGAAGAATGATTCCGAAGATCACCACAAAGATGGCCGTGTACAGCAGTCCCCTGCCCAGAAGCAGGCTGCAAAGCTCGCTGCCCGCAGCCAGCAGTGCTGAGCCCAGGGCAAACAGCCACAGGCTGCGGCACCTGATCCTCTCAAAAGCAATCAGCGCCGGCAGGATACCGAAAACGCCGCAGAGAATCATCAGAATACTCATTGCAAGTCGGCCCCGGTATTCTCTGGTCCCGCTTTTCTGCATTTCCTCCCATTCCGCCTGGGCTGAGGCGATCAGCTCGCCGCCCTCGCCCACCCGGCGGGCGATCCCGTCATAGGCCATCAGCGCGGCCCTGGCGGAGGCGCAGCGGCTTTCCAGACTCTCGAAGCTGTCCACCGTCTCCTCCATGGCGCCGATATCCGCATACACGCCCTCGAGCCGTTGTTTTTCCGCTTTCAGCTCCTCTGACTGCTCCTTCAGTTCCTTTTCCTTTGCGCTCATCTGGGCCCAGGCCACATCCAACTGCCTTTTCCCCTGTTCCAGTGCGTCCTCTGCCGCTTCCAATCCGGCCCTGGCCTCGTCCAGCTGGGCCTTTCCTTCCAGAATGGCAGGTTCCCCTGCTTCCAGCTGCCTCTGTCCCTCTTCCAGCTGAGCCTTCAGTTGGGCAAGCTGTCTTGCCGGCTCATCCATAGCCTCCAGGGCCGCCTGAAGCTGCGCTTCCTGTTCGGCAAGCCGGTTCTCCGCTGCTTCCAGAGCCTCCCTGGCCTTACGGAGCTGATCCTTGTTTTCGCTTATCAGCTTAAGCAGCGCTTCGTACTGCTCCTGGGTCAGCTCGATCTGGACCCGGCTCTCCTCGATTTCCTGGTTTTCCTCGTCCAGAACGGGCTCGTTATTTTCCAGCCAGAGCTTCAGCTCATCATAGCTCATGCCGAATGCCCCTATACAAAGCTCGTCGGCCTTTGCCCTGACTTCCTCTTCGCTGTATCCCTCTTCGATGAGCCGGGCCATCAGCTTATCGGCATCATCCACCAGTGCGCAGGCTGTATTATACAGCAGCATTTGCTTTTCATATTCGCTGAGCTTGGGCGACAGTTCATTGATCAGGTCCTCCAGCTCCTTCAGCTTTGCTTCCAGGGCCTCCTGATCCGCGGGCATCTGCTCCTCCAGGCCGGAGATAAGCTCCTTCAGCCCGGCAATGGTCTCCTTTGTGGCACTGATGGCAGCCAGCATGGTCTCCACCTGCTTCCGCTTTTCTTCCAACTCCGCGGAATTGGCCTCCAGCTGCTTTACCGCCTCGTTATAGGCCTCCCAGCCTTTCTCAAGACCTTCCTTGCCCGTCAGATACTGCTGGTAGACCTGGTCAAAGGCCGCCGCGCCCTCTTCATAGGCGGCACGTCCCTGTTCCAGCTGCTCTCTGCCGCTGTTTATTGCCCCATAGGCGGTGCCCAGGGCGCTTCTTCCCATAACAAGTCCCGCTCTTGTGGCAGTGTGCTCGGAAAGCGTCTTGCGGTACTCAGACAGCTCCGTGCCGTACTGGGTCCGGACCCCGGTCAGGCTGGCGTCCGTGCTCTCAAACGCCCCTCTGTCCTCCTCCGCTTTCCGCAGGAGTAAAGAGGCCTTCTCCGTTTTATCCGACAAAATTTCAAGCTGCCTGATATTTTCATTGTTATCCTTTACCGCTTTTCCTGTACAGATCGCGCCGGAAAGAAGCGTGAGCAGGCTGACAACGGCAAGGGCCACAGCCAGAACACTGACCAGGGCAGGATGCTTCAAGGTCCATTCCTCCATGATGATTGATCGTTATAAATTATAAAGCCTAAATATGAATAATCCAAGTATCTGAAGCAGTTTTTTCTTTCCTTTAAGGGGAATTTATTGTATAGTATCGGAGAAAGGCGGGATAGCCCATGAAACTCTGCTTTGCGCCCATGGAGGGCGTGACCGGCGCCTCATACCGCAGGATACACCGTGAGATGTTCCCCGGCGCAGACAGATATTACGCGCCCTTTATCGCCCCGGACAGTCAGGGCAATTTCCGTTTGAAGCATCTGCGTGACGTTCTGCCCGACAGCAACCGGGGCATTGCCCTTGTGCCCCAGATTCTTGCCAACAGTGCGGAAGCTTTTCTCTCCGTTGCCGCGCAGCTGAAAGAGCTGGGCTATGAAGAGGTCAATTTAAACGCCGGCTGTCCCTCCGGCACCGTAGTGTCCAAGCACAAGGGGGCCGGTATGCTGTCGGATCTCACTTCTCTGGACGCGTTTCTCAGCCGCGTTTTTGAAGCGGCTCCGGTAAAGGTCTCGGTCAAGACCAGAATGGGCATGAACAGCACCGGTGAATTCCCCGCCATTCTGGAGATCTACAAACGCTACCCGCTCTCTGAGCTGATCATCCACGCCCGGGACCGGGCGGGAATGTATAAGAGCCGGCCGGACCGGGAAGCCTTCGTCCGCGCCTTTGAAAGCTGTCCTTTTCCTGTCTGCTATAACGGAAACGTCTTCAATCAGCAGCAGTTTCATTCCCTGACATCGGAGGTTCCGGGGCTTTCCCGGGTCATGCTGGGCCGGGGCGCGGCGGCCAACCCCGCCCTGTTTCGGGTGCTGAAAGGCGGCCCTGCCCTTGGGCGGGATGAGCTGCGGGAATTTCACGACCGGCTGCTGGACGACGCCCTCTCCTCCGGGCTCAGCCCCCACTATGCCATGGCCCGAATGAAGGAGCTATGGTATTACATGATCTGGATGTTCCCCGACAGTGCCAGGGAATTCAAGGCCCTGAACAAGTCCCGCAGTCTGGAGGAATACCGTTCCGCTGTTTCCCTCCTCTTCAGTGCCTGTCCCTTTGACCCCGACACCGGCTTCGGCGGATAAGTCTGTATAATGTTATGTAAACCAATATTCTGTTTAACGATCCCCCGGGCGAGCCCGGGGGATCACTTTTGATTTCTCTGTCATTCCGAGCTGTGAAGCGGTGAAGAATCCCGCAAAAAGAACAGGCCGCGTAGCCAAACGGGATCCTTCGCTGCGCTCAGGATGACAGGGGAAGCTGGTATTATATCTCGTATTTTTTGCTGTACTCCTCGTAATACTCGTCAAAGCGGTGGGAATGCAGCTCTTTCAGGTTGATCACATAGCTGTGGGTGTCGTAGGTATCGGCCTGCAGCTCGATCATGGCAATGGCGATATTGGAGCAGTGATCCGCCACGCGCTCCAGATTCGTCACCAGGTCGTTGAACACGAAGCCCTGAGACAGAGAGCATATGCCGTTTTGCAGCCGGTCCACATGGCGCAGCTTCATTTCGTCGCAGAGAATATCGATCCGCTCCTCGAAAGGCTCCACCCGGAAGGCATCCTCCACGTTGTTCTTCTTAAAGCATTCAAAGGACAGGCTCACCATATCGCTGACGGCGGTAGAGAGCACAGACAGCTCCCGGCGGGCTGCCGGTGAGAAGTCCAGCTTTTTCTCGGCGATCTCCCGGGCAGCCTCGGCAATGTTCATGGCGTGGTCGCTGATTCGTTCAAAATCACTGAGGGTATGCAGATACTTGGACACGTTTTCGTTCTGCACGGTGTCCAGCTCGTTGGCGTTGATGCGGATCAGATATGTACCGATCCTATCCTCATATTCGTCCACCTTATCCTCGCCCCGTTCTACCCGGCGGAAGCCCTCCTCGCTGTAATGGGCCAGCAGGTTCAGCGCGGAGAAGAAGTTCACTTTAGAGGCGTCGGCCATATCGCTGACGGTCAGGCGGCTCTGTTCAATTGCCAGGGGCGGATGGGCCAGGAAGCGCTCATCCAGCCTGTCGAGAGAGGCATTTGCGCTCCGTTCCTCCTCGCTGACCCTGATGATCTTTTCCACGAAAGCCAGCAGCAGCCGGTTGAAGGGCAGGAGGATGGCCACGCTGAGGGCGCGGAACACGGAGTTGACCAGCGCTATGCTCACCGGACTCATGATCATACCGGACAGCCCAAGATCAACAAAGGCGGAGACGCCGTAATACAGGACAGAACAGACCGCCACCGCGGCAATCTCGATGACCAGATACAAAAGGGCTGTACGTCTGCCCTGGGTTTTAGCGCCCAGAGCCGACAGCAGCACAGGTACTGCTGCGCCGATGGCGATACCCAGAATCAGGGGATATGCGGTGGCAAAGGTGACGGCGCCCGTCATGGACAGGGCCTGCAAAATACCCACGGCGGCAGAAGCGCTCTGCAGCACCGCGGTAAAGGCCATACCCACAATAATGCCCAGAATCGGGTTGGAAAAGGTCGTGAGCAGACTGATAAATTCCGGGCTCTGTCTCAGCGGGGAGACTGCGCCGCTCATGCTCTGCATGCCGAACATCAGCACTGCGAAACCCAAAAGGATGTCCCCCACATGCCAATGCAGCTGTTTTTTGGAAAACATGCGCAGAATGATGCCGATCACTGCCACGATGGCGGTAAGCGTGGAAGTGGAGAGAAGGGAGACCCAGCCGCTGCCCTCCACGCTGGAAAGGCAGATGATCCAGCCGGTAACGCTGGTGCCGATCAGCGCGCCCTCGATAACGGCCACAGCCTGCTCCATTTTCATCATGCCGGAGTTGACAAAGCCAACCACCATAACGGAAGTGGCCGATGAAGACTGTATAATGGCAGTAACGGCTGTACCAAGGAAAACCCCCCGCAATGGGGTACCGGAAAGGCGGTAAAGCACAAGCTCCATCTTGTTTCCGGCAACCTTTTTCAGGCCCTCGCCCATCAGGGTCATGCCGAACAGGAACAGAGCAACGCCTCCCAAGAGAGAGATAATGTTGGAAATGTTCATAAAACCCGATTCCTCGCCATTATATTATCATTGTACAGCATGATAACACAGTTTTTTCCCCTGTACAAGCGGCGAAGGCTTTTTTCGTAAAACAAGACGAGCACAGCCCGTCTTGTTACCTGCTTTTCTGTTGTTATTCCGCAAAAATACTGGCAGAAAATTCCGTCCAGGGGAAGTTCTTCGGGGGAGCAGCGCTAAAGTCCATGGTCTTTCCCGTAAAGGGATGAGGAAAACAAAGCCGCTCAGACCAAAGGGCAATACCGCCGTCCCTGAAACGGCTGCCATAGCGCGCATCGCCCAGCAGGGGCAGGGCGCGGGAGGCAAACTGCACACGGATCTGGTGAGAACGGCCGGTGTGAAGCCGGATACGCAGAAGGGAGAGTTCCCCCTTGCTGCACATCACAGTATATTCCAGTTCTGCTTCCTTTACTCCCCTGCGCATCCTGTCGACCACATAGGTCTTGTTTACGCTTTTGTCGTGAAAGAGCAGGTCGCAGAGCACAGCCCTGTCCTGTTCGGGCCGGCCCTGTACGACGGCAAGGTATTCTTTCGTGAAGCGCTTGCGCGCCATGGCGTCAGAGAGCTTTGCGGCGGCCTGCCCTGTCCGGGCATAGACCATGACGCCGCCTACCGCCGCATCCAGGCGGTGGACACAGTAAAATGTCCCGCCCAGACTGTCGCGGAGCAGCTCCGGCATTCCGGGCGACTCTGACAGTACACCGGCGGGTTTTACCACCACGGCAAGGGCTCTGTCCTTATATAAGATCTGCGGCTCCATGTTCACCACTCCTTAAGGGAATTTTACAACCTGAGACTGTCTTTTGCAAGGGCTGCATAGATTATTGTACAAATACCTCCCGGTCTGTTTTGTATGTGATGTACAAAAAACAAGTTTCTGCGCCCGAAAGATTGCTATTTTTTTGTCGATTTGCGAATTGTATTTTCCCGGGTATCGTGTTATATTCTATTCGTAAGTTAAATAACTAACAGATGCAAATGAATAAGAGCAAAAGATATCTTGACTGAACAGAAACCGGAGGAATACAAAATGAAATGCCCTCGTTGCGGACACGAAATGACCAAAGACAACCACAGAAAGTACGATATGATGATGTGCTATGAATGCGGCTACATGGAAGGCCGCAGCGTAGACGTCCCCACCGTACACGACAGAGTGGTGACCAACTATGAACGCCTTAACGGAATGAATTTCAACGAGGCCGTGGCCTTTATGGCCGGCGGACTTGGTCTGGATGAGAACACCATCAGCTCCTGGTTTGAAAAATACGTTGCCTGAAAAGGATCCGCAGCCCTGCTCCCCTGCCGGCTGCGGATTTTTTATGGACTTTTCCGGCATTTTTCCGTATACTCTGCTTATCGGAAGGAGGAAATGCGATGAGAGAACTTGAAACAGAGAGGCTGCGCCTGAGAGCGCTGCGGTCTGACGACGTACAGGCCATTTTCGACGGATGGGCCAGCGACCCGGAGGTGACCAGATATCTGACCTGGAACCCCCATCAAAGCCCGGATCAGACCCGGACTATCATGGGCTTCTGGCTCGGGGAATATGAGAAGGCGGACTGCTTCCGCTACGGCATTGAGCGCAAGGCGGACAAGGCCCCGATGGGCACGATCGACGTGGTGGACTTCCGGGACGGCACCCCGGTGATCGGCTATTGTTCCGGCAGGCAGTATTGGAATCAGGGCTATATGACGGAGGCTTTTCAGGCGGTGATCCGGGAGCTGTTTGCCTGCGGCTACAGCGCCATTATCGTTGAGGCGGTCCGGGAAAACACCGGCAGCAACCGGGTAATTGAAAAATGCGGTTTCCGCTTTACCGGCAGCAGCGAAAGGCCCCTTTCCCGTCTGAAACCCGATCTCGTCACCATCAACTCCTACCGGCTGGACAAATAGAAAGAGGAAGCACATCTTTTCACGATGTGCTTCCTTTTATTTATTCCTTTGCCCGTTTATCAGCTCTTACTCTTGCGGAGCTTCTTCACGGTCAGCACCGCGCCGGCGGCTGTGGTCATGGCCAGCAGGGCCCACAGGATGGGGGCGCTGCTATCGCCGGTCTGGACGATGGAGCCATAGGTGTTGGTAATGGTGAAGGTAGTATCCTTCAGGCTGATCTTCTTGTTGTAGCCTGCGGGGACGCTGTTTTCATCCACGGTCCACTTGTACTGGCTGGGCAGATCCTTCCAGGTGCAGCTCCAGTTGGTCTTGGCACTGAGGGTCTTGCTGTCATACTTTTCGCCGTCCTTGTAGAGGGTGACAGTGATGGTTTCGGGGCGCTTGCCCGATTCCTTATCGTTGACCCAGACCTTGTTCACGGTGATGTCAATATAGGTCTCCGGGTCGTTTTTCAGCACGAACATGCTGGTGGAGCCGCTGAGCAGCTCTGCCCCCTTGACCTTCAGCTCCAGCACGGGGACGATGGTCATGGTGATGGTTTTGTCCTCATTTTTCACCTTTTCCACGGCATAGCTCTTGGTGGAAACGGTGAGCTCAACGACCTTGTCGGAGAGGACGTATCCGCTGGGGGCCTTAGTCTCCTTCAGGTAGAAGCTGCCCTCGCTCTTGAAGCCGAAAGCCAGCTTTCCATTGGCGTCGGTAGTGGCAGTGGCCACGCGGTTTTTCAGGTCCTTATCGGAATAGACGGTAAATTCCGCACCGGCAAGGGCCTTGCCGTCCTTGGAATTCTGCTTTACGGCAGAGAATACCACCACTTCGCCCTTGTCCGCGTACTCATAGCGGTTGACAAATTCTACCTTGGTGCTGTCCTGGCTGATGGTGCCTTCAACAAGGCCGTCCTTGGGGGACACCACGTTCCAGGAGGCGTCGTCGCCGATCTCTTCCAGCAGGGTATAGGCGGTGCCGTAGGGCAGGTTTTCAAAGGTCTTGCTCTCCCCGTCCTTCAGCTTGAAGCTCTGGGTCTGGCCGTCGATGGTCAGGCTGAAGGTATATTCCTCGGCCTCGGGGCCCAGCTTCTTGTTGTTCTCCACGGTCTTGGTGACGGTGAGAGAGCCGGTCTTCTGCTTGTTGACAACGGTCAGAACGCCGTCCACGCCGTCAGGATCGGTGCTGACGACCCAGTTGAACACCTTGTTCCAGAAGCTGCCGTCCTGGCTGATCTGAATGGTGGGATCGCCGTCTTTGAGCTTTACGGTGACGGTCCAGGTCTGCTCGGAAGCCACATAGCCCTCGGGGGCCTTGGTCTCCTTCAGGGTGTACTCAGCCTCTTTGCTGAAGCCGCTGAATACGGCTTCGCCCTTGCTGTCGGTGGTCCGGGTGTTTACCACACCGTTTTCCTTATCGTAGAGGGTGAACTCTGCGCCGGGCAGGACCGTGCCCTGCTCGTCGGTCTTGACGACCTTGAAGCTTGCGGCATGGTGGATATCCTCGCCCATCTTCTTGCTGTAGGTATTGGTGATCTGGGCCTCAGCGCTGCTGCCGTTGGCAACGGTGGCCTTGACCGCATCGTCCTCTGCCTCTGTGCCGTTGATGGTCAGGTTATAGCTCTCCCGGGCTGCGGAGGCGGCGTCCTCGGTGACGGTGTACTCACCGGCGGTCAGGCCGTCGATGCTGATCTCCCATGCGCCCTCCGCCGTGGGCAGCGTTACAGTCCGGTTGAAATCATTGGGGCCGGTAATCGTGAAGCTGAAGCTGCCGATGTTCTCGCTGCTCTTGTTCAGCTCGCTGTCCAGGCCGAAAGCCTTGACAACTTTCAGGCTGCCCAGCTTGGTGTAGGTATTGGCAAAAGCCACAGTCTCGGAACTGATGGTGTATTTGTTGGTCTCCGTATCAAGGGCGCTCTTGACCAGGGTCACCGTGGCCTTGCCGTCGGTGAAGTTGCTGGCGCAGACATAGCCGTCCACATCGGCCGCGCCTTCGGTGATGGTATAAGTCCCCTCGCTGAGACCGCTTATGGTGCTGCTCCACTGATTATCCGCGCTGAGCGTCACGGTTTCGCTGAAATCATTGGGGCCGGTGACGGTGAAGCTGACAGAGGCGGGGCGCAGATTTTCCGGCAGGCCCGCAAAGCTCTTGGTGATGGTGATGGTGCCCGGCTCTGTGGTGGGCGGCGTATATTTCGTCCAAGAGCCGTAAATGACGGTGTCGGCTGCGATGGCAAAGCTTGCTGCGCCGTTGAGCGCTATCCGGCTGCTGCCCTCCGGCTCATATTCGGTCCAGCCGGAGAAGGTGTAGATATTGCCCTCCCCATCGGTGCGGGTGTCGCCGCTGACAAAGCCGGTGTTTACGAGGACCAGATCATTTTCCGAATAGTCATTGCCGTCAGTGGGAAGGGTGGCCAGACCGTCGGGCAGGCCGGTCCACTGATAGCTGACATGGTAAAAATACTCTTCCATGACCTGCTCTTCATCCACCTCAAAGTCCAGGCCCTGATGCCCGTCGCAGATGTAAATGGCTTTGACGAAGTCATCCTTGCCCTGGAAAGTGAACTGCAGGTCATTCCTCAGCTCGCCGTTGATGGTGACATCGCAGGTCAGGACCACTTTGGCGTCCTTGGGCACACTGAGTCCGGTCTGACGCCACTCATAACGGATGTTGTTTTCAAATTCCCAGTTGTCTATAGCCTCATCGTTTCCTTCGCTATTCTGCACGTAAACCGTCACTCTGGGGTGAGAGACGGTGATGGGCGTCTCCACGCCGTCTATGGTAAGCTTTCCGGCCACACGGATATCAATATGGTCGAAATTGGTCGTTTTGTTGTAAACTCTCTCCGCGTCCTCCATGGTGAATCCCCTGTCTGCGTAGGCCGTGGTGCCCGAGGCAAACACAGACACGATCATCAGTACGGCGAGAAGTGCTGACAGCGTCTTTTTCATTTCATTACCTCCTGATCAATGAACGTTTTCTCCATTTGCTGTTCGCTCCCAAATGGTGAAATGTATGATAAAAATTTCTTTTATTGCTCATGATTAAACTATCATATAATTTGTAAAAAATCAATGGCAATTTGTAACTTTTTTATATTTCTTTGTAAATTTTAAGATTTGATTTTGAAACATTCTCTTTCTCTTTGACAAGATCTCCCCTGTGGTTTATACTGATTGCGTTACAACAGCAAAAATACACGGGAGGAGAAAGCTATGCGCTGGATCGAAGTCTGTGTCAACACCCCGGAGGAGCTGATCGACGAACGCTGCGAGGCCATGGCCGCCATGGGGGCCGGGGGCTTTGTGATAGAAAACGAGTCTGACTTCCGGGACTTTCTGGAGAACAACCACCAGTACTGGGACTATGTGGACCAGGAGCTGGAGGATAAGTTCAAGGGCGTCAGCCGGATAAAATGCTATCTGTCTGACGATGAAAGCGGCTGGGATATTCTGCACCGCATCCGTGCGGCTTATGAGGACGTCGGGATATCTTATGTAGCCGACAGCGATTGGGAAAACAACTGGCGGGAATACTACAAGCCCATTGAGGTGGGAGAAAAGCTGGTCGTAGTCCCGGAATGGGAGAATACGCCGGATGACGGCAGGCTTCCTCTGCGGCTGGACCCGGGGCTGATCTTCGGCACCGGCAGCCACGCCACCACCAAAATGTGCCTGCGTTCCCTGGAACGCTTTGCCGCCCCGGGGAAGAAGCTTCTGGATCTGGGCTGCGGCAGCGGCATACTGGGCATCGGCGGTCTGGTGCTGGGCGCGGACAGCTGTGTGGGCTGTGACATTGACCCCAAGGCCCCGGATGTTGCCCTGTCCAACGCCGCGCTCAACGGCATAGGGCCGGAGCGCTTCAAGGTCTATGCAGGCGATATCATCGGCGACGCCGGACTCCGCCGGGAGCTGGGCAGCGGCTATGATGTGGTGCTGGCCAATATCGTTTCAGATGTCATCATCCCCCTGTCCGCCTGGGTACGGGGCTTTATGGCGGAGGGCGGTGTTTTCATCACCTCCGGGATCATTGAAGGGCGGCAGGACGAGGTCCGTGCCGCATTGGAAAAAAACGGTCTTGCGGTGACCGATCATCTCTGTGAAGAGGAGTGGCACTGCTTTGTCTGCCGTTTGGCTTCCTGATCAGATTATATCCGGGACAGCATGTCAAAGCAAGTCGAAAACAGGTATTTTAAGAATCTTAAAATCTAAATATTTTTTAATAATCCATGTTTTTAAGTACAAAAATATAAAAAATCCAAGCTCGAAAGAGCTTGGATTTTTTTGGTTTTTCAGTTGATTTCAGGCTTAATTGCCGTAGATATCGTTGGTATCCATCAGCACCACATCCACGTCGAAGATCTCGCCGTCGCGCCAGATGGTAAAGGTCATGGTATCGCCCACGTTAAGCTGATTTTTCATGGCGCCCACTTCATCCACAGAACTGACCGGCTGGCCGTTGACAGCGGTAATGATATCGCCCACCTGGATGCCCTTCGCTTCCGCGTCAGATCCCCTGGTCACGTCGGAGACATACAGGCCGCCCGGGATGCTGTAGTATTCGGAGGCGTTATCGGGAATACCGCCGATGGTGATGCCCACAGAGGGCCGTCCCCGTACCTCACCCTGGGTGACAAGGGCGTTGACCACGTTCTTTACCGTTGAGGAGGGAATGGCAAAGCCGATGCCCTCAATGCTGGAGTAGGAGGACATCATCTTCATATTGGTAACGCCCACCACCTGGCCGTACATATTGAACAGCGGGCCGCCGGAGTTGCCCTCGTTCAGGGCGGTGTTGGTCTGCAGCAGGGTCATGCTGTGCCCGTTGTAGTTGATGCCCCGCTCGATGGCGGAGATAATCCCGTCCGTCAGAGTCATGCGGAAGGTCTCGCCCAGGGGATTGCCGATGGCGGCCACCCTGTCGCCTACCAAAAGGCTGCCGCTGTCGCCGAAGCTGGCGGCAGGCAGTCCGCCGGCCTCGATCTTCAGCACGGCCACATCGCTGATGGCGTCCGCACCCACCAGCTTCGCCTCGTAAACGCTGTCGTCATAGAGGGTGACGGTGGCCCGGTCGCAGTCCTCGATCACATGGGTGTTGGTCAGGATCAGCCCATCCTGAGACAGCACCACGCCGGTGCCCCAGCTGTAACCGGTCTTGCCGTCCACATAGCCGGAGATGGCAACGATGGAGGGAGAACAATTCTGATAAAGCGCCTGCAGGCTCAGCTCATTTTCCGGCGCGCTCTGCAGCTCCAGCGAGAAGTTGATGGGCAGCTCTGCCCGGGGGATGTTGATCTCCGCCACGTCGGTCTGCACCGACTCATAATAGGTGTCGAAGAAATCCTGCCAGTTTTCAGGCATATCGTCGCTCTCGCCCACGGAGGGGAGCGCCGGGGTACCGGTCTCCTTGCTCTCCGGTTCCCGGAAGGCAATGGATGTGCCGATCAGGAGCAGCAGGGCAAGGCATACCGCGCCGATCACCCGGATTCTGATTTTTTTCTTTTTCTTTGCAGGCTTGGTACAGGGCTTTTCCTCCACCGGAGCCAGGGGGGCGTACCAGCTCTCGTCGTTATACCAATCATAATTGCTCATATTCTATCCTCTTGCTCTTTTTATTTCTCCGCCAGGGGCAGAGTGAATACAAACTCCGTCATGCCGTCCTCACTTTTTACGGCAATATCCTCGTCGTGGCTGTTGATAATGGACTTCACCAGATACAGGCCCAGACCCACGCCGTCCTTGTCAAGGCTGCGGGAGCGGTCGGATTTGTGAAAACGGTCAAAGATAAAGGGCAGATCCTCCGGCGGGATGGTCTCACCGTAATCTTTGATGGAAATATAGGCCTTTCCGCCGTCCTTATACAGCCGGACGGTGATGCAGCTGCCGGGAGCTGCAAATTTCACGGCATTGTCTGTCAGATTGTAGATCACCTGGGTGATGGCATCCTTATCCGCCCGGACCATGATGTGATTATCCGGGAATTGGGGATCCACATCCAGATTTTTCTTTGTGGCCCGGGATTCAAAAGACAGCATGGTCTGCAAAATAAGCTCTGTCAGGTCAAACACCGTGCGCCGGGCCGGGTCTGCCGCGCCGGCCTTCATCTGGGATACGTCCAGCATATCCCGCACCAGACGGGAAAGCCGCCTGGTCTCGTCCCGGATGGAGCGGAGATATTTTTCTTCGTCCTCCTTGGGGATGGTCCCATCCAGAATACCGTCGGCAAAGCCGGCAATGGTGGTCATGGGCGTGCGCAGCTCATGGGAGATGTTGGCGATAAACTCGCTCCTTCGTGCCTCGGCGCTCTCCAGCGAATCGGCCATTTTATTGAACGATTCGATCAGCGCGCCCATCTCGTCGGTAGGATCCTCCTGCTGCTTAACGCGGACGGAGAAATCCCCTCGGGCAAACTTCCGGGAAGCAGCCGCCATTTCGTCCAGAGGACGGGCCATGCGCTTGGAATATACAAGGCTCATCAGCAGCGCGGCGGCAAAAACGCCCATCGCCACAATGGCCGCTATTCCCAGGAAGGTGGTCCAGGCGCCCAGAATATTGTCGATTACGTTGGTGACAAAGGCATAGCCGATAACATTTCCCCGTGCATCCGTGATCCCTGTGGCGACGACAAAACGTTCCTTGGCATACATGCCGTCAAGACTGGAAATCTGATCCAAATGGCCGTTGCTTTTCAACGGAGCCATTACGATCTCCGAAAGCTGTTTTCCCATGTGCTCGCAGATCATGGTGCGGTCGGAGCAGGCCACGACCGTGCCCTGGCTGTCGGTAATGAAGATGTGGTTCCCCGTGCTGTGGGAGATGGAACTGAGGCTCATCCCCAGCGCCCAGCTGTTGAGACTTTCGCTCTGGGCAATGGCGGAGGCAATACGGGAGACCTCCCCCGCGCTGTTTTCCATGTTGTCCCGGTACTCGTCGATAATATAGCTGCGCCCGATGCCGACAAAGGCCACTGCGATGATGAGAAAGCATATTGCCACCATGACGGCAGTCGCAACGAAGTTGCGAAGATAGATACTCTTCACGGTTTATTCCACGACCTCGAACTTATATCCCACACCCCACACGGTCTTGAGACACCATTTTTCCGAAACGCCCTCCAGCTTTTCCCGCAGACGCTTGATATGTACGTCCACGGTACGGGAGTCGCCGAAATAGTCAAAGCCCCAGACCTCGTCAAGAAGCTGGTTGCGGGTGAATACCCGGTTGGGCGAGGAGGCCAGATGGAACAGCAGCTCCATCTCCTTGGGCGGCGTGTCGATCTTCTTCCCGTCCACGATCAGCTCATAAGAATCAAGATTGATCACCAGCTTGTCGAAGCTGAGCTTTTTTTCCACCGGCGCGTCCCCGTCCTTGCGGCGCATGACCGCGTGGACACGGGCCAGAAGCTCCTTGATCTCAAAGGGCTTGGTAACATAGTCGTCCGCGCCCATTTCAAGGCCGTTGACCTTATCATTAGTCTCCCCTTTTGCCGTGAGCATTATTATGGGTGTGGAGGATTTCTTCCGTATGTCCCGGCAGACCTGCCAGCCGTCCTTTACAGGCAGCATGATATCCAGCAGCACCACGTCCGGCGCGAAAAGGTCAAAGCTGCTTTCCGCCTTTCCGCCGTCTGAGGCAATCATCACCTCAAAGCCGTCCTTGCCCAGATACAGGCGCAGAAGCTCGGCGATATTGCTGTCGTCCTCAACAATAAGAGCACGTTTACTCATGTACTTCTCCTCCTATGTTATGATGAAAAACCTGACCGTAAGCTTTGTACTCAATTATAATGCTTAATGTACAAAGCTGCAAGCCTTGAAGGCCGTAGCTTTCAAGGCCGGCCGGCATTGGTCCGGCGCAAGCTTATCCCAGCAAATCCTGAAAAATCCTGTGCTTTCCAATGGCGCGGTGCGCCGCGTGAACAGACCGCTTTGCGGTTTATTCAGCAGAAATGATTATACAACGATTATACAGCACTGGAAAGGTCAAAGGTTAAAAAAGTGTAAAAAAGTGTCTCCCATTTTTCTCCCGAACAGGCCCGCCTGCGGCTTTGAAGCAGCCGCCATCCTGCAGGCTCTTCACACAGCGCCTGTGCAATTGCACGCCAAAGGAAGGGCGCAGCGTTTATTCACAAATCCTCTTCCCCGCACGCGAACCCACATCGTTTTCCCCTGCCCTGCGTCGCCGGTCTGTTTTGTCTGTCAGGAATCTGCATGTATTTTTCCTCTGTTTTCCCTGCCTCCTTCCGGCAGCATCGCACGCTTTTTTGCCGTGTGTTCAATGTTTTTCACTTGACATGGGAGAATTTTCATTCTATATTAGTAACAAGTCTTATTATCAGGTGGTTACTATGAAAAACCAACGCAGTTCCAAACAGCGGCAGCTGATCCTTGAGGCGGTAGAAAAGCGTCACGACCACCCCAGCGCCGACCAGATCTATCTGGATGTGCGCGCGGAGGACAGCCATATCAGCCGGGGCACGGTATACCGCAACCTGGGCCTGCTGTCAGCCTCCGGGCAGATCAGCAACGTGAAGGTACCGGCGGCAGACCGCTTTGACTCCCGGCCGGACAGGCACTACCACCTGTTCTGCACCGGCTGCGGCCGGGTGTTCGACGCGCCCATCAGCTATCACGATGAATACGACGCTCTGGTGGCAGAGGAGACCGGCTTTCAGATCAGCCGGCACAGAACCGTTTTCGAGGGGCTCTGCCCCGATTGCAGCAGCAAAATGAAAGAAAATTGATCGGAGGTAAAAATTATGGCAGTTTATAAATGTATTATCTGCGGCGCCATTTACGACGAGGAAAAAGAGGGCAAGCCCCTCTCCCAGCTGGACGCCTGCCCGGTGTGCCGGATGCCGGTGTCCAACCTGGTCCCGGTGGAGGGAGAGGCCCCGGCCCCGGCCAAAAGCTACGGCGGCAGTCTGGATTATGATCCCGCCACCGCCCGTCACGACAGCGCCAGCCGCTACATGGCCGAGATCCACGAGATGGCCGTTTCCGGCAAAACCATCGGCGGGGCCATGGGCACCCAGATGAAGGTCCCCGGCTGGGACGATGTGCTGCTCCTGGGCTCCCAGCTCAATCCCCCTCCCCTGAACGACGATGACCCGGTGGACACCACCACCGTCATCGGCAAGCACGCCAGAAAGCCCATGGTGCTGCAAAGCCCGGTGTACATCTCCCACATGTCCTTCGGCGCACTGTCCCGGGAGGTGAAGGTGGCGCTGTCCAAAGGCTCCGCCATGGCCAGAACCGCCATGTGCAGCGGCGAGGGCGGCATTCTCCCCGAGGAGAAAGAGGCGGCCTACAAGTACATTTTTGAGTATATCCCCAATAAATACAGCGTCACCGACGAAAACCTCCGCTCCTCCGACGCCATCGAGATCAAGATCGGCCAGGGCACCAAGCCCGGCATGGGCGGTCACCTGCCCGGCGAGAAGGTCACGGCGGAGATCGCCGCCATCCGGGGCAAGAAGCAGGGCCAGGATGTGCAGAGCCCCAGCAAGTTCCCGGAGCTGAACGCCAAAGAGGACCTGCGGGACATGGTGGACATGCTCCGCCGCCGGTCTGAGGGACGGCCCATCGGCATCAAGATCGCCGCCGGCAACATTGAGCAGGATCTGGAATACTGCGTTTTCGCCCAGCCCGACTTTATCACCATCGACGGCCGTGGCGGCGCTACCGGCTCCAGTCCCCTGTTTCTCCGGGAGGCCACTACCGTTCCCACCCTCTACGCCCTGAGCCGGGCCAGAAAATATCTGGACGCCGTTGGCTCTGACATCGCTCTGGTCATCACCGGCGGCCTGCGGGTCTCCGCGGACTTTGCCAAGGCTCTGGCCATGGGGGCTGACGCCGTGGCCATCGCCAGCGCGGCTCTGATCGCCGCCGCCTGCCAGCAGTACCGTATCTGTGGCAGCGGCAAGTGCCCTGTGGGCGTGGCCACCCAGGACCCGGAGCTGCGGGCCCGGCTGAAGGTGGACGCCGCCGCCCAGCGTGTGGCAAACTTCCTGAACGTGTCCCTGAACGAGCTGAAGACCTTTGCCCGGGTCACGGGGCACAGCTCCGTCCACGGTCTGACCCTGGACAATCTGGTCACCACCGACAGCGACATTGCCAGATACACCGGCATCCGCCATGTGGGCGAGCCCAGACCCTTTACCCTGCCCGCTGCCGCCCCTGCGGCCCCAGCCCCCGTGTCCGGGGAGAGCGTAAAATACCGTTGCCTGCTCTGCGGCGCGGAGTTTGAAGTCAAGCCCGGCGAAGAGGCCGTCTGCCCCCGCTGCGGCGCGGGCAAGGAGATGCTGGAGCCGCTCAGCGCCCCGGTGAAAGAGGAGGGCGGCAGCAAATACGCCGGAACAAAGACGGAGAAGAACCTGCAGGAGGCCTTTTCCGGCGAGTCTCAGGCCCGGAACAAATATAGCTTCTTTGCCTCCGTTGCCAAAAAGCAGGGCTTTGAACAGATCGCCGGGCTGTTTTTGAAGACGGCGGAGAATGAGCAGGCCCACGCCAAGCTCTGGTTTGAGGAGCTGGGCGGCATCGGCGGCACCGCTGAAAATCTGCTCCACGCCGCCGAGGGCGAGAACTACGAGTGGACCGACATGTACGACGGCTTTGCCAAGACCGCCGAGGAGGAGGGCTTCCCCGCTCTGGCCGCTAAATTCCGCATGGTGGGCGCCATCGAGAAGCACCACGAGGAGCGCTACCGGGCGCTGCTGAAGAATGTGGAGACCGCCTCTGTCTTTGAAAAGAGCGAGGTCAAGGTCTGGGAGTGCCGCAACTGCGGCCACATCGTGGTGGGCACCAAGGCCCCCCAGCTCTGCCCCGTCTGCGCCCATCCCCAGAGCTACTTTGAAGAGAGAAAAGAAAATTATTAAGCGAACCCAAAAAGCGCATCCTGCTCAAATGAGCAGGATGCGCCTTTTTAATGCCTTTTTCCCGTCGCTGCGTATATTCTGTCATCCCGGGCAATGCGAAGAAAGCCATAAATCAACGCTGTCATCCTGAGCGGAGCGAAGGATCCCGTATTCTGAGGCTTCGGTGTTCTGTTTACGGGATTCTTCACCCCCTGCGGGGTTCAGAATGACAGGTGGATTGGGGGAGTCTTTACGCATTTACCTTCGCTGCGTATATTCTGTCATCCCGGGCAATGGGAAGAAAGCCATAAATCAACGCTGTCATCCTGAGCGGAGCGAAGGATCCCGTATTCTGAGGCTTCGGTGTTCTGTTTACGGGATTCTTCACCCCCTGCGGGGTTCAGTATGACAGGTGGATCGGGGAATCTTTACGCATTTACCTTCTTTACCGGCCGGACATATTTCCAGAAGTGCCGGCAGTCATGGTAAAAATAGAACACTCTGCCCGGGGCGGTATCCAGAACGTAGCCGCTGGCCGGATAGTCAAATTCCTTCATAGCCTGTTCGATTTTGGCCTCCACGGCGGCGTTTTCCGTCTCAAAGTCGAAGGGGCCGTGCTCAAAAACGATGTACTCCCCTTCCGGTACATCCATCAGAAGCATCTGGGGCGGTATCTCCCCCGCGTAATCCAGCGGTAGACGGACGCCGTAGGCCTCCGCCAGAGGGATGCCCCAGCTGCAAATTCTCCCCGTTGGCTCGTTGATGAAGGCCATCAGCTGGCCGGTGCTGCTGTCCGCTTCGTCTCCGCCCGTGTCGTCCAGCTTGCCCCTGATGCTCTCCAGCAGTCCGCAGATGGTCTCGCAATCCTGGCCGGGAATGAGGCTCTGCTTCTGCCAGAAGTCCCAGTAGCCGATGCTCTCGTAATTGCGGATATGCAGAAATTTATGGGCCGGGATTGTGACAAAATAGGTTTTGATCTGGTTGTTTTCGCTTGCCATGCCTGTTCCTCCGATTCCTAAAAGATAGCAGTCAAAGGGCTTGATGACGGTGCGCAGGACCACCGGCACAGGCTTTTGCCGGTATTCGCTGGGCGTCAGGCCGTAGGCCTCCTTAAAGGCCCGGGAAAATGCCTCATGGGAGGAAAAGCCGTAGTTCAGGGCAATATCCAGAAGACCGCTTTCCGTATCCCGCACGTCCTTCAGGGCAAAAGCCAGTCGACGGAAGCGCAGGTAATCCCGCAGCTGCATCCCGGAGATCTCCCTGAATTTCCGGGAGAGATAGTACTCGCTGTAGCCAAGGGTCCCGGCCAGATGGGCCAGGGTCAGCGCTTCATCGTTGTTGCTTTTGATGCACCTGTCGATCTCCAGCACCATGTTCTGGATGGTTCTGTACCACTGGTTCACCGCATCGCCGCTCCTTTCAACCTGCAAGCTGATTATAGGCGAAAACAGGCTCTCACGCTTGATTTGGCTTGCGGACATGGGCAGGAAAGCCGCCGGTCAACGCAATCCGGCCACTCCGCTGCTTCATCCTGTTTTTCGCGCAAAAGCAGATGCTATTTCTCAAAACGACGTGGCCTTAAGCGTTGGTCTGCTGCCCCAGAAATGCCGACAGCGCTTCCCTTTGCCTTTCCGCGGTTCTCCTGCCTTCTTCATATGCAGCGCGGAGCCTTTCCGGGTTTTTCTCTATCCGCCGGACAGCCAGGGCTTTTTCCGGCCGGATGACAAACATCCGCCCTTCCGCTTGGGCCTGAGCCACATAGTCAAGCTCCGCATTGTAGACCAGATGCCGCTGCTCCATGGCTTCCACCAGTCTGGGGTATGCCCGGTATTTCCGGCTGATCAGCGGCAGTGCCTGATTTTTCTTTTTTCGGTAGCCCTCCGGCCGGGTCAGGATGACCACATTGCGCGTATAGCCCATGCTTTCAAAGCAGGAGGCGGGAATGGAGTCGGCAATGCCGCCGTCCAGCAGCTTCCTGCCCTCGATCTCCACCATCCGGGAAACCAGAGGCATGGAGGCGGAGGCCCGTATCCAGTCAAAGCCGTGATCTTCCCTTCCGGTATAGCGATGGCAGAGGGCCTGGCCGGTCTCCACATCCGTGCAGACCACATAGAAGTCCGTGGGGTTTTTTTCATAGGCGTCAAAGTCGAAGGGGTCCAGCTTCAGCGGCACTTCGCCGTAGCAGAAATCCGTGTTGAAAATATCTCCGGTTTTCCAAAGGGACCCCAGCCCGCAGTAACGCCTGTCGCGGCAGAAGCGCACATTGTAGCGCACTGCCCGCCCGATCTGCCCGGACTTGAAGTTGCAGCCAAAGGCCGCCCCCGCCGAAACGCCGATAACGCCGTCAAAAGTGATTTTGTTTTCCATGAGCACGTCCAGAACGCCGGCTGTAAACAGCCCGCGCATGGCTCCGCCCTCTAAAACCAGTCCTGTTTTCATTGCTTCTCCCTGTGATGGGACAGTTGTCCCGGTTTTAGGCCTCAGTTCTCCTGAACCAGCCGGCTTTCCAGCTTTTCCACCAGGTCGAAAAGCTTCCGGTCAAGGATCCAGGGCTCGGTAAAGGCGTTGATGACAATGCCGCTGAGCTGCTTTTTATTGTTTCTGGCCAGGGCGATCACTTCCAGAAAATGCTTTTTCACCTTGGAGAAGTATTGCCCGTACTGGCCCATATCCTCCTGCGTGATAAAGGCGGGGAAGAAAAAATTATCGCCGTTCTGGAGAATGTCCGGCACCAGGCGGATCTTTTCCTGGTTTTTCATCTCCATCCCGACCAGCGCCGCCGGATCGTCCCCTGCCTTGTCCATCATTTCAGCAAAGGCTTTCTGGTCCTCTTCGCCCAAAACCGCGTTGCAGGGGACCCAAACATAGCTGTCCCGCAGGGTCTCCAGAATTTCAAAGAAAGCCTCTTTCGTTCCTTCCGCCTGAAAAGTGCGGATGGCCTGGCGCAGCATGGTACCGTCCGCCAGATCCTCCGGCTTCAGCAGTCTGCCGGGGTTCATGTTGGCGTAGCAGATCACCTTCCCGTCTTCCGTATGGTCAAGGTTGATGGCGACCTCTTCCCCCTGATGGCAGCCGAAGTCCTGCTCCGGCTCGTTGAGCAAAACGCCCTTGATCCAGTTCTCGGCCAGCCCGCTGATTCTGGTCCAGCAGGGTTCCGGCTTCAGGCCCTGGCGCATGAGATACACCTGCACATCGTCGGGGAAAAAAGGATGGCGGCTGTCGTCCAGAAAGCGCATCTCTCTGGTCTTTTCGATCTCCTCGCCGGCCGCGTATTTCTGCAAACCGGCAAGCTTCTTCCCGTAACGGCTGCTCAGCCGTTTGTCCCTGTCGTCCATCAGAAGAAACTCCTCGTTCTCCATTCTCTCCCCGGGCAGGGAAAAACGGGCACGCTCAGGGGGATCGAAAAAGGTGCATCTCTCCTCCTGTTCAAATCCGGTGGCCAGCACCTCCAGCGTCAGTCCCGCTTCCCGGTCGATATAGCCGTAGGCCAGCAGGCAGTTGGCTTTCTCAATATGGGGATAATTGATCATGGGGAGTTTGTATTCGTCCTTCATGGGAAAAGCCACAAAACGGCGATACCAGCCCCGAAATCCGGTTTCTTTGTAGTACATCGTTCCGCTCCTTTATCATCACTTTGTTCATGTCCGTGGAAAAACAGTCTCTTTTGCTTTTGCCTTTTATTCTATCATACAGCCCATGAAAAGCAAGGCTGACCCGGCACTTTTTCAAAGAAGTTTGGAATACATTCTCTTCCTCTCCGGCAAACCGTGCCGGGATTTCAGCGGAGCAGCATCCCGTCAGGCAAGGCGGTTTCTGCAGCGGATATTAGAAAACGATTTGCCGGGGAAGCAGCAAAATCCGAAACAATCCTGACTGTCGAAAAATAACGTATCCCGTATTCCGTCTAAAGCTACGGAAAGACAGGCCGGGTCACAGTTCAAATACGCAATAGTTATACGCATTGATGATCATAGTCCCGCCTTTCACCTTTCCACGCGGATCGGCTGGATGAACGACCCCAACGGTTTTTCCTTCTATCAGGGTAAATTCCATCTGTTTTTCAGTACCATCCCTATTCTACCCAATGGGGCCCATGCATTGGGGGCACGCTGTCAGCGAGGATATGCTCCGTTGGGAGTACCTCCCCGCGGCACTGGCGACGGATCAGGATTATGATACCAACGGCTGTTTTTCCGGTTCGGCCGTTGAGCTGGAAGACGGGCGGCAGCTTTGCCTGCGTGGTGGGTATCCGCACAGAGGATGAAAGCGGCGCGGTGCTGCTTTTTGAGAGCGAGGATGGCTTCCGGTGGCACTACGTCACCGTCCTCGACCGGAGCTACAACGAGTTCGGCAAGATGTGGGAGTGCCCGGATTTCTTTTTCCTCGGCGGAGAACAGGTGCTGCTCCTCTTTCTCCTACCGGCCGGATTCCTCCACTGTCCGCATCAGTCGTGTACATTCCGGCTTCAACCGGGACTTTGTGCATGAGCGGCGCTGCTTTGCCAGAGACAGGGGCGGTGAAATCAAGCTGCGGATCGTGCTGGACCGCTTCAGCGCTGAGGTCTTTGTCAATGACGGTGAACAGGCGCTGACCATGACCCTCTACACGCCCCTGACTGCAGACGGGATCAGTTTTGAGGCCCAGGGCAATGTTTTGATCGATGTGGAGAAGTTCGACATCCTGCCCTGATCATATTCTCTTTGCAGCAAATGTTGTTGCACACCTTCATTTTACCAAGAACAGAAAACCGAGGCGACTGTTTTCAGCCGTCTCGGTTTCTTCATTTTGCAGAACTGTTTTGATACAGCCCCTTACATTTGATGTTTTAGTGCGTGCCCTTGTCGCCCACGCCGAAGTGGAGCTCTTTCATGCCCTCCACCTCGTCGCAGATGTCCTTCAGCGCACACACAGAGCAGTCCGTGGGAAGGCCCTCAAGAATATGGGTCAGGGTTCCGGTCACATCATTTGCCTTTTTGGCCAGCTTCTTCATGGCGCCGTAGTCAAAGCCCGGAGCGGTGACAAAGATCACCGTTGCGTTGAGAACATTGGGGTCCTTTTTATAGGCCGTGATGTAGTTTGCGCCAATATTCTTAAAGCTGACGCCCTTTTTCAGGGCCTGCTTGCTGACGCGCACCTGCTCCCGGTAGGATTCCGGGGACATGCGCACCATATAGCCCTCGGGGTATACATGGTACTTGGCAAATTCGATGTCCTTCAGGGTGCGGTAGACCGCTTCGTCGTCGCCGTCGATCAGTCCCACACGCAGCAGCACGATGCGGGCAAAGTCCACGTCTCCCCTGATTTCACCCAGATCAGCGCCGTAAAGCAGGATCTGGTCCTTGCTGACCAGCTCCGGGTTAGAGGTGAACAGCACATAGTTTGCCGAGCCCTTGCCCATGGCGCCCAGCTCATAGGCCGCGTCCTTCTGGAGCACCAGCTCGCTGGAGCCGATATCCTTCCAGGCGTCGCCCGGCCTGTACTCCCAGGATCTGGGGCTGCCCTTTTCCAGCAGGGAATTGCTCTCTTTGATCAGAGAATTGTACAGCTCCATAATTTAGAATACCAGGTCGACCTTCTTGCGGTCGAAGATCTCATTGACGCGCATGTACAGCCAGCTCATCAGCTTCTGATCCAGATTCCAGAAATAGACCACAAACAGCACGCCCACTGTGACAAGAAGCACCTTTAACAGTTTCTTAAAGAATTTGCACATATCCGGAATATGCTCCTTTCGTAATTTGGGTTCAGAGTCTGTTATATACCCTGATTACTTCTTTGCCAGGCCCTTCTGGCGGGCATACTCGGCAGCGCCCAGCGCGCCCATCAGCTGCGGGTCGGTCTTCAGCTCGACCACCTTCAGCTTCAGCACATGCTCGATGGCCTCCTTCAGGCCGTCGTTCTTGGCGCAGCCGCCGGTCAGGGTG
>JALFVN010000008.1 GCA_022787565.1 Clostridiales bacterium | reverse complement strand
GCAGTTTTGAGCGAGGATTTTTTCGTTCAGGTAAAATGAAAAATTGCGGGAATACTTGTGTGTATTTCCGCAATTTTTCATGAAGCATGGGCGGAAAAGGCCCGCTCAAAACCTGCCGCCTCCCTATCTTGCATGCCCTTTTGCGCTACGCTTTTTCCTGATAATAACGAAAAATGTTGGGCGTAGCCTGGCCTTTCAGCCTCGCTACCCCAACATTTATTATAGAACCCATTTCAGCCCCGGGGCGACCCAACGAGTTACACATGTTCACCCTGCTTTCCCTAATTAAATGTTCCCGGAAAGAAAGGGAATCTGACTTTGTATTACACCCCACTAAGCAGACGGAGGTCTAACCAAATGGGGGGTTAATTCACAACTATGTTTCCTCAATTCTTTTTAAGACAAATGTCTATGGGACAATGGATTTGAGCGCAGAAGTGATACTTAACTTATATTATTGATTCGCATACTTCTCACCAAAATACATTTTGAGGAAATCGATTAATTCTATCTCTATGGGAAGGTTTGGCTGAAGTTTTGATCTAAATACAGCAATTCTTCTGGTCGCATAATCGTCCAGCAAACGTATCGGTTTTGCAACATCTTTATACAAACCATAAGATGCTGCATGCATTGAACCCAATGTAACCCCGTTGCCATGCGCTAAAAAAAATTCCCTCATTGCATACTCGCATTCGCATAGTATTTTAGGATTAAAGCCAGCTGTACGATACATATTCATGCAATGTTTATAAAATCCCGATTGTCTCGGTGGATTAATAAATTCCTCATTAGCAAAATCTGACAAATACATTTCTCTGTTTTTAGAGAATGGATGTGTATTGGGTACAAAAACTACAGTCTTGTCTTCCATTACTACTTCATGATCAAAATACTCATCAAGGTCATTTTCCCCGGTAACATATAGTCTGAATTTATTATCTTTGCGCTCCAATTCTACTTTTTCAAGATTTATTTCTGATTGTACTATTTTTATTTCAGGATGCAGTGTGGCAAATCTGCAGATAGCTTGCCCCATAAGTATTGTACTGCCAAGAGAAATATGCATTGTGAATTGCTGTGATTTATGCAAGATATTCTCAAGTTCGGACTGTCCTCTCTGAAGAATGTCGCACGCGGCATTAACATACTTCAAATATGTAGCGCCATATTCATTAAGGATGAGCTTTTTACCATGCCTATCAAACAAGTTAATGTTAAGTTCTCTTTCTAACCTTGAAATAGCATTACTTACAGCTGTTTGTGAAACGAAGTTCTTCTCAGCAACGGAGGTTACATTGCCTTCAACTGCAACGCTTCTAAAATATTGAAGTTGTGTCATTGTTGGCATTTAGATTTACACCAGACCTTTCAAGCATGCTGTTTTCATCTTATTTATTAATATTATCATGACTGTAACACGTCCTGATAAACAATTTTTTTGCTAGTCATAATCAATTATTTTAATATAAAGCCATTTCTTACAACTTTAGTGTTATATGCATATAAGCATAATTATATTTCTAAAAAATTAACAAAAATGATATTATTCTTATAGCTTAAATTTGAAAAATACAAGAAGGGATTTTTTAAAATGAAAAGGTTCTTAAGCATTACTCTCATGGCAATTTTACTTTTCTCCTTATGTGCGTGCGGCACATCAAGTGCACCTTCTACAGCAGGCCCATCCGTTGAATCATCAGAACCTGTTGCTGAGTGGCCCAACGGCCCTATTGAACTCTATGTTCCTGCTTCTGCTGGCGGTGGCACTGACGTAATCGCAAGAGTTGTTGCAAACCAACTTCAGGAAGATCTTGGTGTTCCTGTTTCTGTTATCAACCAGCCTGATGGTTCAGGGGTTGTTGCCTTTGAAAATGTTCGCAACGCCAAACCTGACGGTCAGACATTATTGTTCTATGTGGCCGGTATCTATAGTGCATATGAATCGGGCATCTATGACAAAAATCCAAATGAGAACTTCGATGGCATTTCCGTAATACTCCCTGATGAGGGCTGCGGCGGTCAGGCAATCATGGTAAACAAAAATGCTCCATATGATACATTTGAGGAACTCGTGGAATATTGCAAAGAAAATCCCGGTAAAGTTACATTCACTGCTCAAAGTGGCGGATACAGCACATTCCTGGTCGGTGCTATCGAGATGTTCTGTGGCATCCAGTTTAATAAAGTTGATGGCGGGGGACAGGCAGACAAAATTACAGCTGTTCTCGGCGGATATGCCGATGTAATGTTTGGAAGCATTGATGGAATTATGCCTTACGTTGAGAGCGGCGATGCAAAATGCCTGGGCATTATGAACGATACCGGAAAGCGCTTTTCAGCATATCCTGATGTTCCCAACGTTGCTGAATACTATCCGGAAATTATGTTCGCATGCGACGGCTTCTTTGTATTTGGTCCACGTGGCATGGATGAGGGGCTTAAACAGAACATCAATGAAGCTGTAATGAAAGCTGTAGCAAATGACGCGGTAAAAGAGACTTTGGCAAAGAGCAATACATTCTATCACGCAATTGACCTTTTGTCATCAGTGGCATACCTTGACAATATGGCAAAAAATTTCTCAAACATCGCAGACACTCTCGGATACTAATATTAAACTTATGATGAGGTCCGACTTATGAATAAAGACAAATCAGTAGGCCTCATATTAGTAGCAATAGCCATTGTGGTGGCTATTGCTACTATAAATATGAGCACCTCAAGATTACCAGTTTCCGGAGATCCGGGCGCAAAATTGATGCCATATATTTGTAGTATAATTCTTGGTGTATGCGGCGTGGGAATATTTTTCCAAAGCAAAGGAAAAGGTAAACGATTTCTGACAAAACAAGGCTGGATAAATTGCCTTGGTATATTTGTTATATGTTTATTTTTTGTTCTGTTGCTTAAACCTGCAGGATATCTGATTTCCTCTGCAATAGGTATGTTCCTTCTAGTAACTTGGATCGTATACGCAAAAGACGGAAAAGAAAATATTAAACCTGTCGCTTTTCTCACTTTCTCGGTAATAACGACATTATTGTTATACCTTTTCTTCACAAAGGTTCTTAATGTTGTTCTGCCGAAGGGGATACTGTATTTCTGAAGGGGGATATTATGGATAGTTTGTTTTCAGCGTTAATTTCACTATTTGTTCCTTCAACACTTGCAGTAATTCTTCTGGGTATAATCATCGGTATTGTTTTTGGTGCAATTCCAGGCCTGAATGGTGTTATGGCTCTAACATTGATGCTCCCTATGACCATATTTATGGCACCATCTATGGCGATTCCTTTCCTGATGTCTATCTATATTGGTGGCGTTTCGGGGACATTTATTGCTGCTGTCCTTGTAGGTATTCCAGGCGGTCCATCCTCCATTGCAACTTGCTGGGACGGATATAAATTAACCCAAAATGGTCAGCCGGCCAAAGCAATGGGAGCAGGAATTATATCATCTTTTATTGGTACATTTTTCAGTACGATTATCGCGGCTCTCCTCTGTCCCTATATTGCAAAGCTTGCAGTTAAATTAGGACCCTGGGAATTTTTCTCTCTTTGTTTGTGTGCAATCACACTTGTTGTTTCTATATCAAAAGGTAATGTATTTAAAGGTATTGCAGGTGCCGGATTAGGTTTACTTATAACAACGGTCGGGATTGCTCCTATAGATGCCACCCAGAGATTTACGTACGGTAATGCAAATCTATATGGTGGAATAAACCAGACAGCTGTTTTATTAGGTACTTTCGCTGTGGCACAGATTGCTGTGGCTCTTGGTCAAAAGACAGCCGCAATGCCGGAAGTAGATTCCTCCAAACTGCGTGGCATCGGTATTACACTTAACGAATTAAAGGATAATTTCATAAACATTATCAGATCGTTTATGATTGGCCTATGGATAGGGTTCCTTCCGGGTATGGGTTCAGGCTTGTCAAATATGGTTGCTTATTCTGCGGCTAAGTCGGGCTCTAAGCATCCTGAAAAATTTGGAACAGGGTGTGTTGAAGGAATATTTGCCCCTGAAGTAGCAAATAATGCTTCAATAGGTGGCGCGATAATCCCAATGATTGCATTAGGTATCCCTGGAGATACCGCTACAGCTGTACTGTTAAGTGCTTTGCTGCTCCAAGGTGTTCAAACAGGTCCTCTTATGATACAGAACAACCTTTCAACAGTGAATGTTATATACATGACCGTACTTCTTTCGGCTGTAATTGTTTTGATTCTACAGTTCTTTGGAATGAGATTATTTCCAAAGCTTCTAAAAATGCCCTATCACTACGTTTATGGCACAATTATTATTCTTTGCTTCACAGGGGCGTTTTGTGCTACAAACTCTGTTTTCAATTGCACCATGATGTTTTTCGCGTCGATATTAGGTTTGTTCCTTTATTGGGCGGAAATACCTACCGGAACGACCCTGTTGGCGATGATCCTCGGGAAAATGATTGAAACCTATTTACGCCGAGGGCTAACATACGGACAGCATGGTTTTTTCGACTTTGTTGTCCGTCCGGTTTCCGGAGTATTGCTTTTTGTTGCTCTTGGATCATTGATTATACCTTTTATTAAATGGCTTAAAGATAGGAAATCAAATAATGACGGTTAATAATAATTTTCTTTTTAACACGGCACAATCCATATGTACAAAACCTTGGGAATACTATGTTGAACCATTTAAAGTATGCAATGGCGTTTACTATGTCGGTATATCTTGGGTCGCAAGTTATCTCATTGATACAGGCGATGGATTAATACTAATTGACTGTCTTTTTAGAGAAACACTATATCAGTTATTTGAAAATATACGTAAATTAGGTTTCTCACCCAAAGACATAAAAAAACTCCTTATTAGTCACGGACACGCAGACCATTGCGGTGCCGCGCGGGACATTAAAGAATACACAGGCTGCGATATTTATTTTCCTCGTGAAGATCTGTTTATGCTTGAAAACTGGGAGGAATATGTTTTCCCAGTAGGTGAATTTATTCCGTTTTTTCCTGATTACGCTTATGTTGATGGTGGTTGCATCAACTTAGGAAATTGCTCGATTAAAACGATTAAAACACCTGGGCATACCATGGGTACCACTTCTTTTTTCTTTCAAGTGCGTGACGGTGGAGAGCGCCTTACTCTTGCAATGCATGGAGGTTTAGGAGGAAATACCCTTGATGTTGAATACCTTACATCTCACAATCTCCCGCTTTCTCTACGCGACCAATATGTATATTCACTGCAAAGTGTCATGGACATACCTGTAGATATTGTTCTGCCCTCACACCCTACAATGCAGGGAGATATTGTATCAAAAAGCAAAGATATTGGAGAAGATGCCCCTCAGAAATATATAGATAAATCTGCATGGAAAGCCCTTCTCACATCTAAATTGAACAATTTCACACATTAGAAGTACTTATTTCAGCTTTATGTCAATCGTTGGAGTAGCGAAAAAAGGGAATAATCGTAAATCGTGTCGGGGAGAAAGTCCCGGCACGATTTTTTGCACGGCGGAAAAGGAGCGCGCTTCTGAACTTGCGGAAGATTTGCATGCCGCAGACCTGCTGGGGGACGAAGACAGGATCAGTCGGTTGAATTTCTTCCGGTGGCACAAAGGCTGCGGACCGGACGGCCGGTTCTTGACAAAATGCTGTTTTATGTCGTCCCCGCTCCAGGGGTAAGCAGGTGGCTATCCAGTCTTGCATTATTCATAGATAAAAGGTATAATTCCTGATGACAGAAGATGTGCATTGTGCGGCATGGAGGATATCCCGTGAAAAAGCTTTTGATTTTCTTGCTTACATTTTGTCTGCTCTTCTCTCTTTGCGCCTGCGGCAAGGATGAGCCTGCTGAACCGGCGCCGTCACAGACCGTACAGGAGGCCGCCAACCCGATATACGAGGTCAAGATAACCATGGATAACCTGTATGATTATTTCGAGTACAGGGAGTACACCACATATATTAAAAACGACAACGGCAGCATAAGCAATGTGCAGGTGTCCTATGGCCTTGCCCTGAAGGAGGGCTATACTGCGGCAAACTCCCCCAAATATAAGGACACCATGGAGATCACTTTCACGGCAGACGGCGTTGTGAACAGCGGCGACTTTGATGTGGACTATACGACACTTCAGTACAGCGGCACTGTGACAAGTACCGAGAGAAGCACCGTCACCGAAACTCTGAAATTCTGGCCCAAGGGCGACCGGACCGTTATCTGGACCTTCGGCAATTACAGCGACTGCTATATTTTATATCTGGAGAACTTTACCGTTACCAGCGCCAAGGGAAGCATTTTCCTGAAAAACAGCTGACAAATGAGCGAAGAAATAAAAAATTGAGATGCGTTGTGCATCTCAATTTTTTTCCTCAGAATCAATATCAGCATTATCGTTTCGTTCTGCGTTGACATCGGTTCCGGGCTTTCTACGCAATACGAAAAACCAGACGCAGATGGAAATGGCGAAAGCCAGTACAAGACAAACGATTCTGACTGCGGTGTATTTTCCCGCAAGCAAAACCGCCAGCAGACCGAGAACGGCAGAAATGGCATACAGCACAGCCACGGCCTGTTTTTGATTCAGCCCCATAGCCAGCAGCCTGTGGTGGAAATGGCCCTTGTCCGCATGAAAGGGGCTCTGCCCATGGACGATCCGGCGGAAAAAGGCAAATACGGTGTCTGCCAGGGGGACGGACATGGCCAGCACCGGCACAAGAAAAGTAATGATGGCATGAAATTTGAACATGCCCATGATAGATACTGTCGCCAGAATAAAACCCAGAAGCTGGGAGCCTACATCTCCCATAAAGATCTTAGCCGGGTTCAGATTGTAGGGGATGAAACCAACACATGCGCCGGTAAGGGCGGCAAGGATAAGCGCCACGTTCGGCTCAGCCACAAAGAGGGCCACCACCAGCATGGTCAGGGAGCTGATGGCCGACACGCCCACAGCCAGTCCGTCCAGCCCGTCGATCAGGTTGACGGCGTTGGTGCAGCCCACGATCCAGAGCACCGTCAGCGGCACGGTCAGATAGCCGATAGGGACGAAGGCTGTGTCCGAAAAAATGATGGGATTGGATATGACGGCAAAGACAATGCCGCTGCGAATAGCCACAAGAGCGGCCAGGATCTGAATACCAAACTTTACCCATGCATTCAGATTTATGATGTCGTCCACCGCGCCCATGACGGCGATGATCACCGCGCCGATGAGCATACCCAGGATAGGCGTGGTCACGTCCACAAATGCCAGTACGGACAGCACAAAACCCAGAAAGATGGCCAGCCCGCCCATGCGGGGAATCGGGTGGTCGTGAATTCTGCGCCCGTCTCCGGGGACGTCGATGGCGCCGACCTTTTCCGCAAATTTTTTCACCGGCGGCGTCATAAAAAAGGAGATGGCGGCCGAGGAGACTGCGGCCAGCAGCAGCTTCAGCCACACAGTCAGATTTGATAACATTCAGTATCTCTCCGATTGTTATTTTTCAGAAGGGCTTTTCCACAAAGCCTACGCGCTTATATACCTTGCGCAGGGTGCGGCGGGCGATGGCGCTGGCTTTCTTTGCCCCTTCGGTGTATACCTCCTGGAGATAGGCCTTGTCGCTGATCATGCGCTGGGCCTCCTCGCGGATGGGGCGCAGGGTCTCGATGACGGCCTCGCCCACGGCGGGCTTGAATATGCCGTAGCCCTTCCCGTCGAATTCGCGCTCGATCTCCTCAAAGGTCTTGCCGGTAACGGAGGAGTAGATGCTCATCAGATTGGCCACGCCGGGCTTTTCCTGGGGAGCATAGCGGACGCAGCGTTCCGTGTCCGAGTCGGTGACGGCACGCTTGAACTTGCGGGCGATCTCCTCCGGAGAGTCCATCAGGAAAACGCAGCCCTGGGGATCGGACTTGGACATTTTGGAAGTGGGATTGCCCAGACTCATGATCCGCGCGCCCACTTTGGGAATGTAGGGTTCGGGCACCTTGAAGGTCTCCCCATAGAGATTGTTAAAACGGATGGCGATGTCTCTTGTCAGCTCGCAGTGCTGCTTCTGATCCTCGCCGACGGGGACATAGTCTGCCTGATAAAGCAGAATGTCTGCCGCCATGAGAGCGGGGTAAGTGAAGAGGCCGCCGTTGATGTTTTCCGCGTTTTTCGCGCTCTTGTCCTTGAACTGGGTCATGCGGCTCAGCTCACCGAACATGGTGTAGCAGTTGAGAATCCAGCCCAGCTCCGCATGCTCGTGAACATGACTCTGGATAAAGAGGGTGTTCTTTTCGGGGTCCAGGCCGCAGGCGATATACTGGGCCAGCTGGGCCACGGAACGGCGGCGCAGCTCTGCCGGATTCTGACGCACGGTGATGCTGTGCAGGTCAGCCATAAAGTAAAAGCAGTTGAACTCGTCAGCCAGGGCGGACCAGTTTTTCACCGCGCCCAGATAATTGCCCAGGTGCAGGTCGCCGGAGGGCTGAATGCCGGAGAGCATGGTTTTCTTTTCATTGTCCATATCTGTACCTCCCGGAATGAAGGAAATTGACAAAAATTTGCGTCTACATATTCTATCAAATTAAGTTCGTCTTGACAACAGGGAAAATGTAAAATAAGATATACAGGCTTGAAATCATAATGACTTCTGGAGGTCTGAACAAATGAAAGACATGAAGTGGTTTGAGGAGATGGAGGCGCGCATCCCCAAAAACGAGGTGCGCACCCGTTTCGCTCCCTCTCCCACCGGATATATGCATGTGGGCAACCTGAGAACCGCCCTCTACACCTACCTGATCGCAAGACACAACAACGGCAAGTTTATCCTGCGCATTGAGGATACCGACCAGGGCCGTCTGGTGGAAGGCGCGGTGGACGTGATCTATAAGACCATGGCCCAGTGCCACCTGGAGCATGACGAAGGCCCGGACGTGGGCGGCCCGGTGGGCCCCTATGTGCAGACCGAGCGCCGCCCCCTGTACAAGGAGTATGCCGAGCTGCTGATGGAAAAGCGCCACGCCTACCGCTGCTTCTGCGAAAAGAGCGAGTCTGAGGAGGACTCCGGCGAATTCGACCGGGGCGACGACCCTTGCCGGGAGATGAGCCGGGAGGAGTCTGACCGCCGGGCTGCCGCCGGAGAGCCCTATGTGATCCGCCAGCGCATCCCCCATGAGGGCAGCACCACCTTCCACGACGAGATTTTCGGCGATATCACCGTGGAAAATACCACCCTGGACGACCAGGTCCTGATCAAGCGGGACGGCCTGCCCACCTACAATTTCGCCAATGTGGTGGACGACCACCTGATGGGCATCACCCATGTGGTCAGAGGCAGCGAGTACCTGTCCTCCGCCCCCAAGTACAACCTGCTGTACCAGGGCTTCGGCTGGGATATTCCCTGCTATGTCCACTGTTCTCCCGTCATGCGGGACGCCCACAACAAGATGTCCAAGCGCCACGGCGATCCCTCTTATGAGGATCTGATCGCCCAGGGCTATCTCACCGACGCGGTGATCAACTATGTGGCCCTGCTGGGCTGGAGTCCCCGGGGCGAGCAGGAGATCTTCTCCATGGACGAGCTGAAGGAAGTGTTCGAGATGAGCGGCATTTCCAAGTCCCCCGCCATCTTCGACATCGAAAAGCTGAAATACTTCAACAGCGAATATATCCGGGCTATGTCCCCGGAGGCATTTGCCAGGGTGGCGGAGCCCTATATCCGTCAGGCGGTGAAGAACGAAAACTATGACGCAGCCGCCATCGCCGCTCTTCTGCAGCAGCGGACCGAGATTCTCACCGATATCCCGGAGAAGCTGGACTTCTTCGACCGGCTGCCGGAATACGGCACGGAGCTGTTTGTCCACAAAAAATCCAAGTCTGACGAAGACTCCTCCCGGGAAGTGCTGGATCAGATCCTCCCCATCTTTGAAAGTCTGGAGCGCTGGGACGATGAGCATATCCTCGCCGCCATGACCGGCCTTGCGGAGCGTATGGAGGTCAAAAACGCCAAGGTCATGTGGCCCGTGCGTATTGCCGCCGCCGGCAAGGCAGTCACCCCCGGCGGAGCAGTGGAGATCTGCCGCATCCTGGGCAAAGAGGAGACTCTGCGCCGCCTGCACATCGCCAGAGAAAAGCTGGAATAATTTTCATTGTTAAAATTGCCTCTCTCAGAGAAGAATATCCCTGAGAGAGGTGTTTTTTCATGTCCAAAAGAGCAAAAATACGTCTGACCACCTATATCTGCGCCGCTATACTCAGCCTGACGGCCTGTTCCTTTATCAGCCGCAGCCGTCTTGCGGATTACCGGCTTGCCGCCCGGCACAGCTCCCAGCTCTCTTTCCAGGAGATGGTGGGGGCGGTAGACGCCATGAGCAAGGCCCTGGAAAAGAGCCTTTACGCCACCGACGGCAGCATGTGCAGCAGCATCTGCGCCCAGATCTACGCAGGCTCTCAGGCGGCGCAGGCCACCATGGCCACGCTGCCCTTCTCCACCCAGGAGCTGGAGCGGATCTCCGGTTTTGTGGGCCTGGCGGGCGACTATGCCTACACCCTCTGCCGGGAGGCCGCGGTAAACGGTTTTACGGACGAACAGCGGCAGAACCTCTCTGCCATGGCGGAGACAGCCGGTACCTTTGCCCAGGCGCTGCGGACTCTCCAGAATAATCTGAACGACGGCATCATCAGCATGGACAGCCGGGAGCGGGAGCTGGCCAACGTAGGGATCGACAGCGAACTGACCAGGCTCAGTGCTGAACTGAAAAACACAGAGAGCCAGTTCCCGGAAGGGGAACAGCTTGTCTACGACGGGAAATACAGCTATGAAGAAGAAAAACAATACCAGGCGGTGAGCGAGGAACAGACCCGGCAAAGCGCCGCGGAGTTTCTGCATGTTTCCCCGGAACAGCTCCGGCTGGAATATGAATATGAGGGCGGCGGGCGCCGCTGCTACAGTCTGGACAGCCGCTCCATCTGCACCGACGCCATGGGCGTGGAGACCATGACCGATTCAAGGCTGGTAAGCGAAAGGAAGATCGACACCGGCGCGGCGGAGCAGATCGCCGCGGAATTCCTGCAAAGGGCAGGTTTTGAAAAGATGCAGCTTTCCGAGAGCCGCGAGCATGGGGCCGTGGCTGCCATGTGTTTTGTCTGTATCCAGGAGGACGCGGCCTGCCTGGACAGCTGCGTCAACATTGCCATTGCCCTGGATGACGGCTCGGTCTATGCCTTCGACGCAACCGGGATGAGGACATCGGACGAAAAACTGCAATGGACAGTCACAAAGGAGGAGGCAGAGCAGAATCTGCCTGCGGGACTAAACCTTCTGGAGAGCCGGAAGGTGAGCTATAAAAGCCCCGGCGGCAGCAGCGTGCCCTGCTATGAGCTGAAATGCAGCAATGAAAAGGGCGGAGAAGTGAAGCTGTATATCAACGCCGAAACCGGGAAGCAGCAGGAGATCGTGATTCTTTAAGAAAAAAGACGATTTGGGAAAAAGAAACAATTTGATCCGGAAAAACGCCCTGCGAGAGCAGGGTGTTTTTGTGCAGTTTGGTCGAAGATTCTCCGAAATGTAAATTCCTTTACAGCACTGCGCTAAAAAGAAAAAAGCTGTTTGACATTTAAGTAACAATGTGCTTTAATTTCTTTTATAACATGGCAGCATGTTCATCGACCTTCATGTAGCAAATTTGACAAGGAAAAAGGGTAGTTTTGCCTTGAAACAAATGCGCTTATGCGTTATCATAAACGTATTGTACGGAAGTACGATGAATTCCTATCGGATTTTCGCATGAATGTCAAAAACCATAATAAAGAGGGGGTGTGCCAATGTCATTTGAAGCGATAACGAGCATCGCGCAGGCTGAGGCCGAGGCGAAAGCAACGGTTGCCTCGGCGGAAGCCAGGGCAAAGCAGCTTTTGGCCGAAGCCGAGACGGCGGGGAAAGCCGCTGTGGAGGCTGCCGGTGCAAAAGCGGACAGTGAGCTGGCCGAGCTTCGCCGGCAGGCTGATGAGAAAGCGATGACCGAGGCGGGAGGACTTTCAAAGGAGACAGAGAACAGGAAAGCCGCACTGCGCGCCAAGGCCGAAGCGAGGCTTGAGAAAGCAGCAGCTCTCGTAGTGGAAAGGATAGTGAACAGCTGAGATGGCCATTGTAAAAATGAAAAAGCTCAGACTCATGGCTGTCCGCTCCAGCAAAGAGGCGCTGCTCCGCGAGCTGATTCGTCAGGGCTGCGTTGAATTCTCCGAACTCGAGGGGGAAGTGCAGGACTCCCAATTTGAGGGTCTTGTCTCCCGGGAAAGCAGCGGGCTGATGGGCTTCAAGTCCCAGCACGCGGCACTGCTGAACGCCATCGGCGTGCTTCAGAAGTATGCACCGGTGAAGAAGCCGCTGCTCAGCGCAAAGCCTCAGGTGGAAAAAGACCAGCTGCTGGACGACAGCTGCCTTGCCGCCGCGTTTGCTCTTGCAGAGAAGCTTTCCGGCACCGAGGAGCGTATCAAACGCATTGCGGCGGAGGAGAGCCGTCAGCGCAGCAATATCGAGGCGCTGCAGCCCTGGGCAGAGCTGAATCTGCCTTTGGAGACGGCCGGCACCGCCAGGTGTGCGGCTGTTCTGGGCACGGTTTCCGCCAAGGTGGAGCTGAATGAAGTGGACAGCGCTCTTTCCCAGGTCACTGAGGAGGCGGAGCTTTTCCGCGTATCGGAAGACAAGGACCAGCATTATCTGCTGCTTGTCTGCCTGAAGGAAGAGCAGAGCGCGGTCATGGAGTGTCTGAGAAGCTTTGGCTTTGCCGCAGCCGCTGTGAGCGGTATGAAAGGCACGGCCAGAGAGAATATCGCCCTTGCGGAAAAAACGCTTCTGGAGCTGGCAAAGGAAAAGGAAGACTGCGTACAGTCCATTGTGGCCCTGAAAGAGAGCCAGGCCGAGCTGAAACTCGCGGCGGATGTGGTATCCACAAAGATCGCCCGGGCTGAAGCAGAGGACAAGCTCTACGGCATGAAGAGTATCGTCTTTATGCAGGGCTGGATGCCGGCAGAAAAGGAGCCTGAGCTTGCAGACATATTCGACAAGTACGAATGTGCCTGGGAGACCGAGGATCCGGATCCCTCCGAATATCCGGACGTCCCCGTAAAACTGAAAAACAACAAACTGACCAACGGGCTGAACATGGTAACGGAGATGTACAGCCTGCCCGCCTATGACGGCGTGGACCCCAACCCGCTGATGGCGCCTTTCTTCATCCTGTTCTACGGGCTGATGATGGCGGATATGGGTTACGGCCTGGTGATGATCGCGGCGGCCCTGGTGGCCATGAAGAAGATCAAGCCCAGAGAGGGTGCGCTGACCTTCTGTCAGCTGCTGCTCTGGGGCGGTATCTCCACCTTCGTCATGGGCGCGCTGACCGGCGGCTTCTTCGGAGACGCGCTGGTGCAGATCGGCGGCATCATCGGTATGCCTGAGGGCTGGGGAACCCTTCCCGCCCTGTTCAGTCCTCTGGACGACGCCATCTATGTGCTGGTGGGCTCCATGGTGCTGGGCCTGATCCACCTGAACACCGGCATGGTGATCAATGTGGTGCAGAAGGTCAAGCACGGCGATGTGGCCGGAGCCATCTGGGAAGAGGGCGCTCTGTGGGTGACCTTTGTGGGCATCATCCTCTTTGTGCTGAAGATCGGCAATGTGGCCGGCGTGCCTGTGGTGCTGGTCATCGGCTGCGCCATGGTGCTCTTCGGCGGCACCCGGGGAGCCAGGGGCTTCGGAAAGCTGACCAGTATTTTCGGCACCCTGTACAACACCCTGACCGGCTGGTTCGGCGATATCCTGTCCTACTCCCGTATCATGGCTCTGATGCTGGCAGGCAGCGTCATTGCCCAGGTTTTCAACACCATCGGCGCCATTGCCAACAATCTGGTGGTATTCTTCATCATCTTCCTTGTGGGACACGCGCTGAACTTCGCCCTGAACCTGCTGGGCTGCTATGTGCATGACCTGAGGCTTCAGTGCCTGGAGTACTTCGGCAAATTCTATAAGGACGGCGGAAGAGCTTTTGCTCCGCTGAGAATAAAAACAAAATACTACGATACAGTAGAACAATAATTAGGAGGAAATAAAAATGGAATCTCTGTTTCAGTATGCTGGTCTTGCAATAGGCCTTCTGGGCGCAGGTCTGGCCGCATGCCTTGCCGGCGCAGGCTCCGGTATCGGCACCGGCATCGCCGGTCAGGCGGGCACCGGCCTTGTGGCTGAGGATCCCTCTAAGTTCGGTAAGATCATGATCCTTCAGGTCGTTCCCGGTACTCAGGGCCTGTACGGTCTGGTGGTCTTCTTCTTCGCCATCATGCAGATGGGTCTGCTTGACGGCAGCGCAGCAAGCCTGAGCTTTGTGGATGGCTGCCAGTACTTCGCGGCCTGCCTGCCCATCGGCATTGCCGGCCTGATTACCGCTATCGCACAGGGTAAGGTGGCTGCCGGCTCCATCAACCTGCTGGCAAAGAACCCCGATCACTGGGCAAAGGGCATGATCCTCTGCATCACCGTTGAGTTTTACGCCATTCTGTCTCTGCTCGCATCCATGCTGATGCTGCTCTCTCTCTGATAAGTAGCTTATCGGAAAAAAGACAAAGGCAGGACATGATATGATGAAAGGCACTGAAAAAATAATCGCACATATCCGGGCCGACGCTGAGGCCCAGGCTGCCGCGATCATCGCTCAGGCTGAGCAGCAGTGCGCCGCCATCCGCGAGGATTACGATAAGCAGGCCAAGGAGAGCTACGGCGCAAAGATCCGCGCCGGCGTGAAGGCCTGCGAGGACAGAGTCAGCGGCATGGAGCGCATTGCCCAGATGGAGGCCAGAAAAGGCGTTCTGGCCCTCAAGCAGGAGATGGTCTCCGCCAGCTTTGACAAGGCCTGCGAAATGATCGTAGCGCTGCCTCAGGCACAGTACATCGAGCTTCTGGCAAAGCTGGCTGCCGACGCCGCCGTTACCGGCGACGAGGAGCTGGTGCTCAACGCCAGAGATAAGGCTGCTGTAGGCGAGGCCGTGGTCAAGGCCGCAAACGCAAAGCTGGAGGCCAAGGGCGTCAAAGCCGGACTCAGCCTTTCCGATGCCGATGGCTGCTTTGCCGGCGGACTGATCCTCCATCGCGGCAATATCGAGGTCAACTGCACCGCGGAGCTTCTGGTGGAGCTCTGCCGCGAAGAGATGTCGGCCACTCTGGCGGGCGTGCTGTTTGAATAATCCCGACGTTGGGAGGGAAAAAATTGTCGAATAAAAAAGAAGCATATCTGTATATATCCGCAATGCTCCGCGCCAGAGAGACCCGGATGCTCACCCGTGAAAAGGCAGAGCGTATGCTGGACGCGCCCAGCTTTGAGGAAAGTGCAAAAATACTTGCCGACTGCGGTTATGAGGATATGTCCCAGATGAGCGCCAGAGAGATCGACCAGGCACTCGCCGGACACCGTGACACGGTGTTCAAAGAGCTGGCCGGCCTTGCGCCCAACGAAACCATTGTTGACGTTTTCAGAATAAAATACGACTACCATAACGCCAAGGTCATCCTGAAGGCAGAGGCCATGAACAGTGACGAGAGCGGCCTGCTGAGCGGTTCCGGGCGTGTGGCTCCCCAGACGATGCTCACTGCCTACAACGAGGACCGGTGCAGGGACCTGCCCGGCGGCCTGGGCGCGGCAATGGAGGAGGCAAAGGGTGTGCTTGCACGCAGTGCCAACCCCCAGCTTGCGGATTTTGTTCTGGACCGGGCATACTTTGAAGAGCTGGCCGCCCTGGCAAAAGCGCTGGACAGCGGATTTCTTGCCGGTTATGTGGCTATCCTTGCGGACAGCACCAACCTGAGAAGCGCCGTGCGCACCCTGCGCATGGGCAAGGACACGGACTTCATGCGTCAGGCGCTGGTCCCCGGCGGCAATGTGAGCCCCGCACGCATTGCGGCGGCAGCCTCCGGCGAGGGACTTGCGGCCCTGTTCAACAACAGACTCCTGAAGGAGGCTGCTGCTCTGGGCGCTGCGGCAGTGGACGGCGGCACCATGACCGCCTTCGAGCTGGCCTGCGACAACGCGGTGATGGCCTATATGGCCGACGCAAAGCTGACGGCCTACGGCGAAGAGCCGGTCATCGCCTACATGGCGGCGGTGGAGAATGAGATCACCACCATCCGCATGATCCTTACGGGCAGACTTGCAGGTATCGCACCTGACGTCATCCGGGAAAGGCTGCGTGATATGTATGCTTAAGATTGCCGTTATCGGCGGTAGAGAGACCGTCATGGGCTTCAAGGCTCTGGGACTGGAGACATATCCCGCCGCAAACGCGGCAGAGGCAGGGCAGACCCTGCGTCATCTGACCCGCGACAGCGACGATTATGCCATTATTTACATCGAGGAAAACCTTGCTGCCCAGCTCAGCCATGAGATAGACAAGTTCAAGGACAGACCCACCCCGGCCGTCATTCTGATCCCGGGCCGGGAGGGCAGCATCGGACTTGGCCAGTCGGCCCTGAAGGCCGCCGTGGAGAGAGCTGTGGGCACCAACATTCTTGGCGACTGAGCGCCAGGAACCCTTCAATACTGACAAAGGAAGGTTTTTAAATGAGCGGAACGATTACAAAAGTTTCAGGACCGCTTGTGGTGGCCGAGGGCCTGGCGGACGCCAACGTCTCCGACGTTGTGCGCGTTGGCTCTCAGCACCTGATAGGCGAGATCCTTAATATGACCGGCGACACGGCTTCCATCCAGGTCTATGAGGAGACCTCCGGCCTGGGACCCGGCGCGGTTGTGCTGACCACCGGAATGCCCATGTCCGTGGAGCTTGGACCCGGTATGCTGGATAACATCTACGACGGTATCCAGCGCCCCCTGCCCGAAATGCGCCGCCTTGCCGGCGACTCCATCACCAGAGGCACCGACGTGCCCGCCCTGAACCGGGAAAAGAAATGGGACTTTGTTCCCGTAGCCAAGCCCGGCGATAAGGTCGGCCCCGGCGACGTGCTGGGCACCGTGCAGGAGACCAGCGCCATCCTTCACAAGATCATGGTCCCCAACGGCGTCTCCGGCCAGGTCGTCAGCGTGGAGAGCGGCGAGCATGTGGTCACCGACGTGGTGGCTGTGGTAAAAGACGCCAAGGGCGTTGACCATGAGCTGACCATGATCCAGAGATGGCCTGTGCGTATTGCCAGACCTTACAGCAGAAAATACGTCCCCAGCCGCCCCATGAACAGCGGCCAGCGTATTATCGATACCATGTTCCCCATCGCCAAGGGCGGCACCGCCGCAGTCCCCGGCCCCTTCGGATCCGGCAAGACCGTGGTGCAGCACCAGCTGGCAAAGTGGTCCGACGTGGACATCGTCATCTACATCGGCTGCGGCGAGCGCGGCAACGAGATGACCGACGTTCTGATGGAGTTCCCCGAACTGAAGGACCCTCGCAACGGCGAGCCTCTGATGAAGCGCACCGTGCTGATCGCCAACACCTCCGATATGCCTGTGGCAGCCCGTGAGGCTTCCATTTACACCGGCATCACCATTGCCGAGTACTTCCGTGACATGGGCTACGACGTGGCCGTTCTTGCCGACTCTACCTCCCGCTGGGCCGAGGCTCTGCGTGAGATGTCCGGCCGTCTGGAAGAGATGCCCGGCGAAGAAGGCTACCCCGCTTACCTGGCCTCCCGTCTGGCTCAGTTCTATGAGAGAGCCGGCGTGGTAGAGTGTCTGGGCAGCGATGAGCGCCGCGGCTCCGTCACCGCCATCGGCGCCGTTTCCCCTCCGGGCGGCGACATTTCCGAGCCTGTCTCCCAGGCCACCATGCGTATCGTCAAGGTGTTCTGGGCTCTGGACTCCAGCCTGGCCTATGCCCGTCACTTCCCGGCCATCAACTGGCTGACCTCCTACTCCCTGTACCTGGATATGCTTGAGCCCTGGTACACCGAGCAGTTCGGCGAGTCCTACATGAAAAACCGCGAAAAGGCCATGCACATCCTGCAGGAGGAGAACGAGCTGCAGGAGATCGTCCGTCTGGTGGGCCAGGACGCCCTGTCCCCGGCAGACCGTCTCACCATGGAGACCGCAAAGATGATCCGCGAGGACTTCCTGCAGCAGAACGCCTTTGTGGACGAGGATGCCTACTCCTCCTACGCAAAGCAGTTCCGCCTGATGGATACCATCCTCCAGTACGACGCCCTCTGCCGCGACGCGCTGAACAAGGGCGCAGACATGAACGGCCTCTTTGCCATCGACGCACGCGAGAAGATCGGCCGCGCCAAAATGGCCGACGCCAATACCTTTGAGAGCGATTACGACGCAATTGCGGCCCAGATGAAGAAAGAGATCGAGGAAGTCATTGCCGGAGGTGAGGACGCATGATCAAAGAGTATAAAACAATAAGAGAGATCGCAAGCCCCCTGATGGTGGTTGAGCACGTGGAAGGCGTCACCTACGACGAGCTGGGCGAGATCGAGCTCCCCAACGGCGAGATCCGCCGCTGCAAGGTGCTTGAGGTGGAAGGCGACAAGGCGGTCGTTCAGCTGTTCGAGTCTGCCCAGGGCATCAACCTGGCCGAGTCCAAGGTCCGCTTCCTGGGCCACCCCCAGCAGCTGGCCGTTTCCGAGGATATGCTGGGCCGCGTCTTCAACGGCATGGGCCAGCCCATCGACGGCGGCCCCGCCATCATTGCCGACGCGCACTTGGATATCAACGGCCTGCCCATGAACCCGGCAGCCCGCGCCTATCCTGCGGAGTTTATCCAGACCGGCGTCTCTACCATCGACGGCCTGAATACCCTGGTTCGCGGCCAGAAGCTGCCCATTTTCTCCGGCTCCGGCCTGCCCCACGCGGCTCTGGCAGCCCAGATCGCCCGTCAGGCAAAGGTTCTGGGCGACAATGAGACCTTCGCCGTGGTCTTTGCCGCCATCGGCATCACCTTTGAGGAGTCTGAGTACTTCATCAACGACTTCCGCCGCACCGGCGCTATCGAGCGTACCGTGGTCTTCTCCAACCTGGCAAACGACCCTGCCGTGGAACGTATCGCAACCCCCCGTATGGCCCTTACCGCAGCGGAGTATCTGGCTTTCGAGAAGGACATGCAGGTGCTGGTCATCCTGACCGACATTACCAACTATGCCGAGGCTCTGCGTGAGGTCTCCGCCGCAAAGAAAGAGGTTCCCGGCCGCCGCGGCTATCCCGGTTACCTGTACACCGACCTTGCCACCATGTATGAGCGTGCAGGCCGCCGCCAGGGCAAGAAGGGCTCCATCACCATGATCCCCATTCTGACCATGCCTGAGGACGACAAGACCCACCCCATCCCCGACCTGACCGGCTACATCACCGAGGGCCAGATCATCCTCAGCCGTGAGCTGCACCGCAAGGGCATCGTTCCTCCCGTGGATGTGCTGCCTTCCCTGAGCCGTCTGAAGGACAAGGGCATCGGCGTCGGCAAGACCCGCGAGGACCATGCCGGCACCATGAACCAGCTCTTCGCCGCTTACTCCCGCGGCAAGGATGCCAAGGAACTGATGACCATTCTGGGCGAAGCCGCTCTGTCCGACGACGACAAGCTGTTCGCCAAGTTTGCCGACGAGTTTGAAAAGCGCTACGTCAGCCAGGGCAACAATACCAACCGCAGCATCCAGGAGACCCTGGATCTGGGCTGGGAGCTGCTGAGCATCCTGCCTAAGCGCGAGCTGAAGCGTATCAAGCCCGAATTTATCGAAAAGTACATGCCCAAGAAGTAATGACCCAACTTATTTTTTCATGGAGGTGATGCTTTTTGGCAAGTACTGCTGTAACCCCGACCAGAATGGTGCTCAACCAGCTGAAAGGCCGGCTCAAAACCGCCCGCCGCGGCCACAAGCTGCTGAAGGATAAGCGCGATGAGCTGATGCGCCAGTTTATGGACGTGGTCAAACTCAATAAGCAGCTCCGTACCCGGGTTGAGGAGGGGCTTACCGCCGCTTTCTCCTCCCTGCAGGTGGCCAGCGCCATCATGTCTCCCGAAATGCTGGAGCAGGCGTTGCTGTACCCGCGCCAGAGCGTGGAGCTGGGGCTTACTTATAAAAACATCATGAGCGTCAATGTGCCTCAGTACAGCTTCCAGACCAAAAACAACGACCCGTCGGAGATCTATCCCTACGGTTTTGCCCAGACCTCCGGTGAGCTGGACGACGCGCTGGACAAGATGGCCCGTGTGTTTGAGGATATGCTGGAGCTGGCTCAGGTGGAAAAGACCATGCAGCTGCTGGCGGAGGAGATCGAAAAGACCCGCCGCCGCGTGAACGCGCTGGAGTACGTGATGATCCCGGAGCTTGAGGGCAATATCAAGTATATCGCCATGAAGCTGGAGGAGAACGAGAACGCCACCAAGGTGCGCCTGCTGAAGGTAAAGGAAATGGTCCTCCAGGACGCCCACAACTATAAGCAATAAAGCCAAATAGCGAAGTAAAAGCCGCCCGGCAAGTTTTGCCGGGCGGTTTATTCTGTATTTTTGTTTGTAAAGCTGTTCTGAGGCGGTCCGACGTGACCGGCCGCTCAACGCCTTTGTTATCCTGAGGAGCAACGAAGAAGCCCGCCCTGCGCGGTCATACTGAACCGCGCGGCGGCGAAGAATCCCGTGAACAAGATGCCAAACGAAAGCGGACGGGATCCTTCGCTGGCGCTCAGGATGACCGTTTTTTTATGATATCCAGCTTCTCCCGCACTATTCTGCGGAAGGATTCTTCGTCTTTTTTCTTTTATGCCCCGTAGAAGGACAGGTCATGGATGGCATTTTGCATGATGGCGCGGGTCTGCGCCATGGCGGAATCCACATCCCGGTTAAGCAGGGCGGAATAAAGCGAAAGCTTGATCTGGTAAAGCTGCTGTATCCCGCTGCGTTTGCAGTACATTGACCAGAGATACACGCCCTGGGGATGGAAGGAGTGGTACAGCAGGGGCATCAGTACATTTCCGGAAAGCACCGCCAGCTCATGGTGGAAAACAAAGGTCTGTTCCGCCGCCTCTTCCGGGTTTTTCGCGTCCCGGATCCCGTCAAGGATGGGGGAGAGCTGCTCCAGTTCCCCGGTGCTCACCCGTTCGCACACCAGCTTTACGCACAGCGACTCCATGGCCTCCCGGGTCTCCAGCAGAGAACGCACCTCGTTTTTCCGCAGAGCACCGCCGTTATAGCGCATGATGGCCACCAGCGTCTCCATGCTGCCCTTGCGCCGGTAATCGCAGACATATACGCCCTGTCGGGGCCGGACCTCCACAAAGCCCAGCTTCTCCAGCTCCACAAGCCCGGCGGAGATCACCGGCCGGGAAATCCCCATCCGGATGGAAAGCTCCCGGGCCGGAGGGAGCTGCTCCCCAACGGCAAGCTCTCCGGAGAGGATCATATTTTCAATTTGCTGAACGAAAAGATCGGTCAGCGAAAGCGCGTTGATCTTGTTGAAGCCCACAGCCCAAACCCTCCAATGCTTCTGGTAATACCAATTACCACAGACAGTATTTTACCGTTTATTTGCTGAATTGTCAATTACTTAACTTGCATATTCTGCCGAAAATATTCCAAATATTCCGGTGCAGCTTGACATTTAACAGACAATAAAGCTACAATTCAAGCATAGAATACTGTGGTAATGCCACAAAACAGAAATATGCTGACAGGAGGAATAGCTTATGCCTAAATTTGATGCCGTTGTGATCGGCGCGGGCAACGGCGGACTGGCGGCCGCGTGCAGGCTGGCCAAGGCCGGTAAAAAAACACTGCTCATCGAACAGCACAATCTCCCCGGCGGCGTAGCCTCCAGCTTCAGGAGGGGCCGCTTTGAGTTCGAAACGGCGCTGCACGAGCTGTGCGAGTTCGGCAGCGCGGAAAATCCCGGCGGCTGCCGCCAGACCATCGTGGACGAGTTCGGGCTGGATATCAACTGGTATATGGTGCCGGACAACTTCCGCGTGATCACCACCGCCAGAGACGGCAGCCCCATCGATGCCACCCTGCCCTGCGGCCGGGAAAACTTCGTCAACAAGATGGAGGAATATGTGCCCGGGTGCCGCAAGTCCGTGGAGGCTTTCTTTGACCTGGGCACCGAGACCCTGGCCGCCGGCAAGTACATGACCGCCTCCGGCGGGCACCCGGATTCCAAGCTGATGCAGGAGAAGTACCCAAACTTCCTGCGCACTGCCGCCTACCCGGTGAACCGGGTCCTGAAGGCCCTGAAAATGCCCGACAAGGCCCAGGACATCATGAACACCTACTGGGGCTATCTGGGCGTAGACGCAGACCACCTGTCTTTCATGCAGTATGTGAACATGGTGTGCCTGTACGTGAACCACGGCGCTTGGATCCCGGAAAAGACCAGCAACCAGCTGACCACCGGCTTGCTGGAGCGCTTCCGGGCCATGGGCGGCACCGCCTGGTTCAACTGCCGGGCCGAGGAGATCCTCTTTGACGCTGAGGAGCATGTAAACGGCCTGCGCACTACCTCCGGCATAGTGGACACCCGCTACATCATCTGCAACGCCAACCCCAGCATGGTCTATGCCAATATGGTGCCCCAGAACATCCTTCCGGACCGGGAGCGGAAGCTGGCCGCCGCCAGACGCTATTCCGCCCGCATGTTCGTGGTGTACATGGGCCTGAACAAGAGCGCGGAGGAGCTGGGCCTGAAGGATTACAGCTATTTCCTGCCCCAGTCTGCGGACTCCGTGAAGGAGTATGAGAGCCTGAAGCGCATCGAAACCAACAAATACAACATTGCCCTGTGCTACAACGTGGTCAACCCCAAGGCCAGCCCAGAGGGCACCTGCATCGTCTCCCTGACCACCACCTACATGGAGGACTGCTGGAGCGAGATCGACCCCAAGGACTATGTAAAGACCAAAAACAAGGTGGCCAGCGACATGATCGACTGGTTCGAGGAAAAGACCGGCATCATCATCCGCCCCTACATTGAGGAATTTGAGGTGGCCACCCCCTGGACCTTCTGCCGCTATGCCTCTGTGCCTCAGGGCGCGGCTTACGGCTACGAGCTGAGAGACTGGGACAACATGATGCCCAGAATGATGATGGTGCGTGAAGAGTATCCCCTGAAGGGCCTGCGCTTCTGCGGTGCGGCCAGCATCCGCGGCGACGGCTTCAACTCCGCCATTTTCAGCGGAGACATGATGGGCAAGCTGACCCTTGCCCAGATGAAAGAGGAGGGCTGCTGATATGGCGCTTAAAGTCAAAGTGGGGCTGATCGGGCCTCTGGATATGCTGAAGTTCAAAAAGCTTGCCGATGTACGGCGCAGGGCCATCGAAAAAAGCGAGGCAAAACCCCTGCCAAAGACCCTTGTGACCAACGAGAAGGCCAAATTCATCCACCCGGAGCGCCAGCTGGTGCGTATCAAAGAGAAGCGGCAAAACGGCCCAGACGCCGTTACCGTGGTTCTGGAGAGCAAGGACGGCAAGGCGCTGGCCCCCTTCCGGGCAGGCCAGTACATCAGCCTTTCTGTGGAGGTGGGCAAAACCAAAACCACCCGCTCCTATTCCCTCTGCGGTTCCCCCGCCTGGGCGGAGCAGGGCTTCTATAACATCACCGTAAAGCGTGTGGAGGAGGACGGCTTTGTCAGCCCCTTCATTCAGGACCGGTGGCAGGTGGGCGATGAGATCGCCATCTCCGGCCCCCAGGGTCACCTGTACTATGAGCCCATCCGGGACGAGAAAAAGGTGCTGGCCCTGGCCGGCGGCTCCGGTATCACGCCCTTTGTGGGCATGGCCTACGCCATCCGGGACGGCTATGAGGATTTTGACCTGACCATTCTTTTCGGCTCCCGCACCGAGGCGGATATCGTATACCGGAAGGAGCTGGAGGAGCTGTCCGCCGCCTGCGATAAGATCCATGTGGTGCATGTGCTCTCCGACGAGGAAAAGCCCGGTTTTGAGCATGGTTTTCTCACTGCGGAGCTGATCAGAAAATACGCCGCCGGAGAAAAGGTCAGCCTGTTCATGTGCGGCCCTCAGGCCATGTATAACTTCCTGGATGGGGAGATCGCCAGGCTGGGTTACGACCGCAAGCATGTGCGCCGGGAGCTTTTCGGCGCCATCAAGGATCCCAGGAACCAGCCGGACTACCCGGCCGGCGCAAAGGGCGGGACCTTCAAAGCCAGGATCATTATCCATGACAAAGAGTATGAGATTCCCGCTTCTGCCAACGAGCCCCTGCTCATCGCCATTGAGCGGGCGGGCATTGCCGCTCCCTCCCGCTGCCGCAGCGGCGAGTGCGGCTGGTGCCGCTCCCGTCTCCTGTCCGGTGAAGTGTACATCCCTGCCGTCACCGACGGGCGCAGAGAAGCGGATAAGGACTTCGGCTATATCCACCCCTGCTCCAGCTTCCCCCTCAGCGACGTGGTTCTGGAAGTCCCCGGCCAGTACCAGAGCAAATAAGCCGTTGCAATGATTCATCCCCCGTTTCCGCGGAAACGGGGGATGTTTTCATGCCTTTTCGGTTTTCTTCTTTCTGAAAATGCTGCTCCTGAACTGCAAAACCAGGATAAAGCCCAGCAGCAGCACAAGGATGCCCAGAACGATCCACGTCCAGCTAAGGCTCCTGGCCACAAAGCCCATCAGCAGCAGCATGGGCGCGCCCAGCAGAATGGCCCACAGGTTCTGGTAGATCAGATTGTGGGAGGCCGGCGTCCGGAACAGGGGGTCGATCTCCCGCAGGAGGATGATGCCCGTGCTGGCCGTTCCGGTGAGCTGGCCGTACAGAGAGAGGAAAGCCTCGTCCGCGTAGCCGGGGAAGAGCTTCCGGCAGATCCGGAAGTTGTAGGCATAGGTAATCAGCGCGCCTGCCACACAGACCAGAAGGAGCGGCAGCCAGAACTCCCTGTGGGCAAAGGCCGACAGGTCGATGGCGGCAATGGAGGCCACCACCATAATATCGAACATCAAGCCGCTGATACGGTTGAGCATAAAGTCGTTGATATAGTCCCGCTGCATCAGCCCGGCCTTTTTGAAGTGACCCATGACAGACTTGAGCAGGATGGCAAAGCCGGTGCCCACAAGGAAGTTGAAGCCCCAGAGCAGCGGCTTTACCGTGTTCACCGCAAAGCCGCCCAGCTTATCCAGCAGCAGGGTCACGGCCCACATGGCCCCGAAGGAGACCAGATAGACGACGAACACCAGACCCATCTGCACCGTCAGTTTATCCATGGACTCGGACATGGGGATCTCGCCCCGGCCGCTGACCATGTCGGCAGACAGATCCTCGATCTCCTCGGCGTTGACCACCTGCGCTCTGGGATCGCCGGCCCGGCGCAGCTTGTTGAGATAGTAAACTCCGCCCACGCTGGAGGAGATAAAGCCCATGGCCGCAATGGTAAGGCCAAAGCTGGTGCCATTGGCAAAGGCAGGATATTCGGTATAGCCCTGGAAGATGCTGCCCCAGTTATAGGCCTGGCCGGGGCCCTGCCCGTAGCCCATGGGCAGAAGCACACCGGCAGCGGCATAGCTGCCGATCAGGTAGAAGAGAGTAATGGTGATCAGAAGGCCCACAATGGCCTGGATCAGATAAGAGCCTACCACTACAGTGCTGGTGTTGAACACATCCCGCCGGGCCTGTTTGCCCTTGATTTTGTCCGTATGCCGCAGGGCCATGGCCACAAAGCCCAGCCCCAGACCGTGGAAGGTCAGCGCTTCCAGGGTGGACACCTGAAACATGGACTGCCCGAATACGGCCTTATACAGCGCGTCGGACAGCAGGACCAGAAAGCCGCCCAGAACGGAGCTGGGGATCAGAGATTTTCGCAGAGCCGGGATCAGCCGGCGGAGAAGATTTGCCAGCAGCATCCCGCCGAAAAGCAGCGCCAGCGTGATTACAAAACGCCAGACTTCAATGTTCCAGAAACTTGTTTCACTTGTCATGGTAGTAAGTACCTCACCTGTTTGTTTACTCAATTGTAAACGCATGGCAGGGGCCTTGTCAAGTAATGCTTAAAATCCTGAAAATATTTTTGCAGGAAATTTACACCCCAGGGGAGAGCAAAAGCTCTCCCCTGGGGTGTTGTTATCGTTTTACATTTTTGCGGGTGCGGAGACACCGATGATGTCGAGAGACAGGGCGATGATCCGGCGGACGGTGTCGGCCAGGAAGAGCCTTGCCTCCAGCACACCCTCCGGCGCGCCCTTTATGCGGCAGGCGGTGTAAAAACGGTGGAAGCGGGCGGCAAGCTCGGTGACATAACGGTTGATGCGGCTGGGGTCATAGTCTCTGGCCGCAAGCCGGATCTCCTCAGGCAGGGCAGCCAGCTGCTTTACAAGCTCCTGCTCCTCCGGCGCGGTCAGGAGAGAGAAGTCGACGGCTTCTGCGGACGGAACCGTATGCCCGTCCTGGGCAAGAGCGGTGAGCATGGAACAGATGCGGGCATGGGCGTACTGCACATAATACACCGGGTTTTCGCTGTCCTGACGGACGGCCAGCTCCAGATCGAACTCCACCGGAGATTCGGGCCGGGAATTGAAAAAGTAGCGGGCGGCGTCTACGGGGATCTCGTCCAGCAGATCGGTAAGGGAGATAGCCTTGCCGGTACGCTTGGACATGCGCACGATCTCACCGTTGCGGGTAAGCTTCACCAGCTGCATCAGCACGATGTCCAGCTTGTCCCCGTCCAGACCGATGGCGTCCATAGCGCCCTTGAGCCTTGCCACATGACCATGGTGGTCGGCGCCCCAGACATTGATCACCCGGTCGAAGCCGCGCTTTTCGAATTTGTTGCGGTGGTAGGCGATATCGGCGGCAAAATAGGTGTAGAAGCCGTTGGCCCGGCGCAGAACGTCGTCTTTCAGTTCCAGCTTGTCGATATCGGCCTGCTTTTTGCCGTTTTTCAGCATGTGCTCGGTGATGATCCGGGAGGTCTTGAGCCAGAGAGCCCCGTCCTTCTCATAGGTATAGCCCCGGTCGGTGAGCAGCTGCACGGACTCGGCTACATAGCCGCTCTCGTGCAGCTCCGACTCGAAGAACCACTGGTCATACGCAATGCCATAGCGGCGCAGATCGGACTGCATTTTGGGGATATTCCGGTCCAGACCGAAGCGGGCCATGGCTTCGTGGCGGGTCTTCACGTCCTCCTGCATGTATTTTTCGCCGTAAGCGTCGAAAAAGGCCTTTGCCAGGTCTTTGATATCGTCGCCGTGGTAGCCATCCTCGGGGAATTCAACCTTGTCCTCGCCCAGGATCAGCTGCTGATAGCGGGCGTCGATGGAGGAGGCAAACTTCTCGATCTGGTTGCCGGCGTCATTCACATAGAACTCCCGCCAGACCTGATAGCCGGCCCGGTCCAGCACGCTGGCCAGCGCGTCGCCCAGAACGCCGCCTCTGGCATTGCCCATATGCATGGGGCCGGTGGGGTTGGCGGAGACAAATTCCACCATCAGCCGCTGGCCGTGGCCCACGTCCACCCGGCCGTAGTCCGCGCCCTCGTCGGCAATGTTTTTCAGTACGTCGGAATACCAGCTCTCCGCAAGGCGGAAATTGATAAAGCCGGGGCCTGCCACTTCCACGGAGGAAAACCAGCTGCCATCCAGTTCCATGTTGGCCGTCAGGGCCTCCGCGATCTTCCGGGGGGCCATGTGCAGGGCCTTGGCCCCGGCCATGGCATGGTTTGCGGCGTAATCGCCATTGGCGGTGTCCTTGGGGATCTCAACGCTGCCGGAAAGCTCCGCTCCGGCGGGCAGCTCGCCTTTTTCCACAGCCTTTTGGTAAGCTGCAGCGAGTATTTCACTGATGCTGTCCTTGGCGCCCTGTATCATGTTAGCCATTTGTCTGCACTCCTGTCTGTTCTGTTACATTGATCTTGAATTTATTTCTGACCGCAACCATGTGTTCCATATCCACCACATAGTCGATCTCCGCACTGCCCCCGTGTTCGTTGAAGCTGTGGCGGATGCGGCGGGTATCCACGCCCATGGTGGCCGTGCCGTAGGGCGTGTTATAGAGAAAAGAGTTTCTCATCCCCTCCCGGAATTCCATGCGGCTGGTGAGGGAGCCCTTTCTGTCCACCACAATACCCTGCGGGGACACCTCCACAATGGTGTGTGTCCCGGGCATACCGGTGACCTCACTCTCCATATAGCTCAGGCGGCAGACGCCATTTTCATAGCTGTACATCCCGTCAGTGGTGAAATCCAGGCTGTCCTCTTCCCCGGTCACGTCGTAGGCATGGATGCTGTGTATGTTGATCACTACATCTTTCATCGGATAGGCTCCTGTTTTATCATGTATAATCATCTTAATATACCGCAAATTCTCCCTTAATACAAGGGCAATTTACGGCCCGTCTCTGCCGAAAGGCGCTGATCATTTCTGCTTGCTCTTTGCGGTGTTGATAGAGGCAATCAAAAGTTTTTTGACTTCAATACACTGTTCCAAAATGGAGGTATCTTCGTAATATCCGCTCTCAATCAACAGTTCTAACCAATACTCACTTTCTGAGCACTCTTTCAAAGCAATTTGTAATTTTGCAACGAAATCGGCTTTCCCATGGGCAAAAAACGCTTCTCGGATATTTGCTCCGATACTGGTTCCAGACCGGATCAACTGATTGGTCAGCACAGATTCACGTTGTTCATGTTTGATCTGATTACAAACCTTTATGATAGCGAGGGCAAATGCCTTTGATTTATCAAGCAACGGACTGGCCATAAACTTGCTCCCTTCGTGACCTACTTCTTCACTATTCACTATAACTTCTTACTTCCCAAAAATCGGCGCTGTTTTTAGTGAAGAGTGAATAGTGAAGAGGTAATAAGTAAAAATCGGCAAACTTCTGGCGAAGCTTGCCGATTTTTGGTGACCCGTACGGGACTCGAACCCATGTTACCGCCGTGAAAGGGCGGTGTCTTAACCACTTGACCAACGGGCCATATAAAGGGCGCAGTGAAAACGCTGCGCCCTCTTTGGTAGCGGCACCTGGATTCGAACCGGGGACACTGCGGGTATGAACCGCATGCTCTAGCCAACTGAGCTATGCCGCCATGTGCTACCTAAACAGCAATAGGAATTTTATCAGACGAAAGCCCAGTTGTCAACATTTTTTTTGCTTTTCTTAAAATTTTTATGCGGGAAGATAATCCATCGGGTCTGCCGCAGCGCCGTTTACGGTGATGGCAAAATGCAGATGGGAAGCCTGACTGACCTCGCACAGGGCGGTGCTGCCCACAGAGCCGATCACCGCGCCGCATTCGATCCAGTCTCCCGTATTAACAGGAGGATTCTCGGCCAGGTTTGCGTAAACGGTCCTTGTGCCGTCGCCGTGGGCAACGGTCAGAACAGTGCCATAGAGAGAATCCCGGACAATGCTCTCCACCGTGCCGGAATGGGCCGCCACAACAGGGGAACCCAGTTCGGCAATAATGTCGATACCCTCGTGGGTGCGCCAGTCGCGCAGGGTCTGGTCATAGGACAGCGTGTCGGTGCTGTGCTGCCGCTCCACCTGCCCGGCCACGGGCCAGACATAGATGGGGGCTGCCGCCTCCACGGCGGGCTGATCGTCCACAGCGGCCGCAGCTTCGCTGCACGGCTCGCTTTCCGTATTCTCAGCCAGCCCCTCGGTGTCCACCTCGGGAGCCTCAGGAGCAAGAGTCTCGGCTCCGGGCGTCGCCGTGCTGCCCTGGGCAGGAACGATGATCGTCTCCACGCGCTTGTCATCCAGATTTACGCTGTTGTTCTTGACAGGGTCGTTTTCCATAGTCTCATTTCCTGTTGCCATCATCCAGGCGGAAACGCCAATGACAGCGGCGCACAGGAAAAGGACTATGTAGAAGCCCTTACCTGTAAAAAATCCCTCCAGCTTTCTGCCGGAGCCTCTGCTGTTCATAAAACAACCTCCGTTTGCTAAAATAGGTTTGCAACCCTATTCTTGCCTGCAAACGGAGGGAATATACACCGAATTTATAAATTCTTATCTGATGGAGAAGAAAGCGTCCATCCCGGGGTACTCCGCCACATCGAAGAGCTCCTCCTCGATCCGCAGAAGCTGGTTATACTTGGCCACCCGGTCGGTGCGGGAGGGTGCGCCGGTCTTGATCTGCCCCGCGTTGACGGCAACGGAAATATCGGCAATGGTGGTGTCCTCGGTCTCACCGGAGCGGTGGGAGACAACGGCGGTCCAGCCAGCCCGGTGGGCCATCTGAATGGCGTCCAGCGTCTCGGTCAGGGTGCCGATCTGATTGAGCTTGATGAGCACGGCGTTGGCCGCCTTCAGCTCGATGCCCTTTCTGATGCGCTGGGTGTTGGTGACAAACAAATCGTCGCCCACAATCTGGATGCGGCTGCCCAGCCGGCGGGTCATCAGCTGCCAGCCCTCCCAGTCGTTCTCGCCCATGCCGTCCTCGATGGAGATGATGGGGTACTTGTCCACAAAGCTCTCCCACATGTCCACCATTTGCCCGCTGGTCATCACGGTGCCCCGCTTGGGCAGGTGGTAGCACTTGTCCTCCTCGTTGTACCAGTCGGACACAGCGCCGTCAATGGCGATCCGGAAATCCTCGCCGGGCTTGTAGCCGGCCTTTTCAATGGCGGCAACCAGGGCCTTCAGGGCATCCTCGTCGCTGTCCAGATTGGGGGCATAACCGCCCTCGTCACCCACGCCGGAGGCGGGGACCACCTTTTTCAGAGCATGGAATACCTCAGCGCACATGCGCAGGGCTTCCTTCCAGCTCTCCGCGCCTACGGGCATGATCATAAACTCCTGAATGTCCACGTTGGAGCCGGTGGCGTGAGCACCGCCGTTGAGCACATTCATCATGGGCACAGGCAGGGTCTTGGCGTTGACGCCGCCGATATAGTTATACAAACTGGTGCCGGTGGCCTGAGCAGCTGCTTTGGCGCAGGCCAGAGAGACGCCCAGAATGGCGTTGGCGCCCAGCCGGGTCTTGTTGGGGGTGCCGTCGATCTCAATGAGCATTTTATCAATAGAAGTCTGATCCAGAACGTTCAGTCCCAGCATGGCCTCGGCGATCTCGCCGTTGACATTCTCCACAGCCATCTGTACACCCTTGCCGTTATAGCGGCTCTTGTCGCCGTCGCGGAGCTCGCAGGCCTCGTACATGCCGGTAGATGCGCCGGAGGGCACAGCGGCCCGGCCAATGGTGCCGTCGTCCAGGGTGACCTCAACCTCCACGGTGGGATTGCCCCGGGAATCCAGGATCTCTCTTGCCATAACGTCCACAATTTCAAAATACTGCTTCATCGGTAAACCTCCTGTTTCGCATATGTTGAAATTATAACCCATTCCGACGGAAAAATAAAGAGACAAGTGGTAAATGTTTTGTAACAGGCGCAAAAACACAGTACAGGTATGGCTGCCCATACCTGTACTGCCAGCTTGTCAAAAAAGTCCTGTCGGGACTTTTTTGACCGCTTCAGCCGCCGAGCGTTTTGAAATATTCAAAACGCTGCTTCGCCCAAAAAGCTTGAAAATTCAAGCTTTTTTGCGGCGGATTATTGTAACGCGAGGCGGGTCTTAACCCCCTCGCGCTCCCCCGCTGCTCTATTGTCGGCGATTAAAGCATAGTTTTTTGACAGCCTCACAGGACAGGTATGGCTGCCCATACCTGTCCTGTGTTTTTGTGCGTTTCATTTTTGCCCGATGGGTTTACTTCTTTGCAAGCCCCTTCTGGCGGGCATACTCGGCAGCGCCCAGCGCGCCCATCAGCTGCGGGTCGGTCTTCAGCTCGACCACCTTCAGCTTCAGCACATGCTCGATGGCCTCCTTCAGGCCGTCGTTCTTGGCGCAGCCGCCGGTCAGGGTG
>JALFVN010000073.1 GCA_022787565.1 Clostridiales bacterium | reverse complement strand
CTCCTCCATTGCCGCCACTGCGGAGGCCTCGGAGTTGATCTTGCTGCGGATGGTGGTATCCGCTACCATTTTGCCGTTTTCGTCCAGAATGACTGCTTTGGTGTAGGTGGAGCCTACGTCGCAACCGCCGAAATATTTCATTATATTATTCCTCCATTGTATATTTTTAAATATGGTGCCGTCTTAGCGGCGTAGCCGCTGCGGTCCGGCCAATCGGTGCCATCCTCGCGGCATAGCCGCTGTAGTCCGGCCAATCGGTGCCATCCTCGCGGCATAGCCGCTGCGGTAACCGCTATAAATGTGCCACAGGCACATTTATTTAACGCGGGTTACATACAGATATCGTCCTCAAAGTCACAGAGGGAAGGATCAACAGGCTCGGCTCTCTTGACCGTGCGCATGTAGTTGTTCACCTTGTCGCGCATGGTGCGGCGGGAGACGGTACGGGGATCCATCAGATCGTGCTCGACCCAGATCAGGTCGTAGCCACGCTGACGGCCCTGCTCGTCCAGCAGACCCTGCACGGTAGCCATGTTCTTGCAGGCCACGTTCTGATACATGATGATCAGGGGAGCGTTCCAGTCCTCGCACTGACGCCACAGCTCGTCCACCACGTTCTGGTAGCCGCCGTTGGTGTGACGGCGCATGACCATACGCTCGTAGAGCCTTGCCAGGTCGCGGAGAGCTTCTTCCTTGTCCTCAGTCTCCAGCATCTTGGTGAAGTTGAGGGATTCCATCTCAACCAGCACGTTGATGCCCCAGCAGTTGGCTGCCCAGTTGGAGAAGTTGGCGTAGTAGTGGGCGGGGCAGGACCAGACGATGGCGCGGTACTTCATCTTGCCGGGCCAGGGCTCTTCCTTCTTCTCGTAGGCCTTCAGCAGCAGCTTGTTGACCTTCTGCATGGTCTTGAGGGTACGGGGATCGGCGCCGCCGTCCATCTCGTAGTTCCACTTGCGGAACAGCTCATACGGAGGTCCGACAAACTGCGGCGTGGAGCTCTTGTTGATCTCCCATTTCTGCAGCTCGTAGCAGGTCTCGGCGTTGAAGCGCTTGATCTGGTTGAAGTAGGCGTCCCAGTTCCACTTTGCGCCGGTGATATCCTCAACAAACTTGATGCAGGCCTTGATGTCCTCCGCGCCCATCTGGACGGTCTCCTCGTCGTAGTAGCGGACGGGGAAGCAGAGATGGAACACAGGCAGGTCGGGGAAGCGGCGTGCCATATAGGAGGAGGCCATGGTGGAGCCGTCGCAGGGCATGGAGCTGGAGATGAAGCAGCTGCCCATGTGAGGCAGAGCGTCCACAACGATGGCGCCGCACTCGGAAGAAGGCACGGGGCAAGTATCGGAGGGCAGACCGTAGGACTCTACTGCGTCGATATAAGGAACGCAGGTGAGCTGGTCGATCTCAGACACCAGGAACACAGGCAGAAGCTGGTAAGGAATACCCAGCAGGTCGGGGAAGCCGGCCATGATCTGACCCATGGTCATCTCGTCAAAGAGGACAACCTTGCGGTTCAGCTCCTCGCTGTTGCCGTTTTTGGCGTCGCATTTGGAGAGGAACACCAGATTCTCCGCCACATAGCGGAACACATCGTAAATGACCATATGGCTCATGCGCAGGTTGCTGCCGCGCATACCCATTACGCACTTATCCATAAAGCCGTGGCAGCAGAAGTAGGACACATACCAGCGGTAGTAAAGCATACCGTTGAGTGCGGGGATCAGATCCTTGGAGAAGGTGGCCAGAAGCATGCCCCACATACGGGCCCACTCATAGAAATCGTAGGCAGTGTCCTTGATGCCGCGCCACTCGCGGCGGACGGTGGCCATGTCGCCGGAGCGGTACAGGCGGCCCAGGCTCTTTTCGCCGTTGAGGATACGGTCGAACTTATTGGCGGTATCCAGCGCCATAAAGTCCTTAAACTCTTCCTTGACACGCTGGCCGTCGGCCTTGATTTTTCCAAGCTGGTTCTTGCCGAAGGCCTTGAAGTCCGTCTCCTTAAGCATGTCGACAACGATGGCTCCGACCTCTTTCAGGTTCTTGACCTGGTCGCCCAGCTTCATGTTGTCCTTTGCCTTCCAGAAGGCAGGGTTGGGATATTTCGCACCTCTTGCCATTACTTATTACCCTCCTCTTTGTGAATACGTTTGATCTCAAGGGATTCCACAAAGGCCTGTACGCGGGTGCGCAGCTGGCCGGAGTTGCCGTTGTTGTACAGCCTGTCGATACTCAGCACGGGCCAGCCGTACTCGTCGTGCATGACATGGCTGACCAGAGCGCGCTCGAAGCCCCAGTAGTCGCAGTATTTCATCTGCTCGTAGATGATGCCCTCAGCCTTGAATTCCTTGGCGAGCCTGTCGGAGGTCTCGCGGCGCTGGAGCACCTTTTCATCGGATATGTAGCGGGCGCACTCGGATACCTCCATGTAGTGGCGGCAGATCTGGGTGAGGGCGTCCTCGTTATTGTTCAGCTCGATGACCTCGCGGCCGGGAGTGGAGCCGAAGCAGTAGCGGTCGGATACCACCAGGGCGCCGCAGCCTTCGATAAGCTTGGTCAGGTTGGGATCATCGATCTCGGAGCCCACAATAGCCACTCTTGCGCGGAAGGGACTCTTCTTGTCGGGCTTGCGGGTCTTAAGCTCTTCCAGCGTCTCTCTCAGGTAGGGCAGGATCAGGGCCTTGGGGCAGCAGTAGGTGACCAGGTTCAGCACATGGAACTCATAGCCGGTGATCACCGGTTTGTCGGCCTTGCGCATCTCGCGGATCTCGGAGATGATGCGGCAGACCTCGTTATGCTCCTCCACCGCCTTGCGGATGGCGGCGTCGGAGGTGTCTACGCCGAACACCTCGGTCATTCTGTCCAGCACACGCAGACGCATCTGCTTGATGTAGGAGTCCAGCGTGTAGTCGGTGATCTTATAGGGCATATCCGCGTGAGTCACGAAGAAGTTGGGCTTGTCGTTGACATGCAGGATCTCGAAGTGCTCCATGGAGCGGTTCATCATGGAGCAGGCGTCCACGCCGATGAGCGCATCCAAAAACTGATAGCCGCCCTCGATCGCCCTCTCCAGCAATGCCCTTGCGTATTCGCAGGTGTAGTTGGACATGTAGTAGGTGGCGATATCGATGGATCCGGTGTTGGGTGCGCGCAGCCTTACTGAGAAGCAGTTATCGACGTTGAGCAATACCTCCGGGATATGGAAGCAGGTATAGCCCATGGCCAGCCCGCCGTCCGCCTGGGCTTTTCTGACCAGCTCATTGTCAGCATTCTCAAGCAGGCTTTCAAAGTAGATCAAATGCTTAAGATCTTTCAAATGTTACACCTCTTCTTAAAGTATTTCTATTTTACGGAGTGCTTCCTCCACTCCGCTGAGCATAACGGAATCCGCAGACAGCTCCAGTACGCTTTTGCCCCTGATGTCGTTGGCAGCAAAGGTACTGTCTGCGGGAATAAAGGACAGAATATCCACTCCCGGGATCTTCATCATGTCCTTCAGCTCCGGGTTTGTGACCCGGTTGATGATGGCGCCGATCTTGTCATAGCTGATCAGCTCGTCGGCAACGCCCTTGATGGTGGTGATGACCTGACCGCCCTTCTTGCTCTGATCCGAGATCAGCAGCAGATGGGTGACCTTTTCCATCACCCGGCGCTGTATCTGTTCGATACCCGCCTCTCCGTCGATAACCACATAGTCAAAGCTGTTGGCCAGCAGAGAAATGACCTCCTTCAGGTAGGAGTTCACCTTGCAGTAGCAGCCGGAGCTCTCCGGGCGGCCGATGGCCAGAAAGGCAAAGCCCGGCATTTCCACCAGTGCGTCGAAAATGCGGAACCGGGCCTCGCTGAGCAGTTCCAGCGCCTCCTTCGTCTCGCCGTTCTCCACGCTGTCCACGATACTCATGCGGATATCGTCCAGTGTCAGCTTGACGTCCACACCAAGAGCAACGGACAGGCCCACGGCCGGGTCGGCGTCGATGGCGAGAATCTTCTTATCCGGGTATTTTTCCACCAGAAGTCTGACGATACACGCACAGATCGAGGTCTTTCCCACGCCGCCTTTGCCTGCCACAGTAATGATCTTGGCTTTTGTTTCCATATTTACCCCCCCTTGTTGAAACCGCTTTTTCGGTGTTTTATTCGCTGATATTTTAACATGTTCATACTGAATATGCAATAACCAGCATGAAAAAAACATTTATTTCGTTCAAAAGATACAAATTTTCAAACTTTTTTATCTTTTTCCCGTTTCTGCGTTTAGACATTGTCAAGAAAACGTCTAATTAAATTTTGCTTTTTGAAAAGAGAAAGGCGCGGCTTCAATTCAGAAGCGCCGCGCCCAGGTTCAGATAAGCAGCATAGAACAGCCACAGCAGATAGGGCAGCATCAGCTTTCCGGCTCTGGACAGGATGCAGCCAAACAGAGTCATACAGGCCCAGACCAGACCGATCAGAAGCAGCAGCCAAACGAAGGACAGCCACAGCAGTCCGAAGCGAAAAAACAGCAGCGGCCAGACAAAATTGACGGCCAGCTGTATGCCGTAGAGAATCAGGGCCCGTTTTTTTCTGGGCCGGGAGGCCTCCGAGCAATACACAAGGCAGCTGGCCGCGCCCATGAGAACATACAGCAGCGACCACATCACCGGAAAGACCCAGCCCGGCGGCGACAGCAGCGGCTTGGCCATGGTCTGATAAAGGCTCATCCCCTCCCGGCTCAACCGGCCTGCCAGCGCGCCCACCGCCAGCGGGATCAGGATGCAGAGGAGCATTTTCTGCCATTTCAACGGTTTATTCAATACCATCACCCCCTGATACTATATGCCCGTCCCACCGGCAGTATTCCCGCCTGTACAAAAACGGCGTAAAAAACTCAATATACCAGCATGGTGTTTCAGAACATGCCGTAAGAGCAGAACATCTGTCGAGTGTGTATTCAATTTTCAAGGTGCATGAGAGCATTGCAGCCCTTCATATACCTACCGCACGGTTTGGGGGCAAAAACGAAAGCAGAAATACAAATTTTTTTGAAAATAAAAAAGAGCCGCTAATTCCTTGCCAAAAAGGAATTAGCGGCTCTTCATCAGTCTGAATATAAGTAATAAAAAAAGCGACCTTTGAACTTTGACATTCAAAGGTCGCTATCGTGATTTTGCGTGTTTACTCGGGGTTACACGTGATTTACAGATTTCTCTGCGTTGTTTTGGAGAAACAAAGGAGAGAATTGGAGAATGTTTTGGAGAATCTCCAACCGATCACTCTCTGTAAGTCACCGCAATTCCCCTATTGCCGGATATTTTAGTCCAGGGGCTTCATTGTGGGGAACAGGATCACATCCCGGATGGAGTTGCAGCCGGTGAGAAGCATGACGCAGCGGTCGATGCCGATGCCCAGACCGCCGGTAGGGGGCATACCGTATTCCAGGGCGTTGATAAAGTCCTCGTCCATCATGCCGGCTTCATCGTCGCCCTTGGCCCGCAGTTCCACCTGCTTCTGGAAGCGCTGCTTCTGGTCAATGGGATCGTTCAGCTCGGAGAAAGCGTTGCCCATCTCGCTGGCACAGATGAACAGCTCAAAGCGCTCGGTGAGCCGGGGGTCCTTGGGGCTTCTCTTGGCCAGGGGGGAGACGTCCACCGGGTGCATGGTGATGAAGGTGGGTTGGATCAGCGTCTCCTCCACCTTCTGGTCGAAGCACTCATACAGGGCATGGCCCCAGGTGGGCTCTACCTTGGCCATATCCACGCCCGCGGCCTTGGCGGCAGCGACAGCCTCTTCATCGCTCTCAATTGCCATGAAGTCCACGCCCAGATGCTCCTTAACGGCCTCGGCCATGGTCATGCGCTTGAAGCCCGGGGCCAGACTGACCTGGTGGCCCTGCCACTGGACATCGTAGGTACCCAGGATCTCCTGGGCCGCGCCGGAGAGCAGATTCTCAAACAGGTCCATCATGTCGTTAAAGTCGGCATAGGACTCGTACAACTCCACGGTGGTAAACTCCGGGTTGTGCTTGGTATCCATGCCCTCGTTGCGAAACTGACGGCCGATCTCGTACACCCGCTCAATACCGCCCACGATGAGCCGTTTCAGGTTCAGCTCCGTTGCGATACGCAGGTACATGTCCATATCCAGGGTATTGTGGTGGGTGATGAAGGGTCTGGCGGTGGCGCCGCCGGAAATGGTGTTCAGCACGGGCGTCTCCACCTCAAGATAGCCCCGGTTGTCCAGAAAATGACGCACATAGCTGACAAATCTGGAGCGGATCACGAAGTTGCGGCGGCTGTCGTCGTTGACGATCAGATCCACATAGCGCTGGCGGTATTTCAGCTCCGTGTTGGTCATGCCGTGGAACTTCTCCGGCAGGGGACGCAGAGACTTGGAAAGCAGAGTCACCTTTTCCACATGGACAGAGATTTCCTCCGTTTTGGTCTTGAATACATAGCCCGTCACACCAATGATATCGCCGATGTCGTACTTACGGAAGTCGGCAAATTCCTGCTCGCTGACGGCGTCGGCACGGGTATAAAGCTGGATCTGGCCCTTGTCGTCCTTGATATGGCAGAAGATGGCCTTGCCCATACCCCGTTTGGACATGATACGCCCGGCAACGGAGACGGTTTTATTCTCAAAGGCGTCATAGCCGCTTTTGATCTCCTCAGACCAGGCGGTCCTCAGAAACTTTGTCTGGTGAAAGGGGTCTCTCCCCTCCTGCTGCAGGCTGCTCAGCTTATCCCGGCGGACCTGCAGAATCTCGGACAGCTCCTGTACCTCGGCGGGCTGTCTGTTATTCACGTCGCTCATAGTCACCCTCACAAAACGATCTTACTTATTTTCCACAGAAATGATCTGGAACTTCAGTTCTCCGGCAGGGGCGCTGATGATCACGGTATCCCCGGCCTTGTGGCCTTTCAGACCCCGGCCCACGGGGGAATCGTCGGATATACGGCCCTCTCTGGGGTTTGCCTCCTGAGAACCCACAATCTCGTAGGTCTCCTCAAAACCGTCCTCAACATCCCGTACTCTCACGATGCTGCCAAGCGTGACCGTATCCTTGGGGACGTTTTCGTCGTTATTGCTGACAATCTCGGCGTTCTCAATCAGGACCTTCAGCTCGGCGATCTTGGAATAGAGCTTACCCTGTTCTGTTTTGGCCTCGTCGTATTCGCTGTTCTCAGACAGGTCACCAAAGCTTCTGGCTTCCTTGATCTGCTCAGCCACCTCTTTTTCCCTGACGGTTTCCAGATAGTAAAGCTCGTCTTTCAGGGCGTCCAGACGCTCCTGGCTCATTTTAAATCTGCTTGAATCAGGCATAAAGCAGTCTCCTTTATAGTAAAATTCTGTATTTGCGTAATTTTAGATTATAATGATTTCTTTTGCCCGTGTCAACCAAGAAAAGCACGGGAAAAGGCTCCTTGTTCGGTCCGTCTCCCGGGTCAGAAGCTGGTCTGGCTGAGCATCTTCAGTGCGGCCATCAGCTGCTCGTCATTGGAACTGCTGCCTGTGCCGGAAGAGCTGCCGGTGGTGCCTTCCGTAGTGCCCACAGTGGAGGGGTCGCTGTTATAAACGATACTGTCCGGCACCACGCCGTTGAGGGAGATATCCACACGGTTGGGGGTGAGGAAGCTGTGGGTGGACAGGCGGATGGCGCTGCCGTCGCTGACTTCGATGATCTGCTGGGTGCGGGTCTTGCCGGTGGTGGGCTCGCCCATGATGGTGGCCCAGTCATACTCCTGCATTACGGCGGCAAAGATCTCCGCCTCGCTGAAGGTCTCGCCGTTGACCAGCACGCACATGGGCATGTCAAGGCAGATGCTGTTGGAGTCGTAAACCTGCTCCTTGCCGCTCTTGTCCACGGAAACAAACAGGTCCCCACTGGGCAGCAGGTAGTCCAGGAAGGTCTTGAGTTCGTTGACCAGACCGCCGGGATTGCCTCTCAGGTCGATCACGAAAGCGCTGGCTCCCTGATTGAGCAGGTCCTCAACCGCGTCGATGGCGGCCTGTCCGCTGCCGGCTTCAAAATTGTCGATCTTCACATAGCCGGCCTCAGTCTTCTCCAGACGGTAGGACACGGGGTTCACATAGGTGGCCGCGCAGTTGACCTCGTAACTGTCCCCATTGGAGGTACCCACCTTGAACTTGGTGTTCTGCTTGGAGCGTACCAGCGTGCGGAAGGTATCGGCGTCCAGGCTTGTAACGTCCTCCTCATCCACGGAAACGATCACCATGCCGCTGTTCAGCCCCGCGGTGTGGGCAGGGCTGCCGGAGTTGATGGAGGTGATCTGGAAGCCGCCGGAGTTGGCGTCCTTTATGATGGACATGCCGATGCCGGAATATTCGTTGGAGGCGGAGAGCTGATAGGTTTTGTACTCATCGGGGGACATGTAGGCGCTCCACTTGTCGCCCAGGCCGGAGATCATGGCAGTAGCGGCGGAAAAGCCCATGCTCTCCCGGTTCACCGGGTCGATGTAGTTTTCTTCCACGATGTCCTTGATCTCGATATAACGCATGGCCTCCGCATAGTCCGCCTTGCCGCCCACATTTTTGATGATGGTGGAACGGGTGATGAAAATGGCGCCGCCGGTGCACAGGAGCAGCGCGATCAGAACGAACTTCAGCGGGATGCCCACATTAAATAACCTGGACAAGGCCCTGCCGAGGGCGGCAAGAATTCTGCCGGATAAGCTTGTTTTCTTCATATCGTTCTCCAATCTGCCGGATTAACAAAAAAAATTGATTCATCAGTAAACCGTTTCAGCCGGACAGCCAAAAAAGTGACTGTCCGGCCTGTCAATATCCGAAACGAATATTGAAAATGTACTTTTTTTAATCCCCTGCGTCGGGCGCGTAGGTCAGACCGGAGAACCAGTTCTCCGGATCCAGTATGGTGCTGCCCTGGCGGATCTCGAAGTGCAGGTGAGGTCCGGTGGAAACGCCAGTGCTGCCCACATAGCCAATGGTCGCCCCCTGGCTGACAGTCTGGCCTACGGATACAGCGATGGAGGACATATGTCCGTACAGGGTATAGTAACCGTTGCCATGGTCGATCATGACGCAGTTGCCGTAGCCGCCGTTGACGCCGGCGATGGTGACAGTGCCGCCGTCAGAGGCCACAATGGTGGCGCCGTAGGCCGCGCCGATATCCAGGCCAGAGTGGTACTTCCACGCCCCGGAAACCGGGTGCCAGCGGTAGCCCACGCGGCTGGTGATATAGGTGCAGGAGGGGCAGGGCCAGGCAAAGGAGCCGGTGCTCACGGCGCTTCCGCCGCCGCCACCGCCACCGCCGCTGCTTCCGCCGCCGGGATTATTGGCGGCTTGTTCCTGCCGCCGGCGCTCTTCCTCTTCCGCGCGCTGACGCTCCAGCTCGGCCACCAGGCGGTCGATCTCCTCCTGGGCCTCATCCTGAGCTGCCTGCAGGGCCGCAAGCTCTTCGCTGTTGCCCTCGATATCCTCCAGCAGCTGGTTGATCAGGTCGGTAGCCTCGTCGATCTGACGCTGCAGCTCCACCTGCTCGGCCCGCAGGGCGACCTGTTTGGCTTCCAGCTCGGTCTTGTAGGCCTCATATTCCGCCTTGACCTCTTCGGTGTGCTCCCGGGCAGCGATGTATTCATCCTCCAGCCGCCGGTCGCTCTCCATGATCTCACCGATATCGTCCATGGCAGTGAGCAGCTCGCCCAGACTGTTGGAATTCAGCACCAGGGCAAGCAGGCCATAGTTTCCGTTTTCCTCCATGGCGCGGACACGGGTGCGGTAGCGCTCAAGCTGCTGTTCCTCCAGCGCCCTGGCGGCTTCCACTTCCTTGGCCTTGTCCTCGATCATCTGATCGTAGAGCGCGATCTCCTGCTCGTTCAGCTCCATCTGCTCCAGCGTATATACGTTGCGGTCGTCCAAAGCCAGCTTCCGTTCCAGAACGCTGGCGTGCTGGGCCTCCAGCTCGTCCACAATGGCCTGCTGGGCGGCCTTTTCTTCCGCGATCCTGTCGCGCTCTTTTTTCAGCGCGTCGATCTCGCTTTGGGTAACTGCCTGGGCCTGAATGGGCATGGCGCCAAGGATCAGGCTCAGCACAGTCATCACGCTCAGAATCAGCGCGAGTATGGATTTTGTTTTCTTTTTCATATCTTTTCCTTTGCAGTGTCTGTGCAGCGCAGGCTGCTCAGCAGTCGTAGAAGGTCATGCCGGAGAAGTAGGCCTCCGGGTCGGTACGGCTGCCGTTAACATAGATCTCCAGATGGCAGTGAGTGCCGGTAGACCAGCCGGTGCTGCCCAGATAGCCGATGGTCTGGCCCTGAGACACCTTGGTGCCGTAGCTGACGGCCATGCCGGACATGTGGGCGTACAGCGTCTGCATGCCGTTGCCGTGGTCGATCATGATATAGTAGCCGTAGGAATCGCTCCACTGGGCGGCTACCACCACGCCCGCGTCGCAGGCAATGATGATGTCCCCGTCGTGGCCGTAGCCGTCGATATCCATGCCGTTGTGGTATCTCTCCGTGCCGGTGATGGGATGTACACGCCAGCCGAAACGGCTGGTAACGGTGTGGCTGCAGGGTACGGGCCAGACAAGGGAGCCTGTGCCCTGGACCCCCTCGGAGCCGGCACTGATCAGTCCGCCGCTGCCGGAGCTGCTGCCGCTGTCTGTTGAACCGCCGCCTGCGGCGCCGCCGGAAGTACTGCCGCCGTCCGCCGAACCGCTGTCGGCGGTGTCGCCGGAAGTACTGCCTGTGTCTCCGCTTCCGCCGCCGTTATTGGCGTTATTATTGCTGTTGGCAATCTCCTGATTCTGCTTGTTCAACGCGGCCACAAGGGCGCTCAGATGCGCCGCCGCTGCCGCTCTTGCCGCCTCGGCGATCTCGTATTCCTTGATGGCCTTTTCAATATCCTCTTCCAGCTCCTTCAGAAGCTGGTCCGCCTCGGCGATAAGCCCTTCCAGCTCCGCCTTTTCCGCTTCCAGTTCCGCCTGCTTTGCTTCCAGCTCCGCCTTTTCGGCTTCGTACTCGGCCTGAACGGCCTCGTGGGCCTCACGGGCGGCGATGTACTCGTCCTCCAGCTGACGGTCCTGTTCCATGATTTCCCCGATGTCGTCAAGGCTGGTGAGAAGCTCGGTGAAGCTGGAGGCGTTAAAAACCAGGGTCAGGATGTTGTAGCCCCCATTTTCCTCCATGGCGCGGACCCGTGTGCGGTAGCGCCGGAGCTGCTCTTCCTCTTTGGTTCTGGCCTCGTCGACCTCTTTTCTTTTCTCGGCGATCATTTCGGAATACATATCGATCTGCTCCAGAACGATGGTCAGCTGCTCTCTGGCGTACTCGTTGCGCTCGTCAAGAGCGGCCTTCTGTTCCAGCACGCTGGCCTGCTGTTCCTTGAGCTTGTCGATCTTTTCCTGGCTTGCCTGACGCTGGGATACCAGCTCGTCCTTTTTGCGCTGGGCCTCGTCGATGTCGGCCTGGGTGACAAGGGCGTAAGCGCTGGTGGGGATCACGCTGATGATCAGCGTCATCAGCATCAGCACAGCCATGATCACGGCGATGACGGAAATTACTTTCTTGTTGTTCATAAAGTCTCCTTAAAAAAGCATCCTTTATGTATCTCGGACATTTCGGTATGTGTTTTTGACGATCAAACTTTCAGATAGTTCCTTATTGCGTTAAGTGCACCGAAAATACCCACCAGGATGCTGGTGACCATGTAGGCGATAAACATCTCCATGGCCAGGTGGCTGAAGGGCACCACGGTGATAAAGCTGCCGGTAAGGCTGCCGATCAGCTTTCCGGTGAGCAGGGTGTAGATGCCCCACTCGGCCAGGTAGGCCAGACCGCCGCCAAGGATGCCCAGCACAAGGCCCTCCACCACAAAGGGCAGGCGGATAAAGCCGTTGTTTGCGCCCACCATCTTCATGATGGCGATCTCCTCACGCCGGCCGAAGGTGGCAAGCTTGATGGTGTTGGTCATGATGAACACGGACACGAACACCAGCATAACGATAAGCACCAGAGAAACGATGCTGACGATATTCCTGATGGTGACGAAGATCTTTGCGTAATCCAGATGGGCGTTGACCTTGGCTACGCCGTCCACGCCCATCAGGGCGGTTTTGGTCTGGGCCATCAGGGCGATATCCGTCAGATGGATGATGTAGCGGTCGCGGAACACCGTCTCGTCGATCCCCTCCATCAGATCCTCGGAATAGTTGCTCATGAAGTTGTCCATGGCCTCGGTGCGGGTGACAAACTGGACGTCGCTGATGTTATCCAGCGCGGCGATCTGGCTCTCCAGAGCCGCGGCCTCGTCCTGCGTATAGCTCTCCTCCACAAAGGCCACCACCTCGTTCTGGTCCTCCAGACCCTTGATGATGGCGTCGATATTCACCGAAAGCAGGGACACGCTGCCGATGATGATCAGGCAGGCCATGATGATGGCCACCGTGGCGAAGGACATGAATCCGTGCGTGGTGATGCTGCGGAAGCCTTCGCGAATCAGATATCCGCTTCTACTCAATCTCATAGCTGTAATACCCATCCATTCCGTCGCTGATCACATGGCCGTTATCAATGGTGATAACGCGCTTGGAGAAAGCATTGACCAGCTCCTTTTCATGCGTGACGACCAGTATGGTGGTCCCCATCTCGTTAATCTTTTCGAACAACAGCATCAGTTCAAGGCTGCGCACCGGGTCCAGGTTGCCGGTGGGCTCGTCCGCCACGATCATGCGGGGGCTGTTCACCAGGGCTCTGGCAATGGCCACACGCTGCTGCTCGCCGCCGGAAAGCTCGTTGGGCATACGCTTTTCGCGGCCCTCCAGTCCGACCAGCTCCAGCACATAAGGCACACGCTTTTTTATCTCCTTGTTGGACGCGCCCACAACACGCATGGCAAAGGCCACGTTGTCATAAACGTTCATATTCTCGATCAGGCGGTAGTCCTGGAAGATGACGCCCAGTGTTCTTCTCACCTTGGGCAGCTTGCGCCGTTTGATGCGGCGCATGTCAAAGTCGTTGACAATGACCTGTCCGTCGCTTGCGCGGATCTCGCCGGTGATGAGCTTCATGAGCGTTGTCTTGCCTGAGCCTGAGGGCCCCACAAGGAAAACAAATTCTCCTTCGTTGATGGTCAGATCCACGCCGTCCAGGGCAACCGTGCCGCTGCTCGGGTAGACCATCCTCACATCATTCATTTGAACCATACATTTATCCTCCAAACAGGGTTTTTGCGCAGGGAAATCTATTTAAAAAAGTAAATTAATACTTGTTATTGTTCAGGGAATCCAGATACATTTTTACCATCATGGCCACTTTGAACACGATGGCATGGTCAAACTCCCGCAGATCCAGACCGGTGATCTTTTTGATCTTTTCCAGCCGGTAGACCAGCGTATTGCGGTGAACATACAGCTTCCGTGAGGTCTCGGACACATTCAGGTTGTTCTCGAAGAACCTGTTGATGGTCTCCAGCGTGTCCTCGTCCAGGGTCTCGATGGGATTTTTCTTGAAGACCTCTTTGAGGAACATCTCACACAGGGTGGTGGGCAGCTGATAAATGATGCGGCCCAGACCCAGATTCTCGTAGTTGATGATGGTCTTGTCGCTTTCGAAGACCCGGCCCACGTCAATGGCCACCTGGGCTTCCTTATAGCGGTCGGCCAGCTCTCGCAGGTGGTGGGCCACGGTGCTGATGCCGATGACGCATTTGATCCCAAGCTCGTCGCGCAGAGCCTTTTCGATACCCTGGGCGATCTTATGTATCTCCTCGTTGCAGTCGGCGTTGGGCAGAGCCTTGACCACAACCACGTCGGACTCGTTGATGTTGATGACAAAGTCCTTCTGCCTGTCCGGGAACAGGCGCTGGATCAGCTCCACGGCAGCCACGTCGGAATTCTCCATCTGGCGGACCAGAAGCACGCTTCTGGGCTCGTCGGTGACAAAGTGCAGCTCCTTGGCACGGACATACACGTCCCCGGGCAGGATATTGTCGGAGATGATGTTCTTGACAAAGGCGGCCTTGTTGTGCTTTTCCTCGTAATTGTTCTTTGCCTCGTTGAAGGCCACGGCGGTCACGGCGCAGACAGTCCTTGCCATGGCGTCGGTCCCCTCCGCAAAGGCGGTAAAGTCAAAGCTTGAGCCGTTGGAAAGCAGGGGTTTATAGGTCCTGCTGCTGGCGGCAACGGGATGCTCGCTTCCCTCCAGCTCATAAATATGGAAGTCGTCAAGCCGGGAGCCGATCAGAGCAAGCTCGCTGCTCGCCACAACGTAGCCCTGATCGTCCACCACACCAATTGTTCTGTCGACGGCATCCTTCATCTGCGTGATCACACCTTGGAAAATTCTACTGGACATAATCATAGCCTCCTGTACGTTATGGCGAAAATACCATACCCCCGTATTTTCTCTTTTCCTATGATACCGCATAATTATGGTATTTTCAATAGAAATTCCAATGTTTTTTTGTGAATTTTTTTCATTTTCTATCTTTTACGCTCAAATTATGGTAAACCAGTACGATTTTTTTCGGCTATCTGCCCATAAACACTCTGCACAAATCCTCGTTTGTCAGCTCCCGGAAACCGCCGGGTCCCAGGGCGGGATCCAGCTCCAGTCCGCCTACGGCCAGGCGGCGCAGTTCAAGCACCGGCTTTCCCCGGGCGGCCAGCATACGCTTGACCTGATGATATTTGCCCTCCATCACCCGTACAATGCAATCACTTGCACCCAGAAGCTCCAGCTTCGCGGGCAGACACCTGGTGCCGTCGGCCAGAACGATCCCCCGTTCAAAGGCCAGGCAGTCGTCGGCGTCGGGGCTGCCGTCGACCTTTGCATAATACAATTTTTCGACTTCGGATTTTGGCGAAATCACGCGGTGGGCAAAATTTCCGTCGTTTGTCAGCAGAAGCAGGCCGCTGGTATCCTTGTCCAGTCTCCCCACGGGAAAGAGCCCCATGCGGCGCATTTCCGGCGTCACCAGATCCAGCACGGTTTTCTGTCTTCCGTCCCGGGTGGCGGTGAGCACGCCCGTGGGCTTGTCCATCATATAGTAGCGAAACTTTGCGTAGCCCAGAACGCTGCCGTCCAGCTCCACCAGGGCGCTCTCCGGGTCAAATTTCATGTCGGGGGCGGAGGCGGTCACGCCGTTCAGGCGGACACGCCCGGCTTTGATTATCTGCCGGACCTCTTTCCTGCCGCCCAGCCCCTGGTCGCATATAAACTTGTCCAGGCGAACCAGCGGCATAATATTCCCTCCCGAAAAGCCAAAATCAGATACAGTATAGCATACTTTGGCCCGAATTTGAATAGCTTTTTCCTGAGGTGAGAGGATTTGCGTGAAAAAAACAAACAATTCACCCGAAAAAAGGCTTTGGCCCTGGTGCTGCTCATCGCGGCGGCCCTGATTCTGCTGATCGGTCTGCGCTGGCTGGGCCGGGACAGAGGGCCGGATGTTTCGACGACGGAAGGGCGGGAAATGTTCCTGAAAGAGCTGGGCTGGGAGATCGACACCACCAGCGAGGACTGCCGGAACATCGTGCTTCCGGAGCGCATGGATGGGATCATGGCAGATTACAACCGTATACAGCAGGACCAGGGCTACGATCTGGCAAAGCACGCAGGAGAGGAATGCAGACAGTACAGCTATTTTGTGACCAACTACCCCAACTGCAGCCAGACGGTGATCGTCACCCTCTACATTCAGGGGAAAACCGTCATCGGCGGCGATATCCACACTGCTGAGATCAACGGCTTTATGCATGGTCTGCGCCGGGACAGCGCGGAGTAGTAATTTCAAAACATTTGTCATTCTGAACCGCGCAGCGGTGAAGAATCCCGTGAACAGGACACAAAGCCTCAGCGCACGGGATCCTTCGCTGACGCTCAGGATGACAGGTGGGTTTTGGGTTTCTTCACTCACACCTTGCCGCACATGCCGTTTCCGGGCCTGTTTCACGACGGCCCATACGTCGGACATGGCCGGAAGCCGGGTTGTTCTTCTTTCCGCTCAGGCGCAAAACAGGGAGGCGTTCACGCGCCTCCCTGTTCAGCTTGTCAAAAAAGTCCTGTCGGGACTTTTTTGACCGCTTCAACCGCCGAGCGTTTTGAATCTTTCAAAACGCTGCTTCGCCCAAAAAACTTGAAAATTCAAGCTTTTTGGCGGCGGGTCATTGTAACGCGAGGTGGGTCTTAACCCCCTCGCGCTCCCCCGCGGCTCTGTTTTCGGTGATTAAAGCATAGTTTTTTGACGGTCTCAACAGGGAGGCGTTCACGCGCCTCCCTGTTACGATTACTGTTCAGTTTTTGGTCAGCAGTGTTTCGTCGCTGTCGATCTGATAGCCGGCGACCTGGGCAAACTTCTCAATGAGCTGCTGCTTGGTCAGGTGCTTTTTGTCCTCCCCCTCGATGTCCAGGATGATGCGTCCCTGATCCATCATGATCAGCCGGTTGCCGTGCTTGATGGCGTCGGACATGTTGTGGGTGATCATCAGGGCAGTCAGGCCGTTTTCCGCAACGATCTGGTCGGACAGTTCCAGCACTTTGGCGGCGGTGGCAGGATCAAGAGCCGCGGTATGCTCGTCCAGCAGCAGGAGCTTGGGCTTTCGCAGCGAGGCCATCAGCAGGGTCAATGCCTGACGCTGACCGCCGGAGAGCAGGCCCACCTTTACGGTCATCCGGTCCTCCAGCCCGAGGCCCAGGGTTTTCAGCTTTTCCCGGTACTCCTGGCGTTCGGCCTTGGTAACGCCCCAGCGCAGTCCCCTCCTCTGTCCCCTTCTCAGGGCCAGAGCCAGGTTTTCTTCCATCTGCATGTTGGGCGCAGTGCCCATCATGGGGTCCTGAAATACCCGGCCGATATACTTTGCACGCTTATGCTCGGGCAGGGCGGTGATGTCCTCCCCGTCCAGCAGAATACTGCCGCAGTCCACCGGCCAGACGCCGGCCACAGCGTTGAGCAGGGTGGATTTTCCCGCGCCGTTGCCGCCGATGACGGTGACAAAATCCCCGTCCTTCAGGGTCAGGCTCAGGTCCAAAAGGGCCTTTTTCTCATTGATTGTGCCGGGGTTGAAGGTCTTGCTGATGTTTTTGATCTCAAGCATCGGTCTTTACCTCCTTCTTTTTCCTTTTGCGGAAGGAGTTCTGCGCCCTGTCCCGGAAATGGGGCACGGCCAGGAACGCGGCCACGATGATGGCGGTGAAAAGCTTCAGGTCGTTGGAGTTGAGCTTGAGCCACAGCACGATGACCACCACAATGTAGTACAGCACGCCGCCCAGAACCGTAAAGCTCAGGGTGCCCAGGAAATTCATCCGTTTTCCCAGGATGGCACGGCCCAGCACCTCGCCGATGATGACGGCAGCAAGGCCGATGACGATAGCGCCGCGGCCCATATTGATGTCCGCGAAGCCCTGATACTGGGCCATCAGTCCGCCGGAAAGGGCCACAACGCCGTTGCTGAGGGAAAGGCCAAGAACCTTCATGTTGTCGATATTGATGCCCAGTGCCCGACTCATGGCGGGATTATTGCCGGTGGAGCGGAGGGCGGAGCCCTGCTCGGTGCCGAAGTACCAGTAAGCCAGGGCCACCAGCACCGCCGCGATGATCAGGCCGGTGAGGATCGCCGAGGGGATATTGCGGGAGGAGAGGATCAGATTAAACTTATCCACACTTACCGCCTTGTTTGCCGCCATGCCCATGATATGCAGGTTCACGGAGTACAGGGCAAACTGGGTCAGAATACCGGAGAGGATGGCCGGGATGCCCAGCTTGGTATGGAGCATCCCGGTGCAGAAGCCCGCAAGGATCCCCGCGATCAGCGCCACCAGCAGCGCGGCCCAGGCCGGCCATCCGGCAAGAATGAGCATGACTGTGCACGCGCCGCCTGTGGTGAATGAACCATCCACGGTCAGGTCGGCCACATCCAGCAGCCGGAAGGTGATATAGATACCGAGAGCCATAAGCCCCCATATCAGGCCCTGCGCCACGCCGCCGGGTACATTTTTCAGCAGCTTGAGCAGGCTGAGCGATGAGAAATACGCTGCAATACTCACGGGTCTTCTCCTTTAAATATACTTTGTTCGATTATTCGCCGATAGCCACGTAGTCTTCGGGGACAGTGATCTGAAGGGCTTCGCAGATGGCGGCGTTATACTCCTTGGTGAACTGGGGAGCGTACTTGATCTCCATGGTGGAGACGTCTGCGCCGTTGACCAGGATCTCGTAGGCCATCTCGCCGGTGGCATAGCCGATGTCGTAGTAGGAGATGGACAGAGTGGCAACGCCGCAGCCGGCGCAGATGCCCTCCTCACCGGCAATGATGGGAACGCCGGCGTTCAGCGCCACGTTGTTGATGGCCTCGGCGCAGGAAGCGGCGGTGTTATCGGTGGGGATGTAGAGCACTTCCACTTCGCTGCAGGCGGTGGCGGTCACGCTGGAGACGTCGTTGGAGTCGGCAAAGGTGTACTCGGTAACGGTGTAGCCGTAGCCTTCCAGCATGGGCTTGATGGTGTCAGCCTGGTACTTGGAGTTGGGCTCGCCGGAGCAGTAGAGGATGCCAACGGTCTTGGCCTCGGGGAACAGCTCGTTGAGAACCTGGGCCTGGCCGTCCAGAGGAGCAAGGTCAGAAGTGCCGGAGATGTTCATGCCGGTGGTGCCGGTCCAGCCCTCAATGCTCAGCGCGGTGGCATAGTCGGTGATGGAGGTGGCCAGAACGGGGATGTCCGCCGTGGCGGAGGCGGCGGCCTGCAGGGCAGCGGTAGCGTTTGCCATGATCAGGTCAACCTCGTCGGACGCGAACTGGTTGCAGATGACGGAGCAGGTGGCGGCGTCGCCGGAGGCGTTCTGCTCAACAAAGGTGACGGAGTCGCCCAGCAGCTCGGTGAGGGCGTCTTTGAAGCCCTGGGTGGCGGCGTCAAGGGCGGGGTGCTGGACCAGCTGGCAGATGCCGATGGTAAAGCTTTCAGGGGCTTCAGCGGGAGCGGCGCTCTCCGCAGGAGCGGCAGATTCGGCAGGGGCAGCGGTCTGGCCGCAGGCGGCCAGTGCGAAGATCATCAGGACTGCGCAAAGGAGTGCAAGGATCTTTTTCATTTTTTGTTTCCTCCAAATTAACATTTTCTCCAATAGCGACAAAGGAGGCTGCGCAGAATGTCATCTGTGCAGCCTCATAATCTCTAATGGGTATCTGATCCGTTAGTTGCAGCACAAATGACTATTACAGCTTCTAAAGAAGTAATAGCAAAAGTCATATGCAAACGCAAAACGGAACTTATACATAATGATGCCTCCATTGGGGATGGCTTCACTTTAGCACTATGTGGCGGTGAAGTCAAGCACTTTTTGCATTTAAATCGCAGAAAATGCCGATTATTGTTTGAGCAATCTTAAAACAATCATAAACATTCGCCCGATTTTTTCTTAATCGCCTGTCCGCTATAATCAGGGCAAGAGGTGAAAACCATGACAAAAACCGAAAACAGCCGCATCTATCTTCTGCTCACCCGCTCCGGCACGGTGCTCTCCGGGGCCATCAGCCTTTTCACCGGGGACAGCTACACCCATGTGTCTCTGGCCTTTGACCCGGCGCTTGAAAGCCTTTGCAGCTTTGCCCGGCGAAACCATGCCTTTCCCCTTCCGGCAGGATTGGTGCAGGAGAGTCTGGACAGGGGCTATTTCTCCCGCCACAGTGAGATGCCCTGCGCCCTGTACGCTCTGCCGGTCTCCCGCGCCGCTTACAAACGTGCGCGGCAGAAAGTGGAAAAAATGCTTGAAAATCAGATGGATTACCATTACAGTATAAAGGGGCTGGCTCTGTGCCGGCTGGGCATTGAAGAGGAGCGGGAAGGGCATTATTTCTGCTCCCAGTTCGTGGGTGAGGTGCTGGAAGACAGCGGCGCCTGTGCCCTGCCCAAGCCGCCTTCCCTGATGCGGCCCCAGGATTACGCCGCATTGCCCCAAGGGCAATGCCTTTACAAGGGCAGTCTTTACCGGCTCACGGAGCTGAGCCGGGGCGAAAAGTCTGCCTGAATCATAAATGAGATGAAAACAAAACGAGATCTGAGCCGAAAACAACAAAAGATCATCAGCATCGCCTCATTTTGCCTTCTGCTGCTGACGCTGGTGCTGCTCTGCGCCCTGATCGGCAGCCCCATGGTCCGCTTTGCCTCAGACCCGGATAAGTTCCGCCAATGGGTGGACAGCCATGGGGTCTGGGGGATGCTGGCCTACATGGGCATGGTGGCGCTGCAGGTGCTGGCAGCGCTGATCCCCGGGGAGCCGCTGGAGATCGCCGGGGGCTACGCCTTCGGGGCGGTGGAGGGCACGCTGCTGTGCCTGCTGGCGGCATCTCTGGGCAGCGCGGCGGTGATTTTTCTGGTCCGGCGCTACGGGATGCGGCTGGTGGAGGTCTTTTTTTCCCGGGAGAAAATCCGCTCCCTGCGCTTTCTCCGCTCCTCCCCCAGGCGTACCTTCCTTTTTATGCTGATCTTCATGCTGCCGGGAACGCCCAAGGATCTGCTCTGCTATTTTGCGGGCCTTACGGATATTAAGCTTCCGATTCTTCTCATCATCTGCTCTCTGGGCCGGCTCCCCTCCATCATCACCTCCACCGCCGGTGGAGACGCCCTGGGCGAGGAGAGCTATCTCTTCGCCGTGATCATCTTCGCCGCCACCCTTCTGGTCAGCGTCCTGGGCCTTCTGGCCTATCAGCTGATCTGCAAACAGCACGAAAAAAGCGCGCCGGTGGCGCGAATAAAAGATAAATAAGATGACCGGAGCAAGCCCCGCCCGATGAAGAGGCCGGAACAACGCCGTAGGGGCCGGCGTCCCCGACGGCCCATTTCCCCGGCTTTCTTTCGCAACCGGCACGGGCGGTCACACAGGGCCGCCCCTACTGTATTCCAGTTTTCTGACTATTCAAACAGTTCTCTCTCCAGGGCCTTGACAAAGCGTTCAAGGCCCTCTTTGTCGTCCTCCGTAAAGCGGCCGATGCTGGGGCTGTCGATATCCAGAACGCCCACCACGTCGCCCTTTTTCCGGATGGGGATGACGATCTCCGAATTGGAGGCGCTGTCGCAGGCGATATGGCCGGGAAATTCATGGACATTTTTTACCAGCACGGTCTCCCCTCTGGACGCCGCCGCGCCGCAGACCCCTTTGTTCAGGGGGATCTCAATACAGGCAGGCTTGCCCTGAAAGGGCCCCAGCACCAGCCGGCCCTGCTCCATGTGATAAAAACCGGCCCAGTTGATATCCTCCAGCGTGTCAAAAAGCAGGGCGGAGGCGTTGGCCAGATTGGCGATAAAATGGGGCACGCCGTGGATCAGCGCGGTGAGCCGCCGTTCCAGTTCAGAATAATCGGTCATTGTGTTCTCCTTTCAGATGCCGAACAGCTTTCTGCCGTTTTCCCTTGTGATCCGGGCAATCTCCTCCGGGCTGACGCCTTTCACTTCCGCAATTTTCTCTGCGATATAGCACAGGTTTCCCGAGTTGTTGCGTTTGCCCCGCAGGGGTACCGGGCTTAAATAGGGGCTGTCCGTCTCGATCAACATCCGGTCCAGGGGGCAGATCTCCAGCACTTCCAATGTCTTTCTGGCGTTTTTGTAGGTCACCGGCCCGTCAAAGCCCAGATACCAGCCCCGGCGCAGAAGCTCCTTTGCCATCTCGGCGCTGCCGGAATAGCAGTGGAACACGCCATGCAGCTCGGGATAGTCCCGGACGATGTCCAGGCAGTCCCCGTGGGCCTCCCGGTCGTGGACGATAATCGGTTTACATAATTCAAGAGTCAGCTCGATCTGCTGCCGGAAGAGGGCTTTCTGCTCCTCCTTGTGCTCCGCGTCCCAGTAGTAGTCCAGGCCGATCTCCCCGATGGCCACGCACCTGGGATGGGCGGCAAGCTGCCGGATGGTGTCAAGGCTGCCGCTGTAGGATGCCAGCTCCTCCGGGTGGACGCCCACGGCGGCATACACAAAGGGCAGCTCCTCCGCCAGAGCCAGGGCGGCCCGGCTGCTCTCCTCGTCGCAGCCCGGGTCGATGATCAAGTCCACCCCCTGGGCGTGAAGTTCGTTCAGCAGCCCGATCCGGTCGGCGTCAAAGGCCTTGTCGTCGTAATGGGCATGTGTGTCAAAATACATTGCTTCTCCCCCTTTTGGGCCAATTATAGCATAAAAAATTGTGCCTGTCATTCCCGGAATTGGCAGGCAGTGCAAAGGCTCCCCTGAAAGGGGGAGATATTTCCGGACGGCCACGCAGGGCCGCCCCTACGGCCTGACCGAAACAGAACTGTAGGGGCCGCCCTGCGTGGCGGCCCGCAAAAAAGTTCCCTTTAAAGGGCCGTCGGGGATGCCGGCCCCTACAACTCAGGATGACAGGAAAACAAAAAATCTGCCCTGCGGGAGGTCCCGCAGGGCAGTTTTCAGCGTAAATTTCAGTCAACAGACTCCAGGAAGTCGTAGGAGACGTCTCTCACCTTGTCGCGGCCGTTGTTGTAGTCGTCGGTGTAGGTGGGATTCATCACAAGGAAGGTGTTATCGCCGGCGACAACGCGCTTGACGATGACCCATTTGCCGTCCCGCTTCTCCCACTTGTCGATGTCGCGGCAGCGGGCCTCAACGGTGAAGGTGGCCTTTTTGGTCTTTCTGTCCTTGTACTTGCAGCCGGCATACATGTAGGTCTCGCTGGCAGCCTTGGTGCCGTCCTCGTTGAACTTGATGAGGATGTTGGTCATCATGTGGTGGGTGGACACCATGGCGCGGTGCTGCTTGAGCATCATGTCGATGAAGCCTCTGCCGGTTCCCTTGTAGGTGGGGCCGTAGTCAACCTCGGCGTCCTCTGCGAACACGGTGTAGCCCAGCTCGTTGTCGATGCGGTCCAGCGCGCGGCAGTAGGTGTAGATCTGGTCTCTGATTTTTTCTTTCTCGATCAGGATTTCAAGGTCGGTCATGTTTTTTTCTCCTTTCATATTTGCAAGTGCTTCTGCTGTGATTGTGTTAATTTTATCACTTAGTCTCCTTAGGCACAACGGACATAACGTCTAAATTCACTGCAATGATTTGTATAAAAAAGGCGAAAATACTAACCGCATTCCCGACTTCCGGTCAAGAAGGTTTACATAACATCAGTCTTTCAGGCTGGCGAAGAACTGGTCGGCAGGGTCGGCCTTCTTGCCGCGGCTGTTGTTGTAGTCCTCCAGATACTCGGGGCGGACGATGTAGGTATTGTCGCCGGCCACAACGCGCTTGACGATGAGCCAGGTGCCGTCCCGCTTCTCCCACTGGTCGATGTCGCGGCAGTGGGCTTCCACGGTGAAGCTGGGCTTGCCGGTCTTGGTCCTGTATTTGCAGGAGGCGGAGACATAGGCCTCGGATGCGGCGCGGGTGCCGTCCTCGTTGAACTCGATCAGGACGTTGGTCACCATGTGGTGGGTGGAGATCATCATTTTGTGCTGGGTTTTCAGCATGGTGTCGATATAGCCCTTGCCGTCGCCCTGGTAGGTGGGGCCGTAGTCCACCACCGCGCCCTCGGCAAAGACGGAGCGGCCCAGCTCGTAGTCGATGCGGTCCACGGCGTGGCAGTAGCGGTACAACTGCTGCTTTATTTCTTCTCTCTCAACATTCTTTTCCTGTGCAGTCATCATTTTATTTTCCTTTCCGCCCCGCAGGGCTTTATCCTCAGATTTAGTGTATGGTAACACGGCGGCAAGTCAAATGACAATTGTGATTCTCGCTAAATTTAAAGCGCTTCTTTTGTCGGATTTGGACGAAAAAGCGCGCCTTTTGCCTTGTGCCCAGGCCCGGACTGTGGTATATTGGGTCTGACATTCGGATTGGAGGGAATGGTTTGAAAATCATTGGACAGCTCTTCATCATTCTGCTGATCTCCTTTGCGGGAGAGCTGCTGAATACCCTGCTCCCCCTGCCCATTCCGGCCAGCATTTACGGCATTATCCTGCTGTTCTGCCTGCTGGAATTCAAGATCCTCCCACTGAAGGCCGTGAAGGAGACGGGCGATTTTCTGGTGAGCATCATGCAGCTGATGTTCATCCCGGCGGCGGTGGGGCTGCTGGAGGCCTGGGATGTGATCCGCCCCAACTGGCCGGCCTATATTCTCATCACGCTGATCTCCACCTTTGCGGTACTGTTCATCTCCGGCCGGGTGACCCAGGCCGTGATCCGCCGTGTAAAGGCAAAGGAGGGCCGTCATGAATGAATTGATCGTCAACTCCGCCTGCTTTGGCGTAGTGCTGAGCGTCGGCGCCTTTCTTCTGGGCCGGGCGCTGCAAAAGCGCATAAAACACCCGCTCTGCAATCCCCTGCTGATCGCCATCGTACTGGTGATCCTGTTTCTGCTGGTCTTTGACCTGGACTACGAGAGCTACCAGCGCAGCGCCAGGTATTTAAGCTATTTCCTCACGCCGGCCACGGTCTGTCTGGCCATCCCCCTTTACGAGCAGTTTGAGCTGCTGAAAAAGAACCTGCGGGCTGTGCTGGCAGGGATCGGCTCCGGGGTGCTGGCCAGCCTATGCAGTGTGCTGGTGCTGTCGCTGCTGTTCCGGCTGGATCACGCCTCCTATGTGACCTTCCTGCCCAAATCCATCACCACGGCCATCGGTATGGGCGTCAGCGAGGAGCTGGGGGGCTATGTGTCCATCACCGTGGCGGTCATCATTCTGACCGGCATTCTGGGCAACATGTTTGCCGAGACCGCCTGCCGGCTTTTCCGCATCACGGAGCCTATCGCCCGGGGCGTGGCCATCGGCAGCGCCTCCCACGCACTTGGCACCGCAAAGGCCATGGAGCTGGGGCCGGTGGAAGGAGCCATGAGCAGCCTGTCCATTGTGGTCTCCGGCCTGCTGACCGTGGCAGGCGCGGTGGTGTTTGCCAACTTTCTTTAATACCATCAGTGAACAAGGGGCGGGTTTCCCCGCCCGCCTGCCGCGGTTTCGTCTTCCGACCGCGTCCAACAAGGGCCGTCGGGGACGCCGGCCCCTACGGATGCGGCCCCGAACACTGACGCACTTTTGGGAAGCGCAAAGGCTCCCCTGTGTAAGGGGAGCTGGCACGCGTAGCGTGACTGAAGGGTTGCCGCCGCAGCTGCGGTTTAAGCCAATGTTCAACCAATGCTGCCGGTGTCCCGTATCCGTTCCTCAAATGTCCGCCGTACCAAAAGCAGCGCTCTTCACCGGCAGTTCCGGCATAGACGAGGCGCGAAGTTCTGGGCCGTGCCGTTTGATTCAGGACTTAAGCAAAATCCAAGTGCGCAAGCAACCCTTCAGCCTCGCTTCGCTCGGCAGCTCCCCTTACACAGGGGAGCCTTTGCCTTGATTTCAGCTGCGCTCTTCTATTTCACACCGGTGCAGCCCAAAACCCATTCGTAGGGGCGACCCTTGCGGCCGTCCGTTCCATTATTCTGTCATTCTGTGCCGAAATAGCGGTGAAGAATCCCATGAAAAGAGCAAAAAGCGTAACCATACGGGATCCTTCGCTTGCGCTCAGGATGACAGTAGGGTTTGGGTGCCTTAGGGGCGCATCACAATGCGTCCCTCGTTATTCGTTATTCATTTTTTGTTATGGCTCGTTTCGGAACTTCTCTACCAGCGCATTGAACTGCGCGACATATTTGTCCAATCTTTTTTGCTGTTCCGGCAGGTCCAGCCCGGGCTTACGGAAGCCGCAGACACGCACATCGTTCATCACGGCGTCTTCCGTGTTATATGCGCACAGACAACTTCCAGACAGTTCAGGATATTTGGCAACTATCCATGCAATCTCTTCCGTGGTAAACATACCGGCGTCAAAATCGAACCGCTTCAGTGCGGGCAGCGTTTTCAGCGCCTCCAGGCTTTTGTCCTTCAGCCGGATGAAATTCACGGAAAGATGCTTCAGCGCCGGCATCCCGGCAAAACAATCCAGGGATTCCATGGGATAATTGTTGAAAATATCTCCGCAGATAAACACATTCTCCATTACCTTTGATGTTTTCAGTAAATCCGGTTTCAGGGTCATGCGCTTGGCGGAACTGATACTGATTGTGCGCAAAGATTCATTCTTTTCAAAATTCCACAGCTTGTCAGCGCGGATATTCCAATATAAATCAACCTCTTCAAGGGCAGGCAGATCCTCAAGGGGGGAAAAATCCTGGATCAGCTGACACTTAAAGAAAGACAGGTATCGGTAAGTCTTTGCATAGTGCTGCACAAAGTATTCCAGGCTCTGCTGGTTCATCCCGCAGATTTCCAGCATCTCCGGGTCCTTACCCGCTGCCATTTCATAATCCACATCGTCAGGCGTCATGCAGCAGGGCGAGAGCGCATCCCCCTTGATGCTCTCCGGCCGGGAAATAAACAGGCGCTTTTCTGTTTGACTGACATGGATGAAAAATTCCTTATTTCGTGCCGGCATACTGCTGCCCCCCTTTTTCTTCTATTTTATCAGGAGGTACAGGTTTTGTACAGCAGGAAGATCAACCTGGAGCAACCTATTTTTTCTCTCTCCGGGGCATGGGCCGCCGGGAGCACGGTGAGAAGCAAAAAGGCTCCCCCTTGGGGGGAGCTGCCGCCGGAGGCGGCTGAAGGGGGTACCACCGCACTGAAAGCTTCCGTTGCCGGAACAAAAGGCCCGGTGCGTTCACCCGATGCCGGCGTAATCCTTCGCTGCTGCCGTCGGCCCCCTTCCGCCTCACCGCGTTCGGCACCTCCCCATGAGGGGGAGGCTTTTACGGAAAAACGCTCCGGGATTTTTCCCGGAGCGTTTTCCATGTGTGAATTTACTTGATCTCAAGACGGCGGCTGACGGGGATGTTCTCCTGCTTCTTGGGCAGGGTCAGGGTCAGGACGCCGTTATTGTACTCGGCCTCGATCCGGTCCACATCAATGCCGGTGACATCAAAGCTGCGGGTGAAGGAACCGAAGTAACGCTCGCGCTTGACGAAGTTTCTCTTCTTATCCTCTTCCTTCTTGTCGCTGCTGTGCTCGGCGGTGATGGTCAGGGTGTCGTTGTCCAGATCCAGCTGGATATCCTCCTTGTCAAAGCCGGGCAGCTCGGCCTCAAGCTTGAAGGCGTCGCCGGTGTCTTCCACATCGGTGCGGAAAGCGGTGGTCACGGGGTTGCTGCCCCAGAATCTGCGCTCAAACTCCTCCATCTCGCGGAAGGGGTCGAAGTTGGCAACATGGTGATTACGGCGTTCAATAGGAATGATCTCAAACATAATATATACCTCCAAAATTTTTATTACCAATTTTATTCTCGATGAAGCTTTCATTTCTTTCGTTTCATCGTGTATATAAAATACCGCACAAAAGTTAAGAAATATACATTATATTATGAACAGACTGTTAAGATTAGCACTCTCATGATTTGAGTGCTAAATTTGTTGAAAAAGAGAATGTCATCCTCTGCCGTCACGGGGCGAAGGATGACATTTTCTTTATAAGGCAACAGGCACCGCGCCGGGTTCGATGGGGCAGGTGTAGCCCTCGGCGGACTTCTCGGCAAACTCGGCCTTGGCCGCTTCCAGCAGCTCCGGCTTTTCCAGCAGGTCGATGGCCGTGGCGGCCAGCACCTTTCCGGCGCAGAGAATTGCCTTGTGGGCCATGCTGCTCTTGCCGCAGGAGACGATCTGCCAGGAGTGGCCGGGCACACCGGAGGGCCAGGCGGCCACCTCGATCTGGGCGGTGGGGGTCAGCCAGCTCACGTCCCCCACGTCCGTGCTGCCTGGCATAAAGCCGGTGCCGGAGTAGAGGGGCATGAGGAAATCGTTCATGGGCTTTTCCCCGTTCTCCGTCAGCGTCCTGACCTGTTTTGCGATCTCCGGGTCAAATTTCGCGCCGGTGCCGGGGAGATGTCTGGCCTTGGGGTAGGTGGCTTTCAGGGAGGCGGCAAATTGAAGCTCCTCCTCCGTATACTGAGGCACGCCCACTTCACTGAAATTCTGGTGCAGCGCTTTTTCCAGGGTGAAGTTGGGCAGCAGCTCGGCAGTGCCGTCGATAAAGACCCGCTCAAAGCTGGTGCCGGTCATCAGGGCAGCACCCTTGGCGATGTCGTCCACCCGGGCCTGGAGCTTTACCGAGTCTGCGACCTTGTTGGCCCGCACCATGTACAGCACGTCAGCCCTGGCCTGCACCACGTTGGGGGACACGCCCCCGGCGTCGGTGATGGCGTAGTGGATGCGGCAGTCCTCGGTCATATGCTCCCGGAGGAACTGCACGCCTATGTTCATCAGCTCCACCGCGTCCAGGGCGCTGCGGCCGTTATAGGGGTCGCCCGCCGCGTGGGCCGCCACGCCGGAGAATTTGTACAGCACCTGGATGCAGGAGTTGTTGGTGCCGGTAGTGACCTGGTTAGATTCGCCAGGGTGCCAGCACAGCGCCGCGTCCAGCTCCTTCCACAGCCCCTCCCGGGCCATGTAGGCTTTGCCGCTGCCGCCCTCCTCGCCGGGGCAGCCGTAGAAGACCACCGTGCCGGGCTTTCCCGTCTCTTCCAGGTAGCGCTTCACCGCCGCTGCCGCCGCCAGAGAGCCTGCGCCCAGCAGGTTGTGGCCGCAGCCGTGGCCGCTGCCGCCGGGGATCAGAGGATCAGGGCAGCTCTCCCCCGCTTTCTGGCTCAGTCCGGAGAGGGCGTCGTACTCGGCCAGGATGCCGATGACAGGCTTCCCATCGCCGTAGCTGCCGCAGAAGGCGGTGTCGATATTGCAAAGCTTTTCTGTCACCTGAAAGCCCAGTTCACGGAGGGCCTTGCAGTAGAGCTCCGTGGCCTTGAACTCTTTCAGGGACAATTCGGGATTATCCCAGATTTTATCCGCCAGGGCGGTAAACAGCCCGGCCTGTTCTTCCACCGCCTTAAGGGCGGCTTTTTTCTGTTCATCCATATTACAGCACCTTGGAAAGGAAGTCCTGCAGACGGGGGCTCTGGGGGTGGTTGAAGATCTGATCGGGGCTGCCCTCTTCCACCAACTGTCCCTCGGCCATAAAGAGAATGTGGCTGCCCACCTCACGGGCAAAGCCCATTTCGTGGGTGACCACCACCATGGTCATGCCGTCTTTGGCCAGCTTTTTCATGACGTCCAGTACCTCGCCCACCATCTCCGGGTCAAGGGCGGAGGTGGGCTCGTCAAAGAGCATCACGTCCGGCTCCATGGCCAGAGCGCGGACAATGGCCACGCGCTGCTTCTGGCCGCCGGAAAGCTGAATGGGATAGGCGTCGGCCCGGTCCTTCAGACCCACACGGTCCAGAAGCTCCAGAGCCTTGGCCTCGGCCTCCTGCTGGGACATGCCCTTCACCTTCATGGGGGCCAGGGTCATGTTCTGGAGGATGGTCATATGGGGAAAGAGGTTGAAGTGCTGGAACACCATGCCCATTTTCTGCCGGTGCAGGTCGATATCCAGCTTTTTGCCGTTTTCGTCCTTCTTTTTGGTGATATCCACGCCCTCGAAGATGATGCTGCCCGCAGTGGGCTTCTCCAGCAGGTTCAGGGAGCGGAGAAAGGTGGACTTACCGCCGCCGGAGGGGCCGATGATGACCATTACGTCGCCCTTGTTGATATCCACACTGACGCCGTCCAGGGCCTTGATCTTGTCGCCGTTGTAGTATTTTTTCAGGTTTTTCACCTGGATCAGCTTATCGTATGTCGCCACGACGCAGCCTCCTTTCATAAGCGGAAACCACCTTGCTGAGGACAAAGGTCACCACAAAGTAGATGATGCCGATGATCAGCAGCGGTTCAATGGTCAGGTATGTAGCGCCCTTAATGAGCAGGCACTGGGTCATCAGATCGCCGATAAAGAAGGTGGATGCCAGAGAGGTGTCCTTGGTGATCATGATAAACTCATTGCCCAGGGCGGGCAGGATGTTCTTGACGGCCTGGGGCAGCACCACGCTGAGCATGGTCTGCTTCTGGGACAGGCCCAGACTGCGGGATGCCTCCGTCTGGCCCTGGTCCACTGCCTGGATGCCGGAGCGAATGATCTCAGACACATAGGCCGCGCTGTTGCACACCAGGGCGATGGCCACGCAGGCATACTGCTGCTTGTTGAGCAGGGGGATCAGCATGGGCAGTCCGAAGTAGAACAGATACAGTTGCAGCAGCATAGGCGTGCCGCGGATAATCTCGGTATAGGCGGCGGCGATCCAGCGGAAGGGGGCCAGCTTGGACATGCGCAGCAGCGCGATCAGAGAACCCAGGATGGCGCCGAAAAACACGGTGATGGCCGCCAGCGACAGGGTGTAGCCCATGCCGGTAAGCAGGAACTTGTCCCAATACTTGACCATCAGCTTTACAACGTTTTCACATATGGTAATAAAATTCATTCAAACTCTCTCCCGGCGTCAGACGCGGGGCGCTCTTTTCAGAGCGCCCCGTCTGAATCATTTCTGTGCTTGTTTAGCCGTTGGACGCATCGTCCTCAATGGTCAGGTCCATCGCGGTCTCACTCTTGGCCAGCTCCACGGCTTCCTCATACCACTCGCCGTAGTAGCCCGCGTCATAGGCTTTCTGCAGAGCCGCGTTCACGGCCTCCAGCAGTTCGGTCTCGCCCTTGGTAATCAGAACCACGTTTGCCTCATACTCGGTCTTTACATCAAACTCCCACTCGCAGACCATCAGGTCGGGGTTGGAGTCGACGATCATCTCCGCGTTGCCGGCGGCCACAGCCAGTGCCTCGATGTTGCCGCTCTGGAGCTCCAGCACGCCCACACCGATGTCGCCGATGGTGTACGGCTTGGCATTGGGGAGCTGCTCGGTGACCATCATCATCTGCAGGGAGGCGTTCTGGGCGCCCACGTCAACGCCGTCGAAGTCCTCAGCGCTCTTGTACTTGTCGGCGTCGTCCTTGCGGATCAGCAGGACCTGCTCGGTCTCGTTTTCGCCGGCGTAGTAGTAGTCGGAGAGCTCAAAGTTCTCGGCACGTTCCTCGGTCCAAGAGAAGCCGGAGATGGACATGGGGACGGAGGCGGTGGAGACGGCAGTCTGGCAGGCGTCGAAGCTCATGGCCTGGATCTCCAGCTTTACGCCCAGCTCATCGGCAATGAACTGTGCCAGCATCACGTCGAAGCCCACGTACTGCTCCTGGCCGGACTTGGAGGAGTCAACAAACTCCATCGGGGAGAAGTCCGGGGACAGAGCAACCGTCAGAACGCCGCTGTCCTTGATCTCCTGAAGAGCGCTTTTATCGCTGCTGCTGCTGCCGCAAGCGCAGAGAGCAAAAACGGTAAGTACTGCAAGAAGCATGCAAACAAGTTTTTTCATCTTTTTCATTGTAAATCCCTCTCAATTAAGCATTTTCACCAATTATTGCTTGGAACGATTGTGATAATAGCACTATGCAAGCCCCTTGTCAATAGGTTTTTGAAAAAATATTCGAATTTTTCGGTTTTCTTTGCATAGTATTCATTTTCAAGAGGATTATTCAGGGAATTTATGAATATTCGTTGAATTATCCGCGGAATAGCCCCCGTTTTTCCGCCCCACACGGGGGAGGATCGAAAGAAAAAGCCGATTCGTTAATCTCCCCTACGAGTGGGTTGCGGGGAGCGCCTTGTAGGGGCCGACGTCCCCGATGGCCCGTGTTGGACGCGGTCGGAAGCCCGAAAAAAACGGGCGGCCACGCAGGGCCGCCCGTTGGAGACTGTCAAAAAACTATGCTTTTTCGTCGATAACAGAGCCACGGGGGAGCGCGAGGGGGTTAAGACCCACCTCGCATTACAATAACCCGCCGCCAAAAAACTTGATTTTTCAAGTTTTTTGGGCGAAGCAGCGTTTTGAATTTTTCAAAACGCTCGGCGGTTGAAGCGGTCAAAAAAGCCCTGAAAGGACTTTTTTTGACAAGCGGAAACGGGCGGCCACGCAGGACCGCCCGTTGGTTTTCATTCAGTGAAGGACTCTTTATTTTTTTGTTCCCGGAAGGGAGAACAGGCCGTAGGCGATCAGGTCCGTCACCACAACGCTGGCCCCGGTGGGGGTCTCCAGAAAGTAGGATGCGGTGACGCCTGCCAGAAAGCAGACCACGGAAACGGCAGCCGCGCAGAGCACCACCCCTTTAAAGCTTTTGCACACCCGCATGGCGGAGAGGGCCGGGAAGATGATCAGGCTAGAGATCAGCAGCGCCCCCATCATCCGCATGCCCAGCACCACGGTGACGGCGGTGAGCACAGCGAGAAGCATGTTGTAAAGCTCGGTTTTCGTGCCGGTGGCCCGGCTGAAGGTCTCGTCAAAGGTGACGGCGAAGATTCGGGGATAAAACAGGATGAACAGGGCCAGCACCGCAACGGACAAAATCACGCTGAGCACCGCGTCGCTGCGGCTTAAGGACAGGACGCTGCCGAACATGTAGCTGGACACCTCGGTGTTCATGCCGCTGGTGAGAGACACGGTGATCACGCCGATGGCCAGGGCGCTGCTGGAGATCATGGCGATGGCCGCGTCGCCGTTGAGCCTGCTGCTGCGGCTGAGACGCAAAAGCAGCACTGCCGCCACGACCACCACCGGCACCGCCACGGCCAGGGGCGCCAGATTGAAGGCGGAGGCGATGGCCAGGGCGCCGAAGCCCACATGAGAAAGGCCGTCGCCGATCATGGAATAGCGTTTCAGCACCAGAGGCACCCCCAGAAGGGCGGCGCAGAGGCTGACCAGCACCCCCACCGCCAGGGCCCGCTGCATGAAATGGTAGGAAAACATATTCAGAAATTCGCTCATATCCGGTTCCCTCCCAAAAAGCGGCGGGCCAGGTCGCTCTCCTTATACTCCGCGGAGCTGCCGTAAAACAGCTGCCGGTGGCCCAGGTGGAGGATCCGGGTGGCGTAGCGCACAGCCTCGTGGATGTCGTGAGAGACCATGATGACGGTGATGTTGTCGCAGAGGTTCACCAGCTTGATGAGGTTATACATCTCCCCGGTGGCGATGGGGTCCAGGCCCGTGACCGGCTCGTCCAGCAGCAGGAGCTTTTTGGTGGCGCAGAGAGCCCGGGCCAGAAGCACACGCTGCTGCTGGCCGCCGGACAGCTCCTGATAGCTCTTGTCCCGGATGTCCTCAATGCCCATGCGCTCCATGTTCATTCTGGCCCGCTCCTTGTCCGCCTTATTGTACATCAACCGGCGGTCCAGGCCGTTGAGACAGCCGGAGAGCACCACTTCCCAGACGCTGGCGGGAAAATCCCGCTGGAGCTGGGTCTGCTGGGGCAGATAGCCGATCTCCGTGCTTTTCAGGTCCTCCCCGAAAGTGATGCTGCCGCTCCGGGGCGCTTTCAGGCCCAGAAGGCCCTTGATGAGGGTGGATTTGCCGGAGCCGTTCTCCCCCACCACGCAGAGGTAGTCCCCCGCGTTCAGGCTGAAGTTCACGTCCTCCAGCACGGTCCTGCCGTCATAGGCAAAGGACAGGTTTTCACAGCTTAATATTGCCATCAGCCCAGGGCCTCCTTCAGACTTTCCAGGTTTCCCCGCATCAGCTCCAGATAGCTTGTCCCCGCGTTCAGCTGGTCCGCGCTGACATTGTGGCAGGAATGGAACAGGAGCTTTTCGCAGCCGGTGTCCTCGCAGATCACATCGGCCATCTTCTCATTGGAAAATTCAATAAACAGCACCGCCGGGATGTCCTCATCCCTCACCTTGTCAATAAGAAAGGCCACCGTTCTGGCGGAAGGCTCCGTATCGTCGGCGCAGCCGGGAAAGGCGGCGTAGTAATCCAGACCGTATTCCTCCACAAAGTAGCGCACGGGGAAGCGGTCGGCAAAGATCAGGGTGTCAAATTTCCCGTTTTTCACTGTCTCTCGGAAGGCGGCGTCCAGTTTTTGCAGCTCCGCCTGATAGCGGCCGGTGTTTTCCCGGTAAAAGCCGCCGTTCTCCGGGTCGATGGCGCAGAGCCTTTCGCACAGGGCGGAGACGATCAGCGAAGCGTTCACCGGGGAGGTCCAGACATGCTCGTCATACTCCTCCTCATGCCCGTGCTCTTCGTGTTCCTCGTGCTCCTCATGCTCATGGTCATGGGAAACGCCCTGCATTCCCTCTTTGGTCTCCTCTTCCAGGGCGTCCACGCAGTCCATCATGACAAGGCTGGGAATATCCTTTTCCCGGCCCGCCAGGATCTCCTCCAGCCAGGCCTCGCTCTCTCCGCCGTTGCAGATCAGCAGGTCGCAGTTTTCTATGCGGATAATGTCCTGGGGCGTGGGTTCAAAGCTGTGGGCCTCGGAGCCGGGAGGCACCAGCAGCGTCACATTGGCCTTTTCCCCGGCAATTTCCCGGGCAAAATCGTAGGCTGGGAACAGGGTGCAGACAATATCCAGCCCATCTCCCCCGCTCTCCGCCGGCGTTTCGCCGCAGGCGCAGAGGGAGAGCAAAAGGCACAATATCACAAAAATAATCAGGCTTTTCTTCATTTGCTTTCTCCAATCCACTCTGTAATATACCCCAAAGCCGGTGAGAGGTCAAGCTGTCTGTTTGCCCCGGAGCCTGAAAGGGTAAAATAAGTGTAGAAATCAGCATTGTATTGTGATATACTGTTAAAAGCCAATTTTTTGTTGTCAGTTTCTCTCTTGGAGGAAAAAATGAAATTCATCAACAGCCTTAACTATTCTCTGAAAAAATACGGTTTTCTCATGCAGCAGCTGGTGAGCCGGGATTTCAAAGTAAAATATAAACGCAGTGTTCTGGGCGTCGCCTGGAGCCTGCTCTATCCTGTCCTGACCATGGCGGTCATGGCGGTCATCTTTTCCAATGTTTTTAAATTCACCACCCCCGGTGTCAGTTACCTTGCCTATCTGCTGACCGGTCTGACCTATTTCAACTATTTCAGTGAAGCATCAAACCTGTCTATGAGCACCGTCGTAGCCAATTTCAGTCTGATCAACAAGGTGTATATCCCAAAATATATTTTTCCTCTGACCAAATGCCTGTTTGTGGGGATCAATTTTCTGTTGACCTTGATCCCGCTCTATGCGGTAATTCTTCTTACCGGCACCGGCTTATGCTGGCAGCATGTTTTCCTGCCCTATTCCTTTATCTGTCTGTTCATGTTTACGCTGGGGATGGGCTTTTTCCTGGCGACGGTGGCGGTATTTCTGCGGGATATGTTCTATATTTACGGCATCGTGCTGACGCTCTGGACCTACCTGACCCCCATAATGTATGACATCAGCATCATCACTAACCCCATTCTGCAGTTTTGTCTCAAGCTCAATCCCATGTATCATTATATCAACTTTGCCAGGACGATCATTCTTTACCACAATACGCCCACGGGCTTTCAGTTCATCGTCTGCGGTCTCTCCGCATTGGTGGTTTTGCTCGTCGGCACCGTTGTTTTCAAGAAAAATCAGGACAAGTTCATCTACTATATTTGACACAGGAGCATCGGCAATGGAAGATATCATGGTAAAAGCAGAAAACGTGTCCATGCGCTTCAACCTGGGCATTGACAAGGGTTTCTCTCTCAAACAGGGTTTTGTGGATCTGTTCAACCCGGAAAAGCGGCAGCAGAAAAAGGCCCTCAACGAGTTCTGGGCCCTGACGGACGTGAGCTTTGAAGTAAAGCGCGGCGAGGTAGTCGGCCTGATCGGCTCCAACGGCGCGGGAAAATCCACCTTGCTGAAGATCGTGGCGGGGGTGCTCAAGCCTACAAAGGGCGGCATCTCTTCTTACGGCAACATCTGTCCCATGATTGAACTGGGCGCGGGCTTTGACATGGACCTGACTGCCCGGGAGAACATTTTTCTCAACGGCGCCGTCATGGGCTATTCCAGGGCCTTTATCGAGAGCAAGTTTGACGAGATCGTGGACTTTTCCGAGCTGCACGATTTTCTGGAAGTACCGGTACGGAATTTCTCCTCCGGTATGGTGGCCAGGTTGGCTTTTTCCGTAGCCACTATCGTCGACCCGGAGATCCTGATCGTGGACGAGATCCTTTCGGTGGGCGACCTTGCTTTTCAGGCCAAGAGCGAAGAAAAAATGCTCAGCATGATCAAGGGCGGCACCACCGTTCTCTATGTGTCCCACTCTGTCGAGTCCATCAAAAAGCTCTCTGACCGGGTGATCTGGCTGGATCACGGGCATGTCCTTGCCTGTGGAAACGCGGAGGAAATCTGCAATAATTACGTGAATCATTTATTGAAACAATCCTGACTATAAAACAGATCTGAGCCTGAAAGGAAAAGAGAAAATGAAAACACTTTCTATTGCCATTCCGGTGTATAACACGGAGGATTATATCAGACGATGTCTTGATTCTGTCCTTGTGCAGGAAGCACTGCCTTATATCGAGCTTATCATCGTCAATGACGGCAGTAAGGACAGCTCGCCTGAGATCATCAGGGAATATCAGGCCCGCTTCCCGGAAAACATTGTTTTTATCGACAAGGAAAACGGCGGACACGGCTCTACCATCAATGCCGCGCTGAAGGCAGCCACAGGAAAATATTTTCGTGTTCTGGATAGCGACGACTGGTTCGACACGCCGGAATTTATTAAATATCTGAAAGCGCTTTCCGCATGTGACGAGGACCTGATCGTAACCCCGTATACGCAGGAATATGTATACAACGGCACGGTAGTCCCCTATAATTACGAATTCTTTACCCACGATCAAGTCTATTCTGTGGACGAGCTTGTGTTTGACGAGTCCAAGACTTACTACACTATGGCCTCCTCAACATACAAGCTGGAGATCCTGCATAAATCCGGCCTGAAGCTTTTTGAAAAAAGCTTTTATGTGGATATGCAGTATAACATTTACCCTATCCCTTATCTGAAAACCGTGCATTTCCTGGATTATCATGTCTACCGCTACTTTATGGGCAGGCCGAATCAGAGTATGAGCCAGGAAAATCTTCTGCGCAACCTCCCCAATCACCAGAATGTACTCAGCTTCCTTATTGAATATTATGTGTCATTCAGGGAGAAGGTCAGCAAAAACGTAAAAGAGTACATGTCGCTGCTCATCTATTTCATGTTCTACACCCACATGGATCTGGTGTGCAACAAGCTGAAGGACCGCCGGCTTGCTTACAGGACGATCAAAGACTTTGACACCTATCTGAAAAACACCGCCCCCGACCTTTACCAGATGGTGGATGTTTTCCCCTACATACATTTTTCCCGGCGGCTCAGGTACATCAACGTGCGGTTTTTCAATACCTTTTTCACGAAGCTGCTTGTTTTTGCGCGCAAAGTTCGCGGCAAGCTGAAGAGAAGTTGAGGTGCAGATATGAAGAAAATTTTGGTGATAAGCTGGTTTTATCCCCCCATCAATTCCTCCGAGGGGCTTGTTACATTCAAACTGCTCAACAATTCTCAGTTTGAATACGACGTCTTTACCCAGAAAAATGTCACATCCTGGTCCTATGGCGACAACATGGAGTTTAAAAACCAGGCCAATGTCCGCTCTGTTTTTGCCAAAAGCAAGGATATCAGCATCTGGAAAGAGGAGGCCTTCCAGTATTTCAGAGAAAATCGGGATCAGTATGACTGCGTCATGACCCGCTCCATGCCCCAGGAGTCCCACGAGGTGGGAATACGCATCAAGAAAGAATTCCCCGAAGTGAAATGGATCGCCTCTTTCGGCGATCCGGTTAAGAACAATCCCTACCAGCATATCGATTGCTCTCTTTTCTGCTACTTCTCCCTGAAGAACAAAATCAATCATGATAAGGGTCTTTCCTTTAAGCTGTCCCCGAAACGTATTCTCAAAACGATATACTGGGATCTCCGCCACCGTTTCAGCCTCAAATTCCGCAAGCAGCTTGCCGAAATTGAAGACACGACCATGGCTCTGGCAGACAAGATCATTTTCAACAACGAGTCCCAGCAGAAATACATGTCCCCCAGCCAGTCTGTACTGGACAAATCGGTCATTATCCGTCACAGCTACGACGAGAGCATGTATGATAACCTGAAGTCCGCCGGCAGGCCGGACGGAGACAGGAAGCTGCGTTTCGTGTTCATCGGCCAGCTCAACTGCATCCGTACTGCCTACCCTCTGCTCTCTGCGATCAAAGAGCTGAAAGAGAGTATGGACGATCTTCCCCAGCGGGCAGAATTTGTTTTCTACGGCGATATGTCTGACGGGGATCTGGTGTATATCATGCGCAACAGCCTGTTGGATGTGGTCAGGGTGGAAAAGCCCATTTCTTACCTGGAAAGCCTTCAGGCAATGGTGGACGCAGACTGGCTCATCAACATTGACGGCAATATCGGTCTTGTGACCGACGAAAACATCTTCTTCGCCGGAAAAATTGCCGATTATTTCGGCGCAGGCAGAAGCATCATGTCCATCTCCATGCAGAAGGGCGATGTGAACGAAGTTCTCCGAAAAGCGGGCGAGTTAGTGCTGTCCTTCAGCGCAAATGAGATCAAGCAGTATCTGTACCTGATCATCTATCAGGGCTATGAGGTCCATCCCGACAGGGAATACATCCGTACATTCGAGTCGAAAAACGTTGCAAAAGCCTTTGACGAAAAAGTGATCGGAGAGCTGTATGGGCGATAAACATGTAAAATATCTGATCGTGGGTGCCGGGATCTCCGGGCTCACGGCGGCAAATACCCTGAAGGACGATTATCTCATCCTTGAAAAATGTGACGAGGTGGGCGGATACTGCCGCACCATCCGCCAGGGCGACTATATCTGGGACTATGCCGGTCATTTCTTCCACTTTAAAACCGAGGAGTTTAAAAAGCTCTTCACGGACAACGTGGCCCCCCAGGACATTATCCGCAAGGACAAATGCACCAAGATCCTTTACAAAGGCGCACTGATCGACTATCCCTTCCAGACCAATATCCACCAGCTGGAAAAGGATGAATTTATCGACTGCCTTTACGACCTGTTCAACAAGGAGGAAAAGCCGGAGTACGACAGCTTTCTGGACATGCTGTATGGCAAGTTCGGAAAATCCATTGTGGAGAAATTCCTCAAGCCCTACAACGAAAAGCTTTATGCCTGCGATCTGCGGACGCTGGACAAGGATGCTATGGGCCGTTTCTTCCCCTACGCCGATATTCCCCAGATCATTGCGAACATGAAGCGTGAGAAGGACAATTCTTACAACAGCAGCTTCATGTACCCCAAAAACGGCGCAGGCTCCTTTATCGACATCCTGTACCGCCGGCTCGACAGCAGCAGGGTACTCTGCGGCCGGGAGCTGGTGTCTGTTGATCCGGAGAGCAGGACGGCAGTGGACAACATGGGCCAGCGCTACCACTTTGATTATCTGATCAACAGTTCTCCGCTGAACAGCTTCCTCCCTCTGTTTTCCAACAGCCGCTATGACGCGCTGAAAAACAGACTTTCGTACAACAAGGTTCTGGTATTCAACCTGGGCTTCAGCAAAAAGTCCCCCATGAAGGACGAGCACTGGATCTACATCCCCGAAAAGGACGCCAACTATTACCGTATAGGCTTCTATGACAACATTCTGGACGCCGACAAGCTGAGCATGTACATTGAGATCGGCTACCCCAGGGATGCCCTGATCGATGTGGACGCCCAGCTGGAGTTCACTTTGCAGAACCTGCGCAGGCACGGTATTCTGGAGGCAGACAACTGCCTTGAAGCCTATGCGGCCATCATTATGGATCCCGCCTATGTACATATCAGCACCGATGTTGACCGCAGCATAAAGCAACTTAAGCAGGAGCTTTCCGGTTATGGGATCTATACCATCGGCCGTTACGGCGGCTGGACCTACTGTTCCATGGAGGACTGCATGCTGGAGGCAAAACAGCTCTGCGAAGCCATACAAGGAGAGGAAAATTAAAATGATCAAAGTAATGAGCATTTTCGGCACCCGGCCGGAGGCCATCAAAATGGCTCCTCTGGTAAAGGAGCTGGAGCGCCGGGAGGAGATACAGTCCATCGTCTGCGTCACCGCCCAGCACCGGGAGATGCTGGACCAGGTGCTGGACACCTTTGCCATCCGGCCGGACTACGACCTGAACATCATGAAGCAGGGCCAGACCCTGTCCGACATCACTACCGCCGCCCTGCTGGGGCTGGAGGCCGTGATCAAAGAGGCAAGGCCCGATCTCATCCTCGTCCATGGGGATACTACCACCACCTTTGCCGGGGCTCTGGCCGCCTTTTACCAGCAGGTGGCCATCGGCCATGTGGAGGCCGGCCTTCGCACCGACAATAAGTACAGCCCCTACCCGGAAGAGATGAACCGGCAGATGGTGGACCGGCTGACGGACATGTTCTTCGCCCCCACTGCATTGAGCCGGGAGAACCTGCTGCGGGAGAACGTGGGCCCGGAGAAGATCTATGTCACCGGCAACACCGTCATCGACGCCATGGCAACCACCGTCCGGGAGGATTATACCCACCCGGAGCTTAACTGGATCGGCGAAAACGAGCGGCTCATCCTGCTCACCGCCCATCGGCGGGAGAATCTGGGCCAGCCTATGCGGAACATTTTCCGGGGCGTGCGCCGCGTTGTGGAGGAATTCCCTGACGTAAAGGTGCTCTACCCCATCCACCGGAACCCCGCCGTGCGGCAGGTTGCCCACGAGATCTTTGACGGCTGTGAGCGCATCCGGCTGATCGAGCCGCTGGAGGTTTTTGACTGCCACAATTTTGAAAACCGTGCGCACCTTATTCTGACGGACAGCGGCGGCATTCAGGAGGAGGCCCCCTCTCTGGGCAAGCCCGTTCTGGTCCTGCGGGACACCACCGAACGGCCCGAGGGCATCGATGCCGGCACGCTGAAGCTGGTGGGCACCGACGAGGAAGCTATCTACCGGGAGACCTGCCGCCTGCTGACAGACGAAGAGGAGTACCGGCGCATGAGCCGGGCCTCCAACCCCTACGGCGACGGCCACGCCAGCGAACGTATTGCCGAGGCCATCATCGGGAAATTCAAAGACAGGATATAAGCATGAGAGAGAAGATTTCCAAGCTGGTAAACGTCTATAAAAAATACGGCTTCATCGGCTTCTGCAAAAAGCTCTACGCCTATGTGGTAGCCAATTATCTGGACAGGATCAGCTTTGCCGTCTTGTTTCAGCCGGGAAAATACCGCTGTCTGGTGCGGGAGATGCTGGCGGAGGACGCGCAGCGCGTGGTTCTCTGGCGCAGCAGCTTTGGCTACAATGTTCCCCTCTTCCAGCGGCCCCAGCATATCGCGGGAAATCTGGTCAAAAACGGCTCTCTGGTAATCTACGAGGTCACCACCATGACCGACCGGGTAAAGACCCTGAAAAAAAAGGCAGACGGGCTGTGGCTCTTCAACTTCAATAATATCCTTTTAAACCGTATTTTAATGCAGGAGCTGTCGGCGGTGGACAAGCCCAAGTTCGTCCAGCTCTACTCCACGGACTGGAAGCTGTCGGTGGAGAACATCGAAAACTACATCCATTCCGGCTTCGGCTTTATCTATGAATACATCGATCACATCAGCCCGGAGCTGGCCGGCACCAAAACTCTGCCCAAAAATATTTCCGACAAATATGACTATGTGATGAGCCACAAAAATGTATATGTGGTAGTCACAGCAGAGCTGTTGAAGCAGGATGTGATTGCCCACCGGGGAACGGAGAATCTGGTCTTCTCCTCCAATGGCGTGGACTATGAATTTTTTCAGCACATGGACGGGGACTATGTTTTTGAGCCGGAGTTTCAGGCCGTGCTGGACAAGGGCAAGCCCATCGTCTGCTATTACGGAGCCCTGGCCAAGTGGTTTGACTATGATCTGGTAAAAAAGATCGCTGAGACCGGAAAATACAGTGTGGTTCTCTTCGGCATCAAGTACGATGAATCCTTCGATGAGAACCTGTCCGGCGAGGAAAACATCTACTTTATGGGTCCCCGGGACTATAAGGTGCTGAAATACTACGCCGCCAGAGCCGACGTGCTGACCATCCCCTTTTTGATCAACGACATCACCCGCTCCACAAGCCCGGTGAAGATTTTCGAGTACATGGCGCTGCACAAGCCCATCGTCACCACCGACATGAACGAGTGCCGGAAATATGCCTCCGTCCTCATCGGCCACGACCATGAGGAGTTTATCGCCCTGCTGGACAAGGCCATGACCCTCCGGGAGGATCCGGACTACATCGCCCTTCTGGATAAGGAAGCAAGGGAAAACGACTGGAGCATGAAGGCAAAAGCAATAACGGATATGATCTCATAAGCTGATGGCGGTCATTCTTTCCCGAATGACCGCCATCAATATTTTTCTTCTCTTTTTACACCATGCAGAGCTCGCCGTTTGCGTATGCTTTCCGGTCAAGCTTTCCGTTGTAGGTCCTTGCCACATGGTCCGCCTGCTCGTAGACCGTGGGCACCTTGAATGCCTCCAGCCTTGTACTGAGGAAGCTCCTTATGGTCTTCACTTCAAAAGGCAGGTCCTCCCGCAGCACCACAATGAGCTTTAAGGCTTTTCCCGTAATGGCATTGTCCACGGGCACACAGATGCAGTCGACCACACCATCCAGCGCCAGGGCTGCCGCTTCCACCTCTGTGGGAGCCACCTTCAGTCCGCCTACGTTAATCACATCGCCTTTGCGGCCGGATATGTACACAAAGCCCTCATCATCGATATAGCCCACATCGCTGGTATATACCACCCCATCCTCAAGGACCTCTCTTGTCAGCTCGGGCTCGTTGATATAGCCCTTCATATTCACATCACCGATGCAGGCCAGAAGACCCATATTGTCCTTTGAAGAATGGATGATCTCTCTATCGTCATTGACCACCACAATTTGGGAGTTGGGCATGGCCTTTCCCACGCAGCCCACACGCCCGGGGTATTTATTGTAGTCATACATGCAGACAGAGGCCGACTCGGATGAGCCGTAATTGTTCAGCAGCCTTGTGTTGGGCAGCAAACGGCAGAGATGCTCCCGATCCGTTTCCGGCAGCGGCGCCGTGGCCGACTCGATAAAATCGATCCTGTCCGCATATTCGCCGATCTTGTCTTTTGTCAGCGTAAAAATCATGCGCACGGCCGAGGGAGGCAGGCAGCAGGCAATGGAGCCTGGGGTGTCAAGGGCCTTGAAAAAGGCCCGGATGTCGATCATCCCGTCCAGAATCACAATGGTGCTTCCGTTCACCAGGGTCGTAAAAAGCTTTCTGATGGGGTTTGCGTGATTCAGCGGGCCGGGTACGATGATGACGGTATCCTGCTTGTAGCCGCAGCCGTAAATCAGGTTTTCCGCAGTCGCCGCAAGAGCCTTGTGGGACAGCTCCACGCCTTTTGATTTTCCCGTAGTCCCCGTAGTGAACAGAATATCCGCCGAATCCTCAAGCTGCGGAAACGGGCGGACAGGGCTTTCGATAAAGCGCTCCGCATCGGCCAGCACATCCCGTTTGACCAGGGTTCTTCCCTCTCCTTCGAAGGCGGAAAGCTCCGTGCTGATGATCATTTGGGCCTTCACCGTGTCTGCCACCTGCCCCATGACCTGATCCGGCACGCTCTTTTCCAGGGAGGAGATCACTCCGCCCGCCATATGTACGCCCAGATACAGCACGACGTATTCCAGGGTCTGGGCAGCTCTTGTCACTACCACGCCGCCTTTTTTCAGCCCCTGCGCCGTCAAAAAGCTTCCGTAGGCGTTGGAAAGGGCAAACAGACGGCTGTATGAAGTCTCCACGCCGCCGGCAATGACCGCCGTTTTGTCCGGTGTGGCTTTCGCATGCTCATAAACACACTCTACAATAGTTTTTCTCATTTTTTCTCCCTATTATGCGCTGATTTTTTCTTTTTTCCACACAAAGCTTCCCAGCACCGTAAACACAAGGGCCGTGATCATGGCCGCATAGGTTTCGCTGAAGGCCGGGTGGATGGGATAATGTCCGGCAGCGCTCTTGTACACCACCCAGAATAGCCCCACAAGCGATGTGGCCAGCATGGCAAGGTTTGCCGCCCTGGGCGAGGTTTTTCTCCAGTACATGCCCAGCAGAAGAATAATAAACAGGCTTCCCCGTATGCTGTAGGCAAAGTATACGATATCCAGCAGTCTCTGCGAATCATGGAAAAGCAGCGCGCCGCCGATGCACAGCAGCCCGAAGGCAAATGTCGCCGCTCTGGTTATCCGCAGCGTGCGCGCGTCTTCACCATATTCAGCGCCGGAGCGGAGTCTGACGTAGATATCCCTGGTAAACAGCGTCCCGCAGGCCAGGAAGATCGGCGAGGCAGTAGACAGTACGGCAGCCAGCAGAGCCGCCATGATCAGCCCGCCCGCAGCCGGATTCAGGGACATGATCAGGGTCGTCAGGGCCAACTTGGAGCTCTCCAGACCGGGAAACTGCACCCGGGCGTACATGCCCAGCAGCGCGGTCAGCAGGCCGAAGGGAGCCACCAGCAGGGCGATCAGATAAGAGGCCTTTTCCGCGGTCTTCTCATCCCTGGCGCCCAGAATAGGCTGTAAGCCCGCTTGGGCGACGCAGGCGCCGAATACCGAGGCAAAGAGCCAGGAGGAGACCTTGGGTATGCCGATGCTGTCCATATGGAAATAGCTCTCGGGCAGGCTCGCATGGAGGGTACTTAGACCACCGATATTGTTCACGCAGGCCAGGACCGCAAGGACGCTCCCCACATACAGGATGACCACATGCATGATGTTGGTATAGCCTACGGCCAGCATCCCGCCGAACACCGTATAAAGCAGCACAGCCAGGCCCATGACCAGAATTGACAGGGTCGGGCGCAGTCCGAACAGGGTCTCGCCCAAAGTGGCAATGGCAACCATCTGGGATATGCCCACTGCCACCATGGCAAACAGCAGCAGGGCGCTGGATACGATCCTTGAGCGGTTCCCCAGGCTCTGCCCCACCATGCCCGGGACTGTGGTCTGATTCATGCTTCTGAACTTTCGGGCAAAGAAAATCGCCAGCACAAGCACGCCCACGCCGTTTGCGATGGTGTACCATGCGCCGGCAATGCCAAATTCATAACCATATTCCGCGACCCCTGTGGTAGAGGTCCCGCCCAGCCATTCTCCCGCGCTTGCAACCACGCACATAAGCAATCCCAAACCGCTTCCGTCAAAATTCCTGGAGGATTTGACTTTAGATTTGGAAAAAATCCCTATTCCTATGGTCAACAATATGTATATACTTACAATGACGACTTGTATCAAGCTTTTTTCCGCCCCCCCGCCTGTTTTAGTCAACCGCCTCCGCTGACGGCGGAGGCAGCGCGATCACGCCAGTTCTTCGATCATTTCCCACATGCTCTCCAGTGACTGAAAATACATGGGCTGGATATACTCCATGGTGACAGATATCCCGAAAGCATCTTCCAGCTCGGTAATGATGCCGACAACGTCAATGGATGTGATCAGGCCGTCGTCGATCAGGTTCTTTTCCTTTTCAAAATCAATGCTGGGGAATTTGCTGGTCATAATCTCTCTCAGTTGTTCCATTTTTATCCTTCTTTCTTAAAATTGTCCGTAGATAAAGCTGCTCGCATCATATCCCGGTCCGTATACGCCGAAAATGATTACCGCGAACAAGCAGCCGTAGATCAGCACCCAGCGGAAGACCAGATTCTGCTTTGCAATGGTCTCCCGAAGGGGCATTTTCTCCTGAAGCATGTCCACCGCCCACAGTATTCCCATGGCGGTGAGCGCAACAAGAAAATCCATCTTTCCCATACCGTAGCGATAGAGCTGCCCGCCTGCCACGTATTTCATGCCCAGACCGCTGAACATGTTTTTGAAAATGCCGAATGCGGCCGCCAGGTCGTCGGCACGGGAAAAAATGCGCCCGACGCAGCACAGGGCAAAGGTCCTCAGCATCTGCCACAGCCGCCAGCTGAAGTTCTCCTCATCGATTTTCAGCTTCTGCACAGCGTTTTTGTTGAAGTCCGCGAAAATGTTGCCCAGAATGATCAGCAGCGCGTTATACAGGCCCCAGGCCACATACTTCCAGGCCGCGCCGTGCCAGATCCCGGTGATGATCCACACGATAAGCGCCGGGAAGCAGGAGGCAAAAAGCTCTTCCCGCTTCTTCTGCTCCTTGTCCCGGAAACGCTTTCTCACTTTTTTTACCAGGTTTGAGGTGGATACCGGATAGAAGATGTAATCCTTGAACCACTCCATCAGAGACATGTGCCATCTGCGCCAGAAATCCGGAATATTTTTGGCAAAGAAGGGGTGATTGAAGTTCTGCGCCAGCTTTATACCGAACATCTGGGAGATGCCGGACACAATGTCCACACAGCCGGAGAAATCTGCATAGAGCTGAAAGGCATAAAACACCACGGCGATCACAAAAATTATGCCAGTGTAGTTATCATACTGGGAAAAGATATTACTGACAAAGGGCGCCAGCCGGTCCGCGATGACCATCTTTTTGAAAAAGCCCCAGAGCGCCAGCTGTGCGCCGAAGGTGATGTTTTTATAGCTGAGCTTTACACCTTCTGCCATCTGGGGTTTGAACTTATTGTATCTGTCGATGGGGCCCTGGACAATGTGTGGGAAATAAGACAGAAACACCGCGTAAAGGACAAAATTCTTCTCCGCCCCGTAGCGCTTCCAGTATATGTCCAGAACATAGCCCACGGCCATGAAGGTATAATAGGAAATGCCCAGAGGCAGGATCATTTTGAACAGGCCGATCTGCTCAAATCCCAGCCAGGCCAGCAGGATGTTCACATTCTGAAGGATGAAGCCGGTATATTTGCACACGGCCAGGAGACCCACCGAGATCAGCAGCGCCAGCAGCATGACCTTTTTCGCCCGGGCCTTGGCGTTGGCTTTGATCTGCTTCTTTTCCGCAGGCGTCTGGCAGGAGGCAAGCTCCGCGTCGGCCTCTTCGTAGATCTTCCCCATCCATCTTCCCGCGCCGTAGCTTGCCAGCAGCGTGACCAGAAGGAAAGGCAGATACTCTGTTCCCGCCAGCGCGTAAAAAACCAGGTTTGCCAGCAGCAGGACCCATTTCTGTCCTTTTCTGCCGACGATATAATACAGCAGCAGAATTCCCGCTGAAAAAAGCAGAAATTCAAATGATTGATAACTCATATTCTAATTTCCCCAGCGAAACAATAATAGGTAAATTCCGTGATAAAATCTGACGCTCTCTATTGGAAGCAGATTGCGCTCTCATAAGCTCTGAGACGGGTATTTGTTTCATTTACCGCTCTGGTAAATGTTTTACCTTCCAAAAACGTGTCAAAAGAAGCCGCGTCAATGACTAAATTGGTCTCCTTATCAATTACCACAAAATTCAGCCCTCTGCATCCGTTGGAATAGTCTTTGCCCTCAAGCAGAATGTTGCAGGTAGAAAAATTATTTCCTCCGCCACTGTAAAGCTTTATTTTCTGATTGCACAAAACCGTTTCATAACTTATCGGTCCTTCAGAGACTGCCTCATATAATACGTTTCCCGAATTGATCACCGCGACATACGCATCTCTGAAATTCCCTTCCTGTACCAGGTGAAGTCCGAGCTTTTCCATACTATCAAAATCCTGAGAATCGAGGCTGTATGTATACTCGTCACAGGCGGAAATAAGAATCAGCCAATTTGCGGCGTTTTCTGACAGTGTTTCCAAATACTGATGAAAATCTCTCTCGCTTTGCAGTTTTGCAACCGTGCTAACCAAACGATATTTCTCTAAATTTTCATCATATTTCCCGTTTGTATTCGGCGAAATATGATATTGTCTGAGAATTTTTTCAATAAAAGCAGAAACTTTTTCCGCTCCATTCACATTAAGGTGCCCGCTGTCATGCGTATCGAAAAGGCTATCCACGATATTGACATCGTACATCATATCGATAAAACGTATATCGTTCTCATCAGTGAAGGCTCTCAGCAAATCGGATTTCAGGATGTTCCAGGAGTAGTCTCCAGCGTTGCTATCGGACATAATTAACCCGGAATATGTATAAGAAGGGATCTTTACGATGACAAGCTCCGCACCATTTTCCTCGCAAAGGCTTTTTATTTTCAGAACATATTCCATACAATGCCCTGTCAATTCAGGGGCGTAGCCATCCTTTTTCACTGCCTTAGCCGACAGTACGCCTTCTTCTGCGGCACGGATCGTTATCACTGACTCTTCTGAAATCTGAGCCACTTTCTCATCGAATACTTGCTGTGAAGGTGCACAGGGAGAACTATATGACATGATATATTGTCCGGCGGAGTAGTACCCTCCTGTAAACCTTGATTCAAAGGATTCCTCCGTCAGTTGATCCCATCTTGAGTGATATTTTATCAGAGGAAACCATGCGGCCAAAGAGCCGTCGCTGTCCGGAAGTTCACTGTATGCCTCAACAAGCTCCCAAAACACCTCGTCCCGCGGGAAATTATCAATAATATACCGCCAATATGAATTATTGTTATTTCCCTCTCCGTTCAGGATTCTGCCTGCGTCAAGGAAAACAACCTTTGGACTCTGGGTTTTAAAGGCTTCTTTTAAGAGGAAGTAGCTGCATTCCAACGGCTGTCCGGATGTGGCGAGATTATACGAAACAATCCCTGTATCCTCATATATTTTCATTGGGGATACACCTCTTCCCATATGACTTGTTCCGAGGAAAAGCACTTCTGCCGTATCGTTTTCCAATGCAAAAAAACCGGACAAAACCCGGTTTGTTGCTCCATCACTATACCATTTAGGAGCAAAAATACCCTGTACAGCAAAAAGCAGCATGATCCCGATCACAAAAAAAGCAACAATTTTTACAATGCGCCTGACCATCTTTTCCCCTCAGCTTCAAATCATTCTGCGCAGCCCCGGCGGACCGGCAGTTTTCTCCCCTGTTCCCTTTGCCCCGTGCGGAAAGCCGCCTCTCCTTTGCCGGACGAAACGGCCGGGCAAAAAACAAAGCAGTCCCAAAAAGCAAAATATTTCCAAAATTAAGATTCTTAATGTTTTTATTATACCTTTATTTCCTTATGTTTGCAACATTCAATTAAGCCCGGTATTTCCTTCTCCGCAGACGCATTCGGTCTGTATTTCCTTGACAAGGGTTTATAGTAATGTCATAATTTTAAGCAAAGAAGGATGTAGTGTAAGAAAGGAAAATAAAAATGAGCCCTTCTTATCTCGAATACGACCAACTGCTTTTGAAAAAGGCTGAAGAGGATCCGGTCTCAGCCTTTGCTTTTCTTCTCACTCTGCCGGAAGACTTCCGGCGTCACGGAAGCCGGCTTATTCTGCAGCGCTGTTCTCTGCGCGATATTATCCCGCCGCTGGCAGAAAAATACTGGACCGATCCTTACGATATTGCCGGCGTGCTGGATATTGCCGGGCTTTTCCCCTGCACAAAAAAGGCTGTGCGCACAGTCGGCATGTATTACACCAGGGCATACAACGGCGGCGCGGAAAGGGTCGTATGCCTGCTGAGCAATATTTTGTGCAAAGCAGGTTATCGCGTGGTCCTGATCACCGATGAAGCTCCCCGGCAGGAAGACTATTATCTTGAGCGCGAGGTGATCAGAGCGGTTCTCAGCGGCTCCGCTCCCATAGACGGCTCCGGCAGCAGGGAGCGCTTTTCCCAATTCTGCCGCATAATGGAAAGCTATGATATCGATGCCGTCATTTATCATGGATGGCTGTTTTACCAGAGTTTTTGGGATATGTGCGCAATAAAAAGCACAGGTGCGGCTTTTATCGCCCACAGCCACAATGTTTTCATTGCCCAGACCGTCTGCATGTCCGACGCGGTCTGGAAAAGTCACAGCATTTACCGGCAGGCTGACGCCATTGTCACCCTTTCCGAAACGGACAGGCTCTACTGGTCACTGGTCAACAAGCGGGTCTTTTCTGTTCATAATCCGCCGACCTTCTCCGTTTCAGACTGTGCCGCACCGCCGCTGGATGGTCACCGGGTTTTGTGGCTGGGCCGTTTCGATTCTTCCCAGAAGAACCCGGCGGACGTTCTGGATATTCTCTACCGCCTGCTGCCAAAAGTCCCCGATGTGCAGCTGACCATGGCCGGCGACGCTCCGGCCGAGCTTATATCCCGCTTCAAAGCCCGCGCAGATGAACTGGGACTTTCCGGCCACATCTCCTTTCCCGGATACAGCAGCGAGGTCAGCCGGCTCTTTTATCAGGCCGATGTTCTTTTACAGACTTCAAACTTTGAGGGCTATTCCATGGTTCTCGGCGAAAGTCTTGCCTTCGGTGTGCCTGTTGTCTGCTATGAGATGCCCTATGCCACCGTGCTCAGGCAGTCTGAAGCCGTTATTCAGGTGCCCTGGAAAAATTTTGATGCCGCGGCAGACGCTCTTGCGGACGTGCTCAACCAGGACCGGCTTCGCTGCCGTATGGGCAGTGCGGCCCGACAAGAGGCGGCTTTTTTGGCGCAGATCGACTTGGAGAAATGCTGGACAGACATTTTTCACGCCGTTCTCTCCTCTGATGTCGCTGAGGAAAGCGCCTTATCCATCAGCTGGGAGGAATTTTCCGTTTTTTCGGAAACAGCCGGAATTGCTTTCCGGCAGATGCACAGTAAATTCTGGCAGGCCAGGGCCGACTGTGAAAGCGCACTTTCACAGGCAGAGGAAAAAAATCGTGAACAGGCCCGGGAAAACAGCCGTCTGAAAGCTGCTCTGGAGCAATCTGAGCAGCGCTGCTGTGAACTGCGTGAAGAAAGCGCCCGCCTGGAAGCACTGCTGGAGCAGTCCGATCTTCGCTCCCGCGAGCTTGCCTGCGAAAATGAACGCCTGCGTACCATGCTGGACCAGACCCTTGCCTCTCGCCGGTACAGGCTGGGAAGCATACTGCTTTATCTCCCCGCAAAGCTGAGATTCCTTCTGTCAAAACGGCCCGGAAAACAATAAACAGCGAAAAACATCCCTGCGGCAGCGCAGGGATGTTCATTTTATCCGATGTTCAATTCCAACAGAAAGCGTTTTACCGCGTCCTGCCAGAGCGGCAGGCGCGAAAAACCCTGTTCTGTCAGTTTTGCCTTGGACAGACGGGAATTTTTCGGTCTCGGCGCTTTCGCGCCGTATTCCTCCGTGGTGATGCGCTGCACCTTTGTCTCTCTTCCAGCGGCGGCAAAAACCGCCTCCGCAAGCTCTGCCCAGGAGCAGAGCCCTTCGTTGGTGACGTGATATATGCCGTATTTCTCTGTCTGGATCATGTTGCAGAGCAGGGGGGCCAGATCCGCCGTATAGGTAGGGCTTCCCACCTGGTCCGCCACCACGCGTACAGTATCATTTGTTTCGGAAAGGCGGAGCATAGTCCTGATAAAATTGCTGCCGTTTATTCCGAAGACCCAGGAGGTCCGGATAATGAAAAACCTGTCCAGCAGCTCCTTCACCGCTCTTTCCCCCTCCAGCTTGCTTTTGCCGTAGACGCTGAGAGGTCCGGTTTCGTCCTCCGGTGCATAATAGCGTTCCCCCTTGCCGGGAAACACATAGTCCGTAGAGATATACAGCAGCTTTGCCCCGGTCAGGGCGCAGGCCCGGGCAATATTCCGGGTGCCCTGGGCATTCACGGCAAAGCACGCTTCCGGCTCCTCCTCCGCTCTGTCCACCCCGGTATAGGCGGCGCAGTGAATCACTGCGTCCGGGCGGTACTCCTCCAGCACGCGTTGCACCGCGGTACCGTCCCGGATATCCAGATCTTTTGAGGAAAGGCCCTTATGCGCTATTCCCCGCCGCTCAAGGGTGAGGCAGACGTCATGGCCCAACTGGCCGCTCTCTCCGGTGACCAAAACCTTCATCTTCTCACCTGCCGTACAGTCTGTCATAACAGTTTATATATTCTCCGCTGAGAATGTTTTCCCACCAGCTCCGGTTATCCATGTACCACTGGATGGTCTTGACGATGCCGTTTTCAAATCTGGTCTGCGGCAGCCAGCCCAGCTCCTTATGGATAAAGCTGGGGTCGATGGCATAGCGCATGTCATGGCCCTTCCGGTCGGTCACATAGGTGATCAGCTCCTCGCTCCTGCCCAGAGTGTGGACAATGAGCTTAACAATGTCGATATTGCGCATCTCGTTGTGGCCGCCGATATTGTACACCTGGCCCTCCTTGCCGCCCTGCAAGATCAGGTCGATGGCGGAGCAGTGATCCTCCACATACAGCCAGTCCCGCACGTTCAGGCCCTGACCGTAGACCGGCAGCGGCTTACCCGCGGTGCAGTTTGCGATCATCAGGGGGATGAGCTTTTCCGGGAACTGATAGGGCCCGTAGTTGTTGGAGCAGCGGCTGATGGTGATGGGCATGCCGTAGGTGCGGTGATAGGCCAGGCACAGCAGGTCCGCTGATGCCTTGGAGGCGGAATAGGGACTGGATGGGTGAAGCAGGCTCTGCTCGGTGAACATCAGCTCCGGCCGGTTTAGAGGCAGGTCGCCGTACACCTCGTCGGTAGAGACCTGGTGAAAACGACGTATACCGTATATGCGGCAGGCGTCCAGCAGCACCTGGGTGCCCATCACGTTGGTCTCCAGAAAAACAGCGGGGTTCTCGATGGAGCGGTCCACATGACTCTCCGCCGCGAAATTCACCACCACGTCGGGCTTCTCCGCCTCAAAGAGATCGCAGACCGCCTTCCGGTCGGCAATGTCAACGCGGACGAACTTGAACTTTGGATCGTTCATCACGGGAGCCAGGGTTTCCAGATTGCCCGCATAGGTCAGCTTGTCCAGACACACCAGGTCATCGTCCGGGTGGGTCCTGCGCATATAAAAAATGAAGTTGCTTCCGATAAATCCGGCTCCGCCGGTAATGAACAGCTTCATATTTTTTCTCCTTTTTCGGCTAAAAATCCGTTATCGCGTCTTTCAGGAAGGGGGCATTCCGATCCTTTGTCGAGAGCATCGGCTCTTCCACGCCCCAGTCGATGTTCAGCTCCGGGTCGTTCCAGCGGATGCCGCCGTCGGCCTCAGGGGCATAGAAATTGTCCGCCTTATAGAGAAATTCCACATCGTCGGTCAGGGTAACAAAGCCATGGCCCATGCGCCGGGGGATAAGCAGCTGCTTTTTGTTTTCTGCCGACAGCTCCACCGCCACCCATTTTTTATAGGTGGGGCTCTCCGGTCTGAGATCCACAGCCACATCCAGCACAGCGCCCCGGACGCAGCGCAGCAGCTTGGCCTGGGACCACTCCCCCCGCTGGAAATGGATGCCCCGCAGGGTGCCCTTCACGGTGGAGGAGGAGTGGTTGTCCTGGACAAAATCGTAAAACAATCCGGCCTCTTCAAAGCTGCGCTTTGACCAGCTCTCCATGAAGAAGCCCCGGCTGTCCCCATGCACCTCCGGCTCCAGGATAAAAACACCCGCGAGGGCGGTTCGGATCAGCTTCATCTTGTCTCTCCCTCAATACATGTATTTCCCCGCGGCCACGTTCAGCAGGTGCTTTCCATAGGGGGACTGACCGTAATTCTCCGCTGCTTGGAGAAGCTCCGCCCGGCTGATCCAGCCGCTGTGGTAAGCGATCTCCTCCAGCGCGGCGATCTGAATGCCCTCCCGTGACTCCACCACCCGCACGAACTCCGTGGCCTGAGCCAGAGAGTCCATGGTGCCGGTGTCCAGCCAGGCATAGCCCCGGCCCAGAGTGATCACGTTCAGCCTGTCCTCTTCCAGATAGAGCCGGTTCAGGTCTGTGATTTCCAGCTCTCCTCTGGCGGAGGGTTTCAGGGATTTGGCCCGTTTGCAGACTTTTTTGTCATAAAAATACAGGCCGGTAACGGCGTAATTGGACTTGGGCTTTTTGGGTTTTTCCTCGATAGAAACGGCCTTGCCGTTTTTGTCGAACTCCACCACGCCGAAGCGCTCCGGATCCTCCACATAGTAGCCGAACACCGTGGCGCCCTCTTCCTGCTTTGCCGCCCGGCGCAGATGCTCGCCCAGACCGGCGCCGTAGAAAATATTATCGCCCAGGATCATAGCGGCCCGGTCGTCACCGATGAACTCCTCGCCCAGGATAAAGGCCTGGGCCAGCCCGTCGGGAGAGGGCTGCACCTTGTAGCTCAGCCGGATGCCGTACTGGCTGCCGTCACCCAGCAGACGCTCAAAATTGGGCAGATCGGCGGGTGTGGAGATAATGAGAATATCCCGGATGCCCGCCAGCATCAGGGTAGAAAGCGGGTAAAAAATCATGGGCTTGTCATAGACGGGAAGAAGCTGCTTGGATGTGACCTTTGTCAGTGGATACAGCCGCTTGCCGCTGCCTCCTGCAAGAATGATCCCTTTCACCGCTTGTCCTCCCTTTACTCCAATGTTTTCCGCATGATTTCTTTTTTGAAGTTTATCACGGGAGCAAAGTCGTGTCAACAAAGCATCTGTTCAAATGTATTATGCCTCTGACCAGGCTAATCTTCTCTTTCAAGTGAAACATTTTTCGGCTGTATAGTGAATTCCACCCTGTCGTCCGAAAAGAATGGGATATTTTTGTGTATTTTCCCAGTCTTCGTCGGATCAGCAGCAGATCTGTAAGTTTTTCTTTTCACGGTTTTCTTTGTGTGTTTGATAGATTTTATTCTTTTAATTGGGGTTAAAAAGTTCTGATTTTAGTTATTTTCTCCAAACAATGTCAATACATTTACCCGCAGACTGTCATGTATTCGTTTAGATTCTGACATTTATTGGGATATTTTTTGTGTAATTTGCCGGAGAACATGGCTCTCCGCTCATGCATTTCAGTGAAACATACGAACTTGGGCATTATGCCCTAAAACTCGTTTTTTCCGCCTTGATAAAATGCTGTTTATAGTCTAAAATCTACAAACACAGAGCAAATAAACTTAAGGGAGACTAATTCTATGGAAAAAATCATTTGGCTTACACCCGTGCTTGCGTTGATCGCGCTGCTGTTCGCCGCCTATAAGGCGCACTATGTATCCAAGGCCGCGCCGGGAAACGCCAGAATGCAGGAGATCGCCTCCGCCATTGCCGAGGGAGCCAACGCTTTTCTCATGTCCGAGTATAAGATCCTCGCCATATTCATTGTGGTGCTGTTTGCGCTGATCGCCGTATTCATCAACATTGGCACGGCGGTCTGTTTCCTTTTCGGCGCATTGTTCTCCATAGCCGCGGGCTTCTGCGGGATGAAGGTGGCCACCAAGGCCAATGTGCGCACCGCCAACGCCGCCATGGAGAGCGGCATGAACAAGGCCCTGTCCATCGCCTTCTCCGGCGGCTCGGTGATGGGCATGTGCGTTGTGGGGCTGGGCCTTCTGGGATGCAGTCTGATCTATATCGTCACCGGCAACTACAACATCCTCTTCGGCTTCTCTCTGGGAGCCTCCTCCATCGCCCTGTTCGCCCGTGTGGGCGGCGGCATTTACACCAAGGCCGCCGACGTGGGCGCAGACCTGGTGGGCAAGGTGGAAGCGGGCATTCCCGAGGACGACCCCCGCAACCCCGCCGTTATCGCCGACAACGTGGGCGACAACGTGGGCGACGTGGCCGGCATGGGCGCCGACCTGTTCGAGTCCTATGTGGGCGCTCTGGTCTCCGCGCTGACCCTGGGTGTCTCCGTCACCGGTCTGTTCACCGGCGCCGGGGCCATCTACCCCCTGATTATCGCCGCTTTCGGCATTCTGGCTTCCGTGATCGCCACCTTCTTCGTCCGGGGCAAAGAAAACGCCAATCCCCATAAGGCCCTGAAAATGGGCTCCTATGTGTCTGCCGGCATCGTGGCCCTGGTCTCCATCGCCATGAGCTATCTGTTCTTCGGCGGGATCTACTGTGCTCTGGCCATCATCGCCGGGCTGATCGTGGGTCTGGTCATCGGCTTTATGACTGAAGTATACACCTCTGAGGATTATAAGTCCGTCAGGCGCATTGCCGAGCAGTCTGAAACCGGCTCCGCCACCACCATCATCAGCGGCGTGGCCGTGGGCATGATGAGCACCTGGGTGCCTATCGTGCTGATCTGCGTTGGTATCTACATATCCTACGCCGTCACCGGCAACCTGTATGGCATTGCTCTGGCCGCAGTGGGTATGCTCTCCACCACCGGCATCACCGTGGCCGTGGACGCCTACGGACCCATCGCCGACAACTCCGGCGGCATTGCGGAGATGAGCGGTCTGGACCACAGCGTGCGCAACATCACCGACAAGCTGGACGCCGTAGGCAACACCACCGCTGCCATGGGCAAGGGCTTTGCCATCGGCTCCGCTGCTCTGACCGCCCTGGCCCTCTTCGTCTCCTACGCCACTGAGGTGGGGCTGGAGGCGGAAGGGATCAACCTGCTGTCCCCCCATGTGGTCATCGGCCTGCTGATCGGCGGCATGCTGCCCTTCGCCTTCTCCGCCATGACCATGAACTCCGTGTCCAAGGCCGCCTATAAGATGATTGAAGAGGTGCGCCGCCAGTTCCGGGAGATCCCCGGAATCCTTGAAGGCAAGGGCAAGCCGGATTACAGCTCCTGTGTGTCCATCTCCACCAGAGCCGCCCTTCGTGAGATGGTGGTGCCTGGCCTGATGGCAGTTATCGTTCCCCTGGCTGTGGGTATTCTGCTCGGGCCTGCCGCTCTGGGCGGACTGCTGGCCGGCTCTCTGGTCACCGGTGTACTGCTGGCCATCTACATGTCCAACTCCGGCGGTGCCTGGGACAACGCCAAGAAATACATAGAGGGCGGTCACAACGGCGGCAAGGGCTCCGAGGCCCACAAGGCTGCCGTGGTGGGCGACACCGTGGGTGACCCTTTCAAGGACACCTCCGGCCCCTCCATCAACATCCTCATCAAGCTGATGACCGTTGTCGCCCTGGTGTTCGCGCCTGTGTTCATCAGGATCGGCGGGATTCTGTAAGGCGATTTTCAATTCTTAACTTTCTTAAAATTTTGCCAAAGCCCCGGTTTTCCGGGGTTTTGGCTTTTTTTGCTGAAAAATTTAACATATTGACTATTGCAATATTGCCGGGAAATCAATAGAATAACTGCGTATGATTTTTCAACGAGGTTCGGTAAATGAAAAAATATCTTTTAAGCGTTCTCTGCGTGCTGTTTTTGTTCTGCACCATGTTTTATATCGTACTTCAGCGGATATCCCTGAATGTGGACGCGGTAAACGCCGCGAACCAGGCTGCCCAGCAGGAGACCCAGCAGCCCCAGACTACGCCTGAACCGGAGGCCACGCCGGAGCCTGTTGCCCAACCGGAGCCGGAACCGGAGTATTTCACCCTTTCCGCCATTGGCGACTGCACTCTGGGCCCCCGCCCCAACTCCGCCGACTTTGTCAACAAGGTGAACGGAGATTTTTCCTATCCTTTCGCCAACACCGTGCAGTATTTTGAAAGCGATGAATTCACCATCGCCAACCTGGAGTGTACCTTCTCCGACCGGGACCTGCCCTACGATTACACCGTGGCCATGTTCTATTTTATCGCCGGCAGCGATTATGCCAACATCCTGACCCAGGGCGGCGTGGACTTTGTGACCACCGCCAACAACCACAGCTACGACTTCTATCAGGCCGGTGTGGACGACACCTGCGCCGCTCTTGAGGCCGTGGGCCTGCCCTACGGCATCGAGGATCAGGCCCAGATTGTAGAGAGCAAAAACGGCATCAAATTTGGCGTCTACACTGCCTACAACAATTTTGAGCCGGACACGAACAAGGCCGTCCAGGCCGTGGCCCAGCTGAAAAACCAGGGGGCGGATTACATTATCTGCATGTTCCACTGGGGCAGGGACGAGCTGGTCTACAGTCCCAAGCAGGAACAGATCGATCTGGCCCATGCCTGTGCGGACGCGGGAGCAGACCTGGTCTACGGCAGCCATGCCCACTGTCTCCAGCCCATTGAGGAATATAAGGACAGTGTGATCCTCTACGGCATGGGCAACTGGAGCTTCGGCGGCAGCGACATGCCCACGGACCCGGACACTGCCATTGTCCAGCTCAATCTCCGCCGGGATGCCGACGGCAGCGTTTCCAACGACGGGATCACCGTTATCCCCTGCCGGGTCAGCAGCAGGGAGCCGGACCCGGATAACGTCAAGAAATACGCCTATAACGACTATAAGCCCACCCCCTACGAGGAGGGCAGCGCCGAATACGAGCGGGTCATCTCCAAGCTCAACGGTACCTACGAGGGCGGCGACATTGACGTAGACTACAGCTCCTGGTATCAGCGCGGATAAGAAAAAAGGCCACATCCCGGTTTCGATCTGTGGATGTGGTTTTTTGCGCTCATTTTTTGTTCTGTTGACGGGCATGATTTTATAAAAGCTGTAAAATAATAAATCCAGGCATTTCTTAAAAAATCATAATTTTCCGTTATTTGGAAGATTGCTCTTGCTTTATGGATAAAACTTCTTTATAATGTGGAACACTGTCTGATAATGTTGAGGTTTGATCAATGAAGAAATATATTGTCAGTGTCATCTGTCTGTTCATCACCTTCTGCGCCATGGGCTATGTCGTCATGCTGCGCCTTTCCCTGGGAAATTACAGTCCTCCCGCCGAGCCTGCGCCCAAGCCCGCGGAGAGCGCGGAGCCAACGCCCGTGCCGACGCCTACGCCCACGCCTGCACCGACACCCACGCCCACACCGGAGCCGGAGTATTTCACCCTCTCTTTTATCGGTGACTGCACCCTGGCCTCCCATCAGTACACCAGCGATTATTCGGCAAAAATGAACGGGGATTATTCCTATCCCTTCTCCAACACCGTACAGTATTTTGAAAATGACGAATACACCATCGGAAATCTGGAATGCAGCTTCTCCGACAAGAATCTGTGGTCGGAGCAGACTTTCTTTTTCCGTGCCCCTGCCGAATGGGCCAATATTCTGGTTCAGGGCGGTGTGGACTTTGTGACCACTGCCAATAACCACAGCATGGACTTCGGCACCGTGGGCACAGAGGATACCTACGCAGCCCTGGAAGCCGTGAACATCCCCTACGGTACGGAAAACCAGGCCCAGATCGTCACCACGCCCAACGGTCTGAAGCTGGGCATTTACTGCGCCTTCAACGGATACATGCCCGATACGGAAAAATGCGTCGCTGCCATCGGGCAGCTGAAAGACGAGGGCGCGGATTACATCATCTGCGCTTTTCACTGGGGTGTTGAGCTCCACGTCCGGCCTGAGCAGTACCAGATCGATCTGGCCCATGCCTGCATCGACGCCGGCGCAGATATGATCTTCGGCAGCCATCCCCATTGTCTCCAGCCCATTGAGGAGTATAACGGCGGCATCATTCTCTACAGCATGGGCAACTGGAGCTTCGGCGGCAACACCAACCCCTCTGACTGGGACACCGCTATTGTTCAGGTCACGCTGAAGCGGGATCCGGACGGCAGCGTCACCGGTGACGGGATCACTGTAATCCCCTGCTGTGTCAGCGAGGCCCGGGATTCCAACGACTACCGGCCCACCCCCTATGAGGAGGGCACAGAGGAGTACGACCGGGTGATCAGCAAGCTGGACGGCAGCTTTGACGGCCCCAACGGCAACGCGGACTACTCCGCCTGGCACAATGAGCACTCCTGAAAAAAGCACCCGAAAGGGTGCTTTTTTCAATGATATCCGCCCTATGGACGGATGAAATCCCTGCAGGGATGAAATCACTTCGTGATGAAATCCGCCTCCACGGCGGGAGGGGCACGGTTGGTCACGCAAAATGGCTCCCCTGAAAGTGCGGTGTTCATAAGACAGTTAACAGTGCTGTGGTTGTTCTTGTATTTTATCCCGTTATGTGATAATGTGGAAGCAAACAGCCCTTCAAATCGAAATCTGACGAGGTAAATGATTATGGATGTTTGCCAGTTTATTAAGGCTGTGTTGGCTCAAGATGAGAACACAATCAGAAACTACTTTCACAAAGATGCGTATGTGAATTGGCATTGTTCCAACGAGCACTTTACGGTCGAGGAGTTCATTATCGCAAACTGTGAATATCCAGGTGATTGGGATGGAACAGTTGAACGAGTTGAAGTGGTAGGCAATTTATTCATCACTGCAACGAAAGTTTATCCCCAAGATAGAAGCGCATATTTCCATGTGGTGTCATTCATAAGAACAGCGAATGATAAAATCGTATCGATGGATGAATACTGGGCTGATGACGGAAAGCCTCCACAGTGGAGACTGGATAAGCACATTGGCACACCAATTCAATAAATTCCGATTTGCCAAACAGATAAGAGCGCACTTCTATACACCGTTCGGTGTAGTGCGTTACGCGCGGAACTTGGCTCTCCCTTTGGGAGAGCTGTCGGCGCAGCCGACAGAGAGGGAAAAACATGACCATACCAAAGGACAACAGCCAACTGGAAAACGTCCGGCGGTTACGCAGGGAGATGACACCCCACGAACGAAAGCTCTGATATCTTTTCCTCCGCAAATATCCGGTGAAGATTTATAAACAGCGAATCATCGGGAGATTTATCGTAGACTTTTATTGTACTTCTGCTAGGTTAGTGATTGAATTGGACGGTTCTCAACACTATGAGCCTCAGGGGATGGCCTATGATTCTGAGCGTTCCGCATTTTTGACAGCGCTTGGATTGGAGGTTCTGCGTTTTTCCAACCGAGATGTCGACAGGGATTTTCGCGGCGTGTGCACACAAATTGATATTACCATTCAAAAGCGCCTGCAAGGCCCTCTCAGTCACCTTCGGTGACAGCTCTCCCAGAGGGAGAGCCAAGGAGGCTGTCTGCAGCTAGGTCACAATGGCATAAGAAACGGAGCGTATCTGTACCGATGCGCTCCGTCGAGCATGTCAAAAAACTGTGCTTTTGATGCCGACAACAGAGCCGCGGGGGAGCGCGAGGGGGCAAGACCCGCCTCGCAATCCAATAACCCGCCGAAAAAAAGCCTGATCTTTCAGGCTTTTGGGCGAAGCAGCGTTTTGAATTCCTCAAAACGCTCGGCGGCTGAAGCGGTCAAAAAAGTCCGATCAGGACTTTTTTGACAAGCTGAACGGAGCGCATCCGCACCGATACGCTCCGTTAACTGTATTACGAGCACCCCTCTAAAAGGGAAGCCTTTTTCCGGGCGCTTATTGATAGTCAAAGCCGCTGGGCTCGCAGAGGGGTTTGTCCAGCAGTTCGGGGTTTGCGAAAATGTGCTTGATCAGCTTGAGGCTGCGGGCAAAATAGAAGCCGTCGGCGATGCGCTCATCCACTGTGGCGCCGATATCCACCACATCCCGCAGTTCCCGGCTGCCGTCAGGCAGGATGCGCTCCTCCTTATGCAGGGTGCCGATGGTGACCATGATGCTGTTGGTGCCGTAATTGTTCAGATGATGGTAGACGGAGCTGCACTTGATGCTGCCCAGATTGCTGCACAGCACGGTTGTGTAATTGGGGTCGCCCTCCGTGATAAAATCCGGCTCCAGTCCCCAGAAGTCCAGCCAGCGTATGACGCGGATCAGCAGCATCAGCAGCGGGCGGGGGATCTTGGCAAAGGCGTCCAGCAGCGCGTCCACGCCGCCGGTGGAGTGCTCGCTCTTGCGGGTCTCGTTTATATCGCCCACGATCTTCCGGCTTACCTCGTCAATGGTGTCCGTGTCCTTGGGCACCAGCACCATCAGCGCTTCCTCCCCGTTGTCGGAAAAACGGCGCTTGCAGACAAAGCTCAGGCTGATCTCGTCCCGCTCATAAATGCGCCTGCCCTGAATAAAGCGGTTCATCAGCGGTCGCTCCTTCACCATGCGGGCAATGCCCAGAATGAAGCAGTGGAACAGGGTGGTCTTGTACTCGGGATGCTCCGCGTTTTTCTTTTCCAGATATTTGATCAGCTCGGTGGCGTCAATCGTGTCGTTAATGTAGACCTCGCAGTCCGTGCGGTTGGGCATCAGGTGGGCCATAACCGTCTGCAGGCCGGGGGCCTCCCTCACCCACCGTCCGTCCCGCCGGTCTCCCCAGCGCCTTTTCTTCTTTTCGCTCATGGTAGTTCCTCCCTTATCTCCCTTCCGAAATCTCGTCTCTCATTCTATTACAAGCAGGAAGGAAACGCAATAAGGCTTGAAAAATATATTTCAAAATTTAGTACCTTTGTCCACGAAAAAATGAGGTCCCGTCAAGGTGGGACCTCATTTTGAATTCGTATGGGGAAATTACTTGTTCAGTGCTTCGTTCACGGCAACTGCCACAGCGACGGTAGCGCCGACCATGGGGTTGTTGCCCATGCCCAAAAAGCCCATCATCTCCACGTGGGCAGGCACGGAGGAGGAGCCGGCAAACTGGGCGTCAGAGTGCATACGGCCCATGGTGTCGGTCATGCCGTAGGAAGCAGGGCCGGCTGCCATGTTGTCCGGGTGCAGGGTACGGCCGGTGCCGCCGCCGGAGGCCACGGAGAAGTACTTCTTGCCCTGCTCGATGCATTCCTTCTTGTAGGTGCCGGCAACAGGGTGCTGGAAGCGGGTGGGGTTGGTGGAGTTGCCGGTGATAGACACGTCAACGCCCTCAGCGTGCATGATGGCAACACCCTCGCGCACGTCGTCGCAGCCGTAGCAGCGGACGTCGGCACGCTCGGTCTCGGAGTAGCGGATCTCGCGGACGACCTTCAGCTCGCCGGTGAAGTAGTCAAACTGGGTCTGCACATAGGTGAAGCCGTTGATACGGGAGATGATCTGAGCGGCGTCCTTGCCCAGGCCGTTGAGGATAACGCGCAGGGGCTGCTTGCGGGCCTTGTTGGCATTTTTCACGATGCCGATAGCGCCCTCGGCAGCGGCGAAGGACTCGTGGCCGGCCAGGAAGGCGAAGCACTTGGTCTCGTCGCTGAGCAGCATGGCGCCCAGGTTGCCGTGGCCCAGACCGACCTTGCGGTCCTCTGCCACGGAGCCGTCCAGACAGAAGCTCTGCAGACCCACGCCGATGAGCTTTGCGGCCTCGGCAGCGTTCTTTGCGCCGGACTTGATGGCGATGGCGGCGCCTACGCAGTAGGCCCAGCACACGTTCTCAAAGCAGATGGGCTGGATGCTCTTGGCGATCTCGTAGGGGTCGAAGCCCTTTTCCTTGCAGATCTCTCTGCACTCCTCCACGGAGCCGATGCCGTACTGGGAGAGGACGGCGTTTATCTTTGCGATTCTTCTGTCGTAGTTTTCAAACAGAGCCATTTTCTCGTCCTCCTTTTCTTATTCCTGACGGGGATCTATGTATTTGGCGGCAGTGTCCCACTGGCCGTAGTGGCCGGTGGCCTTCTTCATCGCCTCGTTGGCATCGTCGCCCTTCTTGATGAAGTCCATCATCTTGCCCAGGCTCACAAACTCGTAGCCGACGATCTCGCTGTCGGCGTTGAGGGCAATGCGGGTAACGTAGCCTTCGGTCAGTTCCAGGTAACGGGGGCCCTTCTCCTTGGTGGCAAACATGGTGCCCACCTGGGAACGCAGGCCCTTGCCCAGGTCTTCAAGGGAGGCGCCGACGGCCAGCCCGTCCTCGGAGAAGGCGGACTGGGAGCGGCCGTAGACGATCTGAAGGAACAGCTCGCGCATGGCGGTGTTGATGGCGTCGCAGACCAGGTCGGTGTTCAGGGCCTCAAGAATGGTCTTGCCGATAAGGATCTCGGAAGCCATTGCGGCAGAGTGAGTCATGCCGGAGCAGCCGATGGTCTCCACCAGTGCTTCCTCGATGACGCCGTTTTTGATATTCAGCGTCAGTTTGCAGGCGCCCTGCTGGGGTGCGCACCAGCCGATGCCGTGGGTAAAGCCGGAAATGTCGGAGATTTCCTTGGCCTGGACCCATTTGCCCTCTTCGGGGATGGGAGCGGGGCCATGGTATGCGCCCTTGGCGACAGGGCACATATGCTGAACTTCTGTGGTGTAAATCATAGCAATTTCCCTTCTATTTATAATTTGGAATAACTACCTTATAGGCTCCCCTGTCGTCAGAAGAAACAGACTTCATTCCGCTTCCGCTGTTCGCGAAAGCTCCATATCCGTCTGTTCCTTCTTCCTCTCCAAATCGAACCCACTTCGTTGGGCTTCGATTTGGTATTTTGAGGGAGCTGGCTGCCGCAGGCAGACTGAGGGGTCCGGCGAAGTTACCGCCGCGATACCGTAGAACTTATGCCGGTTTTCACTGCGTGTTTAACCCCTCCGTCCCTCCGGGACACCTCCCCTTTCAGGGGAGGCTTAGAGGAACTTGTTACTGAATGAGTGACCGGCCGGTCATTTCTTTGGGCTGTTCAAGGCCCATAACCGCCAGAATCGTGGGCGCAATGTCGGCAAGCCGGCCGCCCTCTGCCAGGCTGATGCCCTGTTCGCACACGGTGAAGGGCACGGGGTTGGTGGTATGGGCGGTGTTGACCTTGCCGCTTTCGTCGAACATGCAGTCGGCGTTGCCGTGGTCGGCGGTGACCAGCAGCACGGTGTCCGGGTGCTTTGCCACCTCGGCCATGATGCGGCCCATGCAGGCGTCCACAGTCTCCACGGCGGTGACAGCCGCGTCCATAACGCCGGTGTGGCCCACCATGTCGCAGTTGGCAAAGTTACAGACCACCAGAGCGTACTCGTCGGAAGCGATGGCCTCCACGCATTTGTCTGCCACCTTCTCCGCGCTCATCCGGGGAACCAGGTCGTAGGTGGGATACTCCTTGGGAGAGGGCACCAGGCAGCGCTCCTCGCCCTCGGTCTGTTTTTCCACGCCGCCGTTGAAGAAGAAGGTAACATGGGCATACTTCTCGGTCTCCGCCACGCGGAACTGCTTCAGTCCCTTTGCGCTGATATAGTCGCCCAGGGTGTTTTCGATCTCCTCAGGCGGATAAGCGATGGGCAGGGGCAGCGCCTCGTCGTACTGGGCAGTGCAGACATAGGACAGCGGATACACGGTCTTTTTCCGGGTAAAGCCGTCAAAATCGGGCAGGTTCAGCGCCCAGGTCATCTCTCTTGCCCGGTCGGGGCGGAAGTTCATGAAGATCACGCTGTCGCCCTGGTTGATGACGCCCTCGGGGCAGACCACGGTGGGCTTGACAAACTCGTCGGTCACATCCTCGGCGTAGCTTGCTTCAACGGCGTGGACGGCGTCGGGGTCAAGGTGGCCCTCGCCGCAGACGATGGCGTTGTAGCCCGCCTCCACACGATCCCAGCGCTTGTCGCGGTCCATACCGTAGAAGCGGCCCTGAACCGTAGCGATCTTCACGTTGCCCAGCGCATCGCACTTGTCCTGCAGCTGGCGGACAAAGCCCGCGCCGCTCTTGGGGGCCACGTCGCGGCCGTCCAGGAAGCAGTGGACATAGACTTTTTCCACGTCCCGCTGCTTTGCCATGTCCAGAATGGCAAAAATATGGCTCAGGTGGCTGTGAACGCCGCCGGTGGACAGCAGACCCATGATATGCAGGGCCTTGCCGCCAGCTTTGGCGTCTTCCATGGCCTTGATATAGACGGGATTTTCAAAGAATTTGCCGTTTGCGATCTCCTGGCTCATTTTGGGCAGGATCTGGAACACCACGCGGCCTGCGCCGATGTTGGTGTGTCCCACCTCAGAGTTGCCCATCTGCCCCTCAGGCAGACCCACATCCAGCCCGGAGGCGGACAGGGTGGTGAAGGGGTTCTGGGAGAAGAGCCGGTCCAGATTGGGTTTTTTGGCCTGTGCTATGGCGTTTCCGGCGGTGGGAGCCGCCAGGCCGTAGCCGTCCAGAATGATAAGAACAGCTTTTTTGCTCATTGAATCTTGTTCTCCGTTCTCAGGATTACTCCTGATTGGTGGCGGCGATAATGGTGGCAAAGTCCGCAGGCTTCAGGGAAGCGCCGCCGATCAGTCCGCCGTCGATATCAGGCTGGGCCAGAAGCTCATAGGCGTTCTTGGCGTTCATGCTGCCGCCGTAGAGGATGCTGACGGCGCGGGCGGGACGGGCGCCGTAGATCTTGCGGACCACGGCACGGATTCCCTCGCAGACCTCCTGTGCCTGCTCGGCCGTGGCGGTCTTGCCGGTGCCGATGGCCCAGATGGGCTCGTAAGCGATGATGCAGCGGCGAAGCTGGGTGGCGTCGATGCCGTTAAGGGCGGCCTTGACCTGGTAGGCCACATACTCCATGGTCAGGTCCATCTCACGCTGCTCCAGGCTCTCGCCCACGCAGATGATGGGGTTAATGCCCTTGGCCAGCAACGCTTTGGCCTTGGCGTTGACCAGCATATCGTCCTCGCCGTGGTACTGGCGGCGCTCGGAGTGACCGACGATGCAGTATTTTGCACCGATATCGGCCAGCTGGCTTGCGGAGACCTCGCCGGTGTAGGCGCCCTTTTCAAACTTGGACACATCCTGGCCGCCGGCAGCAACCTTGCACTCCTTGCCAGCCTTGATCATGGCGGGGATCATCACAGCGGGGGTGCACAGGACCACGTCGCAGGCGCGGGTCTTGGGCATGTTCTCCTTGAGCTGCTCGATAAAGGGCTTGATCTCGGAGGCCAGCATATTCATCTTCCAGTTGCCGGCTATAACAGTCTTGCGGTATTTTCTGTTCATTGCGGTATTCTCCTCTTTCTGACTTACTTATCCTGCAGGCAGGCCACGCCGGGCAGCTCCTTGCCCTCAAGGAACTCCAGGGATGCGCCGCCGCCGGTGGAAATGTGGGTGATCTTGTCGGCAAAGCCCAGCTTTTCAACAGCAGCCGCAGAGTCACCGCCGCCCACGATGGTCACAGCGCCGGACTCGGCCAGTGCCTTGGCCATGGCCTTGGTGCCGCCGGCAAACTTGTCAAACTCGAAAACGCCCATGGGTCCGTTCCAGACGATGGTGCCTGCGCCCTTGACGGCCTCGGTGAAGAGCGCCACGGTCTTGGGGCCGATGTCCATGCCCATCAGGTTCTCGGGGATATTGCCCTCAACCAGAACGGGCTCCGCGTCGGCAGAGAATTCGGCTGCGCAGTAGTTGTCAACAGGCAGGAGGAATTTTACGCCCTTGGCAGCGGCCTTGGCGATCATGTCGTTGGCGTAGTCGATGCGGTCGGCTTCCAGCAGGGAGGTGCCGATCTCATAGCCCTGGGCCTTCTTGAAGGTGTAGGCCATGCCGCCGCCGATGATGATGGTGTCGGCCTTCTCCAGCAGGTTGTTGATCACGTTGATCTTGTCGGAGACCTTTGCGCCGCCCAGAACGGCCACGAAGGGGCGCTTGGGATCGTCCAGCGCCTTGCCCATGATGGACAGCTCTTTATCTACCAGCAGGCCGGAGTATGCGGGCAGGTAAGCTGCCACACCGGCAGTGGAGGCGTGGGCTCTGTGCACGGTGCCGAAAGCGTCGGACACGAAGATCTCGGCCATGTCGGCCAGGGCCTTGGCAAAGTCGGCGCCGTTCTTCTCCTCGCGGATGTCGAAGCGCAGGTTCTCCAGAAGAAGGATCTGGCCGGGCTGGAGTGCGGCGGCCTTGGCCTGGGCGTCCTCGCCGATGATGTCCTTGGCGAAGATCACATCCTGGCCCAGCAGCTGGGCCAGTCTCTCTGCCACAGGAGCCAGAGTCAGCTTGGTCTTCCACTCGCCCTTGGGCTTGCCCAGGTGGGAGCAGGCGATAACGGCAGCGCCGTTATCCAGCAGATATTTGATGGTGGGGATGGCGGCAACGATACGCTTGTCGCTGGTGATCTCGCCGGTCTCTTTGTTCTGGGGAACGTTAAAGTCGCAGCGGAGCAGAACCTTCTTGCCCTTTACGTCCACATCGTAAACGGTTTTCTTGTTGTAGTTCATGGTTTATCCTCCTCAATTTATTATCTATCCATTGACATACTTCCGGTTTCCAGAAGTCCCGGAAAGCCCTGCTGACGCAGCGCCTCGTATGCCAACACGGCAACGGAGTTTGAAAGGTTCAAGCTCCGGGCCTCACTGATCATGGGGATGCGGATGCACCGCTCCCTGTATTTCTCCCGCAGCCACTGGGGCAGGCCCGCCGTCTCCTTGCCGAACATCAGCGTCACATCGCCGCTCATGTCCGCCTGATGGTAGGCTCTCGGCGCCTTGGTGGTGGCGAGATATAAATTATTATCACCATTTTTTGCAAAGTACTCATCCAGGTTTTCATAAACGGTGATATCCACCAGATACCAGTAATCAAGCCCGCAGCGTTTGACAGCTTTATCGGAGATGTCAAAACCCAGGGGCTTTATCAGATGCAGCCTTGCTCCCGTCACCGCGCAGGTGCGGGCAATGGCTCCGGTGTTGTGGGGTATCTCAGGCTCTACCAGAACAATATCAAGCATTTCCTTCCCTCCCGGATCTTTCGTTCAAGGCTCTGTTTTGTAATTACTTTCTCAGGTTCGAAAACATTTTAGCACAAAAATCAGAAAAATCATGTACTTTTTTTCGATTTTTGCGAATTCTTGCATATTTAACAAAACAGGGCTATAATTGCACATGCAGGAACGGCTTTTCTTGTCATTTTGCATATGTCAAACTTTTATCAGTATGAGGATTGGGTCATGGAGTATATTTGCAGAGATTGTCCCCGCCGCTGCGGCGCGAAAAGGGGCGAAAACAAGGGGGGCGGCGTGTGTATGAGCCCGGCCCTTCCGGTGGTGGCCCGGGCCGCGCCCCACTACGGCGAGGAGCCCTGCATCAGCGGCATCCGGGGCTCGGGCACAGTGTTTTTCACCGGCTGCAATCTGAAATGCGTGTTCTGCCAGAACCGGGAGATCAGCCGGGGCCGGGGCGGCAAAGCCGTCACCGTGCCGGAGCTGCGGGATATCCTGCTGCGGCTGCGGGATCAGGGCGTGCACAACATCAACCTTGTGACCCCCAGCCACTTTATCCGGCCCATTGCGGAGGCTCTCGGCGGACTTGATCTGGGTATTCCGGTGGTGTGGAACAGCTCCGGCTATGAGAGCGTGGAGAGCCTGAAAATGCTGGAGGGTCTGGTGCAGATCTACATGCCGGACTTCAAATATGCCAAGCGAGACCCGGCCAGGCGCTATTCCGCCGCGGAGGACTACCCGGAAATCGCCCGTGCCGCCATCAAAGAGATGTACCGCCAGACCGGGCCCTTTGTGGTGGATGAGGAGGGGCTGCTGCGCTCCGGGGTACTGATCCGCCACCTGATCTTGCCCGGCCAGGACTTAAACGCCATGGACGCCATCGATTTCGCGGCGGAGGAATTTCCCAAAGGCAGCGTGCTCTTCTCCCTCATGTGCCAGTATACCCCCATGCCCGGTCTGGAGCGCTTCCCGGAGCTGAGTGAGCGGGTCAGCCCGGAGATGAATGATCGTCTCTGCGCCTATATGCAGAAGGTGGGCCTGGAATACGGCTACTGGCAGGAGCCGGAGGCCGCCACCGGCGAGATGATCCCGGACTTTGACCTGACGGGGCTTTGATTTGGGTTGACAAGCGTCGGCTTTTGGTTGATAATGAAGCCAATGGCATTATTATAAACACATAAAGGAGAATAGACTATGAATTACAATGAGATACTCGCCGCAGCCAGAGAGTGCATCGGCCCTTACTGCAAGGCCTGCCCTGTCTGCAACGGACGCGCCTGCGGAAACGCCATGCCCGGTCCCGGCTGCAAATACCCCGGCAACGTGGCGGCAAGGAACTTTGACAAGTGGCAGGAGATCTGTGTCAACATGGATACCCTCTGTCCCAATGCCGATCCCGACGTCTCCTTCGAGATGTTCGGCAGGAAGTTCAGCGCCCCTATCTTCGCCGCCCCGCTGGGCGCGGTGGATATGCACTACGGCCCCAAATACAAGGACCAGCAGTATAACGCCGTTCTCATCAAGGCCGCCTATGAATACGGCGTTATGGCCCTCACCGGCGACGGTGTGGACCCGGACATCATGAAAAGCGCCGCGGCGGACATGGTCAAATACGAGGGCATCGGCTGCCCCACCATCAAGCCCTGGAACAAGGAGTTTGTGTTTGAGAAGCTGGATATTCTGAATGAGAATAACATTTTCGCCGCGGCCATGGACGTGGACGGCGCCGGCCTGCCTTTCCTGAAGGCCATGAACCCCAACGCGGGCAGCAAGTCCGTGGAGGAAATGAAAGAGATTATCAATTACGCCAAAATGCCCTTCATTGTCAAAGGCATCATGACTCCGGCAGGAGCCCTGAAGGCTGTTGAGGCCGGCGCAGACGCCATTGTGGTCTCCAACCACGGCGGCCGGGTCCAGGGCAGCACTCCCTCCACTGCGGAAGTGCTCCCCGCCATCGTCAAGGCCGTCAAGGGCAAGACCGTCATTCTGGTGGACGGCGGCATCCGTTCCGGCGTGGACGTGTTCCGCGCGCTGGCTCTGGGCGCTGACGCGGTGCTCATCGGCCGCCCCATCCTGAACATGATCTACGGCGGCGGAGAAGAGGGCTTCAAGGTGTACATGGACAAGATCGTGGGCGAGCTGAAGTCCACCATGACCATGTGCGGCGCCGCCAGTCTGAAGGACATTACCGCAGACAAGGTGTGGCTGGGAAAATAAGAAGCGTGAGAACAGAAAAAATGCCCGTGGCAATTAAATTGCCACGGGCGAATACTTTTCTTCACTTTTTTGTTTCTTCTTCGACGATGCGGGCCATTTCGTCCCATTTTTGTTCCATGTCCTGTACCAGTTTGAACTGGGTCCGGGCCCGGTCCAGGTTGTGCTTTTCCCGGTCGATGGAGAAGTATTTATCACCGTTTAAATAGTCGGTGAGAAAGCGCAAGCCGCATTCCAGGGTCATGGTATAGGCCCCCAGCTGCAAAGCGTTGATCTCCTCCGCCGTCAGCGCGGGGCAGGCTTCCGCAAAGCCCCGGGTAAAGACCCGGAACAGCTCCAGATCCAGAGAGACCTTGCGCAAATCCGGCTCATCCTCCGCCGCAGTGGAGGCGCCGAAACGGATGGCGTCGCCGAAATCAAACACAGACAGGCCGGGCATAACGGTATCCAGGTCGATCACGCACAGCGCCTTGCGGCTGTCCGCGTCCAGAAGGACGTTATTGATCTTGGTGTCGTTATGGGTCACTCTTGTGGGGAGCTGACCGCTCTCCCGCATATGGTGGAGCCGGCAGCCCTTTTCCTCCCGCTCCATCAGGAAATCCACCTCGGGCTGTACCTCGCTCAGGCGGCCGCAGGCATCGGCGGCAATGGCCTCCCGCAGCTGGCGGTAGCGGTCAACGGTGTCGTGAAAATGGGCAATGGTCTCCTCCAGCTTTTCCGCCGGAAAATCGTTCAGGGCGTTCTGAAAACGGCCGAAGGCTACGGCACTCTCATAAAAATCCTCGGGCCTCTCAGCTCTCTGCAGGCAGATGCTGTTGTCCACAAAGCGGTAGATGCGCCAGCAGCCGCCTTTTCCGTCGTCATAATAACTGTGTCCGTCAAGGGTGTCTATGTAGCTGATCATGCACATTCTGCCATGCTCTTTTTTCCGCAGGAACTGGCTGATGGCGGACATATTGTTCATGATGGCTTCCACGTTGGGGAATACATAGCGGTTGATCCACTGGAGGATATACCGGGCTCCTGTGTCGGTGGTGATCAGATAAGTCTCGTTGATGTGTCCGCTTTTGATCTGCTCGCAGCTCAGCGGGCTTCCCTCAACGGGAAAGTGGTAGATCGCTTCTTTCATGTTAATTCTATCTCTCCGAAAAATTCCGGCCTGTGGAAATCGGGGCTGGGCAGGTCGATATAACTCCACGCGCCGTAATGGGGCGTCTCCGTCTCGTCGCCGCATTTGTAGAAATTGGCGCGGAACCGGTCGCCGCTATGATATTCGCCCCGCCCGTAGAGCGCCTGGATGCAGCCCAGAGGCACAAAAAGCACCGTGCGCCAGCTGTCCTCCTCCACAAAAGCAGAGAGCTCCGGCTGGGGGATGGGGAGGGAGGCCAGGGGGATCCTGTTTCCCCGCCCGGGACCGATCTTGCAGTGGAGCGCGCCCTTGGCGTTGGCCTCAAAATTGATGTATCGGTCATCTGTCTCCGGCGAGAAGTTCACAAAAAACTCCATGCAGCTGTCCCGGCAGACAGGCGAATCCTGCACAGTATACACCGCCTTGGGAGATTTTTCAAGACATTTCATCTCGATCAGAAATCCTTGTTTTTCCACATACACGCCCCGGACCGTGACCTCCGGCGCATAGCCCTCCAGCCACAGGTAGTTTTCAATGGAGATCATCGGGGCCTTGTCCAGTTCCTCCCGGCTTTTGACGATGGGCATTTCAGCTCTCATTTTTGTTTCTCCTCTCTCGGCGGCGCAGAAGAAGAACGGGCAGCGCCGTCAGCAGCAGCACCGCTGCCGCTGCCAGATAGATGCCGGGGGTGGGCACAGATTTGACCTGGCCCAGCTCAATATAGGTGCTGTTGCTGCCCCGGATGACGGCGGCGCCGATGGAGGGGCCAATGATCATGGGGAGCAGCACCGCGAAGATCATGCGGATGCCCTGGAAGTGGCCCACCTTCCCTTCCGGCGTCCAGTCCCGGATATTGGCGCTGAGGGCGGCGGTCATCATCATATAGCCGCTCATCATTACGGAGCCGGCGAGCATGACGCCCGCGCCCTTTCGCACAAAGTACATCCCTACCAGCCCCGCAAGCATGACAAGGGCAGCGGGGAGGGTGAAGCGGAGCTTGCCCATTCTGTCGATAAATCGTCCGGAGACCACGCTGACCACGGAGGCGGCAATGAGCACCACGCCCAGAATGATGGCGTAGTCCGTTATGCCCAGATAGTTTTGAATGTAGATGATCAGATAGGGGAAGAACACCTGCACCGCCACGGAAAACAGGCAGAAGGCGGCAAAGGACAGGTAGAGCTCCGGGTTTTTCCGGGCAACGGCGGGGCGCAGTCCGTAGAGCAGGTTTTTGAAATAGCTGTCCCGGCGGGGCTTCAGCCCCGGCTCATCCCTCACCAGAAAGGCGGAGATCAGGCCCACCGCCGAAACGGAGACGCCGAAGATGCCGAAAAACTCCCTCCATCTGCCCTGTTGGGTCAGTCCGTCAAACAACCCGAAGATGATCAGCATGGAGATCAAAGGCAGAATGGCGAGAACGCTCTCTGCACGCCCCCGGTTCTTCTCGTTGGTGACGTCGGTGACATAGGCGTTGAAGGCCCCGTCGTTGGCGGTGCTGCCGAAAAAGGTCATCACGCAGTCCAGAATGACCACCATGGTGGCGGCGGCAGCGGCAGCGTTGGCCCCCGGAAAGAGCCGTGCGGCGTTTTCCGGGGTGATGAAACCGAAGGCCGCCGTGGACAGGCCCCACAGAAGGTAGCCTGCGGAGATAAATACCTTCCGCTTTCCCACCCGGTCGGACAGCGCGCCCATCAGCAGGGTCGTCACCGTGGCGGCGGCGGCAGACCAGCCCACCATGGAGGCGATATAGCCCGGGTCTGTGGAGATGGTATTATACAAAAAAACATTGAAATACATGTTCTCAATGGTCCACGCAAACTGGCCGAACAGGCCGATGAGAATAAGCGCCGCCCATTTCCTTGCGCCAAGCCTTGCCTCCATGCCGCATCCTCCCTTACTTTATAATTTCGTCGATGATATTCAGTACAATATTTGCAGCCGTGTCCAGATGCTCCGCCGTGATGTGCTCATAAGGGCCGTGGAAGCAGTAGCCGCCGGTGCCGATATTGGGGCACAAAAGCCCACGGAAGGAGAGCTGCGCCCCGTCGGTGCCGCCCCGGATGGGCGCGGCGGCAGGCTCCAGTCCTTCCCGGGCGATGGCCCGCTTTGCCATGTCCACGATCTCCATGCGGTCTGCCAGCTTTTCCGCCATGTTGCGGTACTGCTCACGAATGCTGAGTTTGGCGGTACCCTCACCATACTTTTCGTTGATGAGCTTTTCGATGAGGCGCATGGTCTTTTTTCTCGCCTCAAAGCAGCCCGCGTCGTGATCCCGGATGATGTAGCTGAGGAAGGCCTTCTCCACGCTGCCGCCCATATCCGTCAGGTGGAAGAAGCCCTCGTGGTCCTCGGTCTTTCCGGGGATCTCGCCGGAGGGGAGCATGGCGTTGATCTCCATAGCCACCAGACAGGCGTTGATCATCTTGCCCTTGGCGTCGCCGGGGTGGATGTTGAAGCCCTCGATATCCCACTTGGCGGCGGCGGCGTTGAAGGTCTCGTAGTTGATCACGTTCAGCTCTCCGCCGTCTATGGTGTAGGCAAAGTCCGCCCCCAGGCGCTGAAGATCCAGCAGGGCCGCGCCGTGGCCCACCTCCTCGTCCGGGGTGAAGCAGACGGCAATTCTGCCGTGGGGGATGTTCTCTTTCAGGATACGCTCACAGGCGGCCATGACGGCGGCGATTCCCGCCTTGTCGTCGGCCCCCAGAACGGTGGTGCCGTCGGTGACGATCAGGGTCTGGCCTTTGAGGGAGGCCAGATGGGGGAATTTCTCCGCAGACAGGACCCGGCCGCTGTCGCCCAGCACCACGTCGCCGCCGTCATAGTTTTCAATGAGCCGGGGCTGCACGTTCTCACCGCAAAAATCGGGGATGGTGTCCAGATGGGCGATAAAGCCCACACAGGGCTTGTCCTCCAGCCCCTCGCTGGCGGGGATGAAGCCGTAGACATAGGCGTTCTCGTCCTCGTACACGCCCTCCATACCCAGCTCGCCCATCTCCTTTGCCAGCAGGTGGGTCAGCTCAAACTGGCAGGCGGTGGTGGGCGTCTGCTCCGTGTCCTCGGCGCTGGCGGTGTGTACCCTGACGTAATTTAAAAATCTTTCGTATGCTTTCATATTTTTTCCTCCTTATATCATCTGTCATCCTGAGCGCAGGCGAAGCATCCCGTGGGGTAACGCTGAATGTTCTAATTACGGGATTTTTCGTCGCTGCGTTCCTCAGAATGACAAGCTTTTTGCAAATGTCGTGAACGATATGGTCAGTTCATTTGTATATCTCCGCATACACAAAAAGCCGCCCTTTGCGGGAGGTGCCGCCGGTGCCGGTGACGGTGCCCTTGCCTGCGCCCCGAAGGGAGAGAATATCCCCCTCGCGGATCGGGGCGTCGGTCCTGTCCGTGACGCTGTAGTTCAGGCTCAGGTTCCCGGCAGTTATCTGCTTTGCGGCCTCGGTGCGGGACAGGTTGAACATCCCCGCCGCCACCGCGTCCAGCCGCATACTCATGACGGAAAAGCTCACTTGCTTCACCTTTCGCTCCGGGGCCGGTACCTCATTCAGGGTGATTTCCCTGGCTTTCACCGTGTACCTGCCCACCTTCTCGATGCTGAGCAGGTGACGCAGGACGCTGGGCAGGCAGAAGATACAGGCTTTATCCTCCATGACCCAGATATCCCCCAGCCACTCCCGGCCGATGCCCATGCCCAGCAGGGCGCCCATATAGTCCCGGTGGCCCGGGACGCCGAAAAAGGCTTTCAGTTCAATGGCCCGGATGTATTCCTCCGGGGAGAAGTACTCCTTCTCCATATAGTAGGGCAGGAAGAAGGCCACTGTGCGCTCGCACTCCTCCCGACCGCCGCTGAACACCAGATTGCAGTCAGCCCGGCGCTTTGCCCAGTTTTCCAGGCTGTAACGCTCCGCCGGGGTGAGAAAGCCGGTGGAGGTCAGACTGGCCGTCCGCTCGCAGCGGGTGCAGAGGTCCTCCGCCCGTTTCAGAAGTTCATTGTTTTCCATCCTTCAGCCTCGTCTTGTGCGGGTCCGGATTGCTCCGGCGCAGCACTGCCTCGATCTGCTCCAGCACCCAGTCCACCTCGCCCGCAAACTCCTTGGAGGAGGTGCGCAGCACGCCGGAGCGCAGGGCGGACAGGCGGATCAGATTGTCGCTGGTGATGACCCGCACGGAATAGTTTTTGCCGATGTCGTTGGCCAGCCGCTCGATATAGGCGTCAGCCGTCTCCCCGTCTTTGGTATAGGCCACATGGATATTGTGATACTCGGTTCTGGAGCCGGGGTTTCCCGGGCTGCGGTAGCCGTCGAACACCAGCACCAGCTCTGCGCGGGTAAATCCGCAGTAGTTGGAGAGCATGTCCATCAGTCGTCCCCGGGCCAGGTCCAGCCGTTCCTTTGCCAGGGCCTTCAGAGAGTCCCAGGCAAAGATCACATTGTATCCGTCCACAAGAATATATTCCTTTTTGGTTTCCGCAGGCGGCGGTGCCGGGGCCTCGTTTCTCTCCGGGGCCCGGTATTCCCGGCGCCGGATGGGGCCGAACTCCCGCTCCATGATGGCCTCCAGCTCCCGCTCGTCGATGTCCAGACTGCGGCGGAATACCGGGGCGGCAGGCTCCGGGGCAGCTTCCCTTTTCAGACAGCTTTCCAGGTGCATGTAGTCAGCCACCTGGTTCCACTTCACATTGAAGCCCGCGCCGTGGGCGCAGAACACCGAGTCGGCCGGGTTATCCGCGTCGCTCTCCGCATCGTAGCCGTATTCTCTGATCACGCTATCGCTGTTTTTGCAGGGCCTGTACCCGTCAGGGCGGAGGAAAAGGCGGCCACGGCCGTGGGAATAGGCCGCAAGCTCGTTCATATAACCGGCAAGGCTGCGAACCGGGGCGCTGCCCTCGATCCGGCTCATGCCGCCTGCATCCTCCGGGGAGGAAAACTCCGCGTCCATGGCCCGAAGATCGTTGATGGCCCTGCCGATCTGCTCCGGCGGCACCGTAAGGGTAAAGGCGTAGTATGGCTCCAGCAGAACGCTCTCCGCCTGCATCAGCCCCTGGCGCACCGCCCGGTAGGTGGCCTGGCGGAAGTCGCCCCCCTCGGTGTGTTTAAGGTGGGCTTTGCCCGCGGCCAGGGTGATCTTCACGTCGGTCAGCGGCGAGCCGGTGAGCACACCCAGATGCTTTTTTTCCGCCAGATGGGTCAGGATCAGCCGCTGCCAGTTCCGGTCCAGCTGATCCTCGCTGCAGCTGCTCTCCAGCACCAGTCCGCTGCCCCGGGGCAGGGGTTCCAGCAGCAGATGCACCTCGGCGTAGTGGCGCAGCGGCTCAAAATGGCCCACGCCCTCCACTGTGTCCGCAATGGTCTCCCGGTACATGATATGCCCCGTGTCAAAGCTTACATCCAGGTCGAAGCGCTCCTGAATGAGCCTTTTCAGAATCTCCGTCTGTACCTTGCCCATGAGCTGCACGGAGATATCCCGCGTCCGCTCGTTCCACATGATATGGAGCTGGGGATCCTCCTCCTGCAGCTGCATCAGTCTGGGCAGCAGAGCCGCCGGGTCGGTACCGGCCGGGAGGATCATCCGGTAGCTCAGAACCGGCTCCAACACCGGCTCCTCCGCCTTATCCGCTGCGCCCAGACCCTGGCCGGGAGTCGTGGCGCTGAGCCCCAGCACAGCGCAGACCTGCCCCGCCTGTACGGTGTCGGCAGTCTCGAATTTGCTGCCGGAATACAGGCGGATCTGGTTGATTTTTTCCTCCAGCTCCTCGCCGCTCTGGTCGGTATAGCGCAGGGGCGTTCTGACCTTCAGTTCCCCGCCGCAGATCTTCAGCCAGGTCATGCGGCTGCCCTGGGCGTCCCTGGCAATCTTGAACACCCGGGCGGAAAATTCGCCGCTGTCCTCCACGGGGAGGCAATAGCGGTCAATGGCGCCAAGAAGCTCCTCCACCCCCTCCGTTTTCAGCCCGGAGCCGAAAAAGCAGGGAAACAGGGCCCGCTGGCGGATCAGGGCCGGGATATCGTCCTCCCCGAGGCCGGAATCAAGATATTTTTCCATGGCCGCCTCATCACAGAGGGCCAGCTTTTCAAAGAAGTCCTCTCCCCTGTTGGTGAAGTCCACACAGCCCTCACTCAGCTCCCGGCGAAGCTGTTCCATCAGCTTTTTTTCATCCGCACCGGGCAGATCCATCTTTGTCACGAAAAGAAAGCAGGGCACATGGTAGCGCTCCAGCAGAAGCCACAGGGTCTCCGTATGGGCCTGAACGCCATCGGTCCCGCTGATGACCAGCACCGCGTAGTCCAAAATCTGCAAAGTCCGTTCCGCCTCGGCGGAAAAGTCCGCGTGGCCGGGGGTATCCAGCAAATATACCGTGCTGTTTTCCAGAGGCATGACGGCCTGTTTTGAAAAGATGGTGATTCCCCGTTCCCGTTCCAGCCGGTGGGTGTCCAGAAAGCTGTCCCGGTGGTCCACCCGGCCCAGCTTTTTGATCTTACCGGAGAGGTACAGCATAGCCTCGGACAAGGTAGTCTTCCCCGCGTCCACATGGGCGATCAGGCCCAGGCAAAACTGCTTTTTCGGCGGACTATCCGCTGAACCGTTCATCTTCTTTCCTTCTTTCGCAGTAGTTTGTGTATTATATCACGTCTTGATAAAATAGTCGAGACTGCCAAACCCAAAGTTTTGACAGTCCCGACTATCTTCGGCCCAATTATTTTCTGAACAGAGAGACGCGGCATTTTCGCATCTCTCCCTTTTCCTTATTTTATGTTATGGCATGAACCGTGCATGGCGCAGTGGGCACAGTTGCAGCCGCAGGAGGACTTGCCCTGCTTTTTCTGCCGGACGAGGTAGAGGATGATGAAGGTAACTATGGCAAGTAAAACAAGGCAGATGAGAATGGTCCCAAGATTTGCGCCGATCCATTGCAGCAAAGCAAGTCACTCCTTTGGTTGAAAAGATTTGTTTGGTCAGGCTTTGACCGTTGAACGCCTGGTAGCTTCCTTATGCGGCTTGAAGAGCATGTAGATCATACCCGCCAGCAGCGCCAGAGCCACGATCAGGCCCAGAACATTCAGCTTGCCGGTAAAGGCATTGCCAAACTGGTTGATCATCAGGGCGATCACATAGGCAAAGCCGCACTGATAGCCGATGGCAAACCAGGTCCACTTGGCGTTGTTCATCTCCCGCTTGATGGCGCCGATTGCGGCAAAGCAGGGCGCGCACAGCAGGTTGAACACCAGGAAGGAATAAGCGGTGACGCCGGTGAAGGCGAAGGCCAGGCTCTGATAGACGGTCCCCCCGCCGCCGGCATAGAGGATACCCATGGTGCCCACGATGTTCTCCTTGGCCACAAGACCGGTGATGGAGGCCACAGCGGCCTGCCAGTTGCCCCAGCCCAGAGGTCTGAAGATCCAGGCGATCACGCCGCCAATGGAGGCCAGGATGGAGCAGTCGATCTCCTCCTCAGACAGCATACGGAAAGCGCCGTCCACCCAGCCGAAATAGGTGGTAAACCATACAAAGATGGTGGAGAGCAGGATAATGGTGCCGGCCTTTTTGATAAAGCTCCATCCCCGCTCCCACATGCTGCGCAGAACATTGCCCGCTGTGGGCAGATGGTAAGCTGGCAGCTCCATGACAAAGGGCGCAGGCTCGCCGGAAAACATCCGGGTCTTTTTCAGAATGATACCGGAGATGATGATGGCAGCCATGCCGATAAAGTAGGCAGAGGTGGCCACCCATGCACTGCCGCCGAAGATCGCCCCGGCGATCATGGCAATGAAGGGCACCTTTGCGCCGCAGGGAATAAAGGTGGTGGTCATAATGGTCATGCGGCGGTCCCGCTCGTTTTCAATGGTGCGGGAGGCCATAACACCGGGCACGCCGCAGCCGGTGCCGATGAGCATGGGGATAAAGCTCTTGCCGCTGAGACCGAATTTACGGAAAACGCGGTCCAGAACGAAGGCGATACGGGCCATATAGCCGCAGGCTTCCAGGAAAGCCAGCAGCAAAAACAGCACCAGCATCTGGGGCACAAAGCCCAGGACCGCGCCTACACCGGCCACAATGCCGTCAAGGACCAGTCCGCTGAGCCATTCAGCCGCGTTGGCTTTCTCCAGAAGGCTTCCGATCAGGGCAGGAATACCGGGCACCCAGACGCCGTAGTCCGCCGGGTCGGGCTCCTCGCCGTAGCGTTCCACGGTAGCCAGAGCCGCCTGATAATCTTCAAGGGAAGCGGTCTCCTCGGTGATGGCCAGAGTCTCCTCGTCCTCGATCTCAACGATAAAATCGCCGATGGGTTCGGCGCCGTTTTCTTCCGCATAGGCGTCATAAGCGTCCACGATCAGTGCCGCGCCGCCGTATTCTTCCGCCGCTTCACCATAGGCGGCAGAACCGATGCCAAGCAGGTGCCAGCCGTCGCCGAACAGGCCGTCATTGGCCCAGTCGGTGGCCGCCGTGCCGATGGTAACCATGGAAATATAATACACCAGGAACATGATCACCGCGAAGATGGGCAGGCCCAGCCAGCGGTTGGTGACAACTCTGTCGATCTTGTCGGAGGTGGTGAGCTTGCCTGTGGACTTTTTCCTGTAGCAGCGCTTGATCAGTTCGCCGATATAAATGTAGCGTTCGCCCGTGATGATGGACTCCGCATCGTCGTCCAGTTTCTCCTCTGCAGCGGCGATATCCGCCTCGATATGCTGCAGGAGGTCATCCTTCAGTTTGAGCTGCTCCAGAACCTTGTCGTCCCGCTCGAAGATCTTGATGGCGTACCAGCGCTGCTGCTCCTCCGGCAGATCATGCACGGCCGCCTCCTCGATATGGGCAATGGCGTGCTCCACGGGGCCGGAGAAGCGGTGCATGGGGATGGTTTTCCCGTTCTTTGCCGCGTCAATGGCGGCCTCGGCGGCGTCCATGATGCCGTCTCCCTTCAGGGCGGAGATTTCCACCACCTTGCAGCCCAGAGCCCGGGAAAGCTCCTCCGTGTCGATCTTGTCGCCGTTTTTGCGCACAATATCCATCATATTGACGGCCGCCACAACGGGGATTCCCAGCTCGGTCAGCTGGGTGGTCAGGTACAGGTTGCGTTCCAGATTGGTGCCGTCGATAATGTTCAATATGGCGTCGGGGCGCTGGCCGATCAGGTAGTTGCGGGCCACCACCTCCTCCAGGGTGTAGGGGGACAGGGAGTAAATGCCGGGCAGGTCGGTGATGGTCACATCAGCGTGTTTTTTCAGCTTGCCTTCCTTTTTCTCCACAGTGACGCCGGGCCAGTTGCCCACAAACTGGTTGGAGCCGGTCAGGGCATTGAACAGGGTGGTTTTACCGCAGTTTGGGTTGCCCGCAAGGGCAATTTTCAATTCCATTTGGGTCCTCTCCTTCTGTTAGCTGCTGCTAACTTGTTGTCAAATAAATATGGGGCAGCGGCCCCGGGATTGGGATTGTTTTTTTGGGTCACTGGACCTCGATCATGTCGGCGTCGGCCTTACGCAGGGACAGCTCATAGCCCCGGACATTGACCTCCACCGGGTCGCCCAGGGGGGCTACCTTGCGGACAGTGATCTCCACGCCTTTGGTGATGCCCATGTCCATGATCCGGCGCTTCACCGCGCCCTCCCCACGGAGCTTTACCACTTTTACGGTCTCGCCAATCTTTGCCTGACGGAGCGTTTTCATGCCACTTTCCTCCTTATTAAATAGTGCGGGTTATTTATACCATGATCTTTTGTGCCATTTCCTTACTGATAGCGACGCGGGCTTCCTTCACCTTGACGATGACATTGCCACCCATCGTGTTGATCACAGACACACCTGAGCCGACAACAAAGCCCAGGTTTTCCAGATGCTTTTTCACTTCCGGCTTTCCGCCGATCTTCCTGATCACCAGTTCTTCTCCGGTTTCAGCAAATGTAAGCGGCATCATTACCACACCCTCTTTACTGTTTTGTTGATTAGCACAAGCTAACCGTTGGCTCTGCAAAAAGTTAGCTATCGCTAACTGTCCCTATCATAGCGCTTAAAAGCCTCTTTGTCAATACCTCTTTTTTTCATTTTTCCGCTCTGCCCCCCGCGAAAAAGGGATAGGGATTTTTCCTTTTGTGCATATGTATTGTACACGCTCTGTAATTTTTCATTTTTATTATCATTCTTTTTTGCAACTTTAGCTACCAATTTTGTAAAAGCTATGATATAATTTAGTATCATAGCATTGCTATGCAATGGCAGAAACGACTCTTTGAAGAAAGGGGATTCACATACATGAAAAAAATTCTTGTTCTGGAAGACGAGTCCAACATCCGAAGCTTTGTGGTCATCAATCTCAAGCGCAGCGGATATGAGCCCATTGAGGCGGAAAACGGCACAATGGCTCTGGAAAAGCTGAAGGTCAACCCCGACATTTGTCTGGCTCTGCTGGACGTGATGCTGCCGGATATCGACGGCTTTGAGGTCTGCCGCCGCATCCGGGCCACCGGCTCCAAAATGGGCATCATCATGCTCACTGCCAAGAGCCAGGAGATCGACAAGGTCACCGGATTGATGACCGGCGCGGATGACTATGTAACCAAGCCCTTCTCCCCTGCCGAGCTCACCGCCCGTGTGGACGCCCTTATCCGCCGCCTGGGTGTGGACGAGGAAGAGAAAGCCGCCAGCGAGATCGTCAGCGGTCCCTTCCTGCTGAATACCCGCAACCGCACGCTGGAAAAGGACGGCCAGCGGCTGAAGCTGACCCAGATCGAATACCTGCTGATGAAACTCTTTATGGAAAACCCGGGCAAGGCCATGTCCAGGGAAGATATTCTGGCCGCGGTCTGGGGCAACGATTTCAAGGGCGAGCTGAAGACCGTGGATGTGAATATCCGCAGACTCCGCATCAAGATCGAGAGCGACCCCACCGAGCCGGAGTACATCACCACTGTTTGGGGCTATGGCTACAAGTGGGGATACTGATTCGCCGTCAAAGGCAAAAACCTGTAATTAACTGTAATTTAGGAAGTAGCGTTTCATGTTCAAAAATTTAAAAACACAGCTCCTACTTTCGGGTGCGCTGGCTCTTGCGCTGCTGCTTCTGGGCGTGTTTTTCACCACCAGGGGCTGGATCGTCTGGGCTGTGGTGATGATGGCCGCGGTCTGTGTGTACATCATCCTGCTGAACCTGTGGTTTCGCCGCTGCGTGGCGGAGCCCATTGAGGAGCTGACTCAGGCTGCCCGGCGCATTGCCCAGGGCAGCTACGGGGAAAAAATAGACAGCCATACCGAAAACGAAATCGGCCGTCTGGCGGGCGAGATGAATATCATGTCCGAAAAGGTGGCCATGGCGGAAAAGTCCCGCACGGAGTTCATCTCCCAGGTGTCCCATGAGCTGCGGACGCCCCTGACGGCCATTGAGGGCTGGGCAGAGACCATCGCCTTCGACTCCGCCGTTCAGGGCGACTCTCTCCGGGGCATACACATCATCTCCAAAGAAGCGGAAAGGCTCACCGGCATGGTGGCGGAGATGCTGGAGTTTGCCCGGATTCAGGATGGGCGCTTCAACCTGCGCATTGAGCTCATTGACATTGCCGCCGAGCTGGAGGACGCGCTGTTCACCTATGGAGAATTGATGAAGCAGGCCGGTATCGACGTCAGCTACACCGCTCCTCCCGCCGAGATCCCCCTGATCCCCGGGGACCCGGAGCGGCTGAAGCAGGTGTTTCTGAATCTGCTGGACAACGCCGCCAAGCACGGCGGTGACGGCGGCAAGGTGGACGTGGCTATCCGCAGCGACGCCCAGGGCGTACATATCTCCATCCGCGACTACGGTCACGGCATACCGAAAGGTGAGCTTCCCCATGTGAAAGAGAAATTTTACAAGGGCAGCTCCAAGAACCGGGGTACCGGCATCGGTCTTTCCGTCTGCGACGAGATCATCACCCGCCACGGCGGAGAGCTGAATATCGAAAACGCTGACGGCGGCGGCTGTCTGGTCACCATACTTTTACCTCAGCAGAACGGAGAAAATCATGGCAGATAAAGCAAGTTCCTGTTGTTTCCGCACTTCCATCGGCGGTCAGGCCCTGATCGAGGGCATCTTGATGCGCGGTCCCAAAAAGCAGGCCATCGTATGCCGCACGCAGGACGGCCTGGTGGAAAAGACGGAAGAACTGAAATTCATCAAAGACAAATACCCCATTCTGGGCTGGCCCTTTATCCGGGGCTGCGCCACTTTTCTGGACTCCATGGTCAAGGGGATGCAGGCGCTGACCTACTCGGCGGAGCTGGTGCCTCCGGAAGAGCAGGGGGAGCCGGACAAGCTGGACCAGTGGATCGAAAAGCACTTTTCCGCAGAAAAGGCCCAGAAACTGATCATCGGCACGGCGGTAGTCATGGGCATTGCCCTGGCCGTACTGCTGTTTGTTTTCCTGCCCGCCTTCATTGTGGGCCTGATCAGGCCCCTGACAGAAAGCTACCTGGTGCGCAACCTGTCCGAGGGTCTGGTGCGCGTGGTCATCCTGCTTCTATATATGCGCCTTTGCTGCTGCATGAGCGATGTGAAGCGTCTGTTTTCCTACCACGGAGCGGAGCACAAGACCATTTTCTGCTATGAGCACGGCAAGCCCCTGACAGTGGAAAACGTGCGGCAGGAATCCCGTTTCCACCCCCGCTGCGGCACCAGCTTCCTGTTGGTGGTGGTCGTGGTGAGCATCCTGGTCAACGCCGTTGTCCGGCTGGACAACACCTTTGCCCGCATGGGCTGTCATCTGCTGCTGCTGCCCGTGGTGGTGGGCATCAGCTATGAGATCAACCGCTGGTGCGGCCGGCACGACAACTGGCTGTCCGCCGCCTTGTCCGCCCCCGGCAAATGGCTCCAGCACATGACCACCAACGAGCCTGACGACTCCATGATTGAGTGCGCCATCCGCGCCATGGAGCTGGTGATCCCGGAAGAAAAGGGCAGCGACGCCTGGTAAGAGAGGAACGGAAGCCTTGAAAACCTATAACGACATCTATCTTTCCACCCGAAACGCCCTGCGCGCTCACGGCGTGGAGGGCTACAATCTGGAAGCCCGGCTGCTGGTCGCCACTGCCGCGGGCAAAAGCGTGCAGGAGCTGCTGCGGGATATCTCCCTGTACACCACCGCCGGGGTGGAGCAGAAGGCCGGGGAGCTGACCCGCCGCCGTCTCTCCGGGGAGCCGGTGGCCTACATCACCGGCGCATGGGAATTTTACGGCCTGCCCATGACCGTAACCCCGGATGTGCTCATCCCACGGATGGATACGGAACTGCTGGTAGACACCGCCAAGGAGATGCTGACCGGCCGTCAGATGGACGCGCGGATCCTGGATCTCTGCTGCGGCAGCGGCTGCATCACCTGCGCCGTGGGCCACGAGCTGCCCGCCACTCGGCTGGTAGCCGTGGATATCAGCGCCAGCGCCCTGGAGGTCTGCCGGAAAAATATCGCCGCCAACCGGCTCAGCTCAAGAGTCATCTGTGTCCAGGCGGACGCCACCTCCTCTCCCCCGCTGAGCATGGGCCAGTTTGACATGATCATCTCCAACCCGCCCTACATCGCCAGCGACGAGATCATGACCCTTGATCCCTCCGTCAGGGATTTTGAGCCCATCTGGGCCCTGGACGGCGGACCGGACGGCCTGAAATTCTACAAGGCCATCATCAAATACTGGAAGGCCCTGCTCCGCAGCGGCGGCGCGCTGCTGTTCGAGGTGGGCGAAGGTCAGGCCGAAGCGGTGAAGGAGATGCTCCTTGCCGGCGGCTTCCGCTCCGTCAGCACCAGACTTGACACCCTGGGCGTTGAACGGGTGGTTATTGGAATTATGTAAATATAATTATGTAAATATAATTATGTTAATAAAGTTATGTCAACCTTATCAGTGAAGGAGTAAACAATATGGCAGAGAAGAAAAAGGTTCCTGCGATCGTCGCTCCGGCAAACAGCGACAAGAAAAAAGCCCTGGAAACCGCCATTGCCAAAATCGAGAAGGACTACGGCAAGGGCACCATCATGCGTCTGGGCGACGACATTCCCGTGAATGTGGAGTCCCTCTCCACCGGTTCCCTGTCCCTGGACCTGGCTCTGGGCATCGGCGGCGTTCCCAGAGGGCGTATTGTGGAGATTTACGGGCCTGAGGCTTCCGGCAAAACCACTCTGGCCCTGCACATTGTGGCCTCCGCCCAGAAAAACGGCGGCGACGCCGCGTATATCGACGTGGAGCACGCGCTGGAGCCTGCCTATGCCAGAGCCCTGGGCGTGGATATCGACAGTCTGCTCATCTCCCAGCCGGACACCGGCGAACAGGCCCTGGACATTGCTGAGTCTCTGGTCCGCTCCGGTGCCATCGACGTGCTGGTGGTGGACTCTGTGGCCGCCCTGATCCCCAGAGCCGAGCTGGAGGGCGAGGTAGGCGACACGGTGGTGGGTATGCTGGCCCGTCTCATGTCCCAGGCCATGCGCCGTCTGGCCGGCGCCATCTCCAAAAATAACTGCACCGTTATTTTCATCAACCAGCTGCGCCAGAAGATCGGCGTGATGTACGGCAACCCGGAGACCACCCCCGGCGGCCTTGCGCTGAAATACTATGCCTCTGTCCGTATCGACGTGCGCCGCATCGAGACATTGAAGGTGGGCGGCGAGATGGTGGGCAACCGCACCCGGGCCAAGGTCGTGAAGAACAAGGTGGCTCCCCCCTTCCGGGAGGCGGAGTTTGACATCATGTACGGTGAGGGCATCTCCAAGGTCAGCGAGATCATCGACCTGGCCGTGAAGCTGGAGATCATCGACAAGGGCGGCGCCTGGTTCACCGTCAACGGCCAGCGGCTCCAGGGCAAGGAGGCTGTGAAGGAGTACCTTCTGGCCAACCCCGACGTCAGCGACGATATCGAAAAGCAGATCCGCGCCCGCTCCACCGAGCTTTTGAGCCCCCAGGCCAAGAAGGCCGCCCAGGTCTCCGGCCGGGCCGTGGACGTGACCGCGGCGGACTTTGACGAGGGCTGAGAAGCGCTCCCCTTAATACATGGAAAACACATTTATCGTCTCCGCCATGAGGCAGACCTCCCCCGGCAGGGTAACGGTCACTCTCTGCGGTGGGGAGGAGATCAAAACCACGCTGAACGTGGTCACCGACCTGCGCCTGTATTCCGGACGGGAGCTGGACGGGGAGGAGCTGAGAGAGCTTCGCGCCGCTTCCGCCGCCGCGCTGGCCCGGAACCGGGCCATGGAGCTGCTCTCCCGCCGCCCCATGTCGGAAAAAGAGCTCATCGACAAGCTCATCCGCAAGGGCGAGGATGAGGAGACTGCGGCGGACTGTGCCCGCTGGCTCCGGGAGAACGGCTTTCTGGACGATGAAAGCTACGCCGCCGCGGTGGCCCGCCACTACGCCGCCAAGGGCTACGGCCCGGGCCGGGTGAGGGCGGAGCTGTCCCGCCGGGGCGTGGACCGGGAGCTGTGGGACGACACCATAGAGGCCATGCCGGAAAACAGCGAAAAAATGGACCGCTTCATCGCCGCCCGGCTCACGGACCCGGAGGATCGTGAGCAGGTGCGCAAAGTCAGCGCCGCCCTTTACCGCCGGGGCTACTCCTGGGAGGAGATCCGCTCCGCCCTGGGGCGTTTTAACGCGGAAACCGAGGAATGAATATGGAAAAAACCTTTGCAATGATCTCTCTTGGCTGTGCCAAGAACCTGGTAAACAGTGAACAGATGCTCTATCTGATGAGCGAGGCGGGCTACACCCTTGTGCCGGAGGCCGAGGGTGCGGATCTTGCCGTGGTGAATACCTGCGGCTTTATCGACGCGGCCAAAACCGAGGCCATCGACAACATTCTGGAGCTGGCGGAGCTGAAAAAGCAGGGCAAGCTGGGCGGGCTGATCGTCACCGGCTGCCTGGCCGAGCGCTATAAAGACAGCATTTTAAGCGAGCTGCCGGAGATCGACGCCGTTTTGGGCGTGGGCAATTTCAAGGACATCGTGGCAGCGGCCAACACCGTAATGGAGGGCCGGAATCTAAGCCTTTTCGGCAGCAACAGCGCCCCGGTGGACGAGATCCCCAGAGTGGTCTCCACCGGCCCTGCCTGGGCCTATCTCAGGATCGCGGAGGGCTGCAACAATTTCTGCGCCTTCTGTGCCATCCCCTATATCCGGGGCCGCTACCGCTCCCGGAGCATGGAGAATATCCTGGAGGAGGCACGGGATCTGGCCGCCCACGGGGTAAAAGAGCTGATCGTCATCGCCCAGGACATCACCCGCTACGGCACCGACCTGTACGGAAAGCGGAGCCTTGCCGCATTGTGCCGTGAGCTGGCGAAGATCGAAGGGATCGAGTGGATCAGGCTCCACTACCTGTACCCCGACCAGTTTGACGACGAGCTGATCGACGAGATCGCTTCCAACCACAAGATCGTAAAATATCTGGATATCCCCATCCAGCACATCAACGACGGCATCCTGAAGGCCATGAACCGCCGGGGCACCGGCGGGGAGATCCGTAGCCTGTTCAAGACCCTGAGAGAGCGGATCCCCGGTCTGGTGCTGCGCACCAGTCTGATCGCCGGTCTGCCCGGCGAGGGGGAGGCGGAATTTGAGGAGCTGTGCGAATTTCTGAAAGAGGCCCGCATCGAGCGGGTGGGCGTGTTCCCCTTCTCCCCCGAGGAGGGCACCCCGGCAGCCGCCATGCCCCATGTGGACGAAAGTGAGGCCCAGCGCCGGGCCGACCTGATCATGGAGCTGCAGGCCCCCATCATGGATGACTACTGCAACAGCTTTCTGGGCAAGACCATCAGGGTCCTGTACGAATATTACGACGAAGAATCCGGCTACCATGTGGGCCGCAGCTACGCCGATTCCCCGGATATCGACGGTATGGTCCTCTTCTCCGGCGACTGTGCCGAGGGCGACATGGTGGAGGTATTGATCACAGATACCGATGAGGGACTGCTCATTGGAGAACAGGTGTGAGGTGGATATGTTTAAAACGACCGCAAATAAAATAACCATAGCCCGTGTTGTTCTGATCCCGGTATTCCTGGTGCTGGCCTACACCGGCCACATGCTCTGGGCTCTGGCCGTCTACATCATCGCCTGTTTGTCCGACTTTGCCGACGGCTACATTGCCCGGCATTATAACCAGATCTCCAATTTCGGCAAATTTATGGACCCGCTGGCAGATAAAATGCTGGTGCTGGCTGCCATGTGCTTCTTTATCGAGAACGGGCAGATGCCCGGCTGGGTGGTGGCCATTGTGCTTTTCCGGGAATTTGCCGTGTCCGGCCTGCGGCTCATCGCCGTGGAGCAGAGCCGGGTCATCGCCGCCGCCTGGTCCGGCAAGATCAAAACCGCCTGCACCATGGTGGGCCTGTGTGTGATGATGCTGTTTCCCACCGTCAATTTGGTTAACATAATTTGTTCAGCAGTGATCCTGCTCACCACCGTGTATTCCGGCGTGGAATACTTCTGGGTGAATCGGGACGTGTTCAAAGCTGCTGATTAAGAAGGAGAGAAGAGACATGATACTTTACAATTCCGCCACCAGAAAACGGGAGGAGTTCGTTCCCAACCACCCCGACATCGTGAAGATGTACACCTGCGGTCCCACAGTGTACCACTTTGCCCATATTGGCAATCTGCGCTCCTACATTATGGAGGATATTCTGGACCGCTACCTGCGCTATTCCGGCTATAATCTCAAGCGCGTCATGAACATCACCGACGTGGGCCACCTGACCTCCGACGCGGACGAGGGCGAGGACAAGATGCTCAAGGGCGCAAAGCGTGAACACAAGACCGTGATGGAGATCGCGAAATTCTACACCGACGCCTTTTTCGACGACTGCAGGAAGCTGAACATCCGCACCCCGGATGTGGTGGAGCCCGCCACCAACTGCATTGACGATTACATTAAGATTATCTCCAAACTGATGGACACCGGCTACGCCTACTTTGCCGGCGGCAACGTGTACTTTGACACCTCCAGGCTTGAGAAATACTATGTATTCAACGACTTTAACGAGGAGGATCTGGCCGTTGGCGTCCGCGAGGGCGTGGAGGAGGATCCCAATAAGCGCAGCAAAAACGACTTTGTCCTCTGGTTCACCAAGTCCAAGTTTGAGGATCAGGCCCTGAAATGGGACTCCCCCTGGGGTGTGGGCTATCCCGGCTGGCATATCGAGTGCTCCGGTATCTCCATGAGGCATCTGGGCGAGGATCTGGATATCCACTGCGGCGGTATCGACAACGCTTTCCCCCACCACACCAACGAGATTGCCCAGTCTGAGTCCTATCTGGGCCACAAATGGTGCAATTACTGGATGCATGTCCTCCACCTGAACACCAACGACGGCAAGATGTCCAAGTCCAAGGGCGAATTTCTCACCGTCTCCCTGCTGGAGGAGAAGGGCTATGACCCCCTGGCCTACCGCCTCTTCTGCCTGCAGAGCCACTACCGCAAGAGCCTTGTTTTCTCCTGGGAGAACCTGGACAACGCCCAGACCACCTACAACAAGCTCATTGCCAAAATTGCCGCGCTGAAGCCCGGCGAGGGTGAGATCGAGCAGGAGGCTGTGGACGCCCTTCGCGCCAAGTTCAAGGCCGCCCTGGATAACGACCTGAACACCTCCCTGGCCGTCACCTGCCTGTACGACGTGCTGAAATACAAGACCAACGACGCCACCAAGCTGGCTGTCCTTGCCGATTTCGACAGTGTGCTGAGCCTGAGTCTGATCGAAAAGGCCGACAGGAAGCGGGAAGAGCTGAAAAAGCAGGCCGTCACCGCCGGGCAGTTCACCATCGTGTCCGAAAGCGGCGAGAGCGACGCGGAAGTGGAGGCAAAGATCATGGCCCGTCAGGACGCCAAGAAGGCCAAGAATTTTGCTGAGGCCGACCGCATCCGCGACGAGCTGAAAGCTGCCGGCATTGAAGTCACCGACATCCCCCACGGTGCCAAGTGGAAAAGAATTTGAGCGGCTGGGACGTTGATCCATAATTCTGGCTGAAATACCGATCTGCGTCCCTGCTTTTTCCTATCGGCAGCCCTTTTTCTTGACTTCGGGAAAGAATGGGCAGACGCTATAGCGGATATACTACCCCGGCAATGGCAGCGCATAAAGGTGCCGCAGCAATTCATCGTTTGCTGCGGTACCTTTTCATTTTCCGGTGGCTTCCTTTCAACAGCGTCCGTTCCTCTGCTGCCGCATACAATTTTTTCCGGCTGATACAGGTACGGCTATTGAAAAAGTATTCCCTCTCCTGTATAATCAAAGCATATCCGACAAAAAGGAAGAGAGAGTTGGGAGGAGAATTTTGATGTATTGTTCAAATTGCGGAGGGGAACTGAATCAGGGAGCCACTTTTTGTCCCCGCTGCGGAGCGGTTCAAAACGAAAAGAACCCCGTCGTCCCCCGCAGCAAAAGCAAAGGAAAATGGCAGAAAATTGAAATGGGCGGAAACTGGGTACCCCAGCCCGCTGGACCCGGGGTGCAGGCCCCCGCCAAGAAGAAAAAACAGATCATCCTGATCGCCTGTGCCGCAGCGCTGCTTTTGGCCGCAGTCCTGGCTTTTCTGCTGCTGAACGGTAGGTTTTCCGGCAGAAACGTGGTGGAGCTGAATCCCATCGGCGCCAAATACAGCGAGGACGGAAGCGCCTATATTATTCTGCCCGAGGACGGGAGCTGCATCGTGATTGACGGGGAAATCATGTTTGCCGGGATCACTGCAGACAGAAAGCATGTGGTGGTAATGCAGGAAGACGGCACACTGTATGTCACCAACAAGAAGCTCAGCAAAAAAACTGTCATTGCAGACAATGCGGAACGTATTTACGGCTTTCGGAATGACGGTTTCATCTACATGAATAAGAATATGGGGGAATTCCGCGTTCTGTTTTCGGATAATATTCCGCTGAAGCTGGACACAAATACGGATTTCCTGTTTGCCACAAACACCTTGAGTCTGGCATATGTCACGCAGGAAGGCGAAATTTACATGCTTCCCGCCGATTCCAACGAGGGAGTCAGAATCAGTTCCAACGCGCAGGATGTTGAGCTTCTCGGCATCAGCGATGATGGACAGACTGTTTTCTGGTCTGCGCTTGTAAACGACACGCCCACACTGTATATGGCCGAAAACGGTATCAAGGAGAAGCTGGGTGAGCTTGACAGTTCCTCTTATACTGTTTATTCCTATGCCCAGTTTTCAAAGGACAGCGAACTGGCCACTCTGGCCAGCTGGTACAGCGACAGCATGTGGATAAAGAAGGCCGGTGAAGCTGCCGTAAAAGTCAAGCTGGGTTCGGATTGCGCACAGCCCTATTATATCTGTACGGAAAGCGGTCCCATTGATCGGACCAAAGCATCAAAGATCTCTTCCCTGTATGTTTCGGCTTCTGCCGACGAGGGAATGAATCTGTTCTATATCTCTTCGGACGGAAGCCGGGAGCGTATTCTCTCCGGGGTGAATGATTATGTCATTGCAAACGGCACAATTTTTTACACCGATGTCGATCAGAATCTGTATTGCGGCAAGCTGAACAAAGCGAGCATCTCCGAGGAAAAGCGGATAGCCAGTGAAGTTTATTGCTTTTCTGCTGCCCAAAACGGCAAATATATTTATTACATGAAAGACTGTGCAGATGGATTCGGCGATCTGTTCTGCTTCAAGACCGGCAGCGACAGCGCACAGAAAATCGGTTCCGACGTGGCCTACTACGAGACCGGTTACGGATATGGCTGGACCTGTTTGCATTTCAGTCCGGACGGCGGCACTGTGCTGTATTATATCGATACGGAGATCATACCCGGCACAGGCAGCTACAATTCTTCCCTGATGATGTGGTCTTACGGAGATAAAGCCGGCGTCAAAATCGCCGATGATGTTATTGCAAACTCTGTATCCAGCGCACGTTCCACGGGAGACTTTGACCCCAAGGGTTTTGTGTTCAGTAAATACAGCCGGACCGACAGTAATAATACTCTCTTTGTCGACTGGATATATTACGACGGCAAAACAATGACAAGGCTTGCTGCCGATGTGGCCTGATATACGCATTGCCAATTCAATTATTACATCACAAATCAGAACACCCGCCGCGGAATTCCGCGGCGGGTGTTCTGTATATTATTCATTAAATCATCTGTCATTCTGAACCGCGAAGCGGTGAAGAATCCCGTAATCAGGACACGAAGCCGCAGAATATAGGATCCTTCACGCTGTTCAGGATGACAGCTTATTATTTACAGACCGATGATGTCGCCGATCTTTTCAAAGAAGCTCTTGATGGAGGTGACAACCTTTTTCACCTGCTCCACAAAGCCGATCACCTGGGTCTTGGCGTCGGACACCTTTTTCAGGGTGTTCTGGACCTCTTCCACCCGGGACTTCAGGGCGTCCGCGTCCAGTCCCTCCAGGGAACGGCAGAGACTGATGAGCTGGTTGATCTGATTATCGGTGAGCTTGACGTTATAGGTGGCGGCGATTTGGATGATCTGCTCCTTTATCTCCTCGTCAGTCATCTGGGCCGTCTCGTCCAGCATCATTTTCAGGTCGTTGACAATGGAGGTGGAGTCCATCTCGCCGATCTCGTCGGCAAGCTCGCCGGTAATGGTCAGCTCCTGGGTGCTGACGGCCTTGGCCAGATCATCCAGCTTCTTGCCGGTCAGATCCTCGTAGGCCTTGTATACGCCGGTGAGCGCTGCGGTTCCGCTGACTTCAAAGGGGGCGGCAACCACGATTTTCGCATCGGTAATGCCGGCAGTGGCCAGGGCGCTGATATACATCTCCGGTGTGCACCAGGTGATGTTGCTGGTGGTCACATCCATGCCGGCTCCCTCAGCCAGCAGCTCCACATACACGCAGGAGATGGAACGGGTGCCGATCAGGGACTCATCCACATAGCCCTCCAGGTACTCCCGCTCTTCGGCGTTGGTGACGGTCATCTCCTTCACGTCGCCCCGCTTCACGTTGAAGAGCTGGTAGACAGAGGCGATCTGGTTCTCGTCCAGGTTCGCGCCGATGACCGCTCTGGCCTGTCCCTCGCCGTCCGCATAGGCGGCAGCGGCCAGAGAGGCAAACATCAGTACGGCAAGTATAATACAAAGTAATCTTTTCATCGTATTTCTTCCTTTCATACGCTCAGACACATTTCCGTGGGATTTGTTCCATATATATCTTGTGAGGCAGAGTACATGTTACCATATTGTAACCGAGAAATAAAGGCTTTTCTGTGAATTTAACATTTCTTATGATTTATCAAACACTGTGTTCTTTCAACAATTATCTCTGGTCAGCACTTTTTCTCCCATGCACGGTGATCTGCGGCGGACTGCTGAGCTTCCGCTGCGGCTTTCTCCAGCTTCGCCGCTTCCCTTTGGCCATGAAGCTGACTGCAGGCAGCATTTTTAAAAAACACAGGGCGGAAAAGGGTACAGTCACTCCCTTTCAGGCGGCGGCCACGGCCCTGGCCTCCACCGTGGGCACCGGCAACATCATCGGAACTGCCCAGGCCATCGCTATGGGCGGGCCAGGGGCGGTGTTCTGGATGTGGGCCGCCTCCCTGCTGGGCATGATCATCAAATACGCGGAAATCTGTCTTTCCATCCTGTACCGGAGGCGGGAAGCGGCAGGCGGCTACTCCGGCGGGCCCATGGTCTATATCGAGCTGGGCCTGGGCAAGCGTTTCCGCCCGTTGGCCAGGGCCTATGCCCTGTTGGCTGCTCTGGCGGCCTTCGGGATCGGCAACATGTCCCAAATCAGCAGTGCCGCCGGGGCCGTGACCCTGGCGGCAGGCTGTTTCGGGCTGCCTGCCGGCAATGAAGCGCTCTTCCGGCATGTACTGGGGCTGATTCTGGCCGTCCTCACCTGCGCCGCCGTATTCCGGAGTACGGTGGGGACCGGAAAGCTCACCGCCGTATTGGTTCCGCTGATGGGTGCTTTCTTTTTTCTGGCCGCCTGCGGGCTGATCCTCTGCCACGTGCAAAGGCTGCCGGTTGTGCTCCTTGAAATTTTCCGTGGCGCGCTTTCACCAAGAGCCATCGGCGGCGGAATGAGCGGGGCGGCCATGAAACAGGCTCTCCAGTGGGGTCTGCGCCGCAGCGCCTTTTCCAATGAGGCGGGGCTGGGCTCCGCCGCCATCGCCCATGCCTCCGCCGACGTCCGCTCTGCCCCGGAGCAGGGACTGTGGGGCATTTTTGAAGTCTTTGCCGACACAGTAGTGATCTGCTCACTCACGGCCTTTGCCATTCTCTGCAGCGGGATCGGCGTACCCTGGGGGCAGACTGCAGGCAGCGAGCTGTTTACCTCGGCGCTGACAACCGTTTACGGAAAAAACTGCTCTCAGCTGTTTATGGCCCTGTCCCTGCTGTTTTTCGCCATGTCCTCGGTACTGGGCTGGGCGCTGTACGGAAGCTGCTGCGTCAGGTATCTCTTCGGTCAGGTCGCCGTGGTCCCCTATCGCCTGCTCTTTGCCTCGGCAGTCTATTTCAGCTGCGTTATGTCAACCAATCTGATCTGGGCCCTGTCCGACTGCTTCAACGCCCTGATGTCGGTACCCAACTTTATTGCCCTTTTCGCCCTCTCCGGCAAGGTCGCGGAGGTCACGCGCGAACATTTTTCGTCATAAACGAATACTTGTCATTCTTGACACCTGTCAACTTTACGCCTATACTTATCACAGAAAGACGCAGGAGGTTTTAGCTTGAAAGTTATCATTGCCGAAGACTATGCCATGCAGTGTTCCATCGCTGCAGATATTTTTGAAGAGATCATCCGCAGCAAGCCCGATTGCTGCCTCGGTCTGGCCACCGGCTCCAGCCCTGTGGGCATGTACCGTGAGCTGGCCCGCCGTTGCCGTGAAGATGGTCTGGATTTCTCCCGGGTACACAGCGTGAATCTGGACGAATATGTTGGCCTGGAGCCTACGCATGACCAGAGCTACCGCTATTTCATGGATACCATGCTTTTTGACCAGATCAACATCGACAAAAACAACACCTATGTGGCTAAAGGTACCGGCGACGTGGAGGCCAATCTGAGAGAATTCAACGCAGTCCTGGCCAACAGCGATATCGACATCCAGCTTCTGGGCGTGGGCGGAGATGGCCATATTGGCTTCAACGAGCCGGGCGATTCTCTTTACGATCACGCTCACCAGGAAGTGCTGGACGAGAGCACCATCGACGCCAACGCCCGCTTCTTCGCCAGCCGTGACGACGTGCCCCGCTATGCCGTGACCATGGGCGTGGGCGATATCATGCGGGCAAAGCGCCTGTTGCTCATCATCAACGGCAAAAAGGAGGACGCCGCCACCCAGCTCCTTCTGGGCGACAAGATCACCCCCCACTGCCCCGTGACCCTGATGAAGATTCACCCCGACGCCACCGTCATCATCGACCGGGCTCTGGCTGACAAAATCGGCTATAAGGGCTGATCACACAATCCCGCCAAAAACCGTCCGCCGTACAATTCAGCGGACGGTTTTTTATTATGTAAACTGTATTATGTTTATTATATTATGTAAATTTACAAAAACAAAGGTGAGGGTTTTCCTCACCTTTGTTTTCATCATTATACCACTTTTGTGATTCTTTGCATAATTTCCGGTGGCACTTTTGCCACTTTTCGGTCATATGTCAGCAATCCGTTCACTTCTTCCTCCACATCGCTGACCTGCGTATATACCGCGGCTGCCAGGCCCTGCTCCACGGCGGGCTTGATCTGCTGCTGATACAGCTCCTCCAGTCCGATCTCCAGCTGGGCCGGCATCTCGAACTTTTTATAGCCAAAATCCTTTTTGCTGAAGCAGTGGCCGATCACCCGGTGGGCATAACCGCCGAATTCGCTGAGGAGGACGGCTCTGTTATACTTGTCGGCCTTGAAGGAATACTTCTTGAAATACACATGGTCGCTTCTCACCTGGCCGATGTGCTGGTCGTGCCAGCCGGAAGCGTGGTCGATGGTGCGGGTATCGTCTATGGAGCGGACAAAATCATGCATTTTTTCTGCGTCAAACTGGCCCCAGCCCTCGTTGAAGATGACCCACATGGCGATGCAGGGGCAATTATAGAGGTGCTGTACCATCTCCGCCAGCTCCGCCTTGAACTCGGCACGACCTTCGGTATTTCCCCGGCCGAACATGCCGTAGGCGCTGTCTTTCATATGGGCGCCGGTCACCAGCGGCGCAGAAACCACAACAGGATTATAGCTTCCTCCGCCGCAGGGCATGTCCTGCCACACCAGCATACCCAGTCTGTCGCAGTGATAGTACCAGCGCAGAGGCTCCACCTTGATATGCTTTCTCAGCATATTGTAGCCCATGGCCTTGGCCATGCGGATATCGTAGGCCAGCGCCTCGTCAGTAGGGGCGGTGTACAACCCGTCAGGCCAGTAGCCCTGATCCAGCAGACCGTTGTGAAAAAGGGGCTTGTTGTTGAGGAACAGCCGTTTAACGCCCTTTTCGTCCTCCTCCACGGAGAATTTGCGCATGGCAAAATAGCTCTGGACCAGGTCCTCCCCGCAGCTCACCGTGAAGCCGTAGAGCTTGGGATGGTCAGGGGACCAAGCTTCAAAATCCGGCACGGGGATGGACGCAGGCAGCGCATAGGAAAAGCCGCCGAACTGGGCATAGGCCGGTGTTTCTCCCACAGTTTCCGCAGCGATCTCCACAGTTCCGCTGTCGAAGTCCGGGGTAATACGGAGAGATTTGACGTAATCCTGAGGTACAGCCTCCATCCAAACCGTCTGCCAGATACCGCTCTGAGGCGTGTACCAGATGCCGCCGCGCTTGGTTTTCTGTTTGCCCCGGGTATGAAAGCCCTTGTCCGTTTCGTCGGTGACCCGGACGGTGATGGTCATCACATTCTCTTCAATGGCGTCGGTGACGTCCGCCTCAAAGGGCAGATATCCGCCCACATGGCTTGCCACCATACTGTTGTTCACCCATACGGCGGCCTCCTGATCCACAGCGCCGAAGTGCAGAAGCACCCGTTTGCCCGCGTATTCCTCCGGCAGTTCCACCCGGCGGCGGTACCAGAGATATTCCCCGCTTTTCAGGCTGCGCTGCACGCCGGACAGCTCCGTTTCCGGGGAAAAGGGGACAATGATCTGGCCGTCAAACTCGGTGGGATGGCGGCTTGAGCTGTTGATGGCATAGTCCCAGGGCCCGTTTAAGCTCCGCCAGCCCCGCCTTGCCATCTGAGGCCGGGGGTATTCCGGCAAAGGATTGTTGATCTCAACGCTGTCAGTCCAGTTGGTTTTCATTTGCTCCTCCTGAGAAAGGATATTCTTAAGCATTCTTTATTTGAAACCGCAAAGTATATATGATAGAATCTGCACGAAAGGGATGAAAAAGATGAAAAAATCTGTATGTGTTCTATTACTTGTTGCCTTGATCCTGTCGCTCTGCGCCTGCGGAGAGGTCTCACCCGCGCCTGCGGAAAGTGCCGCACCTTCTGAAACGCCCGCGTCCGTGGAAAGCCCCGAAGCGTCTGCAACGCCCGCGCCGGTTGAATCCGAAACACCGGCGATCCCGGAGGACATCGTTATCACCGCTTATGAAAACAGCGGCGATTACACCGACAGTCTGGGCAACGAATACCGCTACAGCTACCGCATACCGGCCATCAACGCCGATACGGAAGATGCTCTGCGTCTGAATTCTCTCATCAATGAACAGCTGGTTTCCGTGGTGGATGAGGAACTGAGCGCCATGGCTGACGGCCTCAGCCTGGTGACCGTCAATGTGGACTTCAGCTATTACGTCAACGACGGTATTGTTTCCCTTCTCTGCAAAGCAGACAGTCCCAACGACTTTTACAGCTACCGGGTATACAATTACGACGTCGAAAGCGGCCGGGAATTCACCCGCTCCGACTTTCTCGCCCGGGAGGGGCTTACGGAAGAGGAGCTGGTCTCCCTGGCTTTATCCGCCTGCGAAGCAAAATTCATTGAAGCCTTCGGCGGCTTCCCCCAGGACAGCTTTTATGAAGAGCAGTACGCCCGGACCATTGATCCGGCCGGCTATGGGGAAGACCTGATGCTCTATTACGGCGAAAACGGCGCGCTGTCCATCGTGGCGCCCATATACTCTCTGGCCGGTGCGGCCTTCTACTATCAGGAATTGCCCATCAGATAAAATGCAATATTCAGTATTTCGGGCAGGTCTTTGACCTGCCCCAGACTGCCAAATAACTATACTTCAATCGTCGACAACGAAGCCGCAGGGGAGCGCGAGGGGGCAAGGCCCGCCTCGCGTTTCTATATCCCGCCGCAAAAAAGCTTGATTTTTCAAGCTTTTTGGGCGAAGCAGCGTTTTGAAGCATTCAAAACGCTCGGCGGTTGAAGCTGTCAAAAAAATCCCAATGGGACTTTTTTGACAAGCTGAGCAGGTCTTTGACCTGCCCGATTTTTTATGATCAGAAAGGCAGGTTCATTCCGCCCTGGATCTTGCTCATGGATTTTGCCGTGCTGTCATCGCAGAGCTTCATTGCGCCGTTCACCGCAGCGACCACCAGGTCCTGGAGCATTTCCACATCATCGGGATCCACCACTTCGGGCTTGATCTCAATGCTTTCCAGCTCTTTTGAGCCCAGAACAACGGCTTTTACCGCGCCGCCGCCGGCAGTAAATTCGAATTTGGACGCCTCGATCTCCTGCTGCATCTTCAGCAGCTCCTGCTGCATTTTCTGGGCCTGTCTGACCATGTTCATCTGGTTGCCGCCGCCGGGAAATCCCCCGCGAAATCCGCCTTTTGCCATTGTTTTTTCCTCCAGTTCTATCTCTTAAATAAATTTTACCTCTTTGAAGGCGCGAAGCTCGTCGATATCGCGCCGCGGTCTTTCATCAGGCTTGAGTTCGGACAGCATCACCCGAATTTCCCGTCCGGCAAGCTCCCCTGCCGCCTGAGAAAACAGATGCAATACCTCCGGTTTATTGACCCTTCCGTAGAGAAAGCCGGGCTTTACCTCAAGCTTCAGCAAATTCCCCTCTATCCTGCCGCGAATGTCCGATTCTTTGCTGAGGGAAGATTTGATCTCCATCGGTATTCTGCCCGCCACCCGCTCACAGATTTCCGCCCAGGCAGGCGCCTTTTCCGGGGCAGGTCCGGCGGTGTTTTCCGGCGCAGCCGGGCTTTCTGCTCTTATCCGCCCCTGATTTCTTGCCGGTACGTTCTCCCTCGGCTCATCGATGAACACCTCAGCGCCCGGCTCCTCAAATTCCGGCTCACTGAATACCGGCTTTTCATATTCACGCTCTTCATCGCGCCGGGGAGGCTCGGGCAGCTCGTCGTAATACTCCTCAGGCAAAAAGTCCCGCTCATCCCCGCGGCGAACGGGGATTCCCTCTTCCATCTGCTTTTCCAGGCGGGAGATACGGGCGCGAAGGGCCGAAACGCTCTCTCCCAGCGTACTGTCGCAGAGAGAGACCAGACACAGCTCCACTGCGGTTTTGGGATTTTTCGCGTCCTTCACCGTAAAAATGGCCCTTTGCAGGGTGTCCATGGCGCAGAGCAGCTCTTCCGTGGTCATCCGTTCGGCAAACTCCCGCAGGGTCCCGGCGTCAAAGCCGCCGGAAATCAGCTCCAGCGCCCCCTTGGGGGCCACATGCATCATCAGAACGTCACGCATCAGGCTGCTCAGCTCTGTCAGCAGGGAGACCGGGTCCTTCCCGTCCATCCACATGCCGGAAAATTCTTTCAGCGCTGCCGCTGTATCATGGTGCAGGATATGGTCCAGCAGCTCCGCCACCCGGCGGTTGCCGGCCAGGCCCATGGCGGAATAGACCGCCTCCAGGTCGATCTTTTCGCTGGCGGAGCACTGGTCCAGCAGACTCAATGCGTCGCGCACGCCGCCCTCGGCCAGCCGGGCGATCAGCTCCGCCGCGTTGTGTTCAATGGCGAAGCCCTCCTGCCCTGCGATATATTCCAGATATCCGGCGATCTCCGCCGTGTCGATCCGTTTGAAGCTGTGCCGCTGGCAGCGGGACAGAATGGTAGCGGGGACCTTCTGCAGCTCCGTGGTAGCCAGGATGAACATCAGGTGCTCCGGCGGTTCCTCCAGAATTTTCAGCAGCGCGTTGAAGGCGGAGGTGGAGAGCATGTGCACCTCGTCGATGATGTACACTCTCTTTTTCACCGTGGCAGGGGAAAAAACCGCTTCCTCCCGCAGCGCGCGCACATTGTCCACGCCGTTATTGGAGGCGGCGTCCAGTTCCACCACGTCCAGCACGGAGCCATCCGCAATGCCCCGGCAGGCGGGGCAAACACCGCAGGGATTGCCGTCCACCGGGTGCTCGCAGTTCACGGCCTTGGCCAGAATACGGGCGCAGGTGGTCTTTCCTGTGCCTCTGGTACCGATAAAAATGTAGGCGTGGGACAGCCGTCCGGTCCTGACCTGGTTTTTCAGCGTCTCGGTAATGTGCTTTTGTCCCACTACCTCATCAAAGGTTTTGGGTCTCCATTTCCGATACAGGGCCTGATACAAAGAACGCGCCTCCCCGCAATAGACTTTATGACTCTTGACAAGACTGCACACCCAGCTTCGAATATGCGATATGCCCGTTACGCCGGCAGCCGGCTCAAACCCGGCGACCTCGCGGCACACGAAAAGCACCGCTTAATGCTGCTCGGTTCCCCGCCTGACATGGTTCACGGGTTTCCGTTGCGCAAGACCGGGTCGTCAACGCTGCTTACCGGAGTCAGACGACACAGAACATATCCTCGGATGGGAATTCGTCCCTGCTGTAGCGGATTGCAGGTTACAGGGCACCGCTGGCTCCCCGACTAGTGCAGCCTTGTCAAAAGCCACGCGCTTATTGTACTACAAGTTTTCAATATAATCAATATTTTTCTTTACAAACGGGAAATTTGTGATATAATGCTTTAAGCTGACAAGTAAACAAACGGGGGCGTAGCTCAGCTGGGAGAGCGTACGGTTCGCATCCGTAAGGTCAAGGGTTCGAATCCCTCCGTCTCCACCATGAAAAAAGTCACTTTTGTCTACCGACAAAGGTGACTTTTTTCAATGATATCCGTTCCTTGTGGAACGGGTGATATATCTTCGATATGATATCGCTCTGCGAGCGATGATATATGCCTGCGGCATGTGAAGGAACGGATATTATATCATGCTTGCGAAGCAAGTATATCATACGGCAACGCCGTATATCATATCGCGTCAGCGATATATTATTGAAAACCGCATCAATTTATGATATAGTTTAAGCAAGATAGGCGGTGTTGTTGTGTCGAATAAGTTTTTGGTTGTTAAGAAATACATCGACCAAATGGATTATTATGGTTTGTTGGCATGCGGTGCGCCTTCCGATGAGTTTGATATTGAAACAAAAGAAATCAGCGCAAGAATAAGCGATGACCATTCAGTGCAAGACATAGCGGTGATAATTGCATCGGTCTTTAATGAGTATTTCGACGAACATGATGACGCAACAGCATTTCTATCTGTTGCAGAACAGATCAAAAATGAATTACAAAAATAATTTTGCGCACCTTTTCGCTTTTCTTTGCCCCATTTACGCACCGTTATACTGTTCTTTCGCACGTCGGAGCAAGCTTTATATCGCTTGCTCCGACTTTTTTTACAAAAGTCAGAGCGCGCTCATGCCGCTGCTCCTCCTTTCCAAATCGAACCCGCTGCGGCGGGCTTCGATTTGGTTTTGGGTGCAGACCTGAAACCGGCGGCATCCATAGTGTTATGATATTACACAATTTGTCCGAAAACTCGTTTTGGATGCGAGTTTTCGGGCATTTTATTGTCTTTTTCTACGGTTTTCATCAAAAAATGAGAGGTCTCTTCTCACACAGCCTCAATCAGGGCCTTGATTCTCACCATGTTGATGGCTCTCGTCATGCTGCAGGCAAGGAAACTCAGCCCCAGCTCCGCTGCGGCTTTCTCCTTTCCCTTGCACAGCAAATAGTGTGCGCCTCGGTACCACTTCACCGTTCCGAACGGATGCTCCGAAAAGCACATCGGAAAGGCGCCGCTTGAAGCGTCGCCCTTCTGTGCGAAAAGCGCAGAAGACGTCTCAAGCAGACTTTGTCTACTTCTTATGGGAGTCTATTATAATGCGTACTGAACAAAGCCGCAAGCCTTGAAAGCCATAGCTTTCAAGGCCAAATGGCTTTGTTCAAGTGCAAGGATTTCGGGTAAAACCGCCCGAAATCCTTGCACCTTCCGCTGGAACGCTCCAGCGTTCCAG
>JALFVN010000007.1 GCA_022787565.1 Clostridiales bacterium | reverse complement strand
GTAAACGCTCAACCACATGTACCTTGACGGAATAAATTGCGGGGCTCCGGATGGAGCCCCGTCTGTCGTATTCAGATCTTTTTCCGGCATTCCTCCGGGAGGTTTTTCGACCAGGGAAGCAGGTCTTCCAGGAAGTCCAGGCTGGTGTTGTCCATATGCTTCGGGATCTCTGTCAGCAGATGCTTCAGATATTCGTAGATCTTCAGCTTGTTCGCCTTGGCCGTTTCCACCAGGCTGTAGATAACAGCACTGGACTGCGCGCCGTGGATGGTGTCAATGATGTGCCAGTTGGCCCGCCCAATGGTAAAGGGACGGATCGCACGCTCTGTTGCCGAATTATCAATGGGAACTTCTCCATCCTCCAGGAACACTTTCAGATATTTCTCCTGGTTCAGGCTGTATTTCAGGCCATCTTTGGTCTTTTCACTCAGAATCGTGGCTGGATCCTGCTCATGAACCCATGCAAAGTAAGCCTCCACAAGAGGAGCTACCTCTTTCTGGCGGCGCGTTTTCCGTTCTTCCGCACTGACATTCTTCAGTGCTTCCTCAGCTTTGTATATTGCTGCAATCTGTACCAGCGCTTTATGGGCAACGGTTTCACCAGCCAGCTCTTTGGCATCTCCCTTCAATGCTTTCAGTGCGTCGGTGTAATCTCTCCGGGCATGGGCCCAACAGAACGAGGAACGGATATTCTCATCGTTCTTATCCAGAGACTTATACCCACTGAACGCGTCCGACACCAGCGTGCCAGAGAAGCCCTGCAGAAACTTCTGGATGTTGCTCTTACTCCGGGTCTTTCCGTACTGGTACAGAATCACAGGCTTTTCCCCGGACAGCTCAGATGTACGGTACACAAACATATAGGACTTATTTGCGCCCTCCCGGCCATCCTTTGTCACCTGGCAGGTGGTTTCATCCGCCTGGATCACCCTCTGCCTGCATAAGTTTTCCCGCATCCGGTCATACACCAGACTCAGATACCGCTCCGAGCAGCGGATGACCCAGTTGGCCATGGTAGCCCGGCCCAGGATCATATCGCTCTGCTCGAAATCCTGGGCGATCCGGTACAGGGGGATGGCGTTGGTATACTTGGCATTCATAATGGCGGCAACCAGGGAAGGGGTAGCAATACTGTTTCGCAACAGATCCACCGGACGGCCGGCACGGACGATCTTGTCATCGTTCTTCTTAGCGGCGTATACAGCAACATGATGCTCCACCACTTCTTTCACAGCGGGCTGGTATTCCACTCTGCTGTACACCTCATCCGGCAGCCGTTTCCAGCCATTCTCCCCGTAGATATCAGTCAGCTGCTGCTTGGTCAGCTCATGCTTTTCGATGCGGACGGGCAGTCTGCTGAGATCTTCCTTGCGCTGACCCTTCTGCTTCTTTCTGCGGACTACCACCTGCTCAATGGCAGGCTCGGCGATGGCCTCTGCCGCAGCTGCTTCCGCTTCGTTAAAGACGCTCATCTGCCCGGGCAGGGTGTTCAGCTTCTCTGTGGAACGGCCAAAATGCCGGGCATTCATAATGGCGATCTTTTCGTTCAAGGTGTTGATCTGCTGCTGCATCTGAAGCACCATAGCAGCCAGATCCGCTTTGCTCAGGCTATTCAGTTCAGAAGAAGAAAGCTGTTTCATGGTGCCCCTCCGGTAACTTTTACTACCAGAATTATACCACAAAACAGCTTTCTTTTCCACTATTTTCTTATAATTTTTGCAATTTTTACAGCATATTTTTAGGCCTCGCTTTACGGATGCTGGGCATGATGGTCTGCCCGGACATAAGCCATTCAAACTGCTCCTGCGTCATCTCCATGACCTCCCGTTTTGACCTGGGCCATTGATACCGGCCATCCAGAAGCCGCTTGTAGAGCAGCAGGAAACCATCCCCCTCCCAGATGAGGCACTTGATCTTGTCGGGCTTTCTGCCGCAGAACATGAACAGGACATTCTTCTGAAATGGATCGACCCCGAGCTGACGGCGGATGACAGCACTCAGGCCGTCGATACCCTGGCGCAGATCAGTATAGCCGCAGGCGATATAGATCCGGTCGAAGCCGGTAGCGTTATTCAGCATGGAGCATTACCCGCAGCACATGATCCAGAACCTCACAGTCTGCGTCCGCAATCTCCAGCGTGCCGGCCTGGGTTGTCAGCCGGAGCTGTGCCCGAAATTCTGTTTCCTTTGGAGCAAGCGGAATCTCCGCCAACTGCACCGGCTGAGCCTGCTGCAATGCGTCACAGGCAGCCTGACGAAGCTTCCGCAAACGGTAATAGTACGCATGCTCCGTGATACCGCGCTCCGCACACCAGTTCTTTACGGTCAGTCCGCTCTCCTTACATTCACGGAGCATCCCTCTCCATTCCTGCAACTGATATTCACGCTTTACGTCGCTTACTCGCACTGGAATTCCCCCACTTAAATTTCTTGAAAAACTGTAATTCAAGTTTTTCTAGCAACATCTATTGTCGCACAACTTGAGAAGAAAAGCGAGGTACCGGTGGTTGAGCGTTTACATGAAAACCAAGCCGTTTTTCCGGCACAGCCCCGCAAAATGGGCGTTTTCGGACAAAAAGCCATAGCCGGGATGGATGGCCCGCGCCCCGGTGGCCAGGGCGGCACTGATGATGCGTGTCTCATTCAGGTAGCTCCCTGCGGGCTCCGGAGGGCCGATGCAGCAGCTTTCGTCCGCCAGGGCTACATGCAGGGCATTGGCGTCTGCCGTGGAATACACCGCCACGGTGGCGATGCCCATCTCCTTGCAGGCCCGGATAATCCGCACGGCTACCTCGCCCCGGTTGGCAATCAAAATCTTTGAAAACATGGCTACGCTCCCACAATGGCAAAGGAAAACTCCGCCTTCAGGCACAGCCGGTCCCCCACATAGCCGCTGCCCTCCGCAAAGTAGAAGGGGGGCTTGGAACGGGTGATGCGGCACCGGGTCTCAAAGGTGTCCCCGGGCTTCACCGGAGACTTGAAGCGGACGTTGTTCAGCCCCGTGTACATGGGCGTTTTTCCCTCCGTCATCTGATCCGCCAATAAAATGCAGGCGGACTGTGCCAGAATTTCGCACAAAATTACCCCGGGCACCACAGGATTTTCCGGAAAATGGCCCTTCAGGAACCACTCGTCTCCCCGCACATGGTACTTTCCCCTGGCGGTGTCCTCCTCCCGGCTGACCTCCTCCAGCAGGAGCATGTTGTCTCTGTGAGGAAGAATTTTCATGATTTCCTCTTGATTCATCGGCTTACCTCTCAATCCGGAAGAGCTCCCGGCCAAAATCCACCACCTGGCCGTTCTCCACGCAGATCTCCGCAATGACGCCCTCCGTCTCAGCGGTAATTTCATTCATCATCTTCATGGCCTCAATCAGGCACAGTACAGTTCCCGGCTTCACCCGGTCGCCAACCTTCACATAGGGCGGAGCGTTTTCCGCCGGAGCCTGATAGAACACCCCCACCATAGGAGATTTCACTGCAACGCCGCTCTTCTGGGCCGGGGCCGCCGGGGGGACCGGCTCTCCGGCGGCGGGAGTGGGCGCCGGGGCAGCGCTGTAGGTTCGCTCCAGGCGAACCACACTGTCCCTGTCCTTGATCTCCAGCCCGGTGAGCCCCAGCTCGCCCATGAGCTGGGCATATTTTCTGATATCCGTTTCCTTCATGCTCACACCCTCTTGAATGCCAGACTGGCATTGTGGCCGCCAAAGCC
>JALFVN010000056.1 GCA_022787565.1 Clostridiales bacterium | reverse complement strand
CCTTGAAAAATCAAGCTTTTTGGCGGCGGGTTATTGTAACGCGAGGTGGGTCTTAACCCCCACGCGCTCCCCCGCGGCTCTGTTGTCGACGAAAAAGCATAGTTTTTTGACCGTCTCCAAAAAGCAATTTCCCTCAGGTTTTCCCTGGGGGAAATTGCTTTTTTGCTGTATTCATCGTATAATTGAGAAGATATTATAATGGAAAGCAGAGGGTGATGTCCTTGCATATCACGGCAATGCAGCTCATAGCAGACTTTCTATTTTCCTCCATGTGGTTTATGGTACTGGGATGTACCCATCCCCGCCGTTTCAACCGGTGGCTGACTCTTCTCATGCAGACAGGCTGGAAAACAGCCGCAGCGGTGAGGCGGCCGCCTATCTCTCCGAGCTGAAAGCCGGTGCCTATGACTCCACCCTGGGTATCTGCGAAAACCCCATTATCGACGCCTTTCTGCACAACAAGATCGAGTCAGCCGGCGCCGCCGGTGTGGAGATCCGTGCCCGGGTCTCTCTCAGCGCCGGTCTGCCGGTGAGCAATGTGGATCTGGTGCGGGCCTTCGGCAATCTGCTGGACAACGCGGTGGAGGCCTGCGCCGGCATTGCAGGGGCCTGTGTGAGCCTGTGCTGCGCCCAGCTGAGCGGCTGCCTTGTGATCTGCACGGAAAACCCCGTCTCCCACGACCCGGCGGAAAAGCAGCGCCGGATCCCGGAGCTGGAGCGGGGCGTGGGCAGCCGGGTACTGAAGGATCTGGCGGAAAAATACAACGGAAGCCTGAAGCAGGAACAGAAAGACGGCATTTTCAGGGCAGAGCTGATTTTCAATCTGCAATAATTTGGAGGATATACCATGAATACGCAAAGCATATGGGAGCTGATCGGTTATCTGGCCTCACTGCTGGTTTTGATCTCGCTGCTGATGACCTCGGTGGTCAAACTGCGCATCATCAATCTGATCGGCTCCTTGATTTTCGCTATCTACGCCCTGGCCATCCGCTCCTACCCCACGGCCGTCATGAATTTTTGTCTGGTGGGCGTGAACATCTGGCAGCTGATTCGCATCAGAAGGACGAACAAGCACTTTTTCCTGCTGCAAACCCCCTTGGATTCCCCTTTTCTCCGGCATTTTCTGGACTTTTACCGGCAGGATATCCAAGCCTATTTCCCCGACTTCCGGCTGGAGACTGCCGGAGCGGACACTGCCTTTTTTGTCTGCTGCGACACGGAGGCCGCCGGTCTGCTGATCGGGCGGAAAAGGGAAAAGGGCGCGCTGGAGCTGTCTCTGGATTACAGCATCCCGGCCTTCCGGGACTGCTCTGTGGGCCGCTATCTCTATGCACAGCTGGCGCAGCAGGGCTATCAAAAGCTGGTCTTCCGCGAATGTTCCGAAAAGCACAGGGCCTATCTGAAAAAAATGGGCTTTACCCCGACAGAGGCGGGCTACGTCAAACACCTGGCATAACAAAAATGAGCCTTTCACAGGCTCATTTTTTATTCACGCGGCTTATGCCGAAAAATTCCATGAAAGCGGCTCCTTCAACTGCTTTTTATGGAATTTAGTCATCATTTTACAATGATATCTTCTTTTCGCAGTTTGGCCCAGTCAAACAGGGGGATCAGCTCTGCCGCAGTTACCGGCTCCTCCCTGTCGATCAGTCCGGCGGCAAAAGCAAGTCTTCCGATCACGCGCTCAGGAGATACGCCGGAGGCCCGGATGGCCCCCAGATCCATATCCCCATCCCGCTTGGACAGGCGCTTCCCGTCCCCGGAAAGGAGCAGGGGTATATGGTAATACGCCGGATGGGAAAAGCCCAGCTCCTCCTGGAGCCAGAGCTGCCAGGGCGTGGAGGACAGCAGATCCCGGCCCCGCACCACCTGGTTTACGCCCATCAGCGCGTCGTCCACCACCACAGCCAGCTGATAGGCATGCACCCCGTCAGAGCGGCGCAGGATCGGGTCCCCGCAGTCCCGGGCCAGCTCCACGGCACAAGGCCCCTGCAGGCCGTCTGTGAAGCTCAGCGCCCTGTCCGGGACCCGTGCCCGGAGGGCTGGCGTCCGGGTTTTTGCCCGCTCCCTCTGCTGCTCCGGGCTGAGACCGCGGCAGGCGCCGGAATACACCGGCGTACCGTCGGCGGTGTGGGGCGCGGAGGCCGCGTGCAGATCAGCACGGGTACAGAAGCAGGGATAAATCAGCCCCTTTTCATCCAGCACCTCCAGAAACTGCCGGTAAAGCTCCCGGCGGCTGCTCTGGTAATAGCCCTCGCCGCCCCGGCTGCCGCCCTCGTCCCAGTCCAGACCCAGCCAGCACAGATCCTCTTCTATTTTATCCGCATACTCTCTGCGGCAGCGGGCCGGGTCCAGATCCTCATGGCGCAGAATGATCCTTCCCCCCGCCGAACGGGCCGAGAGCCAGGCCAGCAGGCAGGAGAAGGCGTTGCCCAGGTGCATCCGGCCGCTGGGGCTTGGCGCAAAACGCCCCGTTATTTCAGTTAACATAATATCTCCTCCCCGTTTTATCGGGTGTACTGCTTCTTCCGCATTATACTTCCTTTTCCTCTTTTCGTAAACAGGGCTGGAAAAATTAACAGAGTCTTTATACGCCGCGCCTTTCCCTGCGCCGCTTTTTCTGGTAAGATAGAAAAAAAATCTTGATTATTCAAAGGAGGGGGACTTTGTACCAAAAACACATCCTCTTGGAAAAGCTTCGGGAAGCCGCAGCCTCCGTCCTGCCTATCACCGGTATCGTGGCGGCAATGTGCTTTGTATTGGTGCCCATGGACACCGGGCTGATGCTGTCTTTTCTGATCGGTTCGATTCTGCTCATTCTGGGCATGGGTCTGTTCACTCTGGGAGCCGAGATGTCCATGAGCCGCATCGGCAAGCTTATCGGTGCAAAAATGACAAGCTCCCGGAAACTCTGGCTCATTCTGGTGCTGAGCTTCGTTTTGGGAGCGGCCATCACTATGGCGGAGCCGGACCTGCAGGTGCTGGCCACCTATGTGCCGGATATTGACAGCACCGTACTCATTCTCACGGTCTCCGCAGGCGTGGGGTTGTTTCTGATGCTGTGCATGATCAGGATCCTGTTTTCTGTCTCCCTGCGGCTGCTGTTGATTATTTTTTACGCGCTGATCTTTATCGGCGCTGCTCTCTCCGATCCGGGCATCCTGTCCGTGGCCTTTGACTCCGGCGGTGTCACCACCGGTCCCATGACCGTTCCCTTTATCATGGCTCTGGGCGTGGGCGTGGCTGCTATCCGCAGCGACGAAAACGCCAAGGCAGACAGCTTTGGTCTGGTGGCCCTCTGTTCCGTCGGCCCGGTGCTGGCGGTGATGCTGCTGGGCGCCATCTACCATTCCGACAGTGCGGATGCCGCTCTTACGGTGGTCGGAAATATTGAAAACACCGTGGAGCTGGGCGCGGACTATTTTCACGCCTTTCCGGTATATCTGAAGGAAGTGGCTGTGGCACTACTGCCTATTTTCGTATTTTTCCTGCTTTTTCAGTGCTTTTCTCTCCGGCTTCGGAGATTGCCCTTTATGCGCATCCTCATCGGCATTGTCTACACCTATGTGGGGCTGGTACTGTTTCTCACCGGCGTGAACGTGGGCTTTTCGCCTTTAGGTTATGTGCTGGGCGGCGCGCTGACCGCCGGGAAGCTCAGCTGGCTCCTGGTTCCGCTGGCAATGCTGATGGGCTGGTTCATCATCAACGCCGAGCCCGCCGTACATATTCTGAACAAGCAGGTGGAGGAACTGAGCGCCGGAGCCATCTCCGCCCAGGCCATGGGCGTCAGCCTGTCCATCGCGGTGTCGCTGGCAGGGGGCCTTGCCATGGTTCGCGTACTCACCGGCATTTCCGTTCTCTATTTTCTGGTTCCGGGCTATCTGATTGCCCTGATCCTCAGCTTTTTCGTTCCCCGTACCTTTACCGCCATCGCCTTCGACTCCGGCGGCGTGGCCTCCGGCCCGCTGACCGCCACCTTCATGCTGCCCTTTGCCATGGGCGCCTGTGACGCCACCGGCGGCAATGTGATGACCGACGCCTTCGGTCTGGTGGCGCTGGTGGCCATGATGCCCCTGATCACCGTGCAGGTCATGGGCGCCGTCTACGTTCTGAAATCCCGCCGCGCCGGCGCGGAGCCTGCGCTCCCGGCCTTTGGGGACAACGAGATTATCGAGCTTTGGGAGGCCTGCTGAATGGAACTGTATTATGTGATTGCCATCACCGACCGGGACCGGGGTGAGAGCATGTCCTCCCTCTACCGCAGTGCAGGCCTGCATATGATTCTGGCCACGCTGGGCCGGGGCACCGCCACCGGCGAGCATCTGTCCGTATACGGCCTTGAGGCCACAGAGAAAGTAGTGATCAGTGCCGTTGCCGGCGGCGAGGAAGCCGCCCAGCTGCTGAAGGCCGCCAAGCGCAAGCTTTTTATCGATATTCCCGGCAACGGCCTTATGCTCACGGTACCGCTGAAAAGCGTTGCCGGGGGAAAGACCCTTGCCTATCTCACTGACAATCAGAAAACAGGAGGAAAGCCGAGCATGGAATTCAAGCACGAGCTGATCGTTGTCATACTGAACGAGGGTTATTCCGATTTTGTCATGGACGCTGCCCGCAGCGCCGGGGCCGGGGGCGGAACCGTGCTCCACGCCAAGGGTACGGGCAGCCGTCGGGCGGAGAAATTCTTCGGCGTCAGTCTGGCGGAAGAAAAGGATCTGATCTACATTGTGGCCCACAGCGACGAAAAAGCGGCCATCATGCGCGCCATCAGCGAGACGGCCGGCCCCGGCACCAAGGCCGGCGCGATCTGCTTCTCCCTGCCCATCTCCTCCGTTGCAGGTCTGCGTGGCCGGGACGACAGCTGATGGGCAGGCAATCCATTGGGGCAAACGAGGCGCTTCCCGCAGCAAATAACGGAGACCGATCTGCAGGGAACGCGACAAAATGCGGCACAATTCCGTCCGGGAAAAAACGGCGGGTTTCTCATGGAAGGAGCAGATTCCACTGAGGTTTTGCGCAAAAAGAGACTGTGAAGTCCGGGTGAGAAAAACTCACCCGGACTTCACAGCCTCAGCTTGTCAAAAAAGACCTGTCGGGACTTTCTTGCCTGCATCAAAACGGCGCTGCGGCTCTGACATGCCACCTGCATCTCATTCACTACCGCAGCGCCGCTTTGCTACCCCTCGCGCTCCCCTGCTGCTCTATTGTCGGGGATTAAAGCATAGTTTATTGACAGCCTCTGCAAGCCTTGAAAGCCTTTTCTTTCAAGGCTTGCGGCTTTGTGCAGTACGCATTATAATAGAATCATCAACACTGCATGGGAGAATAAACATGACCGAAAATCTTTCCGAAAAACGCTGTATGGATTTCTGCGCCGCGCTTGCCTCTGACGCGCCGGTTCCCGGGGGCGGCGGAGCCGCGGCCCTGACCGGAGCTCTGGCAGCCGCTCTCTGCGCCATGGCCGGCAGACTTACCATGTCAAAGCCCGCTTTTGCGGACCGGGCCGGGGAGATCAATGCCCTTGTGACCCGGGCAGATGATCTTCGCCTCCGGCTGCTCCGGCTTATCGACGCGGACGCGGCGGGCTTTCTCCCCCTGTCAAGCGCCTACGCCATCCCCAAGGATGAGCCGGACCGGGCGGAAACCCTGCGCCGCGCCACACTCTGCGCCTGCAAAGCCCCGGCGGAGATGCTGGAGGCCCTTGCCCAATGCACGGCGCTGCTGGAAACGCTGCTGCAAAACTGCAGCCGCATGATGCTTTCCGATGTAGGCTGCGCTGCCGCCCTTTGCGCCGGGGCGCTGGAAGCGGCGGCGATGAACGTATTCGTCAACACGAAGTCGCTGAAGGGGGACCAGGAGGCAGAAGCCCTTGCGCTTCACGTCTCCCAGCTGCTGGACGACTGTCTGCCAAGGGCCAGGGCTGTGAGCAGTCAGGTGCTGTCCCTGCTCCGGGAGGAGGACAAAAATGGCTGAAATTCTCACCGGCGCACCCGTGTCGGAGGCCATGATCCGGAGTCTTATTCCCCGGGCGGAAAAGCTGAGGATCGGCGGCGTGACACCCAGACTGGCGATCATCCGCCTCGGGGAGGTGGGCAGTCAGCTGGCCTACCAGCACAGTGCCCAGCGGATGATGGCGCGCATCGGCGCAGAAGCGGAATGTTTTGTTCTGGCAGAGAGCTGCCCCAAGGCAGAGCTGCTGGCCCTTGTGGAGGAGATCAACCGCCGCCGGGATATTCAGGGCTGCATGATCCTGCGCCCTCTCCCCTCTCCCCTTGACGAGCAGGCCGTCTGCGCCGCGCTTGTGCCGGAAAAAGATGTGGACGGAGTAACGCCCGCTTCCCTGGGCGCGGTGTTCACCGGCAGGAGCGTGGGCTATCCTCCCTGTACCGCCCAGGCCTGCATCGAGCTTCTGGAGCACTACGGGATCGGGCTTACGGGGAAACACGTTGTCCTGATCGGCCGAAGCCTTGTGGTGGGCCGTCCCCTGTCCATGCTGCTTCAGGCAAGGGACGCCACCGTCACCCTCTGTCACAGCCGCAGCCGGGATCTTCCCGGGCTGTGCCAAAGGGCAGATATCCTCGTTGCTGCCGCAGGAAGCCCCGGTCTGATCGGCAAGGAGCACCTGTCCCCCGGCCAGACGGTGATCGACGTGGGGATCAACACGGTGCGCGGCCGCCTCTGCGGCGACGTCCGCTTCGACGAGGCGGAAGCCATTGTCCAGCGTATCAGCCCCGTCCCCGGCGGCGTCGGCGCCGTCACCACCGCCGTACTGGCAAAACATCTGATTGATGCAGCAGAAAAAACTGCCCTCCCCGGTTAAAACCGGAGAGGGTAGTTCAGCTTTTCAAAAAAGTCCTTTCAGGGATATTTTGACAAGCTGAGCGCAGCCTAACTGGTCGTAAGGCTGCGCTGAATTTACCGGATGAAATTGGTGCTCTGCTTTTTCTCGTATACCGGCTCAGGCACACCGGCGGCGCGGCCGGCCCGGATGCACTTGATGAGCCAGGCCATATTTTCGCCCAGGGTGCGCATGGTCTGCAGTCCCTCCGCGTCCTGCAGGGCCTCCTCCGGGGTGTTGCCATGGATCTGGTTCCAGTACTGGGAGGTGACGATGGGCATATTGCTGATGGAGAAGTATTTATTCAGCGCGTCGAAGGCCGCTGTTGCTCCGCCCCGGCGGCAGGACACCACCGCCGCCCCCGGCTTGCCCGCGAACTTTTTCCCGGCGGCAAAAAACAGCCGGTCCAGAAAGGCCAGCAGTGCGCCGTTGGGAGAAGCGTAATACACCGGGGAGCCGATCACCAGGCCGTCAAACTCGTCCAGGCGCTCCACCAGCCGGTTTACCCCGTCGTCAAAAACGCATTTGCCGTTCCGCCCGCAGCCGCCGCAGCCGGTACAGCCCTGAACGGGGCCTTTGCCAAGCTGGAAAATTTCCGTCTCCACACCGTTTTTATTCAGGCTCTTCTCCACCTCCCGCAGGGCGGTATAGGTGCAGCCCGCCTTATTGGGACTGCCGTTGATTAAAAGTACCTTGCTCATATTCTTTTCCTCCTCAAAAAAACCTGTCATCCTGAGGAGCTTGCGACGAAGGATCCCGTAAACAGAAGTTTTTGCTTCTTTACGGGATCCTTCGCTGCGCTCAGGATGACTGCCTGGCTTTATCCTTCAAATTCGCAGACATAGGCGATCTTGCCGCTGTACGCGCCGGGGTAATCGGCCACAGGATCGTTGCGGCTGTCGTTATAGACCCAGCCGTTGTTGTTCCACAGCATCACATAGTCCTCATACACGCCGTCGTAGCTGTCCATATAGGAGGGCTCTCCGGCACCCCAGGGATAGACGCTTACCTGTTCGTCCGTCTCCCACACCAGGGTACCGTCCACACGGTGGCAGCCGATCCAGACGATGTTCACGCCGTAGCTTCTGGCCAGGTCGGTGACCTTCTGCAGCTCTGCCTCGTCGCTGATGACCACAAGGTGTCCGCCTTTTTCCACGCAGCGGTCCCGGGCCTCGGTCCAGCTCACGTCCTCAATAAAGAGCTGATAGGTGGATTCCTTGGGCGGCTCGCTCTCCGCAGGAGCCTCGCTCTCCGCAGGGGCCTGGCTCTCCTCCGAGGGGAGCTGCTCCGGCGGGACGACCACCACCTCTGGCGGATTGCTGGCATCCACCGGGGGATTCTGGGCCTGTTCCTTGTCGTTGTTGATGGCGTTTACGGTGATGGCCGCGATGATCAGGAGGGCGCAGAGCAGCATGACGAACACAACGGGACGTCTTCTGCGGCGCTTCACCTTTTCGGCGATCTTCCGCTCCCGCTCCATGCTTTTGCCGTACTGTACGGCGGGGGTTATGGGCCGGTTGGGTACCACCGGCTCCAGCTCCGGGTTTTTCTCCTCAAAGAGCTGTACCACCGGCTCCTTTACCGGGGCAGGCTCCTCTTCCGGCTGGTTTTCCGGCTCCGGGGCCTCTTCTGCCGTTTCTTCTGCTTTTTCCGCTTCTGCAGGCTCTTCCGCAGCCTCTTCCGGCTCCGCCTGCCGCAGGAATGCCTCAGGGATATCGATCACGGGCAGCTCCGCCTCAACAGGGGCCGCTTCTTCGGCAATCTCCTCAGCGCCCTGCTCTTCCGCCGGTTCCGCCTCAACTGCCGCTTCCTCTGCCGCTGCGGGTTCTTCTGCCGAGGGGACAGGCTCTTCCGCCGTTGCAGGCTCCTCCTCATGGCCGCTTTTTTCAATAATGGATACCATCATCCGCTCCACGTCGCTGAGCTGCTGCTCGTCCTTGTTGAAAAGCAGCTCGGAGCTGGGCCCACCGCCGAGATAGAGATTATCCACGCAGCTGTCCAGCATGGCCTTGATCTCGCCCACGCTCTTATACCGGTCGGCAGTTTTGAAGGCGGTGGCCTTGGCGATGATCTCGCCCAGACGGCGTCCCGCGCGCTGGGGGACCTTGATGCTTTCGCCGCTCATGCGGAGGGCGCGGGCTTTGTCCGGTCCCTCTTCCGCAAAGGGGAGCGCGCCGCCGCTGACGGCATAAAAGAGCAGCAGACCCACGGCGTACACGTCTGCCGCCGGGGTGGCCTGACCGTGCCAGAACAGCTCAGGGGCCACAAATTCCGCCTCCTGGCCCTCCCAGTCCGCGCTCTTTGCCGGGCCGATGGCCACATTTCCCTCTTCGTCAAGACGGATATTCTCCGGGTACACGCCGCCCCGGTAATTGCCCGGCCCGGCGTCCTCCCGGATCTGCGCACAGAGCCGGGAACCAAAGGCACAGAGCTCCCTGCGGCTGAATTTTGTTATCTTATCTCCCAGCACCTGCTGCGGGTCAAATTTTCTGTTTTCTTCCATTGGGTTTCCTCCCTGTCCGGATGCTTATCTTATCGTATCACAGGCTTTTCTCTTCGTCAATCAGGAAGGTTTAAAAAACCTTATTTTTCCATTTCTTCAGCAATGGCGTTGATTTTATCCGCATAGCGGGCCAGTTCCTTGTTGGGTCTGCCCTCGCATTTTTTGGCCGCTTTCAGCAGGCGCTCGGCAGCGGCAACAAGCCGGGTAAAGGCGGCGCTGATCTTTCTGCCGCCGGCTGCGGCAGGCTTTTCAACAGGCTTACCCTGGGTGACGCGCACAAAGCTGCCCGCCAGCAGGTCAAAGCTGGTGCCGCTGTAGGGGGCAAAAGCCCGGTAGCCCAGCTCGTCGTTCAGGCATGCGGTGAAGCTGTCCGCCGCGTCCGGGTCGCCGTGGTTGACAAAGACCATTTGGGGCTTTTGCGCAAAGCCGCCCAGCCAGGAGATCAGCCCGTTTTTGTCCGCGTGGCCGCTGACACCGGGGAGGGCCGTGATCTCCGCGTTCACATGGATATCCTCGTTAAAGAGCTTTACGTCCTTCACCCCGTCCACCAGCAGACGGCCCAGGGTACCGACAGCCTGATAGCCCACAAACAGCACCGTGCTCTCCGGCCGCCAAAGGTTATGCTTCAGATGGTGGCGCACACGGCCCGCATCGCACATGCCGCTGGCAGAGATGATGACCTTGGGGGTCTTGTCCTCGTTAATGGCGATGGACTCCTGCTGGGATACAGCAATCTTCAGCCCCGGGAACACGATGGGGTTCACGCCGGAGCGGATCACCCGGCGCATCTCTTCGTCCACAAATTCCGTGTCACACTGCAAAAAGACGTTGGTGGCCTCAATGGCCAGAGGGCTGTCCACATAGACGGGGAAATCCCCGTGGCCGGTGACCAGGCCCTTTTCCTTGATCTCCCGGATGAAGTACAGCATCTCCTGGGTCCTGCCCACGGCAAAAGAGGGGATCACCACGTTGCCGCCCCGGTCAAGGGTCGACTGTATTTTATCCGCCAGAGCGGAAACATAGTCCGGCCGCTCGTCGCAGTGGAGCCTGTCGCCGTAGGTAGACTCGATCACCAGATAGTCCGTCTCCTTCACCTGCTGGGGGTCCTGCAAAATGGGCTGATTGGTATTGCCCACGTCGCCGCTGAAGGTGATTTTTCTGTGCTCGTCCTTTTCCGTAAGCCACACCTCTATGGCGGCGGAGCCGAGAAGGTGGCCCACATCGGTGAAGCGGACAGTGACGCAGTCGTTCACCTGCACCGGGGTGTTGTAAGAGCAGGGGCGCATACAGCCCATAAGCCCTGCCACATCGTCCAGGTCGTACAGCGGCTGGATTTCCGGGCCGCCGTTTCGTATGGATTTGCGGCTTTTCCACTCCGCCTCGGACATCTGTATGTGTGCGCTGTCGCGGAGCATGATATCGCAGAGGGAGCAGGTTGCCGCGCTTGCATAGACCGCTCCGCGAAAGCCGTTTTTGTACAGCAGGGGCAGGTTGCCCGAATGGTCGATATGGGCGTGGGTCAACAGGACAAAGTCGATCTGCGAGGGGTCCACAGGCAGCTTCTGATTTTCAAAGATATCCTTTCCCTGCTCCATGCCGCAGTCTACAAGGCCCTTTTTGTCGCCCGCTTCGATCAGCGTACAGCTTCCTGTGACCTCATGGGCCGCACCCAAAAACGTGACTTTCATGCACATCGCTCCTTCTCTGTTTTTGTTTTTATTTTACACCAGACTTTTTTGCTTATCAATGCCTGTCATAAAACTTTAATAATTGTACAGTTATGATTTATTTACTTTTCTCCCCCTGAAATTAATTATTCTTAATTTGTCGTTTGAGGATAGATTTAGCAATAAAAGTGTGTTATGATAAAAGTTGGAGAAATGAGCGAAACGGAGACGCCTCTATGAACAAGCTTTTTACCCGAACCACATCCCTGTTTTTGATTCTGTCCCTGCTGCTGAGCCTTGCGGCCTGTTCCCTGATCCCCGGTCAGGAGGAGTCGCCGGCCCAGGTTCAGGAATCCGCTCCCCCTGTCGAGACAACGCCGGAGCCTGTGCCGGAAGCCACTGCCGCGCCGGAGTCCGTGTTCATCCCTGTGAGCATCAACGAGGTAATGGCCTCCAACAAGAGCACCCTTGCCGATGATGACGGGCTGTTTCCCGACTGGGTGGAGCTTTATAACTACGGCACCGAAGCGGTGGATCTCTCCGGCTTCTATCTTTGCTGCGGCGGCGACCGCTGGGCGCTTTCCGGCACCAGGCTGGAGCCGGGCGCATACCTTGTGATCTTCTGCAGCGGCGACGGCCGGGACAACCGCCACAGCGGCTTCACCATATCCAAGGACGGCGCTGCGCTGACCCTGGAAAGCGAGGCCGGTTTTGTGGTGGAGCGCTTTGATGTGCCCGCCTCCGGCTCTGATGAAAGCGTGTACCGCAGCGAGGACGGCGCTATCATCACCACCCGCTTTGCCACCCCCGGCTTTGAAAACTCCACTGCCGGCTATGCGCAGTATCTGGCCGGGCGCAGCACCCAGGGGCCGCTGGTTATCAGCGAGGCCATGGTATATAACCAGTGGTACCTGCCCCAGAACGGGGAGTATCCCGACTGGGTGGAGGTCAAAAATATCTCCGCAAATCCCGTGGAACTGAGTGAATACTATCTGTCCGACAGCGGCAGCGACCGTGCTTTTTACCAGCTGCCCGTATATACCCTTGAGCCGGGCCAGACCTATGTGATCCTCTGCTCCGACGAACTGGAGACCGCCGCGGCGCCTCTGGCCGCTTTCGGTCTGAATGCCGAGGATGACCAGCTTTTCCTCAGTTATAAGGACGGAACCCTTGTTGATTACGCCCATCTCCATGACATCCCCACCGGCTGCAGCTTCGGCCGGCAGGACGGGGAGGATGGCTTCTTTCTCTTTACTGCCCCCACTCCCGGCAGCGACAACGCCGGCGGAGCCAGGGTGCGGGCGGAAATGCCTGTGCTTCTGGGCAGCGACGGCGTATACAATAATGTCAGCACCGTGACCGTGGAGCTCACCGGCACCGGCACCGTGTATTACACGCTGGACGGCAGCGCGCCCAGCTCTGCCTCTCTGGAATACACCGGGCCCATCACCCTCACGTCCACTACTGTGGTCAGGGCCGTGAACGTGGCGGAGGGCCAGATCGACAGCGACATTCTGAACCTGAGCTTTATCATCAACGAAAACCACACCATGCCCGTGGTCAGCATCGTCGCCGATCCGGCAGATCTGTTCGGCGGCAGCGGCATCTACTCCAACCCCACGCTGGACAAGGAGATTGAGGGCGCGGCCATGCTGTATGAGGACGGCAGCAGCTTCACCATCGACTGCGGCATCAAGCTCCACGGCGCCACCTCCAAGGTGGCCCAGAGCAAGAAATCCTTCAAGCTCTGCTTCCGTTCCCGCTACGACGGGGAGCTGGAATATAATCTCTTTGACAACGGCATCACCGATTTCTCCTCCATCCTGCTCCGCGCCGCCCAGGAGAGCACCTACTCCACCCTGATGCGGGACAACATCATGCACCAGCTTGCCATTCAGTGCTTCCCGGAGCTTCCGGCCCAGGATTACAAGTATTCCGTGCTGTACATCAACGGGGAATACTGGGGCATATACAACATCCGCGAGGCCCACTCCACCACCCATTACGCCAACCATTACGGCTATGACGAGAGCACCGTCGTCCAGTGGAAGAGCTCCTGGGATTCCGACAGCGTCATCGCCGACATGTACAGCTTTGCCCAGAGCCACAGTCTCTCCAATGACGACAACTACAATACCGTGGCCGAGCATCTGAACATCGACAGCATTATTGGCTGGTGTATTCTGGAGGCCTACTGCGGGAATTACGACTGCAACCCGCCAAACATGCGCTTCTATTATTCCACCGAGGACGAAAAGATGCGTTTTGCTCTGGTGGATCTGGATCTGGGCTTCTTTACCTATGACATGTATGATATCCCGCTGAACGCCGGGTTCAGCTATAACGACCTGCTCAAGCGGCTTATGGGCAACAAGCAGTTCCAGCTTGCCATGGCGGAGCAGCTCAGCGCGGCCCTCACCGGCCCCATGTCCGACGAGAATGTGCTGGCCCTGATCGACTCTCTGGCCGACGAGCTGCGTCCCGAGATGCAGCGGAACCGGGAGCGCTGGGCTCTGGGCGGTGCCGGAGACAACGTGGAGCACTGGGAGACCGGTGCGGAGATGGTCCAGTCTCTGCGGGATTATGTGACACGCAAGGGCGGCCGCGCCGCACAGATCGCCCAGTCCTTTATCAATCACGCCGACCTGACTTCCGCTGAGATAGAACAGTATTTCGGCGATATCCTCAACTGAACAAAAACAAACGACGGCCCCGATTCCTGATGAATCGGGGCCGTAATCTTTATGGTTTACATGCCGAAAAGGCTGATCTGGCTGCTCTCGGGCATATCGCCCAGGGCGTCCAGCGCTTTCAGCTGCTCCAGGTGGGTCTGGCTGACCTTGGGACAGGCCCGGCTCAGCTCCTCCATGGAGATGAATTTCTCTCCCGTCTCCTTGCAGCGGGCCAGATCCAGCGCCGCCGTCTCGCCCAGACCGGAGATGGACACGAAGGGCGGGCGCAGCTGCTTATCGTCAACAATGATGAATTTTGTGGCATCGGACTGGTACAGGTCGATGGGGGCAAAGGTGAAGCCCCGCATGTTAAACTCGTACACTGCCTCCATGGTCACCAGCAGATCCTCCTCGTTGGCCGTCAGATCGCTCTTCCGGCGCATTTCGTTGATCTTTCGCCGCACCGCGTCGGTTCCGCCGGTCATCAGCGCCGCGTCAAAGCCGCCCTTCTGACTGCGGCGGTAGAAATAGGCGCTGTAAAAGGCCAGAGGCTTGTGCACCTTGAACCAGGCAATGCGGAAGGCCATCATCACATAGGCCACGGCATGGGCCTTGGGGAAAAGGTAGGCGATCTTGCGGCAGGACTCGATATACCAGTCCGGCACGCCCAGATCACGCATCTGCTTTTCCGCGTCGCCGGGGAATTCGCCGCTCTTTTTCACCTTGCCCTTACGCACGGCCTCCATGGTCTTGAAGGCCAGAGAGGGTTCCATCCCCTTGGCGATCAGGTAGAGCATAATATCGTCGCGGCAGCCCACGGTTTCGTTGACGGTGGCGATTCCGTTTACGATCAGGTCCCGGATGTTGCCTGCCCACACGTCGGTGCCGTGGGAGAAGCCGGACAGACGCACCAGCGTGTCAAACTGCCTGGGCTGGGTCTCCACCAGCATCTGGCGGGTAAAGCCGGTGCCGAATTCCGGGATGCCGATGGTGCCGGTCTTGCCGATGATGGGATCGTCCTCCGGCAGGCCCAGCACGGCGGGGCTGACAAAGATGGACATAGTGTCCGGGTCGGAGAGCAGAATTTTTTTGGCATCCACGCCGGTGGCATCCTCCATCATGCGGATCATCGTCGGGTCATCATGGCCCAGCTCGTCCAGCTTCAGCAGGTTTGCCTCCATGCAGTGATATTCAAAATGGGTGGTGATAATGTCGCTGTTGGGGTCGTCCGCCGGGTGCTGCACCGGGCAGAAGTCCGTCACGTCCATGTCCTGGGGGATGACCACCAGGCCGCCAGGGTGCTGGCCCGTGGTGCGCTTGATGCCCACCAAACCCAGAGTCAGCCGGTTTTCCTCCGCCTTGGTGACCTTTCTTCCCCGCTCCTCCAGATACTTTTTCACATAGCCGTAGGCCGTTTTCTCCGCCAGGGTGCCGATGGTACCGGCGCGGAACACATGGTCGGGGCCGAACAGGGTTTCGGTATATTTATGTGCCTTGGCCTGATACTCGCCGGAGAAGTTCAGGTCGATATCGGGGGTCTTTTCATTTCCCGGGAAACCAAGGAAGGTCTCAAAAGGAATATCGAAGCCATCCTGGTTCATCAGTGTGCCGCATTCCGGGCAGTTTTTCGGGGGCATGTCCGCGCCGCAGCCGAAGCTGCCGTCGGTAATGAACTCGCTGTGGCAGCACTTGGGGCAGACATAGTGGGGCGGCAGGGAGTTGACCTCCGTGATGCCGGACATATAGGCCACGATGGAAGAGCCTACGCTGCCCCGGCTGCCTACCAGGTAGCCGTTTTCCAGAGAGTTCTGCACCAGCTTCTGGGCGCTCATGTAAATCACGTCGTAGTTGTGGTCCAATATGGTGTTCAGCTCCACATCCACGCGCTCCTGCACGATGGCGGGCGGGTTTTCGCCGTAGATGCGGTGCATCTTGCTGTAGACCAGCTCCTTCAGATCCTCCGCCGAGTGCTCGATCTTGGGCGGGAACAGGTCTTTGGGCAGCAGCTCGATCTCCTCCACCTGGTCGGCAATGGCCCGGGTGTTGGTGATGACCACCTCTTTTGCCGTCTCCTCCCCCAGATACATGAACTCCGCCAGCATCTCCTCCGTGTTGCGGAAGAAGATGGGGCAGTCCCGGTCCGCGTCGGAGAACTTCTTGGCCGCCTGCAGGATCTTGCGGAACTGCTCGTCCTCCGCGTCCAGAAAATGCACGTCGCTGGCGGCGATGACCGGCTTATTCAGCTTCCGGCCCAGCTCCAGAATGGTGCGGTTATAATCCTGCAATACCGTCTCGTCCCTGACCCGGCCGTTTTCGATCAGAAAGGCATTGTTGCAGATGGGCTGAATCTCCAGATAGTCGTAAAGACTTGCGATCTTTTCCAGCTCTTTTTCCTCCGCGCCGTTCATCACCGCGCCGTACAGCTCGCCCATGCCGCAGGCAGAGCCGATCAGCAGGCCCTCCCGGTGCTGCAGGAGCAGACTTTTGGGGATTGTGGGGCTGCGGTGAAAATATTTCAGATAGGACTGGGAGATCATCTCGTACAGGTTCTTCAGTCCGGTCCGGTTTTTGGCCAGCATGACCATGTGGTAGGTCTTGGCCACGTCCGTGCGGCGCAGAGAGTGGTAGACCGTCTCGATATCGTCCACGGTACGGGCGCCCTGGGCCGTCAGCATGGGCAGGAATTTGCCCATGATCCGTGCCGCCACCAGGGCGTCGTCCGAGGCCCGGTGGTGGTTAAACTTGGGCAGACCCAGGTGGTTGGACACGGTGTCCAGCTTGAAGCGCTTCAGTTCCGGCAGCAGAGCCTGGGACAGAGCCAGGGTGTCCAGAAACACGGGGCTGAATTTGATCCCGTGCCGCCGGGCGGTGGAGGACATGAAGCCCACGTCGAAATGGGCGTTGTGGGCAATGATGGGCCTGTCCCCCGCGAAGTCCATAAACATGCGCAGGGCCTCATCCTCCAGGGGGGCGCCGGCCACATCGCTGTCCCGGATGCCGGTCAGCTCCGTAATGTCGGGCGGGATGTGCATCTGCGGGTCAACAAAGGTGTTGAACACCTCTTTGATCTCATTGCCGGAAAAAATCACCGCGCCGATCTCCGTCATGCGGTCGTTCATGGCGTTCAGGCCGGTGGTCTCGATATCAAAGGCCACAAACTCCGTATCCAGCGGCAGCTTGCTCTTGCCCATGACGGCGCTGTTGCCGTCCATATCGTTCACATAGTAGGCTTCCAGACCGTAAATGATCTTGACGCCGTGCTTTTTCCCCGCTTTCCACATGTCAGGGAAAGCCTGGGCAACGCCGTGGTCGGTGACGGCAATGGCGGGCATGCCCCAGTAGGCTGCCCGTTTGACGATGGCGGCAGGGTCGGTCAGGGCGTCCAGGGCAGAGAAACGGGTATGCATGTGCAGCTCCACCCGCTTCTCCGGGGCGTTGTCCGGGCGGACAAAGCTCTTGCCCTTCATAATGTTCCGGGGATCCAGCACCATATCCTCGTCGTACTTGCTGTAAATGATCTCGCCTTGGATGACAAGATGGTCTCCCTCAGCAATCTTGCTGATAATGGACTGATCGTCATCCGAGCGGAGAAAACGGGAGACGCGCACGGAGTTTGTGCGGTCAGAAATATCAAAGCACAGCACCGCGCCGCCCTTTTTCACCGTTCGGCTGGTGACGGCCACCACGTCGCCCTCCACGGTCACTTTGCCGGACTCCAGGGTCAGCAGCTCCATGGGGATGGGCTTTTGCTTGATGGCCCTGCCCATGAGCACGTCTCCCTTGGGCGCGCCGGCGGAGGCGGGGGCCGTGGGCGTATAGGCTGGGGCGGGGGTCTTCTGCCTGGGGTAATCGGCCGCCAGCTCCGCGCCGGTCAGACCATAGTCCTCCCGGAGCCGCCCGGTCAGAATGCTCTCCTCCGCCGGAGAGGGCATGGCGGCAAACCAGGCGCAGACAGCCATGGTCCTTGCGGACATGTCTACCTGCACCTGGGTCACATATGCTTTTTCCAGCCCGCCGCAGGATGGGCCAAGATCGCTGCAGCCGGGAAACATGGTAAGAAATGGGGTATACTGCTCGCTCATTGCTTTTCCTCGTCGCTTCGGATCAGTTCCATCAGCGCGCCGCACAGGCGCTCATAGGGATAGGTGCCTACCACCTGTCCCTTTTTAAATAACAGGCCCTTGTCCTTGCCGCCGGCAATGCCGTAGTCCGCCTCCCGGGCCTCACCGGGTCCGTTGACCACGCAGCCCATCACCGCCACGGTAATGTCCCGGTCAAGGCCGGATACCAGGCTCTCCACCTGGTTTGCCAGGCCGATCAGATCAATTTCCGTTCTGCCGCAGGTGGGGCAGGAGACGAATTTCACGCCGCCCTTTCTCAGCCCCGCCGCCTTCAAAATGGCGATACCGGTTTTGACCTCCTCCACCGGGTCCGCGGTGAGGGAGACGCGGATGGTGTCCCCGATTCCCTCGCTGAGGAGGGTGCCGATACCCACGGCGGACTGAATGGTGCCGTTCCAGGCGGTGCCGGTCTCGGTCACGCCCAGGTGCAGGGGATAGGCAAAGCACTCCGATGCCATGCGGTAGCTCTCTATGGTCAGCGGCACGGAGGAGGACTTCATGGACAGGCAGATATCGTCAAAGCCGAATTTGTTCAGCAGCATCACATGCCCCCGGGCGCTCTCCACCATGGCCTCCGGGCAGGGGTGGCCGTACTTTTCCAGCAGCCGCTGTTCCAGACTGCCCGCGTTCACCCCGATGCGGATGGGAATATTTCTGGCCCGGCATGCCTCTGCCACGGCCTTCACGTTCTCCTCGGCGCCGATGTTGCCGGGGTTGATGCGGATCTTGTCGATGCCCCGCTCCGCGCAGATCAGTGCCAGCCTGTAGTCAAAGTGGATATCCGCCACCAGGGGAATGTCCACCTGCTCCTTGATGGCGGAGATAGCCTCGGCGGAGCGCTGATCCGGCACCGCAAGGCGCACGATCTCGCAGCCCGCGGCCCGGAGCCGCTTAATTTGGGCGACGGTGGCCTCCACATCCCAGGTTTTCGTATTGCACATGGACTGGACCGTGACGGCGGCCCCGCCGCCGATCTCCAGTCCGGCCACTTTTATCTTTTTCGTAGTTTTTCTTTCCATTATCCTGTCACGATCCTGATGATATCATTGAGCATCACAAAGGCCATCAGTGCCAGCAGCAAAATCATGCCGCCGGCGTGGATATAGCCCTCGTACTTGGGGTTGAGTTTCTTTCTCGTCACGGTCTCGATCACCCAGGTGACCAGCAGCAGAAACACTCTGCCGCCGTCCAGGGCAGGGATAGGCAGCATATTCATCACCGCTAGGTTCACCGCAATAAAAGCGCCAAAATAAAAAATGCTGTACAGCGCGTCAGCCACCGAGGCGGCCTGCTGGCCGGTCTCCGCCATCATGTCCACAATGCCCACCGGGCCGGAAAGATCCTTTACGCCCACATTGCCGCTGACCAGCTCACGCAGACTCATCCAGACCATGCGGGCAAACTCCAGGCAGGTGTACCAGGCGTTTTTCAGCTTGGCGCCGAAGGTGGCCTCATCATAGCCGAAGTAGAAGCCGTACATCTTGTTCTCCTGGCCCTCATACTGGATGGGAACCATAGGGAAATCTTCCAGCTTCAGCTTTTTCCCGTCCCGGATGACCACAATATCGTAGGTGCCGTCTCCCTTGGAGAGAAACTCCGATACGTTGTAATACTGGTACACCCGTTTGCCGTCAATGCTGTAAAACCGGTCCCCCTGCTGCAGGCCCTGTGCGCTTTCATAGGGGCAGCCCTCCATAAATTCCGTCAGCACCGGGGCGCGGAAGGCGGCGGCGTTGGCATAGAGGAGCAGGACGATCACAAAGCCCAGCAGGAAATTCATAAAGGAACCTGCCGCCAGGATGATGACCCGCTTCCAGGCCGCCTGATTGGTAAAGGCTCTGGGGTCCTCGGAGCTCTCGTCCTCTCCGGCCATGGCGCAGAAGCCGCCGAAGGGGATGCAGCGCAGGGAATATTCCGTCTCCCCCTTTTTCCTTTTGAAGATGGCCGGGCCCATGCCGATGGCAAACTCCTCCACCCGCACGCCGCAGGCCTTAGCCGCAGCGAAATGGCCCAGCTCGTGGACGGCGATCAGCACGCCGAACAGTAAAACTGCGATGATAATGTATAAAACGGTCATTTTCTGTATTGCTCCAAAACATAGGCTCTGGCGGCGGCGTCCGCCTCCAGAATGGTATCCAGATCAGGGTCCTGCACCACGCCCACCGCCTCAATGGCCCCGGCAGCGGCGTCATAGATCCGGTTGTAGCCCAGCTCATGGCGCAGGAACATGCCCACGGCCACCTCATTTGCCGCGCTCATAACGCAGGGGGCAGTGCCGCCGGTGCGGGCAGCGTCCATGGCCAGCTTCAAGCAGGGGGTCTTTTCAAAGTCGGGCGCTTCAAAGCTCAGATCCTTCAGTCTGGTGAAATCCAGCCTCTCAAACATGGATTCCTGTCGTTCCGGGTAGGTCAGAGCCAGCTGGATGGGCAGGCCCATGTCGGGTACGCCCATCTGGGCGATCACCGTGCCGTCGATCAGCTCTACCATAGAGTGGATGACGCTCTGGGGGTGGATGACCACCTGAATGTCGTCCGGCGTCACAGAGAAGAGGTGCATGGCCTCAATAAATTCCAGGCCCTTGTTCATCATGGTGGCGCTGTCCACGGAGATCTTGGCCCCCATGCTCCAGTTGGGGTGCTTCACCGCCTGCTCCGGCGTCACATCCTCAAGCTCCCGGCGCTCTTTCCCCCGGAAAGGCCCGCCGGAGCCGGTGAGAAGGATCTTTCTCAGCTCGCCTTTTTTCCTGCCCATCAGGCACTGGAAAATGGCGGAGTGCTCCGAGTCCACAGGCACGATCTCCGCGCCCTTCTCTTCTGCCCGGGCCATGACGATGTCCCCGGCACAGACCAGGGTCTCCTTGTTGGCCAGGGCGATACGCTTTCTTTCATCAATAGCGGCCAGGGTGGGGCGCAGGCCCACGGAGCCGGAAACCGCCGTTACCACGCAGTCGCTCTCCTCCATGGTGGCAGCCTCGATCAGGCCCGCCATGCCGGAACCCACACGAATATCTGTGTCCGCCACGGCGATTTTGAACTGTTTTGCCGCCGTTTCATCGTACACCGCCACAAATTTGGGGCGCAGCCGCCGGGCCTGCTCCTCCAGCAGGTCAATCTTTCTGTTCGCCGTCAGCGCGGCCACGGGCATATTGATGTGCTCCGCCACGGCGATGGTCTGCCGGCCGATGGAGCCGGTGCAGCCCAGTATGGAAATGGCTCTTACCATATTGCTTTCCTCTTTATTTGCTCTTCAGTGTTTTTAAACAGGCCTTATGCTCTTCGCTGACCCGGTAACTCTCCAGGGCTTTTTGAATGGTCTTGTTGTGTACCCAGGGGCCCAGCCGCCGCTCCTCGATGTAAGGCAGCGCCGCCCTATATTGCTTTGCCAGGGCGGTGGCGAAGTACCAGGCGATCATCATATTTACATAGTATTCCTCAGAATGGATGTCCGATACCCAGCTGAGATACTCTTCCCGGAAATCTTCGTCCAGAAAGTGGCTCATCAGCATGCCTATACCAAAGCGCTGGGTATATGTCCGGTCTGAATCCAGCCAGGAACGGATACGGGGCAGAAGCGCCTGCCTGTTCCGGGCAAAAGCTTTCGGCCTCAGTTGGTCGCAGGTTGCCCAGTTGTCCACATAAGGGAGGAAATCCTCCACAGCCTGCACACAGCGTTCAAAATCCTTTATCCCGCAAAGGAGGAAGGCGTGGAGGTTGTTCTCCTCAAAGAATTCGTGGGGCAGCGTATTCAGGAAGGCTTCCGCATCGCTGCTGCCCCGGAGCTGCTTTGCCAGCTTCCGAAGCTCCGGGGTGCGCACGCCGAGGATGCGCTCCGGGGCGACATTGGGGATGAGCCTTGCCTGAAAGGCGGCAAATTTCCCGTCCTGCAGGGAAAGAAGCGTCTCTCTGATGTTCATTTCACCTTTCCGAAGCGCCTGTCCCGGCGCTGATACTCGGCAATAGCCTTGTCAAGCTCGGCCGTGGAAAAGTCCGGCCAGAGCACGTCGGTAAAATAAAACTCCGCATAGGCGCACTGCCACAGCAGAAAATTGGAAATCCGCTGCTCCCCGCCGGGGCGGATAAGCAGGTCCGGGTCGCTGATGCCGGCGGAGTACAGGTAATTGCCGAACTGCTCCTCGGTAAGCTCGCCGGTGACTCTGCCCTCGGCATAGTCCCGGGCATAGCGCTTCGCGGCGCTGACGATCTCGTTCCGTCCACCGTAGTTCAAGCAGATGTTGGCCTGAAAGCCCTCGTAGCGGGATGAGATCTCATCGGTCTTTGCCACCAGCTTCTGGAGCTTGGGCGACAGGCCGCTGACCTCCCCGAACACCTTCATGCGGATATGGTCCCGCTCCATGGTGTTGATGGCCTCGTTCAGGTAGCGCTCCAGCAGCTTCATGATGGTGCTGACCTCGTCCTCCGGCCGCTGCCAGTTCTCCGTGGAGAAGGCGTAAACCGTCAGATACTTCACGCCGATATTCTTGCAATAGGTGGCGATCCGCCGGAAATTTTCCGATCCGGCGGCGTGGCCCGCCGTTCTGGGCAGGCCACGTTTCTTGGCCCAGCGCCCGTTGCCATCCAGGATGATGGCAATATGGCGGGGAATACCGGACTGCTCCGGCTCCCCCGCCTTATTGTTCTTTCTGTCCTCAGCCATTATATCTCGGTCAGTTCTTTTTCTTTCTTCTCGGTGATCTTGTCGATCTCCTTGATAAAGTCGTCGGTCAGCTTCTGGATGTCCTTCTCGGCGATCTTGTAGTCGTCCTCGGTGATCTCAGAGGCTTTCTGCTGCTTCTTGAATTTTTCGATGGCATCCCGGCGGATGTTGCGGATGGCCACCTTGGACTCCTCGCCGTATTTCTTGGTCTGCTTGGCCAGATCCTTACGTCTCTCCTCCGTGAGCGGGGGGAAGACCAGGCGGATCATGCGGCCGTCGTTCTGGGGGTTGATGCCCAGCTCAGAGGCCAGAATAGCCTTCTCAATGCCCTTGAGTACTGAGCCGTCCCAGGGCTGGATAACCAGAGAGCGGGGGTCGGGGGTGGAAATAGAGGCCACCTGCTGAATGGGGGTAGGTACGCCGTAGTAATCTACCTGGATCTGGTCCAGAACAGAGGCGTTCGCCCGGCCTGCGCGGATGGTGGCCAGCTGCGCGGTCAGCGCGTCGCAGGTCTTTTTCATTTTGGATTCAAATTCTTTGTAATCTGACATGATGATCCCTCCGAAAAATTATAGTGTAAAAATTTTTATCTTACAGTGGTGCCGATTTTTTCGCCACGAAGAACGCGGACGATGTTTTCCGGCTCGGCCAGGCCGAACACGATAACGGGGATGCTGTTGTCCATGGCCAGACTGGTGGCGGTGGTATCCATAACGGCCAGATGACGGGCCAGAACCTCATCGTAGCTGATCTCGTCGAATTTCACCGCGTCGGGATTTTTGCGGGGATCGTCACTGTATACGCCGTCGATATTCTTGGCAAGCAGGATGGCGTCTGCGTGGATCTCCGCCGCGCGGAGGACTGCCGCCGTATCGGTGGAGAAGAAGGGTTGGCCTGTGCCGCAGGCAAAAAGGACGATGCTGCCCTTTTCCATATATTCAATGCTCTTCTGTGTGCTGTACCGCTCGCCCACGCCCTGGATATCCACGGCGGTCTGCACTCTGGCGTCCGCGCCGATCTGCTTGAACACGTCCGCCACGGCCAGGCAGTTCATTGCGGTGCCAAGCATGCCCATCCGGTCTGCGCTGACACGTTCTACCTTTCCTGCGCCGTCCTTCACGCCGCGCCAGAAGTTGCCCGCGCCGATGACAATGGAAGTCTCTACTCCCATTTCGGCACAGCGCTTCACGGTATGGCAAACCTTGGTGACAAAATCAAAATCAAAGCCGGTCTTTTTTTCTCCGGCAAGGGCCTCGCCGCTTATTTTGATCACTACTCGTTTGTAAACAGGCTTTTCCATGGCTGGACCTCCTCATATTGAAGTATACCCACAATGGCCGCGCCCCGGTCGCTGCGTCAGACGCGGCAGATGATGATCACTGCAAAATCGTACATTCTAAACGATTTTACCACAGCATAGCCTTTTTGACAATTCCCAAATGACAAAATATGCAGAGCCGCTGGCGTATAATCTGCTCATGCAAGTGATCTATGTAGACAGTCTGTTTTTCCTCAACCTCTGTATCGACTATCTTCTCTGCCTTGTCTCCGCCAGAGTCTGCGGGCTGGTCCTGAAACGGCTCAGATATCTGCTCGCCGCGCTGATTGGCGCTTGTTACTCCGTAGCGGTCCTCCTGCCGGGTCTGGACTTTCTGGCCGAGCCGTTGTGCAAGCTGGCCGCGGCGCTGCTGATGGGGCTTGCCGCCTTTGGGGGAGAGGCAAAAATGCTGCGCTGCTGCGCGGTGTTTCTGTCGGTATCCGCCGCCTTCGGCGGGGCGGTGTGGGCCATATCCCTGGCAGGGAGAGGCGCCTTTTCCGACAGAGTCTGTCTGCCCGTCTCCTCACGGGTGCTGGTGCTGTCCTTCGCCTTGTGCTACGGCGGAATAAGCCTTCTGTTCCGCCGCAGGGCAAAGCTCATGGACCGGCGCTGCGTTCAGGTCCGATTGGTCTTTCTTGGCCGGGAGAGCCGTTTTATGGCCCTGCTTGACACCGGGAACAGTCTTTCCGACCCGGTCAGCGGCAAAGAGGTGATGGTGGCCGGGCTTCATGCCCTGCGCCCGGTGCTGGGCCGGGCGGCGGAGGTCTTTTCCTCCGTCTCTCCGGTGGACGCACTGGAGCTGCTGTCTCAGCTGCCGGAATACGCGGGCAAATTCCGCCTCATCCCCTACTCCGCCGTGGGCGTCGCAGGGATGCTGCCGGTTTTTACCCCGGAGCTGCTGACCATCGACGGGAAAGAGGAAAAAGAGCTGCTTGTTGCCGTCTCCCCAACCGCCGTGGGGGACGGCTTTGAGGCCGTGATTTAATGATGAACAGGAAAGGGACATTTTAATGTTATGTAAACCGCAAATTCTTTTTCTCAAGGACAGGATACTGAATATATTGGGGCTGGAGCCCTCCCCGGTTTTTTATATCGGCGGCAGCGACACCCTGCCGCCGCCCCTGGAAAGGGAGGCCGAGGAGCAGGCCATAAGCGCCCTGGAACAGGGAGATGAGGCGGCGCGGCAAAAGCTGATCGAGCACAACCTGCGCCTGGTGGTATACATCTCCAAACGCTTTGAAAACACCGGAATCAACATTGAGGATCTGATCTCCATCGGCACCATCGGCCTGATCAAGGCGGTAAACACCTTCAAATCCGGCAAGAACATCAAACTGGCCACCTATGCCTCCCGCTGCATTGAAAACGAAATTTTGATGTATCTGCGCAAAATCAGCGCTCAGCGCACGGAAATCAGCTTTGACGAGCCGCTGAACACCGACTGGGACGGGAACGAGCTGCTGCTTTCCGATATTCTGGGCACCGATGACGACGAGGTGTACCGCCCGCTGGAGGACGACGCGGACAAACAGATGCTGATGGAGGCCATTGACTGTCTTTCCCAACGGGAACGCAGCATCATTCTGATGCGCTTTGGTCTGCCCGGCGGAAAAGAGTACACCCAAAAGGAGGTGGCGGATAAAATGGGCATATCCCAGAGCTACATCAGCCGCCTGGAAAAACGGATCATCGACCGGCTGAGAAAAGAGATGCTGCGGCAGATGCAGTGCTGATAAGCCCTTGTCAATGACGCGGTGTCCACAGCACCCATAATACACGCTGTCATTCTGAGGAACGCAGTGACGAAGAATCCCATGGGCAGAACATGAAGTCTAACCGGACGGGATCCTTCGCTGCGCTCAGGACGGCAAATGTTCTCTCTCATGCCAGGCTGTGCGGCGGGGAAGGATCCCGCAGTCAGAATATGCTGTATCAGGATGGCAGCAGATTTTGGATACAGCGTGGCTTGTCAACGGGGCCGAGGGCGGGTATAATAGGTTTATCTTCCCCAATGGAGGAATAACAATGGATATCTTTGACCTTATCGGCCCGATCATGGTTGGCCCTTCCAGCTCCCACACGGCGGGGGCCGTGCGCATCGGGCTGGTCTCCCGCAAGCTGCTGGGGGAGCCCCCGGTGGAAGCGGAGCTGTATCTTTACGGTTCCTTTGCGGACACCGGCCTGGGCCACGGCACAGACAAGGCCCTGATCGCGGGGCTTTTGGGTATGGAGCCGGATGACGAGCGCATTCCTCACAGCTTTGAATATGCGGAAAAAGCCGGTCTGGAGTTTTCCTTCGGCGTGACGGAGCTGCGCGCCGCCCATCCTAACAGCGTGCTGCTGAAGCTTCGGGGCAAAAGCGGCGCGGAGCTGGAGATCGTAGGCGCGTCTGTCGGCGGCGGCCGGATCCAGATCCGCCGTCTGGGCGGCATGGAGCTGTGCTTCACTGCCGAGCAGCCTACCCTTATCGTCAAAAACGAGGATCAGCCCGGCAGCGTGGCCGACGTATCCCGGGTACTGGCCCAACAGGGCATCAACATCGGCACCTTTCAGGTGAACCGGGACGGGCGGGGCGGCTGCGCCGTAATGGTCATCGAGTGTGACGCCCCCATCCGTCAGGATGTGGTGAATACGATCAGCAATCTGCCCGGGATACTGGGCGCAGTCTGCATCAACTGAGGGAGGGACGCAAATGGTTTTTTATTCCGTCAAGCAGCTTTTACAGGTGGCTGAGCAGCGCGCTCTTCCCCTCTGGAAGCTGATTCTGGACGCCTCCGCCGAGGAGAGCGGCATCAGCCCGGAACAGTCCTGGGGCATGATGTCCCAGCGGCTTCAGGCCATGCGTCAGGCGGACAGCTCCTATGACCCTGCCCAGCGCTCAAAGAGCGGTCTCAGCGGCGGGGACGGGGAGAAAATGCGGCTTCAGGTTGAAAGCGGCAGATCCATCTGCGGGGATTTTATCGGCGCCGTTCTCTCCGCAGCCCTGCGTATGGGCGAGTGCAACGCCTGTATGCACTGCATTGTGGCCGCCCCCACGGCGGGCGCCTGCGGGGTGCTGCCGGCTGTGCTGCTGCCCTATGGGGAAAAATACGGTTTAAAGGACGACGCGTTGATCCGCGCGCTGTATATCTCGGCGGGTTTCGGTGCGGTGATCGCCCAGCGTGCCTCCATTTCCGGGGCGGAAGCGGGCTGCCAGGCGGAGATCGGCTCTGCCTCCGCCATGGCCGCCGCCGCGCTGGTGTATCTTCACGGCGGGGACAATGAGCAGATGGCAAACGCAGTGGCTATCGCCCTGAAAAACATGATGGGTCTGGTCTGCGACCCGGTGGCGGGCCTTGTGGAAGTGCCCTGTGTGAAGCGAAACGCCGCCGGGGCCATGAATGCCCTGACTGCGGCGGAGCTGGCTCTGGCAGGGATCGGCTCTCACATCCCGGCGGACGAGGTGATTGACGCCATGCGCGCCGTGGGCGAAGTTCTCCCTTCCTCTCTGAGGGAGACCGGCCGGGGCGGTATCGCCGCAAGCCCCACTGCCCAGGCCTTCCGCGAACAGTTTTTCGGAAAAGGCAAGTAAAAGCAAGTAAAAGGAGGAACCCCGGAATTCCCGGGGTTCCTCTTATTTACCGCCGTCACTGCGCCCGTTTTTTCTGACCGCCCCTGCTAAAAGGCAGATTACAAAGCCCAGCACGCAGCCCAGGGCCACCGTGCCGAAGAAGAGCAGAACCAGCTCCAGCATAAAATTCGTGTGCGTATTGGACAGCAGCTCGCAGGCCAGATACAGACCCGCGGCAATGCCGGCGTCCGCCCACAGCTTCTTTTTCTCTTCCCGTCTCGCTCCCAGCGCCATGGCGGCAGCGGCGCCGAACAGGAGAAAGAGCACCGTGTCCGATTCAAACAGCTCCTGCAAGATGGGAAAATATCTCATTTCGTACCTCCATGCGCTTGTTTGGTGATAGTAAACACGCCGGAACAGAAGCTTAGCTTCTCAAAGTGCAGGTTCGGGATTTCCCGGCTCATGGTCTCCTCCACCATGTAGAGCTCCTCCTCATCCCACAGCCCGCCGCTGGCTCTTCTGCATTCCGCCAGCTCCTCCGCCGTCTGAAATGCCACATCTCCGATCAATATCAGCCCCTCCTCCGTCAGATGCGGGAGAAGCTCGCGGATCAGCTCCACCTTCTGCCGGTCGTCCAGGTGGTGAATGGCGTAGGTGCAGACGATAAAATCAAAGCGTTCTCCGGCGAAGGCAGGCGGGAAGCCCCAGGAAAAATCGTACTGGATCAGCCTGGCACCGGGCATTTTTTCTCTCGCGATCTCCAGCATTTTCTCCGAAAAGTCCAGACCGAAAATTTCATATCCGTCTTGGTACAGCCGTTGGGTCAGAACCGCCGTCCCCAGGCCCATATCCAAAACCTTCGTGCCCCTGCTCTCCCGGATGCTGCGGTAGACCGCGCCCAGAACCTTTTTATACCCGGCAAAGGGATAGGCATCGTCCTCCTCGCTGAGCTGTACGCTCTTGTCATAGCCGTCCGCCCACAGGTCAAATCCGCTGCTGTTCAGCATATGGTGCACCTCCTTCCCGGCCCTGATTATACAGGATCAAGGTGGTCTTGACAAGCGCAGGCCCGGAAAAAGGAAACCCGGAGACCGCTTTCCGGGTTTCTTTCAGTCCAAATATTCGCCCACGCTGGAATTGTTGTACTGCTTCTTGATCTTGATGATGATGGAGTCGTCCGGCTGAACGGTCTCCTCGATGATTTTGTATTTGGTTCCGCTTCTGTCAAGCCCCTCCTTGTAGTGCTGAACCTCCTGCTTCACCAGCTTTGCCGCGTAATCGTGGCCCAGATCCTCTTTCAGCAGGAAATGCAGGGTCTGGCACAGGCATGCCGCTTTTACTCTTTTCATGTTTTTCCTCCAATTCGTTCAAAAAAGTTCTTTTTTCTGGGATCTCGCTTTTTTCTCAATTGATATGTTCTAATTTTAATATTTTTCCCATTCATTCTCAAAGGGCGGTTTTACCGAAAATACAGCGGCATGTTTTTGTTCAAAAGGGCAAAAATGATTTTCCCCCTTTGACAAACCCCCTTTTCAGCGGGTATAATCCAGCGGTAAAAATTCTCATTGAGACAGCGTGTTGCCCTTTGGCGTAAATCCGGCTGAAGGGGCGGTGCGCTGTCTGTTTTTCAGGCCGGATGCAGACCTTCCGACGGGGCGCAGGGCGGCGGAAGGAGTGCAAAATGCCTGAAACAAAAGCAGAAAAAATCATCTTCGGCGTCCTCATGTCGGTAAGCATGGCCATCGGCATGGAGGTATACAATGTGGCCATAAAAATGGGCTGTAACGCCATGCCCGGCGGCCTGAGCAGCATGACAAACCAGGTTTTCCCCGACGCGCTGGCGGAGGCCGCCTATATGTGGATTTTCGTGTTCCTGTTCTCCAATCTCTGGGGCAACCGGCTGGGACATGCCCTGGCGGCAAAGATCATCCGCCCGGAGCAGGATAATCCCTTTTTCATCACCCTGATGGTCTCCTCCTGCACGGTGCTGGTGATGTGCCCCACCATGAGCATGGTGGCCGCCATTCTCTTTAATGTCATTCTTGCGGGAAACCCCATAAGCCAACTGCCCGCCATATGGGTGGGCACACTGATCAAGAATTTTCCCATGGCGCTGCTCTGGAACCTGTTTGCCGCCGGCCCCTTCTCCCGGCTGGTTTTCGGCAAACTCTTCCGGCGCTGAAGCGGATAAAGAAAAGAGCCGGCAGTCCGATGACTTCCGGCTCTTTCCTTTCATTTATGCGGCAACAAGGTTGTTGACCCATTTTCTCTTTTTCACCAGATAAAAGCCGATAAGGCACTTGATCAGATCCAGGGCCTGCACCGTGATATACATGGGTAAAATGGCCACGGCGGTATACCTTGACAGCAGGAATGCCACAGGGATGCAGATCACCCAGACAAAGGCGCTGTCGAAAATGAAGGTGATGATGGTTTTGCCCCCGGAGCGCAGGGTAAAATAGCAGGAGTTGGTAAAGGCGTTTACCGGCATCATGGCCGCGCTGACAAACAGCAGGTCGGCCGCCAGCTCCTTGACCATAGCGGTGGTGTTGTAGATCTCCGGCACCAGCGGCGCGATCAGGGCCATGACCACGCCCACTGCGGCACACAGGGCCACAGCAAAGGCAATGAGCTGCTTGTCCTCCTCCACGGCTCTTTCCAGCTCGCCGGCGCCCAGAAGCTGTCCCACAATGATGGACACCGTGGTGCCCATGGACAAAAAGGCGCAGAAAAACAGGTTGGACACGGTGGTGGAGATGTTCACGGCGGAGACCACCTCAAGGCCACGCAGCGAGTAGCACTGGTTCAGCACGGCCATGCCGGAGGACCAGAGCACCTCGTTGATCAGCAGCGGCGCGCCCAGAACAAGGATCTGCTTTGCCAGCTGGGCAGGCACCTTCAATGAGCGGTAAGCCCCCCGGATAAAGCGGCACTGCTCGCTGTGGCGGTGGGTCCAGCCGATAACGATGAAGCACTCCACAAACCGGGCGATCACCGTGGCAGCGGCCGCGCCCACCACGCCCAGGGCCGGCGCACCGAATTTGCCGAAAATAAGAACATAGTTGAGGATCAGATTGACAAAAACCGCGATAATGCCCGCCTTCATGGGCAGCAGCGTCTCCCCGGTCTCCCTCAGTGTGCTGCCGTAGACCTGCATGATGGCAAAAGGCACGGTCTGGATTACCATTACCAGCAGGTACTCCCTGCCGTAGGCCAGGGTGGCCGCCAGGTCCAGATTCTCCTGTCCCTCATGAAGGAAAAGAGAGATCAGCTCCTCGCCGAACAGCAGAAACACCGACACGAAAACGATCAGTGCACCCATGGCGATATAGAGCTTTGCCCGGAAGGTGTTCCGCACGCCCTCCTGGTCATTTTTCCCGTAATATTGGGCGGTAAAGATCCCTGCCCCGGCCAGGCCGCCGAAGATGCAGAGATTGAACACGAAGATGAGCTGGTTGACAATGGCGACGCCGGACATGGGCTCCGTACCCACCTGTCCCACCATCACATTGTCCAGCAGACTTACAAAATTTGTGATCACATTTTGTATCAGCACCGGCGTCATGACAGCGAAAAGCTTGCGGTAAAAGGCCCGGTCGCCGATAAGGCTTCTTAAATTCATTATACACCTCGCAAATAGCAGTCAGCGGGCCTATTCTACGCTAAAGGCGCGCAAAAAGCAACCTGTATTTCTCTTTTTCCGGGTTTTGCAAGAAAAACAGGCAAAAATCGTGTTGACGAATTTTGCGGTTGTGGTATGATTGGTAAAATAAAAACGAGAAAATTGAGGAAGAACATGAGCGTAAATATCACCGATAATATCTATACCTTTCCCGTCAAGCTGCCCCGCAACCCCCTGCAATACGTCAACTGCTATGTGATCAGGGCCACGGACGGCGGGCGGAACCTGCTGATCGACACCGGCTTCAACCGCAAGGATTGCCTGAACATGCTGCTGGCGGGCATGAAAAGTCTGGATCTTCGGCCGGAGAATACAGACGTTTTCATCACCCACTTTCATTCCGACCACTCCGGCAATGTGGGGGCGCTGTATGACATGGGCTTTCCCATCATTCTGGGCCGTATTGAGCTGGTAGAGTTTGACCGCAGCGTCTGGCCCAGAGTGCCAAACCGCTTCGGTCACGAGGGTATGCCCGACAGCATCGTCAGCACCTTTTACGATAATCCCTCCATGCGCTATATGCCAACAGACTTTGTGCCCGCCCGTCTGGTGGAGGACGGGGAAATCCTGTGCTACGGCGGACACCGGCTGAAATGTATCCACACCCCCGGCCACTCCATGGGACATATGTGCCTTTACGACGAGGAAAACCGCATCCTCTTTTCCGGGGACCATGTGCTGTTCGATATCACGCCCAATATCACCTGCCGCTGTGAGCGCCGGGATATTCTGTGCATCTACCTGACCAGTCTGGAAAAGATCCGGGCCTGCCGTCCGGAGCTTGTCCTTCCCGGACACCGCAGATACGGCGCTCTGGATCTGCACAGCCGTATCGACGAGATCATTGCCCACCACACCGCGCGGCTGAACGAGGCACTGCAGATCGTTCACGACTACCCGGAGCTGACCGGATACGAGGTATCCGGCCACATGGCCTGGCGCGTCAATGCCGGAAGCTGGAGCACATTTCCCGACAACCAGAAATGGTTCGCCATGGGCGAGGGGCTTGCCCATCTGGATCACCTGATGGATGCCGGTCTGATCGATCAGCGGGAAAACGCAGAGGGGAAATTCATCTACGCTCTGGCAGAACGCAGCTGAACTCCCCCGTACATGCCCTTACAGCAGGAACATGGCGCCCATGATGATCAGCAGCTCGCTGTCCCCGCTCTCCCGGTACATCAGGTAGAGGACCAGCAGGAGAATGATATCGTCCGTCTCCAGTCCACCCAGGCTGTTTTGCAGCAGGGAGCCGATGGACGAAAAGGGATCCGGCATACTCTGCCGCCCGGTCTGCCGGTTCATCTGCCCTTTTGCCGGGGCAGGAACAGGCGCCGGGGCCGGGAACTGGCTGTACTCCCGTACCGGGCGGTTGTTTTCCCGCCGTTCCTCTACCCGCACCACCTTTCCGGAGTTGCCCTGATAGCGGTTATACATCTCCCTCCCCCATTTCTCCCATGGCAATACGAGCGATCCGGGCAAGCCTTGCCAGCTGCAGCGCCCGGTCCATCTTTTGCCGCCGTTTTTCCGTCAGATAGGGCTTCATGGCCTCCAACAGTGCCCGTTCATTACTGCTTCGGGCATTTCCGGCGTTCATCAGCCGGCCGATCTTCCCCAGCATTGCGGGGTCTATCTCCGGGCCGTCTCTGCCGGTGGAATCTCCGCCGGCAAGACTCTTTGCCAGTTCCCCAAGCTTTCCCATCATGCCGCCGTCGCCGGGAGCAGTCTTCTGCCCGTCGCCGCCCATAAGCGACTTGGCCAGGTTCGCTATTTTATCCATTTGCTCCGGGTCGTTAAGTACGCTGTTTATCCTGTCCTCAAATTCGCTCACGGCGGCTCACCTCTTTTCAGTCTTCCATCATTTTTCTTACGCTCTCGGCAAGTCTCCTGCCCTCCGGGGTCTCCAGAATCTTGCCCAGCATGTTTTTCAGTCCCTCCGCATCGCCACCCCGCGCCGCTTTTTCCATGGCCTGGGGGTCGAGCATACTGCTGATGCGCTGTCCGTCTGGAGACTGGGCGATCTTTTTGATCTCCTCTGTCTTGCCCCGGCGTTCCAGCTCACGGCTCAGGGTTTCAAAATTCTGCATCGTCTTACCACACTCCTGTTCATTCCAGTATATTCAGGAGTCAAAATAATGATACCTCAGGAGAAGAAAAATGAAAGCTGCCGTTTTTTCCGACACCCATTCCAACACCGCCCTCATGCTTGAGGCGGTTCGCCGCTGCCGTCCCGACGCTGTCATCCATCTGGGAGACTACGAGCGGGATACGGAGGCGCTGAAACGGGAATTCCCCGATATTCCCCTTTTCAACGTATGCGGCAACTGCGACATGTTTCCCTCTGCCCCGCTGGTGGACACGGTGCAGCTTGGTCCGGTGAAGGCCCTGATCTGCCATGGTCACACTTTGGGGGCCGACGGCTACGACATGTCTCCCCTGGTCTATGCCGCGCAGGAGGCCGGAGCAAAGATTGCCATGTACGGTCATACCCACCGCGCGGTCTATGAGGAGGTGGGCGGCGTACAGCTTTTAAATCCCGGCACCGCCGGGAAGGGCCGCAGGCTGACCTGGGCGCTGGTAACAGTATTCGATAACGGCGGCGTCATCTGCGAGATCAAAGAGCTCTGACATCTGCCCAGACGCAAAAACTACCCGGATCTTCGTCCGGGTAGTTTTGCGTTTATCTGGTTTTCAGGTTGCCGCGGCTGTCGCTGCAGGGGTTTTCTTCGCCGCGCAGATATAGCCGATGACCGTATGAGCCGCCGCGGCGCAGGTCAGGGTGATCAGCATGCCGCAGATAATCCCCGGCGCAGAGGCTCCGGCGATGCGGGACAGGGGGCATTCAAAGCCGCCCAGAATGAAGCCGGCAGCAAGGCCGATGATCCCGAGGCCCGCGCATACAGTGGAAGCAACAGCCGAACCCAGCGTCCGGGCAAACAGCCCGACGATACCGGCAGCAAGCCCCACTAACGAGGAAAGCAGCAGGGCGGCGGTATGGATGATGCGGGCAGTAAGTTCCCCGGTCACCGCCTCAGTGGTGTCGTCCACAAAGTCCCGGCCGGCCCGGCAAACCCGAAGGGCCTTTTCAAGGTCAAGCACCTGTTCATCGTTAAGGATAAGCGGATAACCGTTTGCATCGGTCTTCCAGTAGGAGAAGTTGGGCCCCAGTCGGTCCGCGATGCTCTCCACCAGCGCGTCTCCTTTTTTATTATAGTAGGTCTCCGTGGCAATGACCAGGTCAAGTCCCTGGGCCACCTGCTGCTGGCCGCCTTCATATACCTCCAGCTGCTTCAGCCCCTCGGCAAGATCGGCCGCGCCGTTTTCCAGCTGGGCCTTTCCTGCGGCGTAATTTGCATAGCCTTTATCCAGCTCCGATTTTGCCTCGGCCAGCTTCCGGTCGTTCTCGTCCAGAACGGCCTTGGAGGCGGCAAGCTTTGCCTCGCCTTCAGCGATATTCTTTTCTCCCTCGGCAATTTTCTGCTCCGCTTCGGCAATGGCTTTCTCGCCGGCAGCCACCTTGGCCTGGGCCGCCTCATATTCGGCGATTTTGGCCTGACCGGCCTCGTACTCGGTGATGATCGTGTTGATGGAATAGCCGCCCAAGGTGGCGTTCAGGATCATCTGCTGCTCGATCACCTGTTCCTGCAGAATAGCCGCTTTTACCATATCTCCGTCAGCGACCGCCTGATCGTACTCGGCCTTGAGGGCCATACATGCGTCGTAATAAGGTTTCGCTGCATAGTAGATGGGCGCCACCCGTTCAAGCTGTGCTTTTCCCTCTTCATAGGCTTCCCGGTTTGCCTCAAGCTGGGCTTTTCCCGCTTCCACCGCAGCCTTGCCCTGCTCCAGCTCCGCTTTTCCCTGGGCAAGCTCTGCCTTGCCCTGTTCCAGGGTACGCTGCCCTTCCTCATACTGCTTGTGGGCTTCGGCAAGCTTTGCTGCATTGGCGTCGTATGCCGCCTGGCCGGAGGATAAAGCCGCCCCGCCGGCTGCCAGCTTATTCTGCCCTGCCTCGTAGCTTTCCAGCCCCTCTTCATAGGCGCTCACGCCCTCGGTGTAGGCTTCCTCGTTCTCCTTGAGCTGCGCTATGCCGTCCTCCAGCATTTCAAAGCTCTCCAGTGCGTCCTTCCTGATCTTCTCCCATACGTCCTTACAGTCCAGAATATCCTTGATGTTGACCGCTCCGATCACCAGACATATCAGGCATACCAGAGCAAGCACCCCGCTGAATACGCGGATGAGAATGTTTTTCACGGCAGATCCCCCTCTGTCAATATATGTGTACTCCGGTATAACAGCAAATATTAAGAAAAAAATTAATATTGGGTTAACCGGGGGGAATATCCGAATCAGAAAAAGCCGCCCTTCGCTTTATTTGCCGAGGAACCGGGGCAGCACGTCCAGAATACGCCGGACGCAGCCCTCCTCGCCAAGTTCGCCGGAATTCAGGCTCAGATCATAACCGGCGGCGTCCCGCCACTCTTCGCCGGTGTAGTAGCGGTAATAGGAGGCCCGGCGCTTGTCCTCCACCCGGATGTATTTGGTGACCTCCCGGGGGCTCCAGGCCAGGGAGTAGGAGGCAACCCGCTCCTCTCTGGCCTCCAGGGGTGCGTGGATGAACACCCGCAGGACGTCCTTTCTGTCCGCAAGCAGATAGTTTGCGCAGCGGCCCAGAATGATGCAGCTCTCCGTCTCCGCCAGTTCCTTGATGATTCTGGCCTGGAAGCTGAACAGATTTCTTGTGGAGGTAAAGTCATCGCTGTCCGGGGGCAGGACCTCCCCGGTGTATACTTTCTCTGCGGCAGAGAGCATCTCTTTCAATCCGATCCGCTCATCGGCCGCGCCGAAAAGCCGTTCGTGGATGCCGCTGACCTCTGAGGCCTTGCGCAGCAGATCTCTGTCATAGTAGGGCACGCCCAGCGCCTCCGACAGCTTGCGGGTGATGTTCAGTCCGCCGCTGCCGGTCTCTCTGGCAATGGTGATCACGAATTTTTCCATAGCTGTTTCCTCCTTATGCGCCCAGATAGGCCTTGCGCACCCGGTCATCCTCGGCAAGCTCCGCGGCTTTGCCCGACATGGAGATGCTGCCGGTTTCCAATACATAGGCCCGGTCGGCCACGGCCAGGGCCATTTTTGCGTTCTGCTCCACCAGCAATATGGTGATGCCGCTCTCGTGCAGCTCCTGAATGATGGAGAATATCTCCTTGACCAGCAGGGGGGAAAGGCCCATGGACGGCTCATCCATCAGTACGATTCTGGGGTTTGTCATCAGGGCGCGGCCGGTGGCCAGCATCTGCTGCTCGCCGCCGGAGAGGGTGCCTGCCAGCTGGCGGCTGCGCTCCTTCAGCCGGGGAAAATGGGAATACACATTTTCCAGGTTCTCACCGATCTTTTTCTGGTCTTTGATGATGTATGCGCCCATGCGCAGGTTTTCTTCCACAGTCATGCGGGCGAAAACATGCCGTCCCTCAGGCACATGGGCAAGACCCATGCCGATGATCTTGTTGGGGGCCACCTTCTGCAGATCCTTGCCGTCCAGGGTGATGGAGCCGGAGGCGGCAGGGAGCAGGCCGGAAATGGTGTGCAGCGTTGTGGTCTTGCCCGCGCCGTTCGCGCCGATGAGGGACACCAGTTCCCCCTCGTCCACGGTAAGGGATATGCCTTTCAGGGCATGAATGGCGCCGTAAAACACGTTCAGATCTTTGATTTCAAGCATCTGTCTCTTCCTCCTCACTGTCCAAGATAGGCGGCAATGACCTTGGGGTTGGCCGCGATCTCCGCCGGCAGGCCGGAGGCGATGGTCTGGCCGTAGTCGATGACCTGGATGCGCTCGCATACGTTCATCACCAGGGACATGTCGTGCTCGATGAGCAGTATGGCGATACCGAAGCGGTCCCGGATGGTGTTGATGCACTCCAGCAGCTCCGCCGTCTCGGTGGGGTTCATACCGGCCGCAGGCTCGTCCAGAAGCAGCAGCTTCATGTCGGTTGCCAGGGCTCTTGCAATTTCCAGCTTTCTCTGCTGGCCGTAAGGGAGACTGGAAGCCAGCACATCAGCCTTGTCCTCCAGATGGCAGATGGCCAGCAGTTCCATGGCTTTTTCCGTGATAGCCTTCTCCGTCTGCCAGAACTTTTTGGTGCGGAAGGTGGCGTCAAAAAGGTTGTATCTGATGTCCTTGGTAAAGGCGGTCCTGACATTGTCGATCACGCTCATCTGCTTGAACAGGCGGATATTCTGGAAGGTGCGGGCCACGCCTGCCGCCACGAACTGGTGGGTCTTTTTTCCGTTCAGGGGCACGCCGTTTAGCAGCACGGTTCCCTCCGTAGGCGCATAGACGCCGGTGAGCAGGTTGAATACCGTGGTTTTGCCCGCGCCGTTGGGGCCGATCAGACCCACCAGCTCGCCCTGGTAGATTTTAATATTGAAGTCGTTGACGGCTTTCAGACCGCCGAAGCTGATGCCCAGTTTTCTTGTCTCCAGTACGGGGACTCTCTCTGTTTCAGCCATGGCTCTTTGCCCCCTTTCGTTCGGCCCTCTCCGCGCGTTTTCTGGCAAGAGAGGCTTTCATGTCCTTCCCCAGGTTCATCAGTGAGAATTCATAGGTACCGAAGATGCCCTTGGGACGGAACAAAATCACCACGATCAGCACAATGGCGTAAACAAGCATGGGGTACTCGAAAACGCCCTGTATCGAGGCGGGCAGGGCAGACACCCAGCTGCCGTTTTTGATCTGGTAGTTCACCAGGAACATGATCACTGCCGCCACCACGGAGCCGGTGATGGAGCCCATACCGCCCAGCACCACCATGACCACCACAAAGGTGGAGTTCAATATGCCGCCGTTGGTAAAGGCGAAGGAGGAGGTGGACAGCGTGGCGTTGGCGCAGGCGTAAAGCGCCCCGGCAATCCCCGCGAAGAAGGCGGAGTAAGCAAAGGTGAATACCTTATAATAGGCAGTATTGATGCCGGAGGCGGAGGCAGCGATCTCGTCATCCCGGATGGCCTTGATGGCTCTGCCATACTTGGAGCGGATAAACATGAACATCAGCGCGATGCAGACGATGGTCACCAGCAGCGCCACCCACAGGAAAGCGACCTTGCCCTTGCTGCCGAAGCCCAGGCCGTTTTTATACAGGGAGGCGGCAGCGGAGCCCTGGCCAAGACCGTCCTGACCGCAGAAGGGCAGGTTGTTGATGATATTGACAATGATCATGCCGAAGCCAAGGGTGATGATGGCCAGATAGTCGCCCTTGAGCCGCAGAGCGGGGACGCCAACCAGCAGGCCCACCAGCGCGGCCAGAATTCCGGCGGCAAGAATGCAGCCGAAGAGCACCAGAATAAATACTGCGCCCTCCTTTTCCTGAAAAACGCCGGCCCGTTCGCAGGCAAGGCTCAGCAGCGCCGCAGTATAGGCGCCGATGGCCATAAAGCCGCAGTGTCCCAGGGAGAGCTGGCCAAGGAACCCCAGCACCAGGTTCAGGGAGGCGGCCAGGATGATCAGATAGCAGCACTGCCACAGGCAGGGCACGATCACGAGCTTGAACGGTCCCTCAGCGCCGAACACGCCGGTAAGAATCTGGAAAGCGGTAAAAAGCAGGATGATGACAATGGTGTTCAGCAGATAGCCGAAGCCGGTTTTGTTCTTTTTCATACCTTTTCCCCCACATTCTTTCCCATGATGCCGGCGGGCTTGATCACCAGCACAATGATCAGGATCAAAAACACGAACGTATCGGCCATGCTGGAGGAGATATAGCTTGTGGTAAAAGACTCCACCAGACCGATCACCACACCGCCCAGCACCGCGCCGGGGATGATGCCGATGCCGCCCAGCACGGCGGAGACAAAGGCCTTCAGACCCAGCAGAGAGCCCATTGTGGTGTACACCTTGGGATACTGCGCCATATACATCAGCGCCGCCACCGCCGCAAGGCCGGAGCCGATGGCAAAAGTCAGCAAAATGGTGTGGTTGACATTGATGCCCATCAATGTAGCCGCCGCCTTGTCCTCGGACACGCAGCGCATGGCCCGGCCCAGCCGGGTCTTCTGGGTAAACTCATAGAGAATGACCATAACCACTGCGCTGATCACGATAGTGATGATGGTGGTGTATTCCATGGTGACAGAGCCGATGTTGATGCCGCCCGAGGCAAAAATCTGGCTGGAAACCTTGGGGTTAGGGCCGATGGCCGGGATGGCCTGGGCCAGGTTTTCCAGAAACAGGCTCATGGCAATGGCGGTAATCAGCGCGGTCATGGCGGTACCGGTTTTTCGTACCGGGCGGTAGGCGATCAGCTCCGTGCCCACGCCCACCAGCACGCAGACCACCACGCCGGCCAGCACTGCCGCCCAGGCAGGCAGACCCATTCGGAGAGCCAGAGGGATGGTAAAAATCATGGTATAGCCGCCCACCATGATAAAATCGCCGTGGGCGAAGTTGATCAGTCGGATAATGCCGTAGACCATGGTATAGCCCAGCGCGATCAGCGCGTAGATGCTGCCCAGTCTCAGCCCGACGATAAGCGTCTGAAAAAATGTACTCACAGGTTTCTTTCCTTTCTCGTTCAATACAAGCTGCGGCAGGAAGCCCGGGGGCGCCCTGCCGCATTGCGGTGGTTGTGGTCAATTTTTTAATTTAAGGAGTGAAAAAGTGTGTGACTCAGGGAAGTTCGGTGACCACGTCCACCAGCTTGGAGGTGACGGTGCTGCCGTCAGACACGAAGGAAATAATTGCCGCGCCCTTTACCGGCGTGCCGCTCTCGTCCAGAGAGAAGGTACCGGTGACGCATTCGTAAACCGCGGAGGTGTCAGCCAGCGCGTCGCGCACAGCACTGGACTCGGCAGTGCCGGCAGCCTCGATAGCGGCCTTGTACATATACACGCAGTCATAGCCGGTTGCGCCGAACGCGCTGGGGATGCTGCCGTACTTGGCCTCGTAGGCCTTGACGAAGGAGCTGACCTTCTCGGAGGTATCGGAGGGATCGTAGTGGTTGGTCCAGTAAATGTCGTTAAAAGCGGTCAGGTCAGCGCCCTCTACAACGTAGTCAGGGGTGGTGTCGTAGCCGTCAGCGCCCATGATCACGCCGGTGTATCCGGCAGCGCGGGCCTGGGGCACCACATAGGGGCCGATCACGTCATAGTAGAAGGGAGCGTAGACAAAATCAACGCCTGCGGTCACCATGGAGGTGAACTGGTTGGTGTAATCCTGCACATCAAGGGAAGCGGTAGACTCGGAAGCCACGACCTCCACGCCGTACTCTGCGCAGGCGGAGGAGAAGGAGTCGAACAGGCCCTTGGAGTAAACGTCGGCGGCGCAGTAGACCACGCCCACCTTTTCATAGCCGGCCTGCTTTGCGTAGGCCGCTGCGATAGCGCCCTGGAAGCTGTCTGCGTAGCAGGCGCGGAAGATGTAGTCGTCCTCGGTGGTGATGGAGTCGGCGGTGGCGGTGGGGCTGAGGAGGCAGACCTCCTCTTCGTTGGCTGCGTCAGTGATAGCGGAAGTGCAGCCGGAGGTGGCGGAGCCGATGATCAGGCCCACGTCCTGAGATACCAGAGAGTTAAAGGCGTTCAGGCACTCGGTGGGGTCGCTCTGGTCGTCGGTCTTGATGACCTGGACCGGACGGCCCAGAATACCGCCTGCCGCGTTGATCTCTTCCACGGCCAGATCAACGCCGGTGACAATGCCGTTGCCGTAAGCGGCCAGAGCGCCGGTATTGGGGGAGATGACGCCGATCACGATAGGATCGCCGCTCCCATCGCCGCCGTCGGCCGGCGCGGAAGAAGCAGGGGCTGCGCTGTCTCCGCAGGCAGCAAGGCTGAATACCATGCAGACGGCCAGAAGCATACTGAGCAGTTTCCATTTTTTCATTTTGCAAATCCTCCTGATGTGAAATCACGCAGGCCGTCGGCCCGCCCCGGGAAAGGGCAAAGCGCGCGGATGACTTGAAAAAACATCCACGCGCCTTTGCGTTGTGCACATTATAGGTTTGGCCTTTTCTTTTGTCAATCGACATGAATTTACAAAAAACACACTGTTCTATACCACGGTTTTGTGTGCTTTTTAGAAATTAGATATAATTCGCCTTTTATCATATCTTTTTCGTATGATAACCATAACCGAAAAAGTATTGTTTCCCGGGGTCTCAGCCGTCCTTCTTCTGATGAAAGACCTTGGGAATCTCTCTGCCTTCCGTGCCTGCGATCACCGGCTTTGCGGGCATTTTGCCCTGTTTGGCCTTCCCCTGAATTTCCGGCACCGGGGTCTGTTGGTTTTTGGGCTGCACATGGGTCCGATCCGGCCTTGCCATTCCCTGCCTGGACATGAAATCACCTCCGGGATATCCTGCCCGAAAACCGGGCCGGTCATGCGTTTTTCAGGTAGTCCAGAATCTCAGCGGCGTTGGTGTCCGGCCTGACCTTGGGCATCACCTTTTCAATGAGGCCCTTTTCATCAATGATAAAGGTGGAGCGCACCACACCCATGCTCACTTTGCCATAGTTCTTCTTTTCCTGCCAGACACCGTAGGCCTGAATGGCTTTCAGCTCCGGGTCAGACAGCAGAATAAAGGGCAGGCCGTTTTTCTCCGCAAACCTCCTGTGGGAGGCTTCGGAGTCTTTACTTATGCCGATGACCACGGCGTCCAGGGTTTTGAACTCCTCATAGGCCGCCGCGAAGGCACAGGCCTGGCGGGTGCAGCCGGGGGTACTGTCTTTGGGGTAGAAATACAGCACCACCTTCTTTCCCGCAAAGTCCGTCAGAGAGACGGCGTTCCCGTCCTTATCGTTTAAGGTGAAGTCCGGCGCTTTTGTTCCTGTTTCAAGCATTTTTCTTTTCTCCTTTGACAAACACATAATTGTTCTCTGATGAATGTTCAGCGGAGAAGCGGTATTCCAGGTCGTGAAATTCCCGCAGGTCTTCCGGGTCTGTGATCTGGTTCTCCGCCATCCAGCGCAGCATCTGGCCCCGGGCCATTTTGCACATGGTGCCCTTTTCCATGATTTTTCCCGCATTTTCTTCCCCAAAGGTGCAGGTCAGAAAGCGGACTGTCCGGGGCAGCCAGGGCTCCACTGCCTTGCTGTACTCTTTGGAGGCCAGGTTCAGGATCAGCTCCGTCTCTGTCGCCAGCTGTTCTGCCAGGCGTCCGCCCCAGAAGCCGTAAAGGTCCTTATTTCCTTCAACGCCCAGCTTTGCCTGCATCTCCAGCCGGTAGGGCGTCACCCCGTCGAAGGGGCGCAGCAGCCCGTAAAAGCCGGACAGGATCCTCAGATGCTGCCGCAGATAGTCCAGTCCCTCCGTCTCCAGCACACCCGGAGCCATATATTGATATTGTATGCCCTCATAGGCCAGCACCGCCGGGGTCAGGCCATGGCGCAGGTCCATGTCCCGCAGCCGCTCCACGTTCAGCGCCGTGATAGCGTCGCTGCACTTCCAGAGCTTCTGCAGCGCCTCTCCCGTCATCCCCTTCAGCGCGGCCATCAGCTTTTCCGTCTCCCCGAGAAAGCGGGGGAGCGCTTCAACGGCAAAGCTGTCCGTATCCACATTCATTTTCTTCGCCGGGGAAATAATGATCCTCATATTCTCTCTCCGATCGGTATTCTGCGGTTTTTGTAAACGCTGCTTCTCAGTATATTTCAGTCCAATTCCGATTGCAAGTCCCATTTCGGGACAAGTTTTTCTCTATTGACACTTTCCCCGGCATGGCAGATAATAAAAATGGGAAATGTGTTCTGGTAAAAAGCCCGAAACCGGAGGGATACAATGAGAATAAGGAAATCAAAGGAAATCAGGAGAATTAACACTTGCCTTTTTCTTTTCTTCTGCCTGCTCGCCGTATTCGGTATCTGGTCATTTTTTCTCCCCAAAGATGGGAGCTTGCCATATTGCTCCCTTTAATGTTTATTTTGTTCCTCCTGCACCTGCTGATCAATCTGGAATGGGAAGTCAGCAGCTCTGGCATAAGCTGCTATGCCTTTTGGGGGAAAGTCAGGGTCAAAACCTGTCCGTGGTCTGATTTTTCCTATATAGGCCCGCTCCCTGTGCTGGGAAGAGGAAGAACGCCGACAAAAAAGATGCTCGTCTGCGCAGAGAAGATGCCTTTTAAACAGTATAGCAACAGCTCTGCCTATTCACTGCACGGGCATTATCTTGCCTTCGGGGATACAGAAGAAAACCGGGAATTGTTCTCGCCTTACTTTATGTTCTGAACCGAACAAGTCTCTCATTCGGAGGTGCTTAAAATGCATATCTATGTCAGAATGAAAACTGCCGGGAGGCGTAAGGATGTTCTGCAGCCCACGCAATATATGATACCGGATGATACCGCAAGTCTGCGGCAGCTTCTGACAGCAATCGCGGAAAATGAGGCAGACCGGTATAACAAAAAAGAAAGCGGCGCACAGTTGATCCCTTTTCTGACGGCCGGCCAGATCAACGATCAGGCAGCAGCCGGTAAGGTCTCCTTCGGCGCCGTCTTCTCCGACAAGAAAGCCGACAGACGGAAAGCGGCGGAAAATGCGGTCCAATGCTGGCAGGACGGCCTTGTGCGCGTATTTATGAATGACACGGAGCTGACCGCGCTGGATGCGCCGCTCTCTGTGCCTGAAAACGCGGAATTTATATTTATCCGGCTGACCTTTCTGGCAGGCCGGATGTGGTAAGGAGCGGCCCTATGGAGCGAAGAAAAGTTGAACGGAATGAAGCGCGCTGGACTGAGCTTCAGCAAGTCGCGGACAAGGGCTCCGGTCTGTCCGCCCTGTTGGCAGGCTGTGTCCGTTACGGCATTTACGGCCAGCGGTTCTATGATCTCTGGAGTATGCTCACGAAGGAATACGGGCAAGCGCCGTCCCAGCTCACGACCCTGGAACAATTCTGGATTCCCGCGCTGGAGCGTGCAGTCCGCTCACTGGCAGGCCCTGCCTGTACAGACCAGATCCGCGAGATTCTGGCGCTGCGTATGGAGGGCCAATTTTCCCAGCACATGTGGCGGCACAGCTATCACTCCGGGGTCTTTGGCTATTATGCTCCCGCGATGATCGACCTGCTCTGCGATCTGATCCATTCCTCCTTCCTTACCCAGTCCGTTGAAGAGCTGCTGTATTGCAATACGGATACGATCCCCGGCTACAAATATAGCCTTGCCCGGGAGATCCGCAGAGGGAATAAAAAAGTGATCGCGCTGGTGCGGGAGGCCATTATGGGAGACAACACCGAAGTGCTCCTGTCCCGCGCCATCATTGAAGCGGTCATTATCAGCAATAACGAGGACCTTGTGGATGCTCTGCTGAAGCTCCTCCTCGCGGCGAGATTGCAGGAAGGCGTCCGGCAGCAGATTCTGGAGAGCGCCGACGCGGGCAGCACCAAAGTATTGGCCAGGATCATCAGGCTGTGCCTGGATGAAGACCTGTTCCGCTACAGCAGCACAATCCGGGCTTTTGATACCTGGTCCGGTCTGGGCTATGGCGACGCCAAACCCGCCAACGTAAAACACTGCGCCCAATATGCCTATGACTGCCTGACGGATGAGGGACTCCGCAGCCAATACCTCAAAAGTGAGAACACTCAACAGGCCTACTTTGCCCTTTGGGCCATGGGATGCTATGAGATCCGGGATACGGAAGCGATGACGGAAACGCTGCTGTCGGACGAGAGCCGTTACCGCCGTATCCTGGGCTGGCTGTTCGTCACCCGGTCCAACAGCGATTCCTACAAGTTCCACTTTGCAAAGAAGTACCTGGCGGAGCGGGATGAAGAGCTGCTGGCCTGGATCTGCTCCTGTCTGCCGGTCACTTTCCGACTGATGAACAGTTACCATTCTCCCGGCGCAGCCTATGATAACCAGCCGGAGAAGAACGAGCTGTTTCCGGCGGGAAAAAGTGCGCGAAGGAGCCTGTTTGCCCAGCTCAAAGAGGCGGCGCTGTTCATCGGGAACAAGTCCCGCAGCTTCACCGGCAATCCCTTTGACTTCGTCGGTATCACGCTGGAAAACGGCCAGGTCATCAGCTGTATGATGAGCCTTGCCGGGTACGACATGGACGCGGGCATGATCGATGAGCTGATCGGTCTGCGGCAGCTGATGAGCGCCGACCAGCGCCGCACCCTTATCGTCCGTTTCCTCCGGCCGGAGAAGGAGGCGGCGCACCGCAGCTGTCTCCGGGAGGCGCTCAATGACAGAAGCGTCTATGTGAAGGAGGAGGCCGTGGATCGGCTGTCTGTCTGCCGGCTGGAGCAGCAGGACTATGTTGCTCTGGCAGACAGTCTTCGTTCCCGGAGCAGTTCTCTGCGCAAAGCGATCCTGTCGGTGTTCCTCAAGCAGAACAGGGAGGATCTGGAGCAGGTCATCACAGCGCTGCTGACCGCCCAGGAGGAATATCAGAATCAGGCCGCCATTGAGCTGCTGCTGGCGCTGAAGGACAAGGATCCCCGGATTGCGGAAGCCCACGCTCCCTCTCTTGACGCGCTGAAAGGCAAAAAACTCTCCACCCAAACGCAGATCCTTCTGGACCGGCTTTTTGTCGGGCAGGAGGATACCGCGGAGTATACCCGGGAAAACGGATACGGCTTATACCGTCCCGCGGTGATTGCGGCGTTTGCGGCAAATATTCCCGTTTCCGTGCCTGAGCCGCAGAAGCGCGGCTTTTTCGGCAGGCTGTTCGGCAAAAAGGAGCCGTCCAATGATCTGCTGTCCCCGGAGCAGATCCGGGCAATGCTCCCTGATTGGCAGGCGCTTGACGCTCTGCTCGACCGCATGAACCAGGTGTTTGAGCGGCACAAGGATCACGAATACGAGGTCAATACCTGGGAGGGGAAAACCAAGTCCCTGTTCGGCAATGCCGGCCGGGAGATCATGCTCCCGGCGGAGTACGGCCTGCGGAGTCTTTCTGATAAGGGCGCAAAAATCGAAATGGCGCCTTTCTGGGAGGAATTTTGGGAAGCCATGGGCATCTATGCCGTGAACGCGGAGCGGTATATCGCTCTTCGCTATATCACGGGAGGCCTGTTTGGCTGCGGTATCGGCAGCATTTTTGAAACCGCACCCTGGTTTCTGCCTTACGAGAAAATGCAGATTGCGTACAGCTTCCACCTGGCGGCCAGCAAGAAATACGGCGGGAGATATTTTCAGATTTTGTCCTTTATTGCCAAGGCCCAGCAGAAGATGGACAATCAAGAGCTATTTGCGGCCGGTCTGAAGCTGTACCTCAGCCTGATTGGCATATACGGCGAGGAAAATCTGGCCAGGTCCTACACCCGGAAGAAAGAGAATGCCGGATACACTGTCTACAATCCCCGGCTGGACAACTATGTGGTCAATCACCCGTCCCTCTGCTGTATGCGCAGTATCCTGGGCAATCTGGAATTGCCGGCGGAGGATTTCAGGACCTGGTTCCTTCAGGAATACCGTATTGAGAAAACGGTGGGCGTCTGGGTGGAGGATGGCCTTGCCATGGCGGATCATTTCAGAGCCTGCGCGGAGGGATTCGCGCCGAGGGATACCCTGATGGAGTATCTGATCCAGGCTCAGTCCCAAATTCCCGCCAATATCCGGCGTCTGACAAACCCCAACCGCTGGCCGGAGAGCCGGGCCCTGTTTGCAAAATACCCCTGGGCAGAAAGCGTCGCCCGGCTTCTGGTGGAGCGGATCGTGCAGGTCGAAGAAAAACGCGGCGAGCTTCCCACCGATCTGACCGGCCACGCCCAGTCCATCGAACGCTTTGAAGGCGCAGAGCATTTCTGCAGGCTGCTGGCCGCGCTGGGCAAGGAGAGCTTTTTCCGGGGCTATGAATATTCCCACGACACCACAAAGAAAGCCACGCTCAGCCGCCTGCTGAAGCGGTGCTATCCCGCGAAGGAAGACAGCCCCGAACGCCTGGCGGAGCTGTTGAAGCAGACGGATATCAGCGAGAAGCGTCTGGCGGAAGCGGTCATGTACGCGCCCCAGTGGGCCGGCTTTGCGGAAAAGATCCTGGGCTGGCCGGGGCTTAAATGCGGCGTGTGGTTTTTCCACGCGCACATCAACGAGACCTTCTCCGCGGAGAAAGAGACAGAGGTCGCCATCTATTCACCCATCAGTCCCCAGCACTTTAACGACGGCGCTTTTGATAAAAACTGGTTTCTGGCGGCTTACGGGCAGTTGGGAGAAAAACGTTTCCAGATCCTTTACAAGTCCGCCAAGTATATCACCTCCGGCAGCAATCAGCACCGGCGCTCCCAGCTCTATTCCGATGCGGTTCTGGGCAGATTGGATGCAAAGGAGCTGGTTCAGGAGATCACGGAGAAACGCAATCAGGAAAAACTGCGCTGTTATCCCCTGCTCCCCATTGCGGACGGTGACCGGCAGGAATCCCTGCGCCGCTATGAGTTCATCCAGCGCTTCCAAAAGGAGAGCCGGCAGTTCGGCGCTCAGCGGCGGGACAGTGAAAAGAAAGCCTGCGCCACCGCTTTGGAAAATCTGGCGATCACCACCGGCCTGATGGATGTAAACCGCCTGATCTGGCAGATGGAAAGCGCCAAGATGGATGAGATCCGTCCGTATTTGGAAACGACCGAGCTGGATGGTGCAGCTGTCCGCTTGGCGATCGGTACAGACGGCGAAGCCTCTGTCGCCATGGAGAAGAACGGCAGGGCGATCCGGACTGTGCCCAAGTCCATTGCCAAAAATGAATATTTTCTGACCTTGAAAGCGCTGGCAAAGGAGCTGAAGGAGCAGAAACGCCGCGCCAGGGAAAGTCTGGAGCGGGCCATGGTGGAATCCACCCGCTTCGGCGTGGACGAGCTGATCAATATCAGCAAAAACCCTGTCATTTCTCCGCTGGTGCAAAGCCTGGTCTGGACGGATGACATTGACCGGGGTTTTCTGGGCCTGGACGGGGATCAATTGATCCTGACCATGCTGTCCGGCGCGAGCAAGCCCCTTAAAGGCGTGTATCTTCGGCTCGCCCACCCCCATGACCTCCGCACGGCCAACGAATGGGCAGACTATATGCACCTTCTGTACGAGCAGAAGCTGGTGCAGCCCTTCAAGCAGGTGTTCCGCGAATATTATCCCATTACAGAGGAGGAAAAACAGGAGGGCCTGGTTTCCCGAAGATACGCGGGCCATCAGGTTCAGCCCAAGAAGACAGCAGCCCTGCTGAAAAGCAGGGCCTGGACGGTGGACTACGAGGAGGGTCTGCAAAAGGTATGCTACAGGGAGAATCTGATCGTCCGCCTGTATGCCTTGGCCGATTGGTTCTCCCCGGCGGAAATCGAAGCGCCCACCCTGGAGACGATCCGTTTTTATGACCGCAGCACCGGCGAGCCTGTAGCGCTGGACAAGGTGCCGCCCATCGTGTTCTCCGAAACCATGCGGGACATCGATCTGGTGGTCAGCGTGGCCCATGCGGGCGGCGTGGATCCCGAGGCCAGCCACTCCACCGTGGAGATGCGGACAGCCATTGCCGCGGAGCTGGTACAGCTTCTCAGGCTGCACAATGTCTCCTGGCTCGGCGCCCACGCAAAAATTCAGGGCAAGCTGGGAAATTACAGTGTACATATGGGCTCCGGCATTGTCCACGCGGAGAGCAAGGGCATGATCGCCATTCTGCCGGTCCATTCCCAGGCGCGGGGCCGTATCTTCCTGCCCTTTGCGGATGACGATCCCAAGACAGCGGAGATCATGTCCAAAATCATCCTGCTGGCCGGGGATGACAAGATCAAAGATCCGATGATCCTCGATCAGATCTGCACCTGATCCCATAAAGCAGCATACATTACCAGCCGATGGCGTTGTCTCAAAATAGCCGAAAGAGCTATTGAGAGGCAACGCCTTTTTCGTTTCGGCACTGCAATTTGGCCCGGTTTTTGTGCGCAAAGCAAAATAGCCAAAAACTTGGCAGCAAGATTGTGCAAATGGTTAATTGATTTAGAAGAAGCCCCCATGCTAAAATAGCTCGAGACTTGCGAAACGAAATAACTTTTATTCGTTTTTAAATGATATGACGATGTAAAAAATAAATAAGGGGATCTTTTCTTTATGAAAAAAAGACCGAATATTTTGTTTCTGTTAACCGACGACCAGCGTTGCGGCACCATCCACGCACTGGGAAACGAGGAAATCCATACGCCCAATATGGATCGCATCGTCCGCAGAGGCACTTCTTTTGTCAACGCCCATATTCCCGGCGGCACCGCTTCCGCGGTCTGTATGCCCAGCAGAGCCATGATCAATTCGGGCCGGACCCTTTTCCATCTTGAAGACTGCGGCAAAAACATCCCGGCGGACCAGGTCACCATGGGACAGTGCTTTCTGCATAACGGCTACCACTGCTTTGAGACCGGCAAGTGGCATAACGGCATCGACAGCTTTGTGCGCAGCTTTGACTGCGGCGAAAACATTTTTTTCGGCGGCATGTGGGATCACTGGAACGTGCCGGTGAACGATTTTAAGGAAAACGGCTGTTATGACAAGGAGGTCATGTTCACTCCAAACTTTACCGCCAACGAGACCCCCGTGACCGTGAGAGCCGAGAAGATCACCGCCGGTGTTCACTCCACTGACCTGTTCTCCCAGTCTGCCGTCAAATTCATTGAAAACTATGACAGTGAGGAGCCCTTCTTCATGTACGTGGCCTATCTGGCTCCCCACGATCCCCGGACCATGCCCCCCCAGTTCAGGAACATGTATGATCCCGACAGGATTTCCCTTCCCCCCAATTATTATCCCATGCCTCAGTTTGACTTTGGCTGGTGCGCCAAGGGCAGGGATGAGAACACGGAGGCTTTCCCCCGCCGTCCGGAGAATATCCGCCGGCACATTGCAGACTATTACGCCATGATAAGCCATATCGACTGGCGCATTGGGCAGATTCTTGACGCTCTGGACGCCAGGGGCATGACGGAGGACACCATCATCGTCCTGGCTGGAGACAACGGCCTTGCCATCGGCCAGCACGGTCTGATGGGCAAGCAGAACGTTTATGAGCACAGCGTGAAAGTGCCGCTGATCATGGCGGGCCCCGGGATCCCGGAGGATAACATCTGCCGCGGCAGCGTGTATCTGATGGACATTTATCCCACGCTCTGCGAGCTCTGTGGTCTGGAGATCCCCGAGAGCGTGGAGAGCATAAGCTTTGCGAAAATGTTTGAAGACAGCAGCCATGTGACCAGAGAATATCTGTATCTGGCCTTTCAGGCGCGGATCCGCGGAATTATGGACAGCCGCTACAAACTCATTGAATACCGCACCGAGGATCTGAAGCTGACGCAGCTTTTCGACCTTGAAAACGACCCATGGGAGACCATGAATCTCTTTGGCATGGCAGGATACGAGGATGTGACCGCACGGCTGCGGGAAAACCTCTTCCGCATGCGGGACGAGTGGGAGGACGAGGGCATTCTCTTCGGGCGGCAATACTGGCAGCAGTGGAGGCAGTATGAAGAGGCTGCCGTTCACGGCGTGGCCCAGCCCAAGGGCGCCGATATGACCGTTCAGGTAAACGACTGGGGGACCAACAAGCGCTGAAAAGGGGCAGACAAGTGAAAAAGCCAAACATACTTTTTATCCTGTGCGATCAGCTCCGTGCTGACGTGCTGGGTTGCATGGGCGGCCCGGCGGCCACGCCAAATCTGGATGCTCTGGCGGCAGAGGGCGTGTGCTTTACCAATTGCATGACCGTGGCACCGCTGTGTGTTCCTGCGCGGATCAGTCTCATGACCGGCAAATACCCCCACAGCAACGGGGCCTGGGATAATGCCCCCTATATTCTCTCTCCGGATGCGGATCTGTGGCCCAAGCTCATCCGGGCGCAGGGCTATGCCACATCGGTCTTCGGCAAACTCCATCTCCATTCGGATTACGGCGATATGATCGCCTATGAACCGATTGTGCAGGGCTACGGCTTTGACACGGTAAACGAGATCAGCGGCCCCCATTCCAGCACCCAGACCCGCACCCACATGTCCGAAATGTGGAAGGAGAAGGGGCTGTGGGAGGCATACTGTCTTGACATGGATACCCGCAAGGAGCCCTTTGCCCGCCCCTCCCCCCTGCCGCTGGAGGATTACTACGATGTCTATGTGGGCAGGGCAGGCAGAAACTATCTGGAAAACTACAGGGATGAGCGTCCCTGGTTCTGCCATGTAAGCTTCGGCGGCCCTCACGAGCCCTGGGACACGCCGGAGCCCTATGCCAGCCTGTACGCGCCGGAGGCCATGCCCAGGCCCCTGCCATTGACGGAGGATCTGAATCCGGACAGGCCCAGGGGCATGGTGGACGCAAATCTGAAAAAGCCAAGACTCCGCTGCACTGAAGAGACGGCCGCGGCGCTGCGGGCGGATTACTGCGGCGCAGTGACTCTGATAGACCGGCAGATCGGGGAGATCATTGAAACAGTAAAACGCCGGGGCGAGTGGGACAACACTGTGGTGCTCATCAGCTCCGACCACGGCGAGCTGAACGGCGATCACGGCATGGTCAAGAAACGCAACTTCTACCGCGGTGCGCTGAACGTTCCCCTGATCGTCCGCACGCCGGACACTGCCGGGCGTACCGGGCATTTCTGCCCCGCGCTGGTGAGTCTTCTGGATATCGGCGCCACGCTGGTGGACTACGCCGGCGGCGAGCAGAACTACATTCAGTTCGGCCGCTCTCTGCGCGGTGTGATTGAGAATGAATCCGACAGCTTCCGCGACTGTCTCCTCTCTGAGCTTTCCGGGGAGCTGATGTATATGGACAGCCGGTGGAAGCTGGTCACCAATGCCAAAGGCGATGTGTATCAGCTCTTTGATCTTGAGAAGGACCCGGACGAGCTTCTGAACCTTGCCGGGGCAGAGGAATATAAAGAGACCGAGACCCGGCTTACGCTCCGGCTGTTTCGTGAGCTGGCGCAGACCCGCTGCCTGACCGCCGCCGTCATGCAGATGACCGAGCCGCCGCTATCCGAAGAATTCAGAGAAAACTACGGCGACAGCGTGGCCATACGGCCCCGGCGCATGACCTGACCCGGCGTTTCGAAAAGAGCTGCGCTTCTCGGAAACAGGCCGGGAAAGAGGCGCAGGAAATAAAAATCTGATCTCTGCGTAACAAAACAGTATGCAGGGCAGCCCTGCATACTGTTTTTTTCTGCCGGACGTTTTTCCCCAAAAATTCATCCGCCCGTAAAGGAGGAAAAAATATGCATTATATGATTGCCATTGACGGCGGTGGGACAAAGACCCGCTTCGTTCTCTTCCGTCAGGACGGACAAGTGCTGTACGAGCTGCTGCTGCCGGGCAGCGATCCGCTGGATATCGGGGTTGAGCAGTCGCGCAGCCTCCTTCTGGAGGGGATAGGCCGCATTGCCGCCCAGTCTCCCGGTCCCATAAGCGGCATCTATGCCGGCGTAGCGGGATTATATTATTTCAGCGACTTTTTCGGTCGGGACATGTGTGCCGAACTGGGCTGTGATCATTTCCGCATAGAGACTGACGGGCGCAACATGATCTCCTGCGAGCTGACCCACAAGGAAGACGGCTGCTGCCTCATCGTGGGCACCGGCTGCGGGACCTGGATCCGCCGTCAGGAGGGGGATGTGTTTACCCACACCGGCGGCTGGGGCTATCTGGCTGACTCTCAGGGCAGCGGGTACTGGCTGGGCCGGGAAATTGTCCGCGCCGTATGCCGGGCCTTTGACGGGCGGGGGGAGGAGACCCTTCTGTCCGGGCTGTTGCAGCGGGAGACGGGACTGGCCATGCCCGACTGCATACCGCCGCTGTACGCCGGGGGAAGAGCAAAGTTTGCCTCGCTGGCCCATCTCGTATTTGAAGGGCGGCGCATGGGCGACCGGGTGTGCCAGCGGATTCTGGACCAGGGCGCGGAGTTCCTTGCGGAGCTGATCTGGGTCGCCGGCGGTTTTTTCGACGCGCCTTTCAGCGTGGTGATGGGCGGCGGCATTGCCGCAAACTTTCCGGAGTATGTGGAGCTGATCCGCGCCAAATGTCCGCCGAAGGCCAACATCATTCCGGCGGAGGCGCCCCCGGTGTTCGGCGCCGCAGTAGAGGCCATGCACCTGTGCGGCATTGAATTGCCGGAGGATTTCAGAACGGTGTTTCTGCGCAGTCTGAGAAAATAAAAGGCCGTCCAGAAGAACAAAACAAAACAAAACTATAATGTATGGAGAGAACAGTAATGACTGACAGCGAGATTCTGTCCGAAGTAAAGCGCAGCATTGCGATGGAAGCGGAGTCCGTCCGCAGGCTCTCGGAGGAGCTTGACGGGCAGCAGGTTCTGGATACGGCCAGGGCGCTGATGAACTGCCGGGGCAAAGTCATTCTATCCGGCTGCGGCACCTCTGCCATGGCGGCAAAGAAGATCGCCCATTCCCTCAACTGTATAGAGATCCCCGCCCTGTTTCTCACCCCTTCCGACGCCGTACACGGCGGACTGGGCGTATTGCAGGAGGAGGACATTCTGATCCTCATCAGCAAGGGCGGCGGCACTGAGGAGTTGGTCAGGCTCATTCCGGCCTGCAGGGCAAAAAAGGCGCTGCTGATCGGGGTTTCGGAAAACCCCGCTTCAGTCATCGCCCAAAACGCGGATATCTATCTCCGGGTCAGGGTGGAGCAGGAGCCCTGCCGCTTCAACATGCTGGCCACCGCCAGCACCCTGGCGGTCATATCCATGTTTGACTCCATCTGCATCGCTCTCATGCAGATGACCGGCTATACACGGGAGCAGTTTGCGGTCATTCACCCCGCCGGCGCGGTGGGCGAAAGGCTGCTGAACGACAGGAAATAAGCGGGAGGACTGTACCATGAAGATGTATGAGACCACACAAAGCGTTGAAAAATACCTGAACGTTCCGCTTGAATGTGACTGCGGCCGCACCCACTACGCCCCCATCAAGGCCGTGGACATCAGAAGCGGCGCCATCAACGATCTGCCCGGCTATGTAAAGGAATATGGCTATTGCTATCCCTACATTCTCTGTGACAAGATTACCTATGAGCTGGCCGGCCGCAAGTGTGAGGAGCTGCTCAAAGCCGCAGGTCTGCGCTGCCATGTGCTGATCATAAAGCATCTGGGCTTTGATGAGGCCACACTGGGCGAGATCGTGATCAACAAGCCCGACAACTGCGACCTGATGATCGGCTGCGGCACCGGCTCCATCACCGACATGCTCCGCTATGCCAGCTTCAAGCTGGGCCTCCCCTGCTTTACCATCCCCACAGCGGCCCCGATGGACGGTTTTTCCGCCTCGGTTGGCATTATGAACGTGAACAATCTCAAGGCCACCATGCCCGCTCACAGCACAGAGGTCATCATCGGCGACACGGACATTCTCTCCGGCGCCCCCTTCCGCATGACCCTTGCCGGATTTGCAGACCTGATCGGCAAGCTCAATGCCCTCAGCGACTGGCATCTGGCTGCGCTGATCAACGGCGACCACTACTGTGCCAGCATAGACAAGCTGATCAGCGACTATGTGCATGACATTCTGAGCAAAACCGGATCCCTGAAAAAACGGGATCCGGAGACCATCGGTGACGTCCTCAACGCTCTTCTGCTTGCCGGGGCCACCATCAGTCTTTACGGCAGCTCCCGTCCTATCTCCGGTGCGGAGCACCACTTCTCTCACTATCTGGAAGTTGTCGGAGATCAGCGGGGCAAGCCCTACGCCATGCACGGCGAGCAGGTTGCCGTGGGTACTGTCATCGCGCTTTCTGTAGCGGAAGCACTGGCCGGTGAACAAATTGACTTTGAAGCTGCCCGGTCCGCCGCAAGGGCCTATGATCCGGAGACGTGGAGGAGCGAGATCCGCCGCGCCTACGGCAGCGCCGCCGAGGCCATTATCGAGCTGGAAGAAGCCTCCGGCAAAAACGAAACTTCCGCCCGCCTCCGCCGCATCGATACGATGCAGGCCCATTGGGATGAGATTCAGCAGATGCTTGCAGGCGTCTATTCTTCCCGGAAACTCCATGAGCTTCTCAAGGATCTGGGCTGCCCGGCCGACCCGGTGGATCTGGGCGTCACGCCCGAGGTGCTGAAGGACGCTCTGCTGTACTGCAAGGAGACACGGGCGCGCTACACCGTGTTTCAGCTCGCCTGGGATCTGGGCGTGCTGGACCGCATTTCCGACCGCATTGTCGCGCAGTTGGCGGAACAGGGCCGGGTATGAGCACAAAAATCCCCATCACGGCACAAAGCGCTGCCGTGATGGGGATCAGGTGGGAGAGACTGCCTCCGAAGAGGTTCAGATGACCTCGATCCCTTTGCTTCTGAGCTTCTCTGCCATCTCCGCGGGCAGATCATCGTCAGACACGACGATATCGACCATGGAAAAGGGGATGCAGTGTGAGCAGAAGGTGGAGTTGAATTTTGTGGAGTCTACCATGACCACAGTCCTGTCCGAATGTTCGATCACTTTTTTCAGCGTGGCCATGGTCATTGCGCTGTTGTGGGCGAAGCCGAAGTCGTCGTTCACATAGATGGCGCCGAGAAACGCGGTGGAAAAATGCAGGGAATCAAGGCGGTTGATCGTGTTGATTCCCTCGGTGCGCATGATGTTCAGATCCACATCGCCGCCCAGAAGCTCTACGGAGATATGGGGTTGGGCAGAAATACTGTTGACGGTATAGATCCCGTCTGTACAGACGCACAGCGGGAAGCTGGGCAGACAGCTTGCAAGCTGGGCGCAGGTCGTGCCCGCGGAGATGAAAATATAATCTCCTGGTCTGATGAGATTCACCGCCTTGGAGGCAATGGACTTTTTCAGTTCGGAATTGATGTTTGAGCGGTAGTAGTAGTTGAGAAACGAAGGGATCGATTTGATGCCGCCATGGGTACGGATCGCCTGCTGAGTATCGTTGAGATACTGCAGATCCTTTCGGAGCGTAACATCGGACACGTTGGGGAACGCGTCGCGGAGCTGCTGAAAATCAAGACTTCCGTATTCGTTCACCATGGAGAGGATAATATCGCGCCTGCTGTCAATATTTTTTCCCATTGCTTTCACCTGCATCACATATTTCAATATGCTAACAATTATAGGGTTAAAACCTTCAAAAGTCAACCATCTTAAGCCCATTCCGGCAGAAACCGGGTGGATGGATAAAGACAGGGACCAGGTATCACAACACCAGGCCGCACAAGACCCGCTGTCTTTCAGGAGGAGGAAATGAAGTACTGTATTGCCGTGGACGGCGGCGGAACGAAAACAGAATCCGTACTGTTTGACGAGACGGGGCATATTCTGCTGCGGCATCTGGGGAACGCCGGAATAGCCACAGATCTTGGCGCCGAAGAAGCGCGTCGGCGTATGCTGGTCTGTCTGGATCAGGTAATCGCTCATGCGCCCGGAAGACTTGCGGCGCTGTACGGCGGCGTGGCCGGCGTACTGCCCAACGGGGACATTTACTCCCAAGCAGTACAGGCGCGGTACGCGGTGGACTCGGTACGTTTTGATGACGACGGGAGCAACCTTATTTCCGGTACGCTGGGGCACAGTGACGGCTGCGGCATGGTCTGCGGCACAGGTTCCTCCCTGTTTGTCCGGGTGGAAGGCCAGCCTCTGCGCCACATCGGCGGCAAGGGCTACCTGATTGACACCGGCGGCAGCGGTTTTGAGCTGGGGCGCGAGGCGCTGTGTATGGCGCTGCGCTCTGTGGATGGGCGCTGCGGGGACACGGTGCTGCTGGCGCTTCTGGAAAAGCGTCTGGGTCAGCCGGTCAGTGATCGGATCATCCCGCTGGTACACCGGGGCGGTCGGGCATATATTGCCTCCTTTGCCCCCGCCGTGTTTGAGGGCAGACGCCTTGGGGACCGGATTTGCTGCGAGATCGTTGAACGGCAATCCGCACTTCTGGCGGACCTGACCTTCGCGGCAGAGCGGTTTTTTAAAGGCCGCTTTTCCGTCGTTCTGGGCGGCGGGATCGTTGCGCACTTCCCCGAATATGTGGAGGCGATCAAAGAGAAATCCTCCCCCCAGGCGGACATGATCCTGCAGAAGGCGCCTCCCGTTTTCGGCGCGGCGGCAGAGGCCATGTGGGATGCAGATATTGCCGTGACCGAGGCGGTGAAAAACAGATTTCTTGCCGACTATAAGCGCTGGGAACAGGGGCAGGCCGAAGGCTGCGTCTCTGTGTGAAATGGTGAAAAAACTGATTGAAAATAAAGGCTGTGCTGTGCGGGGCAGAAGAAGCTTCTGCCGGGATCGCGGTGCTGCGGAAAGGATCCTTTATGGCGATGAAACATATTCTGATTCTGTTCACTGATCAGCAGCGATACGACACCGTGTCCGCATTGGGCAATCCTGCCATACAGACGCCCAATCTTGACGCGCTTGCGCGGGATTCTCTGGTGTACAACAGGTGCATAACCCCTTCTCCCGTCTGCGTTCCGGCACGGCTTTCGCTGATGGCGGGCCAGTATCCTGCCCGCACCGGCTGCAACAACAACAACGCTGACAGAGTATATCGGGGAGAGGGCTTCTATTCCCGGCTCACTGCTGCGGGCTATACCAGCTGCTGTGTGGGGAAGATGCATAACCTCTGGGATCCCTACGGAGCAATGGGCTTTACGCAGCGCCGCAGTCAGGAGGAGCTTGCCGCTCCCGGTGACGAATACGCCGCGTTTATCCGCAAAAAGTATCCCTGGGTCTTTGACATTCACGGGATGCGCAGCGAGATGTACTATATCCCCCAGATCTCCCCCTATGCTCCGGACGACCATCCCAGCGCCTGGGTCGGCGACAGGAGCGTGGAATTTATCGAGAACTATTCCTCCGATAAGCCCATGTTCCTGTTCTCCTCCTTCATTCATCCCCATCCGCCCTACTGTCCGCCCACACCCTGGCAGAAGCTGTACCGCGAGGATCCTCCCGCGCCTTTTGTTCCGGAGGAAGAGGCTCTTTCCGGTTTCTCCGGGCTGATTGGCTCACGCTGTTCTCTTGAACGCCTTCAGATGAGCCGTCAGGACATTCTGCGCAGCAAAAACTTTTACTATGCCTGCGTCTCCTATGTGGATTATCAGGTGGGCCGCATCATTCAGGCCCTCAAGGACAAGGGAATGTATGAGGATACGCTCATTCTCTTCACCAGCGACCACGGCGATATGATGGGCGACTACAACGCCATTGGCAAGCGTACCATGGTGGACTCCTCCTGTCATGTGCCCTTCATCCTGCATGTTCCCGGACGTGCGCATGAGGAGATCTCTTCCCCCTGCTCCCTGATCGATGTTGCGCCCACCCTGCTGCACTATGCCGGCGTGAAGACCGAGGCAGGCGAGTTTGACGGCATCGACCTGCTGGGCGGTCAGGAGCGGGAATATGTCTTTTCCCAGCACGGCTGCGGTAACGCGGGTACCTATATGGTCACCGACGGGAAAAACAAGCTGATTTACCATGCTGCCGGAGACCGCTATTATTTCTTCGACACCTGTCCTGAGGAACGGGATCGCTACGACCCGGAAAACCCTATGTGCCGGAAGCTTCAGTCCCTGCTTGACAGCTACCGGCTCAGCGACAGAAACCGTTCTGCCAGCAGCACGACCTATGAACCGGTATCCCGCACCCATCCCCATTATCCCGGGCGCATGGACCAGGGTCTGTTCCATAATGCGGAGAAGGCAGCCCTTCCTGAAGGATATCAGATCGACCTCTGAGCCGCACATTCTCCGGATCATTGCCCCGGGAATATATTTTTCTTAACTTATATCGAAAAATGGTGTATAATGGCCGCATTAACTGAACGGGGACACGGAACATGAACATGACGCCTCTCACCATAATGATAAAACCTGCGTCCGGGCTGTGCAACATGCGCTGCCGCTACTGTTTTTACGCGGACGAGGCGGCCAATCGGGAAATAAGCAGCTATGGGCTGATGACGCCGGAAACCCAGGAGGCCGTCACCAAGCGGGTGCTGGAAACGGCGGGAGGCAGCTGCACCATCGCCTTTCAGGGCGGGGAGCCGACTCTGGCCGGGCTGGACTTCTTCCGCAGGCAGCTGGCGCTGGAGCAAAAACACAATGTCCGCCGCGTAAAGATCAGCCACGCGATCCAGACCAACGGTCTGCTGATGGACGATGAGTGGGCGGAATTTTTCGCGGAAAATGATTTTCTGGTGGGTCTCTCGCTGGACGGAAAAAAGCAGCTCCACGACGCCTACCGGGTGGATGCCCAGGGCAAGGGCACCCACGCCCGGGTGATGCGGGCGGTGCAGCTGTTGAAAAAGCACCATGTGCAGTTCAATATTCTCAGTGTCCTCACCGAGCAGGGAGCCAGATCCATCCGCAGCACCTACGGCTTTTTCGCGCGGAACGATCTGGTGTGGCAGCAGTATATCCCCTGCCTGGACCCTTTGGGCTGCGAGCCGGGACATACCCCCTATTCTCTGACGGTGGAAGGATTTTCCCAGTATCTCCGCGCTGTTTTTGACTGCTGGTATCAGGACGCCATAAGCGGGAAGCTCCGTTACCACCGGTATTTCTTCAACATTATGGGCCTGATGCTGGGTCAGCCGCCGGAGGCCTGCGACATGAACGGGGTCTGCGGCATACAGTATGTGGTGGAGGCCGACGGCAGTGTCTACCCCTGTGATTTTTACATGCTGGATCAGTGGCGTCTGGGCAATCTGGTGACGGACAGCTTTGAAATGCTGGACGAAAAGCGCCGGGAACTGCGGTTTGTAGAGCTTTCGGCGGAGGCGCTGGAGCACTGCCGGAACTGCCGGTGGCTTGGACTCTGCCGGGGCGGCTGCCGCCGCAACCGGGAGGGTTTGGCAGGCTCTCCTCTGGGCGAAAACTATTTCTGCGAGGCATACAAGGATTTCTTTGCTTACGCGGCTCCGCGGCTCTCCCAGGTGGCCCGGCTCATCCAGTGCAAAAAGCTGAAAATGGAATAGCTTACGAAAGGCAAAATATCAGGCCGTACCTTCTCCGGTACGGCCTGTTGTTGTGCTGTATTCATCAGGAAAACGTCGGACACAACAGAAGCAGATCAGGATAATGGCCCGGAAGAGCCCGGTGAAGCGCTGGTCCGCAGTTCCGGCAGCCGTTTTTTGACGAAAACATGAAAAAACGCGATGTTGATGACCGCCGCCACCGCCCAGCTCAGCGGATAGCACCAATAGATGAAGCGAATGTCGTGAACCTGTCCGAGCGCCGCCGCCAGAAAGAGCTGCTTTACTGCCACAAGGCTGAACAGATTCAGCAGCATGATCGCCCGGGAATGTCCGAAGCCGCGGATGGCGCAGGCATAGATGTGGCTCAGTCCCTGCAGGCAATACAGCGGCATCATCACCCGCATCATCCCCACGCCGTATCGGAGCACCTCCGGCGCTTCGTTGAATATCTTCACCAGCGAGGGAGCGAAGATATAGCCCGGTATACTGATGCAGGTGGAGAAAACAAGGGTGATGACCAGACTGGCGCGGATACCCCGGAGAGCCCGGTCTTCTTTCTTCGCGCCAACGTTCTGGCTGACGAACATGGTCTCGGCATTTCCCACAGAGATAGCGACCAGCCCCGCAAAGCGGTCCAGTCTCTTTGCCGCGCCCACGCCGGCAATGGCGCTGGCCTGAAAGCCGTTGATATACTTCTGAATAAAAACGTCGGAAAGGGCGTTGAGGCTGTTCTGAAGCGCGGTGGGGATGCCCAGGTTGATGATCTGCCCCAGCAGTTCCCGGTCGAGCATCAGCTGGGAGAGCTGCACCCGGTGCACATCGTTTGTGCGCATCAGCGTGGAAAAGACAAGCACCATGGAGAAAAGCTGAGACACAATAGTGGCCAGCGCAGCGCCGGTAACGCCCATGTCCAGCCAGACCACAGCCAGCAGATCCACCACAATATTGATCAGGCTGGAAAGGATCAGGTAGTACAGCGGCGTTTTTGCGTCACCCACGGCGCGGAGGATCCCGGCGCCCACGTTATACATGGCGGTGAACAGCACGCCCACCAGATAGATGCGCAGATATTGCAGTGCCTGAACATAGACCTCCTCCGGGCAGTCGGTGGCGCGGAGAAGGAGGGGGGAACACAGCACACCGGCCATCGCCATCACTGCGCCGAGAATAAGGGAAAACAGCAGCGCGGTATGGATGGTGTCATGGAGCTTCTTGTAGTCCCTGGCGCCGAAAAACCGCGCGATCAGAACGCCGGTACCGATGGATAGTCCGGCGAAAAATCCCGTAAGAAGGCGGGATACGTCGCTGCACGCGCTGACGGCAGCCAGCGCGTGGGTGCCGCAGAAGCGGCCGACCACAACGGAATCGGCGCTGTGATAGAGATTTTGAAACACCTGCCCCAACAGAATAGGCAGGGCGAATTTCAGCATAAGCTTTGGGATATTTCCCTCTGTCAGCTCAACGCTTTTCGTCCGTATCTGCATTTTTCCCTTCGTCGTCCTGTTCTTCGCCGGTCATGATCACAGGAAATGGTGACTGTCCAGCTGTCCCTTGCCCCGTACCTGTTCGTGGGAGCCGTCCAGCGCCGGGTCGGCATAGCGCCGGAACCATTCCGTAAGGCGGCTGTCCATTTCCCGTATCCGCTCCCTCTGTGCCGGTTCGTCGATCCGATTGACGTATTCCTCCGGGTCGTTTACCAGATCGTAAAGCTCATCGGGACCATCCGGGAAGCGTCGGACATATTTCCATTCCTTTGTGCGGATCATCCGCACCGGGCCGTACTCGTCATAGACCACCACCTCGTCACGAAACCGCTCTTCTCTGCCGGTAAGCACGTCCGCAAAGCTGCGGCCGGGACGGTCGGGATCTGCCTTGTGGGGAACACCGGCAAGGTCCAGGATGGTGTCGTAAAGATCGTAGTGGCTCGCCATCTGGCTGCATACCCTTCCCCCGGGGATCCTGCCCGGGAAGGAGAAGAGGCCGGGTATCTTTACCGAAGTGTCGTACATGTTCTGGGGATAAGTGCCGTTGCCCTTGCCGAAGATCCCGTGATGGCCCATGTTGCTGCCGTTGTCGGAGGTGAACACCACCAGCGTGTTTTCCGAAAGGCCCTGTGCTTCCAGCTCGTCCAGCAGGCGGCCCACGGCAGCGTCCATTGCGGTGACCGCGGCAAAATACCCGCGCAGGCTCTCACGCCGGTACTGCTGCCACTCCTCCTCAATGGGGGCATACCGGGCGTGGATGAATCGCACGCCGGGATGGGGCTTGCTGTCCCACTGGGCGCGGGTCTGTCCTGCTTCCGGGCACCAGGGATGGGGCGGAAGTGCGGGTATGGAGTCAAAGGGGCAATTCTCGTACATATTAATATACTTTTCCGGGTGGCAGGGCGCGGACCAGGGGGAGTGCGGTGCGGTGTAGTGTACCGCAAGGAAGAAAGGCCTTTCCCTGTCACGGTCCCGGCGGAGAAAATCCAGTGCGTTGTCGGTGATATAGTCTGTCACATAGACGCCGCGCTTCATGGTCATTTTCCCGTTTTCCAGTGCCACCGGGTAATAGTAATTGTCTCCGCCCATGGCCTCTGTGCGCCAGAAGCGAAAACCCGCCTGGGGCGTGGCGCTGTCACCCAGGTGCCATTTGCCTGAAAGCCCGCAGTCGTAACCGCTGCCGGCAAGGACCTCCGTGAAGGTCTTATGCCCGGAGAGATACTGTATGGCGGTGTCGCCCCTGAGCTGGGTTTTGGGCCAGAGATATTCATAGGGAGGCTCATCCCGGTTTATCATCTCCCGGAGCTCATCGTCCAGCTGAAATTCAGAGACGTGTCCCTTGGCCAGCCAGTCATGGACGCCGTGCCGCGAGGGGATCTCTCCTGTATAGATGGAGGCGCGGGCAGGCGAACATACCGGCGAAACGCAGAAAAAGTTTTCCATGCGCACGCCGGACACGGCTATTCTGTCAAGATTTGGGGTTTTCAGTTCGCTGTTTCCGGAGCAGCCCATGGCCCAGGCGCCCTGATCGTCTGTCAGAATAAACAGGATATTCGGTCTTTCGTTCATCGTACATCTCCCACGTCCGCCGCCGCGCAGACTGTGCCTTTGCGCACGCCGGCGGCAACCATTTGTTTTAATAACTCAAATATTTCGATAAGTAAAAATTCTACCTGTCTTTTGATTTTATATCGTAAGCAATTATTTGTCAAACCAAACCGCAGTTCAAAAGTATTATTGGCTATTTTGCAAAAAAGTACCGATAAAATTATGTGAAAAATATGCATTGAATAGTTTTTAATTATCATTTATCATATTATCCGTAGCTAATGAAACGAAATATAATTAATTTCTAAACGCAAGTTGTTTTCGACCTGCGGTATTTTCCGGAAAATGTTATGTCTCTTTTTAATGTAAATACCCCCTTTTGGCAGTTCATGAATAAAATGGCGGACGTATTTCTTCTGAGTCTGCTCTGGATGCTGTGTTCGATCCCTGTTGTCACCTTCGGCGCGGCCAGTACTGCCTTTGTGACGGTCTCCATGAAGATCCACCGGAATTGTGAAGGCTCGGTGATGCGGGACTTCTTCTGCGCCTTCAGAAAGAATTTTCCGCGCGCTACGCTCATGTGGCTCAGTCATGTGGCGATCCTGCTCCTGCTGGCAGCCGATCTGTGGCTGTGCTGGCAGATGAAAACGAAGCTGGGCGCCTTTCTCCTGCCGGTGTTTGCCATGCTGGGCCTGTTGTACCTTATGGCCTCCTTTTATACATGGCCGCTTATCTCCCACACGGCCTGCGGCCTGCTGAAAGGCTGGAAGATGGCTGTTCACCTGACGCTCACGTTCCTTCCCCATTCGCTTTCCATGCTGGTGCTGGCCCTGCTGGGTGCGTTTCTTGCCTTTTTGTATCCCGGCCTTGCCATTCTGTTCCCGTTTATCGTATGCTATCAGTTTGCGCGGGTGTATGTCTGGACCTTTTCCCGCGACCCTCTGGTGAGGGAGCTTCTGCTTCCCTCTGCCCGCTATTGTCTTTCCGGCGCAAAGAGCGCTGAAAATAAAACCGGCCAAGACAACAAAATTAAATCGGAGGACTAAAAAATGAAGAAATTTCTATCCGCGCTGCTTGTGATCATTATGCTTCTCAGCATAACCGCCTGCGGCAGTACAACCGAGACCCCCGCCGCCTCTGAAGCCCCTGCTGATGCAGGAGCAGCTTCACCCGCCGAATCCGCCGAGCCCGATTACTCCATGTACGAAGTAAACGAGCCCGTAACCATCACCTTCTGGCACAACTACTCCAACGAGAAGCGTGCCGCTTTCCTGCAGGAAATGTGCGATAAGTTCCACGAGGAAAATCCCCTGATCACTGTCGACCTGGTTCTCATCGGCGGCTACCCTGTAATTGCCGAGCAGGTTGCCGGCGCTCTGGCAGCCGGAGGGGAAGGGCTCCCCACTCTCTCCACCATGAACACGCCCCGACTCCAGCCCTTCGCGGCCAGCGAGATCATTGAACCGCTGGATCCCTATCTGGAAGCCTACGGCCTGGACCGCAGCGAGTACTACGAAGGCATGATGGACGCCATGACCTACTCTGACGGCCAGCTTTACGGCCTGCCCTTCGGCATCTCCGCCGGCTGCTGCATCTACAACAAGACCCTGCTTGACGAGTTGAATCTGCCCTTCCCCGAGACCTGGGAGGAGTTCAAGGTCTGGTGCAAGGACGTCACCGAGGCTACCGGCAAGCCTGCTTTCGGCTTTGCTTATGACTTCAACTATCTGAACACCTTCTTCCTCAACGTCACCGGCATCGACCCCCTGGGTGACGGCACTGTCTCCGCTCTTGATGACGAGCGCGTTATCAGCTTCGTCAAAGACGTCCGCGAGCTTGTAGAAAACGGCTACGCTCTCTACATGGGCACCTCCGTCAATGGTGCGCAGGAAGACCAGCAGGCCGCCTTCAAGATCGGCGAGATCGCAGCTTACACCGACACCAGCTCCGGCATTGCCAACATCATGAAGGTTGTTGACTTTGAAGTCGGCACCGCCATCGGCGTTACCGGCACCGACCAAGCCCCCATTTCCACCGTTTCCGGCGCGACCTTGCTTGTTTACGCAGACAACGACCAGATTGAAAAGAACGCCGCCGTTCAGTTCCTCCTCTTCCTGACCAACGCCGAGAATATCTCCCGCTGGGCAGTGGACACCGGCATGTTCGCCGTTCGCCCTGCCTGCGACCTGAGCGCAATGTATGAGCAGTATCCCGGCGCGGAAGGCGTCTTTGAGCACGCCGACAGGATCGTGGCAAAGAACCCCTCCACCGCAATGCAGAAGTGCATGGAGGCTGTTGCCGGCGTATTCGGCGAGTACGTCAAGGGCAACATCTCCGAGGCAGACTTCGACGCCCAGTGGGCCAATCTGAAGGCTGAAGTGGACGGTATGCTTGCTGACGCTGCAGCCGGCTGATCCGATCCGTTATACAGGCTTTGATTCCAGAACAACTATGCTTTATGCCGCTGGTAATCCGGCGGCATAAAGTTCTTAAACGCGAGCTGAAAAGAAAGGGGAAAATGCTGTGAAAGCATTAAAAAAACAGTCTGCGGCCTCCGCCGCGACCGCTTCGGGATCCCCCGTCCGCAGGAAGAAATACAAAAAGGAAAACTTTCTTGAATTTCTCTGCGTTCTTCCCGCAGTATTTCTGGTCATTCTGCTCAACCACTACCCTCTGGTTGAGCTGGTAAGATACAGCTTTACCGACTGGAACATGCTGAAGAAAACCTACAAATACGTAGGATTGAAGAACTGGACCTGGTTTTTCTCCACGCTGGAGACAAATCATGTCTGGAACGCCTTTAAAGTCACCTTTATTTACACCGTGTTGCACCTGGCGATCATTATCGTCGTGGGTCTGCTGCTGGCTCTGCTTTTCAACCGGATGACAAAGAGCTTCAGCTTCATGCGTTCAGTGGTCTTTATGCCGCACTACATTGCCATGTCCTCTGTGGCGGTCATTTTCGTGTGGCTGTTCAATGAGAGCTACGGCGTATTCAACTATCTCCTGAAGGTGGTCGGCCTTGACCCGGTGGCATGGCTTTCATCCTCCAGCATGGCGATCTTCTCGCTGGTGATCGTTGCCTCCTGGCGCGGCATCGGGTATAATATGCTCATCTATCTCTCTGCCATGCAGGGCATCAGCAAGGACTACTATGAGGCCGCTGCGCTGGACGGGGCAAATAAGTTCCAGGTGTTCAGAGACGTTACTCTGCCGTTGCTGTCCCCCACCACCGCATTTCTGCTGGTTACGCAGTTCATCAGCTCCATGAAGGTCTATAATCTGGTGGACATCATGACTTCCGGCGGTCCGGCCAGATCTACGGAAGTGATGGTCTACCTGCTGTACAAGATGACCTTTGAGGATTACCGGATCGACCGCGCGTCCGTGGTGTCCATTCTGTTCTTTATCTTCATGGTCATCATCACCGCCCTTACCATGAAGTGGCAGGACCGCAAGGTCAATTACGACGCTTAAGGAGGAAGAAATCGTGAATAAAAGGCTCCGCTCCCCCGAGGCGTTCAAAAAGCAGCTGTGGCACCATCTGCAGACCGCAGGCGCAGTTATCATCACACTGGTGATGCTTTTTCCGCTGTACTGGATGATCATTACCTCTCTGAAGACCGATGCCGAGATCATAACCACCATTCCCACCTTCTGGCCGAAAAATCCCAATTTCCAGAGCTATGTGTTTGCCTGGACACATATGGATTTTCCCCGGCTCACGTTCAACACCTTCTATGTCACCCTGTGGCAGATGTTCATTCAGCTCACCAGCGGAATTCTGGCGGCCTACGGCTTTGCAAGGGGAAATTTCCCCGGCAAAAACGCGCTTTTCCTGCTGGTGCTCAGCGCCATGATGATCCCTGCCCAGGTGGTGTTCATTCCCATCTATGTGCTGATCGCAAAGCTGGGCTGGGTGGATACCATGGCCGGTATCGTACTGCCCGGCGTCGTTTCAGCAAATATGGTGTTTCTGCTGCGCAACAACTTCAAGTCCGTTGACCAGAGCTATCTGGATGCCGGTAAAATGGACGGTCTGGGCATTCTGGGGACCATCTGGCATGTTCTCATTCCTATGTGCAAGGCCTCCGTCATCACCACTGCTCTGGTTTCCTTCATCAACGGCTGGAACAACTACTTCTGGCCGAAGATCCTGTCCAAGAGTGACAGCACCCGTCTCATGGCCGTGGGTATCGCAAAAATGAAGAATATGTGGGAGGAAATGTCCACCGAGGGCTTTTATAACTCCATTATGGCCGGTGTCGTCATATCCATCATCCCCGTTGTCCTCATCTTTGCCTTCAATCAGAAGTACATGCTCAAGGGCTATTCCAAGAACGCAATGAAGTAATGAGTATCAAAGGCACCAAAAAGTATCACCTTCGGGATCTTCCCAAAGGCGAACGTCTGGAATATTTCTGGATGTATTACAAATTTCACCTTCTCTTTGGTCTGCTGGGCGCTTTCCTTATCGGGTATACACTGTACGGCGTCCTGAAGCCCAAGCCTGACCTGCAGGTCATGTGGATGTCCGACAAGTATACGACCCAGTGTGAGTATGCCCTGCGGGACAGGCTGGAGTCTCTGGACTGGGACACCAACGGAGACGGAAAGACCCGGATCCTGCTGACCTATGTGGATTTTGAGCAGGATTACCACCAGCTCAGTTACTCTCTCAAGTCGGAGATAACCGTGCTGGTGGCCGGCCAGGAATATTCCTTTTTTATCGTTAATGATCACGCATGGGACTGGATGCGGGAAAATGAGCTTCCGGCCACCTGGCGTGAGATCGGCGTGGACAACGATAATCCCGACGACTTTGTCCTTGTCCCGCTGTCAACGCTGGAGGTCTTCTCCGGTGATTATATGGAGCCGCTTGAAGACCTGTATCTCTGCGTTGCGCAGGCGGTACCGGGCAAGGAAGCCGAGTATGCGCTTCAGGCTGAGGCGCTGCGGCGTTTTCTGGCGGATCAGAACATCCTGTCATCGTGAGAAAACGATGACAGATTTTATCCTCCCGCATGATTGTCGAAAGAAGGGCAGAAATGAAAGTATCGATTTTAACAGGTATCGTCAAGCGGAGCGTGGATTTTCCGGGGCTCCGGGATATGAGCGAGGTCGTGACCATCCTGCACGACTGCGGATATGACACGCTGGACATCGGCTTCACCGAGCAGACCTTTCCCGATTTTATTCTCCGGGGCGATGACTGGCAGCAAAAAATTGACGACCTGGCCAACACCGCGGCAAAGCTGGGCGTCACTTTCGCCCAGAGCCATCTTCCCTTTATCAAGAAAGCCTGCACGGATCTGGATCCCAACTGGGGCAAGCCCGGCTTTCCCGAATATTTTGAAGAGTGTATGCGCCGTGCATATGTTGCCAGCGCAATGCTGGGCGTCCCCTATGGCACCACCCACCCCCTGACCTACCTTGACGCCGTGGGCAGCCCGGATCTGGCCCTGGAGCGCAACCGCGCCTATTATGAGCCCTTTGTTGAATTCGGCATCAAGCATAATGTGGGCACAGCCTTTGAAAATATGCGGCCGGAGAGTCCTCAGTGGCCTTTCCCCGGCCGCTATTGTCAGAATTATGATCAGCTCATCGAGTTGGTGGACAGCTTCGGCGATCCCATGGTGGGCATCTGCTGGGACAGCGGCCACGCAAACCAGGCCGGGCACGATCAGGGCCGGGCCATTCGTGCAATGGGCGGCAGGTTGAAAAATCTGCACCTGAACGACAATCACTATAACTGCCGTGACGAGCATCTGCTGCCCTATATGGGGACTGTGGATTGGGAAAGCGTCATGTCGGCGCTGGTGGATATCGACTACAAAGGCGTTTTGAACTTTGAAGTGGGCAAACTCTGTGATAACGCTCCCACCGCGCTGCAGATTGAGTGGGTAAAGACCGCCCGAAGCAACGCCGGGCGCATCCTGGAGCTCTATCAGCGCTTATATGCCCAAAAGCACGCATAAAGGAGGTCAGCCGCAATGAAACTTTCCACTACGACCGGTCTTTACCAGAAAAGCGGCAATTCCGCCGTGTTGAAAGACTTAAACGAAGTCCTGCGCGTTCTGCGCGAAGTGGGCTACGAGGAGATCGACCTGAGCTTCTGTTTCCAGAACCGTCCCGAGTACATTCTCCGGGGCGATGACTGGGAGAAGAAGATCGACCAACTGGGTGAAACCGCCGCCAAACTCGGCATATTTTTCTACCAGTGCCACCTGCCCTTTGTCCCCGGCTGCTCCCCTTACGCCAGTCCGGAATTCAAGCAGCCCGGCTATGCCGAATATTTTGACGAGTCCACCCGCAGAGCCTATATCGCCTGCGGCAGGCTGGGTGTGAAGTGGGCTGTGGCGCATCCCCGGTCCTACCCGGAGTTCAATTACGAGAATAAGGCCACCCTGGAGGCAAACCACGCCTGGCAGGACAAATTTGTGGAACTGGGCATCAAAAACGGCACCGGTACTGCGGTGGAGAATATGCTCCCATCCCTGGACCGGAAGTTTGCCTCCCGGTACTGCCAGCACTACGACCAGCTTATTGAATATGTAGACAGCTTTGCCGATCCTATGGTGGGGATCTGCTGGGACACCGGCCACGCAAACCAGATGCAGTTTGATCAGGTACGCGCACTGAGAGCCATGGGCAAACGGGTCAAAACCCTGCACATCAATGATAACCACTATGGCAACACCGACGAGCATCTGTTGCCCTATATGGGTGAGGTGGACTGGCCCGGTGTGATCAATACACTTGTAGAGATCGGTTACGAAGGCAATCTGAATTATGAGACCGGCAAAGTCACCTTTAATTCATGGGGTGATGTGCAGCTGGACCTGGTGAAAATGACCTACAAAAACGGCCTTTATCTGCTGGACTGCTATGAAAAGGCGCTTCTCGAGCGTGGAAAATGATCGACAAGCCCCCCGCATCCACTGGCTTTTGGCCATGCTCAAGGCGTAAAAGGGCGTTAGTAATTTCGTAGTAATTTTGCACTTTAATAAACGTTCAAAAGCGATAATTTTATTTCGTCTGCGATAGTTTTTTAAAATTACAAAACGCCGAAAAGCCTTGTAAAAGCAAGAAAAATCCCGGAACTTCAACGGCTCCGGGATTTTGGTATTCTGGTGGACGATACAAGACTCGAACTTGCGAACGCATGCCGTAAAACGGCACGCTTTCGCCGCTGTCCGCCTGGGCTTTGCCCAGGCTCAATTTGTCACAAGTTCGAGCCTGCCTTGCCAAGGCAAAACAAAAACTCCGCAGTCAATCAACTACGGAGTTTCGTGGTGGACGATACAAGACTCGAACTTGTGACCTCCCGCACGTCAAGCGGATGCGCTACCAGCTGCGCCAATGAGCGCTTCGCGCTCAGAGGGGCTTGATTCCACTGGATTTTCGAGTTCGTATTATCACCAACAAAAACCTGCGCCACCTTTAAAAGTGAGTATATCATAGCCTCTTTTTTGAATCAATATGGTTACTAATATGGTTACTGTTTTACCGAAAAAAGTTCAACATTCTTCAACTTGCAAGCGACTTCAATATGACCACTAAACAACCCTGTCTTAACTTCAAACAACTTTAATACAACTCCCCTCTTGGGGCGGTTTCAAAAACACGGTTTTTTGCTCAATTTCGGGTATTTCCAAGAGCAAAAAGCCGTGTTTTCTTTCTTGTGAAATGCAATTATAACGACAAGCTCAATCAGATTTCTTGCTATAATGAAATCACAAAAGAGATGAGGAACAAACCTCAAAGAAAAGGAGAATAAAAATGGAAATCTTCGAGAACAACTTCACTGTGACCTTCACCAACGCTGCTGCCGCTAACAATGCAAAGCAGATTGCCGATGAGAGCTTCCGCGCTCTTCGCTATGACTTCTACTCTAAGCAGCCTTCAATCTGCGCCGCTGAAACCCTCACTATCGAAGACGATGTGACCCTCACCTTTGATGAATGCTGCTTCGATAGTGCGGATCTCATGGACGCCTCCCGCAAGGTCATCAAGGCTCTTGCCTTCCGCCTGAAAGATGAGCCTTTTGAGTTCTCGGTGTGCGGCTGCGACACCTACACCGAAGCTTGGGTGGATGGGAAGTTCCAGAGTGGCGTGCTGGAAATGACCGCGACCTTCTTCCCCGAAGGCTATTCTGAGCATCTCTACTGCCCTGAGTGCGGAGAGGCTGTTGTCCTCATGGAAGAGTATGACCCCAAAGCGTCTTATGTGTGCCCTGAATGTGGTGAAGAGGTTGACCTTTCTTCCGCTGCGCCTGTGATCGAAAAGGAACTCATCAGGGTCTCCTAAAATGCAATTATAACGACAGGCTCAGCAAGAAGAAAAGGTATAATAAAAGCGTAAAGAAGAGATGAAGAACATCTCACAAAATAGGGTGGCGACCAGAACCGCTAAATATAGGTGGCAAGAAAGACCACCATCGCGCAAAAAGCGCAGAAAGGAAATTATTATGACTATAAAAATGGCTCAGATAAAAATGAACAAGCATCAAGTTTATAATTTTCTCGCTGACCATCCCGAATGGTTTCAGCGCAAATACTGTGTCGAGCTTTTGGGCGATAAAAATTTCCTCACCTGTGCCGATATTGCTGATCGTATCAATAGAGAGATGAGAAAAGAGACTGACGATTTTATCGTGCTCCGAGGCGCAACGCTCACGGCTATGGTCTATGATGAGGTGCTGATGCGTGAATATAGTGATGACCGCCATTGCTATACATACTGTCTCATCCAGCCAATAAAAGAAGATTACAGAGCGCCCTGACCCCATGACAGAACCCCGCCAAAGGTTTTCCTGATTATTATAATTCTTTGGAAAACCTTTGGTGGGAAACGCCAAGAGTAAAAGGAGATTATCAGGTGCTATAGCTGGAAAAACGCCTTTATAGCAGAGAGGAAATAGCCGAGGTCCTGAGCGTCAACAGAAACGACTATGACCATTTTGCACGAAATGTCAAAGACAGACTGACGAAGTGGGGCTATGGCTTTGAGTACAGAAAAGAAGGCGTCAGGATTACCTATGTCCCGACAACAGCGGAAGAGCGTCTTGCGGAAATAGCGATTCGCCAATTCAAACTTGATGTTCAGAGCAATCCCTATGCCTTTGCCTGTTTCATCACCGCTTTCACCGATGTCGAGGGCTTTGACAGTATGCCTTGGGGCGAACGCGAGAACGCTTATTTTGCCTATTCAGGTATGTTCGTAGGCGAAAGAACCTTGCGGAATTGGTGTAGTAAGCTGATGGCGCAGAACGCCATTGCTAAGGTTGGCGGATCAACTTACTGGAAGACTGAGTTCGTGAATGGTATCAAAGTCCGCACTCAGGTCCAGCGGGAAGATACCATTGCCTACTACAACCGCCGAACCGAAATCATCCAGCAGGAGACAGGAAAAAACATTCTTGCGGGGATGACAAGAAAAGGCGCCTACAAAGAAGCATGGGGCGTCGCCTATTCCCTTCTTTGGGATGAGCTGAAATGCTGCTATTATTGCTGTAAGGGCTTTCTCCTTACAGCGTTCTCAAATGATGAGACTATGATTGAACTGCTGGAACTCACAAGGCAAATATCGGGCAAGGAAGAAAGGCTCTCCCTCTGACGCTTCCCGCCAAAGGTTTTCCATTCTTATAAAAAAATTCTTTGGAAAACCTTTGGCGGGATTTGTCATTAAGTCAAGGCATTTTCATTATAAAGTTGTTAGAAAGTCAGAAAACTTTTTTGTTAAACTTGGTTAATCCTTCTTCTCAATTTCTCAAACTATAATGGAGAATGGTGCGCTGAATATCTCGCCCCTGTTCGGGGCGGCTATTCAGACGCACAGTCTCACGCGCATAAATGCGCGTTCGATTAGATTTTTACGAAAGGAGAATACAGGATGGATAAAATACCTGACTTGCCTAATGAGGAATGGCGACCCATCGAGGGCTATTAGGGGAAATACCTTATCAGCAATATGGGAAGGGTCAAGAGCCTCAAACATTATGACGCTCGATTATTGAGGGCGTTCGCAAACAATAAAGGTTATCTGCGTGTCTGCCTCTGCAGCAATGGTCAGGGCAGGCATTTTCTTGTCAGCCGATTGGTGGCCGCGGCGTTCTGCGTGAATGACGACCCAGAGACAAAGACCACTATTGACCATATCGACAACGACAAAATGAATAATAAGGCTTCCAACCTCGCTTGGTGTAGCCTGAAAGAAAATGTTTAGAAGGAGTGGAAACAGAATGACAATGTTCGATGATAGGACTGTGTTTGAAAAGCTGATGGGGCGGCCTCTGCCAGATTATTATGATACTATGTATCTTGAT
>JALFVN010000052.1 GCA_022787565.1 Clostridiales bacterium | reverse complement strand
TTGACATAGATTTTGGTGGGCTTACCCTGCCCCTGCTTTTTCCGCTCGATCAGGCCGATCCCTTTGACCGTATCCAACTCCGCCAGCAGCTTACAGGCTTTGCCGTGACCGCAGTTCAGGTCCTCCTGGATTTCATCGACGGTGTAATAGATATATACCCGGCCCTCCTCATCCAGCCAGCCGTTTCGCATGGACAGGCCCATGCGGTCAAGCAGCAGCGCATAGAGCAGCTTTGCGTCCGTGGACAGCCCCTTAAACTCCTCGCCCGTCATAAGCAGGCGGGGGACGCGGATAAAAGAATAGCTTTCGGCCTGAGAGCCATAGAAATAGTTGTAGTTCATGTCGTTTTCCTTTCACAAAAAACTAAGTAACGGTATCTGCCCCCGCTGGCATAGGGGTGGCAGCTCATCAGGGTCAGCAACTCGCGGCCCTCCTGAATAAGGATCTGGTCAATGTCGTTGGGCTCAATGACGCGTATTTCAGACACGGTATAATCCAGCGTCTCCCAAAGGTTGGTGATACTCAGCTCGTCGCCCACCCGGAGCTTGTCTATGTTCAGAAAATACGCCGCACCGTTCCAGCCCCGGTGCCCGGCAATGACACAGTTGGTGTTGCTCCCGCCGATAGGCAAGCTGGTCTGGCCCAGCACGGCGGCTCCCAGCGCCATGTTTTCATAGCTTGCGCCCAGATATACCGGCATTTCAAGCTCCATGGCCGGGACGGACAAAACCGCTATTATGCCGTCTTCAAGCCCGTATGAACTCAAATCTATCCCCGCCGCCTCATAGGCCCAGGGATCAGAAAGTCCGCGCTGCTTTTCCACATTGATCCTTTCGTTGTACTCCTCCATTGCGGCGTACAGCTCACCGTAGGGTCTGGGCGTTTCCTCCGGGCGCTCAACCGGGACGACAAAGGCGTCGATGAAGCTCTCCGCCGCTTCCTGCGAAGCGTTCTCCAGCCTTGCGCCGTTCATAACCGGGTATAGCAGAACAAGCAATCCGGCAAAGAACAACAGCACTGCCGCACAAATTTCAAGGCCCCTTGCCATGCTTTCGCCTCCAGATTGAAAACAGCCCGTAGCAGATAAAGGCAAGCAGAAGAGCCGCCGCTCCGCAGCCGATTCCCGTAAAATATTGCCGTTGCCATGTGGACGTTTCCGGCACTGCCTCCTCATCAGCCTGTTCTTCTTCCTGCGCATAGGGCACACGGCTGCAATGTACCAGCAGCCTGTGGGTGTTCACGCCGACGGGAGTACAGGTAATCAGGGTAAGACAGTCTTTTCCCGGCTCTATGCCCAGCAGCGAGGTATCACCGGGCAGGACCGTGTTCACTTCGTCAACCTCATAGGCCAGCACCTCATCCAGCACATGGATATAAACCATGTCCCCGGCTTTCAGTTCATGCAGGTCGGTAAACATCCGCTGCCCTGCCATACCGCTGTGACCGGAGATGACCGCGTGTGTACTCTCTCCGCCGACAGGAAGGGAGCTTCCGACAACATGTCCCACATGGTTTTCCAATGTTTTTGCCTCCGTACCATGGGAAATGGGCAGATTAATGTCGATGGCCGGTATCTCGATGTAGGCCATGACTCCATCGCCGTTAACATTCAGAATATCGTTATATATGCTCATTTCACTGTCGCTGCGGCTCTCACTTATGCCTTTGGACAGCAGCGCGTTATATTCCTCAGCCTCCCGCTTTGCTTTCCGGATGGTTTTATCATCCAGCTGCTCCATGGCCTCAAAATATGCTGTCTCTACCAGACTCCTGTGCCTGTCATAGAGGAAGTTGCTCACCACGGGATAGGCTGTGATCCCCAGGGCAAGGAAAAAAAGGATTACCGCGGCCAAAACAGCCTTTCTGTTGTTCTTCATGTTATTACCCCAAAAGAGGGAGGCTTTTCGCCTCCCCCTTAAATTATTTACATGGACTTTTTCTTCCGGCTGAGCTTAAAGAGGATAAATGCCGCCGCGCCCATGGCAAGAACGCCGCAGACGGTAAACATCCAGGTCCCGTAGGAGCCGGTCTTGGGCAGCTCAAAGCCCTTGGTATTGATGACGGTAAAGGGTACTGCCGCGTGAACAGAGCCGTTATCCTCCTTCATCTCCACTGCTTTGTCGTTGACCGTGGCAGAGGCGGTGAGCAAAGGCCGGTGGCAGTCGGGGCAGGCTTCGCCCTCAACGGCGGAGATCACCACGGTGATGCTGCTCTTGAGCAGGTTATAGCCCTCGTCCGTCTCCAGCTCTGTGGCGACGTAGGTATCATCCTCAAGGCCCCGCAGGATGACCTTGCCGTCCGAACCGGGGACAAACACTGTGGCCTGGCTCTCAGCCGCCGCATGTCCGGTCACATAGTAGACGCCGTCAAGCAGCTTTGCGGTCACATGGTAGCCGTCAGTGTCGTTGCGGAGAATGAACTTGACGTTTTCAAAGCTCCCCGCGCCGTCAGAGAACTTCTTGGTCATGTCGATCCCGTAGCTGTAAACATGGGCGTCGCTGTAAAGGGTGTCGGTATACTCAATGTTGGTGCGGCTCCAGGTGAGGGTTACGGCGTTGGGGTTGCCGCTGTCGCCGTATACCAGTTTGGCGTCAGAATTGAGGGTGCAGGAATAGGTGATGCGCAGGGTGCAGTCGGAATACCCCCGGTTCAGGCTGTCAGTGCCATAGACTGCTTCACTGTCGTTGATCTCCGCAAGCCCTGTCTCCGTCATGGCGATGGTCATCTTCTGTCCCGTGGACAGTTCGGAATAGCTGACCGCAAATTTCCCGCAGGCTTCATCCCATGCTGCCATCGGCTCCGTGCAGGCTGCGTCCTCGAAGAACTCGATCTTTACATCATTCTTGTTGTAGGTGATGCCTTTGGACAGCTGATCCACAAAGGTATACTGGTTCAGAAAAGACGCCTGAGAGGTAATGGTGGGCAGCGTGGAGATGATCTGGTAGTCCACCACATCCCCAGCGGAAGCGCTGGCGCTGGCGGCATAACCGTCGGTGATGTCATTGGTGAGACCGTTGTTCTTGCCGGTGTCGGCTTTGGCTTCACGGACGGTCTTTTCCAGTGTGGGCATACCGCTTCTGTTCTTGGGGTATACGGTCACATCATAGTTCCAGGCATTTCCGTCAATGGTGGTCATGGGCAGAGAGACAAGGAAGGGATTGCAGGTAGAGGTGATGTTCTCGGGCACTCTTGTCTCCACCACCAGGTACAGACCCAGTGCAAGGCCGGAGACCTGGCTGTGGCCGTACTCATCGGTGACGGGCATTGCGGTTCCGCTGGACTTTGCAAAGCTTTCAAGGCTGTTTTTCACGCTGGTTGCATTGTTGCTGAGGGCCGCAGCAAGAGCGGTATTCAGCGCGTCGGAAGTAAAGTAGGAGACACCATTTTCCGCATGATGAGCGTCGGCAGTACCAAGTCCGATTGCAGTGAGAAATGTGGTGTCTGTAAAGCCGTACAGTGTAATGACCTTATGCCCGCCGTTTTCGTCGCCGTTATACAGGCTGATATCCGCAACGCGAAGGAACATAAACTCCACGCCCTGAACCGCGTAGCTGCTCATGGCGTCGTTTACGCTCTGGTCGTATATCCCGGTGGAAACATAGGCATCGGTGTCCCAGGCACCGTCTGCCTCCGCGCTGGTCAGATCGTATTTATACAGGGAAAGAGCGGCGGTTTTGCTGTAGTCGATAACCGCTGCGGCTTCATTTGCCGCGCTGGCCTGTATGGGCAGGCAGCAGATGACCGCGATAGCCATGATGAGGGCTAAGGCTCTATGGATTTTCTTCATGTTGTTTTCTCCTTTTCAGATTTTGGGTAACAAAAAAGCCCATGCAGAGCATGAGCGGAATAAAGGGTGTGAAATTGAAGCGGCTGCCGGTAAAGGGCAGAGCCGGGATGGCGCAGTCACAGACGGTGAAGCTCAGGTCGTATTCACCGTTTTCCGGCAATATTCCGCTAAAGATCGTCCCGGCCTGCAAGCTATGGCCGGGCGGGGCCTGAATTTCCGTCAGGCGGTAGATCGTATCTCCCGGCTGTAGTTCGGAGAACTTGGCAAGTCCGTCTGCGCCGGTCTCATAGGTCCCGATAACGGTATAGCTGTTTCCGCCGTCGGTGGATGCCTCCAGTTCAAAGACTGCACCGGCGAGGGGATCTCCGTAAGCGTCCTGCTTCTTCACCTGTATGGAGGCCGTGCGTTTTTTGTTCTGGTGTGTCACAGCAACGACCTGCCCGTTTTCCGTCAGGGTGAAGGGGTGCATACTGTCCTCCAGCACATAGCCAGGCAGGGCGCTGCTCTCCTGATAACTGTAGCTGCCAAGAGCCAGATCGTTGAAAGAGATGCGCCCGTCCGCGTCGGTTTTGCCGAAGGCGATATTGGAGCCTGCCTCATTAAACAGGAGGAAGCTGACGCCCTGCAGCGGCTCTCCGGTATCCGCGTCGATTTTCAGGATGGACAGGCTGCCGGTGGGATTTTCGGCCTCCGGGATAACGACCTTGAACTTTGCGGAGGTCACCTCGCTGTTGATGTCCAGCGTATAGGCCACAACGCGCTGTTCGTTGGCATTGTCCGGAGAGAAGAACAAGAGACTTGCCTCGCTGCGGTTGTCCAGTCCCTTCACGGTGAACTCATAGCTTTTCCCCGCAAGGGACAGGGGCGCGGAGATCGTGATTGTGCTGCCGCTTTTCTGTACGTTCATTCCGCTGGGGATGCTGCCGCTGACCTCAAAGCCGCCGTTGCAGTTGTTCAGGTAGACATTGACTGAGCCGGTGAATGTGTCTCCGTTCTGGGTCAGTGTGACTGTGGAGCTGGAAAGAGACAGGCTGTGGGTATAGACGGTCTGATTCCGGGCAAGGGTAAGCAGGGCGATACACCAGTTGAACAGATCCTCATAGCCGGATTTTGCCCGGAAGATATAGCTGTAGGCGGAGTAATTCATCCATGAGGGAACCCCCTCACAGCCTCTCTCGGCAAGCCAGAAGCGGATGGCGTTGGCGGTGGCATAACGGGCCTGATTGTCGGTAAAGCCGCCGTTTGAGGCCGGGTAGCCGTGTTCCAGAATGGCGCGCAGGCCGGTCAAGGTGGTCTGGTCATAGAAGTCGCTCCAGTTTGCGGAGGAATAGCCGGAGTTGCTGGGGCTGTTCAATGATGTTTGCAGACAGTAGGCCACCTTTCCCGTCTCATTGATCACATGCTGGGGTGTGCCGATATCTACCCAGGTGCTGGTGCTCGCGTAGGTCTGAAAGTATGCTGTGGACGACTTGGTAGAGACGGTAACGCCCGCGGCAAAGGCGGGCGGCGCAAGCGCGGTACAGAACAGCAAAAGAACGCAGAGCAGCACCGTCAGCCGCCTGCGTCCACAGGTTTTATGCGTTGTCATTTGACCTCCTTCTTTTGTTTTACCGGGGATTGTTTGTTTTCCTTCGTCTCGCGTCCTTCAGGGCTCGCTCTCGCGGTACTGCGTCCGGGCGCAAAGGGGCACTCCTGATATTCACAGAAGCGGTCCTTCCATCCGGGCCGGTATGACCGGCAGGTCCGGCAGTCCTCATCCGCCCCAGGAACCTTGCTGTCATAATGGTCAAACCCCGGCTTGCCCTTCATCAGCCGCTCAAACGCCCTGTGTTCTTTTTTCGTAAAATATATTTGTATCACCTCCTCTCACGGTAAAATGGGCAATAAAAAATGCGTTTCACCGTGAAACCTATTTCACAGCAAAGCGCTCTCTAAAAGGAAAAAGGGCCATTCCTCACGGAATGACCCTGATAGTGAAAGCAGCAGAATCGCCTCTGTAATTTGAAATTTTGATTTTTATCTAGGAGAAGTGTCCGTTAAAAAAACGGCTCCATATTGAGAGCAAGCTATATAAAAAATACTTGGTGAGCTTTTCATAGGAGATAAGGAGGCTCAAACTTCTGACCTCTTGAATGCCATTCAAACGCTCTCCCGAGCGAAGAGGTTACATACCACTCTAGTAAAACCGGAAGAGCGCTTCAATACATGGGATTAGTTGCCAATATTATCAATTAAAATTTTCACGCCATATATTTCATTTTCACGGGCTAATACCTTGACTTTGTTATCAGCCAAGAGCTCGTTTCTATTAATGTGTAAGCATGTTATATCATCATCAATATCAGCAAGAACAGAAGAAAGGGACATCGCAAAAATGAGTGGTTTCGGGCCATCGGGTATGATAATGATTTGTCCCTCACGAGTTTGCTCTATAATGATTTCATTCATTTTTTGCAAGATATAGACAAAATCATTTATAGGAAGCGCAACTGAAGCGGAGGCTCTCCTTATAATATCGCTGTTAACATCCTCAATTTCAGCTTTCTTTTCGGGCGTATCATAGGCATAGCACACAATTAAAAATTCTGGCTCAAGCATGCTTAATAGGCTTTGTGTTCTTCTTGTATCATAGCTTAATGCAATTAAATGTGTTCGTTCGGAATCAATTCTAGGTAAAGCTCCTCCAGAAAACAGCTTTAGACGGTCTATTCCTGCTGTTGGATAACTTTCATACTTTTCTGGGTATATACCAGCAACATAAAGAAAAACCAGATCTAAACACCTATTATGTATTTCATTTTCGATTCTTCCGGGTAGAGCACAATACCAATTACGGGGCATAGCTGAATAATCAATATAGATCTTTCTAATCGTTTCACTTTCTACTACTTCGTTGAGGAATGCTATCACATTGTCTTGAAATTTCTCGCCTTGAGAATATGAACAGATTTCGGTTTTGAGTGCGAGGGCATCAATTTCGCATAACAGGCTATTAGGCAAACACTCTTTTTGTAAATCATCGAAATTGATGATCAAAGTATTAGAGCTATTACGTGTTGCTAAGTTCTTTTCTAGCAGATAATATGACCTGCATTCATATCCCAACGCACATACTAATATATCGTTTTCGGAAAGATCAGCGTATTGGTATGTGCTGAAGTTGTTAATGGTCATTTGCATTACCCTCTTCATCAAAAAGTTTCATTTGCCCAGACAACTCTGACTTTTCCTTTTGCTTTGACTTTGGCTTTGGCTTTGTAATGGTATAAGAATATGGTTTTTCTTCATTGCTTTCAGAAATAGAAATTCTCGGGCAATTACTATTGCGTCTCATGGGAAGCCAGTAATATGTCGCATAGACATTTGAAAGCTCAAATACAGAGTTGCTTGTTAACCCGTTAAGTAATGATATCTCATCAACGAAAAGTCTGGAATTTGCAATTGCAATTTCAGTCCACTTTCTCTGCTTTTCAAATTCAGAGTCTAAAAAGCGAAACGTAGTCCCAGATTCTTTCAGTTCATCGTTATGGGTAGTAGCTTTGATTTTCTCTGCAATGATTTTCAATTTTATAGCAACTTCCGGCCCGCAATCTTCTAATGACTCGGTTTCACTACAATATTTAGCGGAGAAATCATGTAAGGTTTCACTCTGGATTTTAGGGGTAAGTTTTGATGACTGTGCTTTGTAGAAGAGCGCATCCATGATACGGAGAAATAGCCGGGGATTACCATTTGAAATTCTTCGTATCATCTTTGCTCCGGCAAACCAGCCGGGTTTTGAGTTGCCCCTCTGGGCGCGTTTGTACATTTCGCGTAAGTAGTATATTGGCGCTAATTTCTTAAATATACTCTGTGACAAAACCTTTTCATCAGTTGTACGAGACGCTGTTTTTCTACGGTCTTCGGAAATTGTACTTAGTATACCGTTTCGAATATCAAGTTCGGAAGATGCTTTTGGAAATTCAGCTTTGAAATAATCCAGATAATCATCATTCCCAACAGAACCAACAAATGTCTCTAACGTGATTTGCTCTTTTTCGCCATAGTATGGTTGAAGTCTAGTCCTACAGAGCATGTTGGTAAGGGTGATAAACTCTTTTTCGCTTATCTTTACGAGAGTTAACTTATAGTCATTTCCAACAGTAGCGTGTATTTTTCGCCCTTGAGGGCAGCTCATATCATGATAATAGGGAAGATCAGCGATTTTTATTGCGATGTGCTGTGACTCAGACCGCATAACTTTGCTGATACAGTTCATTTGATTTGGCCTTAAAAATTCCGCTTCATCAACACAAATAATCCAAGTGGGTTGTGTGCTGAAATGTAGGATGTTAGATATTTCAATATTGACTGCTGCCAGAGCGGAACACAGGGAACTTAAGAAAACTGGTGGTACTGATTCTGGTAGAGGTTGTTTGGGGGAATGCATATTATATATTTTACGGACTGCCGTTCTCAATTCATTTAAATCAGCTTTGGACAGGTAATTGTCAATTCCCCACATATGACTCATTTTCCGGGTGAGTTTGAACTCTAATTCGAGTTGTTCGTCAACGGGATAATCCGAAAGCAATGATTTAAGCTCGACAATTAATGAGTCAGCAATTAAACAATTTACGGCAAAACAAAACCATGCATCTTGTTGTTCTGTCGAAAGCTTTGGCGAAGAAATGCTTTCTATAAACTCATATCTCATTGGAACATAAAGAGCAAAAAATTTCTTTTCCGCCACTAATTCCCTTGCTTTTTTGTGATGGATGCTCTTTAGCATTGAATAGCGCATCATACGCATTAGTATTGTTTTTCCGCTACCACGTGTTCCTATAACTACCTCGTGTTGGTCATTAAACAGCGTCCAAAACAATGATGTTGGAACAAATTCAGACGATATTTTTATATCTGAGAACGTTCTCGCTTGAATATCACTAAATGGATTTTGGTATGTTGTTCTAAAAAGTTTATCGGCATAACGTTCATTCTTCTTATTCATCCGATTGCTCCTCCTTTCCGCTGCTGTGGATCTTAATGCTTCCGGGGAAACTACCCGAAAGATCAAGCCCGTGGACTTCGATTAATAACTTGTTGAGGTGGCTCGGCGCTATATATTTAAGTCTTGGATCGATATCTTTATATGCAATAGCAGTGTTTACAGGGAAGTTTTTAATGACCTCTTTTGCCTCACTATCATCGACTGCTAGCTCACCAAAAAACATTTCATGATCCAGAGGAAGTGTTTCTCGATTCGAAGACACCTTGCGCCATCCACTTCCTAAAGAGTATTCGTAAGTAATGAGTTTTATAAGATTAGGGTATTCTTCAAGCTGAATGTAATGAAAAGTGTTAGGGATGCTACCGTTCAATCTTCCTTCTTGATTTACGGAAAGACTGCCAGAACTTATGAATGTTACCGGGTTGTTCCAACCACTCTCACGCCTTGTTTTTGCTATAGGAAAGTGATAATGTCCATGAACAACTAAATTAACACCATATTGACCGCATAAACGCTGTAACTGGGGTCCTTCCTCCAAAGTACTGTACTCGGGGTAAACTATAGGATATTCGTAGGCAAATGGATGGTGGTGCAGAATAATTATCTTCCATTTGTTTATGCTGGTCTGCTTTTGCAGTTCAGATTCCAGCCACTCAAGTTGCGTGGTAGAAATTTTACCATGAATTATTCTTGCTTGGATGAACAGAGAAAGCCAGAATTTAAGACAAATATTACAAGATCATCCCGCTCGATAAGACCTGTCATTGGAATTGGGCCGACCGAAGAAAATAAATTAAGATATGGATCTACATTGGTGATGTATTGCGTGTGCTGCAACCATGAGTGTGTAATGCTACCATAATAATTATTAAGAAAAGCAGACTCATCACTATCGAAATCTCGATTCAATTTCTCGTATTCGTCTGGCTTTGAAGAATGTGCAATAAGCGCCCAATCCACATCATGATTTCCAATACAATAAATAATATTTTGTTTAGGGACAGAAACCTTGTCGGCTAAGCCATACAGTTTCTCAAGGCAATACTTAAATTCTAGCGGTTTTCCGGAGGAGGTTAAGTCTCCCGTGCATAGAATATAGTCTGGTTTGTACTCTAATAACTTAGACTCAAGTCCACCATATAATGAATTCCCGCCAATAACATCATCAGCAATTTGCTGTCCCGGGATTGCAAAATCAGAGCATCGTGAATCCTTTCCAAAATGGATATCACTCAATAATGCGATTTTGACCAATTACATCACCTTCTAAATCTTTAGTAATATCATACGATGTTATAAGTAACTCTTCAGTGGAGGTGCGTTTGGCGGGATCTGCTGCCATTACACAGCGGCGACATACCGTTCGTGTAAAGAAATCATTCTCTAAATACATTTCATTCAACTGGGAATTACTTGAGTTTGTTGCTATAATATATGCGCCCCGACGTTTTGCTTCACATAGAGATTTCAGTAATCGTTTCTGGTCATCCCATGAAAACAACTTGTCATTATAGTTAATAAATGGTCCATGCTTGCTTGCAACCGCATACGGAGGATCGATGAACAACAAATCGCCGTGCTGTGCTTGTGAAATAGATTCCTCAAAATCGCGGGAGAATAAACTAGCATTTTGTAATAGAGAGGAGTATTCTTCAAAACAAGCCACATCGTTGGCACACTTTGTTTTTGTGCCAATAGGAACATTAAATTCTCCTTTTTGGTTAACCCTATACATTCCGTTATAGCATGTACGGTTTAAGTATAGAAATCTGGCAGCACGTTCAGTTAGATCTCCCGTTTTTAAACTTCGGGTACGATAATAATACTCCTTACAGTGTTCCTGCTCATGTTTTTCCATAAGTGTTGCGAGTACTTGTGGATGATCCCTCATTACAATATATAAATTAATTAGTTCCTCATTGGTATCAGATAATATAGCTCGTTGCGGTCGTAGAAAAAAAAAGACAGATGCACTACCTAAAAAAGGCTCTATATAGCAATTATACTCTGAGGGGAAAATGCAACCATACTTTCCTACAAACCATCGTTTTCCACCAGGCCACTTTAGAAACGAATTCATATGTTATACACCTTTATACTGATTCAATTTAAGGATATTCGAGATTATGCATACAAAATAGATAATATATCTAATATTTCAACATTATAATTGTATCATACAAGAACAAGAAAGTAAATCAGCATTGTACGTGTTATGTGTGAATTGTCTCGATAATTCTAGTGATAGAAAGCTCAGATATTCCACAAGCAGCAAAGGAAACGGCGTTTGTGCTTTTTGCTATATATGAAAGAAGCATAAAATCTAATTATTCAAGTTGGCAAGTCAAAATGCGTCTCACGGTGAAACGTATTTCTGCCATGAAATAATAAAAGGACCATTCCTCACGGAATGGCCCTTGAAAGGAGAAAGTGGCAGTATTGTAAATGTCGTTGTTTTTAGTTTTGGCTTTAAGATATAATTTGCAATAGAAGAAGTGTCCAAGAAACAGAAAAACCTGCTTCTTAGTAGAAGCAAGCTATATAAAAAAGAATACTCAGTGAGCTTTTTGGTGGAGATAAGCGGGATCGAACCGCTGACCTCTTGAATGCCATTCAAGCGCTCTCCCAGCTGAGCTATACCCCCTAATCTATATTAAAGAAGCTCACTGAGTATTTCTTATGCAGTTTTACGCCGAACACTGTCGGAAAAGATGCTCATATGTGGGTGCGTAACCAATGATTCGGGCTCCCAGCTGAGCTATACCCCCATATATGTCAAAGAGGCGCGCTGAGTATTGCTTATACAATTTTACACCGGACGCTGCCGGGAGGAGCTGTTCACCGGAGCACTGCCCCGTGAGCAAGGAGTATATTACCAGACTTGAAACCAAATGTCAAGGGGAAATTTTCGCTTTTTCCCCTTTTATTTTACAAAGCCGATGGCCATCTCCGGGCAGGCGGCCTTGATCTGAGCCAGTGCATCGTCCATGGCTTTTTCGTCTTCACTGATCACGTCGGTAAATTCCTTGCCGCTGCGCACGAACACCAGACGGAAATACTGGAACGTGGACTTGCCGCAGCAGAGCTTTCCGTCGACCTCGTTGACGCGGATGAACACCCGGTCAAAATCCTGGTAGGAGAGATACCTGATGCGGAAGCCTTCCTTGAAATACACGCCCAGCTTACCGACCTTTACTTTATCAAACTGCTGTGCGGCGGCGAAGTCCTCGGCTACTTCGGCGCTGTTCACAGTGCCATTTACACCTGCAAATTTTTTGTCTGCCATTTTTTTATCCTCCCTTTTTCAATAGTGTTATTTTTCTTCCCTGGCGGCGGATCAGACCGTCGGCGCACATGTTTTTCAGCTCGCGCATCATCCCCGTCCTGTCCACGCAGAGGTAGCTGGAAAGCTGGGACAGTGACATGGGGGTTTCAAAGCAGAGGCTGCCGGCCTCCTCGCTGAGGTACTCAAAATAAGCCATCAGCTTTTTCCGCAGGGATTTTTTGCTGATCATACTGATGCGAACTGCCAGTGTCTGGGCTTTGCGGGCGGAAAGCCCGAATAAGTTCCGCGTCAGTCTGGTGTGGTGCTGGCAGGCCCTGGGACAGCGGCCGTAAATACAGGAAAAGCGGATGAACATCACCGTGCAGTCGCAGTCTGCCTCCACTGCATAGCCCAGAGCGCCGTAAGGCATGGCAAAGACCTCGCCAAAAATGTCGTCCGGCCCGTAGTTTTCCAGAAGGGTGTATTCTCCCTCACTGTCCATACAATACAGGTGCGCCCGCCCGCTGAGCAGAACGCAAAGATGTTCCAGCTCCGAGGAGTATACGATAATGGTCTCGCCCTTTTTGAAGCTGAGCGTCTCGGGCTTGAAGCAGTTCATGATTGCCTCAATACCGCGCTTGTCAATGCCCTGAAAAAGCTCTGCGTTTTCCATTTTTTCACACCACTTTTTATATTATCAGTATATACGTTAATTATATCATATAAGTGTTGCAAGCGCTACAGGGAAAAAGAAATAAATGGGTTATATTTTTATCATCAATCTATTTAGGGAGGAACATGAATGTACTGCACAAGAAAGGTTCTGGACGATCTGATCTGGGTCGGCGCCGATGACAGACGGCTTGCCTGCTTTGAGGGTGTTTACGGCGTGCCTGACGGCGTTTCCTATAACTCTTATCTGATGCTGGACGAGAAAACGGTTTTGTTTGACACGGTGGACAAGGCCGTAGGCGGAGTCTTTCAGGAAAATGTGGCCCATGCGCTGGGCGGGCGGAGACTGGATTATCTCCTGATCTCCCACATGGAGCCGGACCATGCCGCTACCATCGAATCCATCGCACTGCGCTACCCGGAGGCAAAGATCATCTGCAACGCCAAGATCAAGACCATGCTGGCCCAGTTTTTCACTCTGGATCTCAGCGAACGGCTGCACGTGGTGAAGGAAGGGGACAGTCTTTCCCTGGGCAGGCATGAGCTGACCTTCGTCAATGCCCCCATGGTCCACTGGCCCGAGGTTATGATGACCTATGACAAGACCGACAGGATCCTCTTTTCCGCCGACGCTTTCGGCACCTTCGGCGCCCTGAACGGACGGCTCTTTGCCGACGAGAGCGATTTTATGGGCGAGCAGCTGGACGAGGCCCGGCGCTACTATACCAACATTGTGGGCAAATACGGGCCCCAGGTCCAGGCAGTGCTGAAAAAGGCGGCCGGACTGGATATCGCCTATGTCTGCCCCCTCCACGGCCCGGTGTGGCGCAAGCATTTCGGCGATTTTCTGGAGAAATACCTGCTCTGGAGCAGCTATACTCCCGAGGAGAAGAGCGTGATGATCGCCTATGCTTCCGTTTACGGACATACGGAAAACGCCGCCAACATCCTTGCCGCCAAGCTGGTGGAAAGGGGAGTGAAGGTGCGCATGTACGACACTTCCGTCACCCCCGCAAGCTATATCGTCTCCGACGCCTTCCGCTGCAGCCACCTGGTCTTTGCGGCCACCACCTATAACGCCGGCGTGTTTGTTACCATGGAGAATTTGCTCCACGACATCGCCAACCACAACCTCCAGGGCCGCAGGATCGCCATTATGGAGAACGGCAGCTGGGCGCCCACCAGCGGCAAGCTGATGCGGGAGGCGCTCTCCGGCCTGAAAAACACGGAGTTTATCGGGGAGAATGTTACCATCCGCTCTGCCCTGGCCGAAAACCAGCTGGAAGAGCTGGACACCCTGGCCGACGCCATCGCCGCTGATATCTGCCCCGCCGCAGCACCTGCGCAGGAGAGCGCCGCTCCCGCCGCGCTGGATGTGGACAACGATGTGTTCAGGCGCTTCTCCTACGGCGTTGAGGTGCTTACCACCCGGGTGGACGGCAAAGACTACGGCTGCATCATCAACACCGCCGGGCAGGTGGCCTCCTGCGACCCGAAGAAGATCACCATCTCCGTCATCAAGAAAAACAACACCTGCGATATGGTGGCCAAAGCCGGAAAGTTCAACATCTCCATTCTCACCCAGGATGCTCCCTATAAGCTCTTCCAGCGCTTTGGCTTTCAGAGCGGGCGGGATGTGGACAAGTTCGCGGATGTGAGCTATACGGAGCGCATGTCCAATGGCATCCGCTATATCCCGGAATTCACCAACGCCGTCCTCTCCTGCGAGGTCATCGACGTAAAGGACGTGGAGACCCAGATGCTGTACATCGCAAACGTGGTGGAGGCCAGGGTCCTGTCCTCCGCACCCTCCTGCACCTACGCTTACTATCATGCCCACATCAAGCCCAAAAAGAACCCCGCTCCCGAGAGAGGGGAGGGCTATGTCTGCAAGGTCTGCGGCTACTTCCACGAGGGCAGCGAGCTGCCTGAGGATTTCGTCTGCCCTCTGTGCAAGCACGGCAAGGACGATTTCGAGCATGTGGTCCCCGCCGTTGTCAACAAGCGGAAGGGCTATATCTGCACCATCTGCGGCCACTTCGAGCCCTGCGAGGGCGAGCTGCCCGAGGATTATGTCTGCCCCCTGTGCCACCATGGCCGGGAAGACTTTGAACCGGCAGAGCAATAAGAAACGTTCTTTCCATCGGAACGCCATCCGCGTTCCGATGGATATTTTTTTGTGCCCTGCCACATACAATTCAGCAGAAAGAAAAAGGTTCAAAACGTTAAAAAAATGTTATACGCACAAAAATGCCGGAGGAAAAATTCGGAGAATAAAAATTTTACAAAAAAAGTTAAATATTTTGTCATTGACAAGCAATTGACATGCTCGTTAATAACTTATCTTTTCAAAAAGCCGGTTTTCCAGCCATTAATTGTAGACAATTTGTGACCGGATGTGCTATTATTATCTTTGCAAAAAAAGACGAGGTGAAGCTTATGTCCCATACTTTCAAAGGCGGCGTACACCCCAATTACATGAAAGCACCGGAAATTCCCATTTCTGTAATTACACCGCCGCCTCAGGTAATCATCCCCTTGACACAGCACATAGGCGCTCCCTGCAAGCCTGTTGTTCAGGTCGGCGACTATGTAAAAATGGGTCAGAAGATCGGTGATAACCCTGCGCCGGTTTCTGCTCCGGTTCATGCCTCCGTTTCCGGCAAGGTGGTGGCTGTAGAGCCCAGACCCCACCCCCTGGGAGATATGATCATGTCCGTCGTTATCGAAAACGACTATCAGGACACCCCATGCGAGGACCTGGCGCCCCTTACGGAAGAGCAGCTGAAGGACTCCGAGGCCATTCTGGAGCGTATCCGCGAGGCCGGCGTGGTCGGCATGGGCGGCGCAATGTTCCCCACGGCCTTCAAGATCCGCGGCGGTATCGGCAAGGTGGATAAGCTCATTATCAACGGCGCCGAGTGCGAGCCCTATCTGAACGGCGACCACCTGACCATGCTCAACTACCCTGAGCAGCTTCTCAAGGGCATTGAGCTTGTGCGCATCGCAAGCTGCGTTGACAAGGCCTACTACGGCATCGAGAAGAACAAGCAGGACGCCATCGATCTGCTCAACTCTCTCCACCCCGAAAAGTACGGCATCGAGATCGTCCCCGAAGAGGTCAAGTATCCCCAGGGCGCTGAGAAGATGCAGGTCAACGCCGTTACCGGCCGCGAGGTCAAGCCCGGCGGTATTCCCTCCGGCGTGGGCTGCAACGTGGTCAGCACCCGTACCTGCTACGCCATCTACCAGGCCTGCTACGAGGGCAAGCCCGTCATCGAGCGTATCGTCACCGTGGCCGGCAGCGCGCTGAAGGCTCCCGTCAACGGTCTGACCCGCGTGGGTACCCCCTTCGGCTATCTGGCCGAGCAGTGCGGCGGCTTTGTCAAGACGCCCCGCAAGATCGTTCTGGGCGGACCCATGATGGGCATCTGCGCCACCAGCTTTGACGCGCCCAACATCAAGGGTACCTCCGGCGTCCTGTTCTTCACCGAGGAAGAGGATAAGCATGTGGAGAACCCCACCTGCATCCGCTGCGGCAAGTGCATCACCGTGTGCCCCATGAATCTGGAGCCCGTGTTCATGTACATGTACTACAGCAAGGGCGACTTTGAGAACATGGCGAAATACCATATCACCGACTGCTTCGAGTGCGGCAGCTGCGCGTTCAACTGCCCCGCCAGAATGCCTCTGACCCACGCATTCAAGACCGCAAAGCTGATGTTCCAGGCCAAGCAAATGAAAGAAAAGGCAAAGGCCGAGGCTGAAGCCGCCGCAGCCGCAGCAAAGGAGGCAAAGCAATGAGCAATAACGATAAAAAAGAAAGAATCGTTCTTGACGTAGCGTACCAGCCGCAGGTCAGGACCAATACCGACACCCGCCGCATCATGCTGGACGTGATGATCGCTCTGCTCCCCGCCGTTGCTGTGGCGGTATGGCAGTTCGGCGCATACCCCCTGCTGGTCATCGCTGTTTCCGTGGCCTCTGCCGTGTTCTTCGAGTGGGGCTACCGCAAGCTTCTGAAAAAGCACAGCACCATCGGCGACCTGTCCGCCTGCGTCACCGGTATGCTGCTGGCCCTGGTCCTGCCTCCCAACGCACCCTGGTGGCTGCCCGTCATCGGCACTTTCTTTGCCATCGTGGTGGTAAAGCAGCTCTACGGCGGCATCGGCAAGAACTTTTTGAACCCCGCCCTGGCAGGCCGCGCCTTCCTGCTGGCCTCCTACGCGGCCATCATGAGCGGCGAGTACCTGGTGCCCCGGGCCCTTAAGGGCAGTGTCGACGCGGCAACCATGGCGACCCCGCTGGCTTTCCTGTACGACAGCGGCGCTATGCCCGAGTATTACAGCTTTGTGGACCTGCTTATCGGCAAGGTACCCGGCTGCATCGGCGAGATCAGCGCCCTTGCGCTGATCATCGGTGGTGTGTACCTGATTGCCCGCAAGGTCATCTCCTGGCGCATCCCCGTGTCTTTTGTGGGCACCGTGGCTGTCCTCTGCCTGATCTTTGGCTATCAGGGCTACGGCCGTGTGGACTGGATGCTCTATAACGTCCTCTCCGGCGGCCTGATGCTGGGCGCCATCTTCATGGCCACCGACTACGCCACCAGCCCCGTTACTCTCAACGGCCAGCTGCTGTTCGGCGCAGGCTGCGGCGCGCTGACCGTGCTGATCCGCTATTTCGGCGGCTTCCCCGAGGGCGTGTCCTATGCCATCCTCATCATGAACCTCTGCTCCTGGGCCATTGACAAGGCCTTCCACCGCCACCAGTTCGGTGTCAGCAAGGAAGACATCAAGGCCGAGAAAGCGGCAAAGAAAGCGGCAAAGGAGGCGGCGAAATGAAAAAGATACTGAAGCTTACCCTGATCCTTTTCCTGATTTCTGCCATTGTTGCCGGCGTTCTGGGCGTGGTCAATGAGGTCACCAAGGACCGCATCGAAGAACAGAAACAAATTAAGACTGCAAAAGCCTATGCTGCGGTGCTGCCCTCCGAAGGCTACGAGGAACTGGAACTTGATCTGAGCGCCTATTCCAATATTGACAGCATCAGCAAGGCCACCGGCGGCGAGGGCTATGTGGTCAAGACCAGTTTCTCCGGCGCCCAGGGCAACATCACCATGGTGGTGGGCGTGGATAACGATTATAAATGCACGGGTATCTCCATCATCTCCCACGCTGAGACCTCCGGTCTGGGCGCCAACGCGGCCAGCACCTCTGATGTCGGCGTAACTTGGCGTGCCCAGTTTGTTGGCCAGGATAAGAACATGGCCATCACCAAGGCTGGCGGCACCATCGATGCCCTCACCGGCGCCACCATCACCTCCCGCTCCGTGGCTGAGGCTGCCGCCAATGCCATCAGCGTCGTCGAATCTTTGGGCTAAGGAGGAAACGCTGAATGAATATCAAAAAACAGTTCAAGGAAGGCCTCATTACCAACAACCCCGTTCTGGTGCAGCTGATCGGTATGTGCGCCACCATGGCCATTACCACCACGCTCTTCAACGGCGTCGGCATGGGTCTGTCCGTTCTCATCATCCTTACCTGCTGCAACGTGGTGGTCTCCGCCATCCGTAAGATCATCCCCAACGAGATCCGTCTGGCCATCTTCGTTGTCATTATCGCAGGCTTTGTCACCATTGTTGACCTGCTGCTGAAGGCCTATATACCCGCTCTCAGCGAGGCGCTGGGCGTGTTTATCCCTCTGATCGTTGTCAACTGCATCATCATCGGCCGTGCCGAGGCTTTCTGCCAGAAGAACCCCATCGGTGCCTCCTTCTTCGACGGCATCTTCCAGGGGCTGGGCTACACCGTAGTGCTGATCATCATGTGTGTATTCCGTGAGCTGGTGGGCAGCGGCAAGTTCGGCACCGGCCTGATTGACGTTGCCAACGGCTTTAAGATCACCATGGACGGTACCGGCGGCGGTATTGAGCTCTTCTCCGCCGACTACGGCGCCACCATTATGCTCCTGCCCTTCGGCGGCTTTATTACCTTGGGCCTGCTCATCGCCCTGATGCAGTACATGCTCAAAAAATCCGCCAAGAAAAAAGAAGCGGCGGCAAAAGCTGTAAAGGAGGGTGAAGAATAATGCTTACCAACATCATTTCCATCTCCCTTGGCGCGATCCTGGTCAATAACTTTATCTTCTCCCAGTTCCTTGGCTGCTGTCCCTTCCTGGGCTGCTCCTCCAAGGTGGAGACTGCAACCGGCATGGGCCTGGCTGTTGTGTTTGTCATGGGACTTGCCTCTGCCATCTGCTGGGTCATCGACACCTACATTCTCATCCCTCTGGGCCTTGACTTCCTGGAGACGCTGGCCTTTATTCTGGTCATTGCCTCTCTGGTTCAGTTTGTGGAGATGTTCCTGAAAAAGATGATTCCCTCCCTGTACTCCGCACTGGGCATTTATCTGCCCCTGATCACCACCAACTGCGCCGTTCTGGGCGTGGTGCTGCTGAACGTGCAGAACCACTACAACTTCATCGAGTCCGTGGTTTACGGCATCACCGGCGGCCTGGGCTTTATGCTGGCTATCGTTCTGTTTGCCAGCGTGCGTGAACGTGTGGACTTCTCCGAGTACCCTGAGTGCTTTGAGGGCTTCCCCATTTGTCTGGTCTCTGCCGGCCTGCTGGCCCTGGCTTTTATGGGCTTCAGCGGCATGAAGATTTTCTAAGGAGGGCGTACTGATATGAAAACAATACTTCTCTCCGTTGCCGTTCTGGGCGCTCTGGGCGCTCTGTTCGGCGCGATCCTGGCCTTCGCGGCCAAGATCTTCCATGTGGAAGTTGACCCCCGTCAGGAGGCCGTCAGAGAGTGCCTGGCCGGCGCAAACTGCGGCGGCTGCGGCTATCCCGGCTGTGACGGCTATGCCGCCGCTGTGGCCAAGGGCGAAGCGCCCACCAACCGCTGTGTAGCCGGCGGCGCTGAGGCTGCTGCTAAGATTGCCGAGATCATGGGCGTTTCTGCCGGTGCTGCCGAGAAGATGGTGGCTTTCGTGCCCTGCTCCGGCACTACCGGCCATGCGGAGATGCGCTTCAACTACTCCGGCCCCGTGGACTGCCGCGCCGCCATGCTCTTCGGCGGCAAGAGCAACAAGACCTGCACCTTCGCCTGCATCGGTCTGGGCAACTGCACCCGCGCCTGCCAGTTTGACGCCATCCACATCGTGGACGGCGTTGCCAAGGTGGACCGCTCCAAGTGCGTAGGCTGCGGCTCCTGCGCAGACGCCTGCCCCAAGAGCATCATCCAGCTGATTCCCGAGAGCCAGAAGATCATGCCCGCCTGCGGCAACAAGGACAAGGGCGCAAAGGTCATGAAGATGTGCGACTTCGGCTGCATCGGCTGCATGAAGTGCCAGCGCGAGTGCCCGGCAGACGCCATTGTGGTCAAGGACAATCTGGCGGTTGTGGACGTGACCAAGTGTGTTCAGTGCGGCCACTGTGCCGATATCTGCCCCCGCCACATCATCAACTACTTCGGCTAAGCTTCACCTGTTTCATAAAAAAAGAACTTCCGTCTTTTCGGACGGAAGTTCTTTTTTTATGATGAAACCGATCAGATCAATCGACTTCTCTGGGCTTTTTGGCAGTACCGCGGATATCAATGGGATCTCCGGTGCTTTCCGCGCGGACAATGTTGTCGAGAGCCTGCGTGACGCACTTACGGAAGGTGTCGATGGTTCCGGGAGAGGCGTGGGGAGTTGCGATGACATTCTTCAGCTGGAACATGGGGATGACCCGATCCACAGGCTCGTCGGCCCATGTGTCAATGGCGGCGCCTGCGATCATGCCGGTGGTCAGGGCAGTATAAAGGTCGTCCTCGTTGATGAGGTAACCTCTGTCACAGTTGCAGATGATGGCGTTCTTCTTCATGAGCTTCAGCTCGTTCATGGCGATCATGTTGCGGTTTTCAGGCACCAGAGGAACCATGATGCAGAAGATGTCGCAGTTTCTCAAAACGTCCTCTTTGGACATGTAGGTGGCGTTAAATTCTTTTTCCACTTCCTCAGGAGCCCGAACCAGGTCAAAGTAAATGACCTTTACGCCGAAAGCAAGAGCACGCCGGGCCACCTCTCTGGCAATGTAACCGAAGCCGATAAAGCCCAGTGTTTTTCCGTCAAGCTCGTAGGAGACGTCTCTGTATTTGAAATTGGGCCAGAGTCCGGCTTTGGTGTCTGCTTCAAGCTCACGCAGATTCCGCAGGAGGGCAAGCATCTGCAGGATTTCGAATTCCGCAACAGCCACACCGTTGCCCCGGGGAACGATAGCCACCGGGATGTTCAGCTCATTTGCGCAGTCCATGTCGATGTTGTTGATCCCAACGCCTGTGCGCTGGATCATTCTCAGGCTTGTTGCCTTCTCCATCAGTTCACGTTTGATGCGGAAGGTGGTGTTGATGGTGTAATGGACCTGGGGAAGTTTTTCCTCCCGCTCCTCTTCCGTCATTTTGTCCCAGTACCAAAGATTAAAGCCCTCGGGCTTAACTTTTTCCAGGACTTCCACATAGGCGTCAGGAGCCTTGTCCATATATAAAATATTTCTTTCTTTCATTTTTTAATCCCCTTTTTCTCCTGTCAGTCCGCAAGCGGTTCAAGATTTAAGAGTTTGCGCTGGTTTACACTCATGATCCTGCGGAGCGTCTCATCGGACATGCCCCGCTTCTGCATTTCTTCGATGAAAGCGGTCAGGCCAACAACAGGATTGGGACGGCCTACCTGCCCCAGATCGCTGGAGATGATCACATGCTCGCCGCCTTCCGCAATGAGCTGGTAAAGATCATCATAGGTCTGCTTTTTGGAATAAATGGTTGCCAGAATATGCTCCACATAGAAGCCGGCGTCGGAATAGGCCCGCATTTCCTCAAGACTGTGATCCTTAAAGAACTCCGGGTGTGTGATCACGATTTTCTTTACGCCGCGCTTGACTGCTTCGTCAAGCAGGGGAGGAATCTCGGTTTTGGGATTGAGGTGACCGGTAGCAAGCACAATATCCGCGTCGGCAATGAGCTGGAGAATATCGCACACCTCAGGCAGCAGCTTTCCGCAGCTGTCAAGGATGGTCTGAGGCGGGTTGAATTTCAGGGGGTACTTGGGCTTGGGAAGGGTAGAAGTTGCCGCGGCGTTCATCAGCGCGGTGCGCTCCTTATGGTACTGGGAAGAGAGCACAGGCATCCAGATGATCTTGGTGTCATAACCGATGGCAGCCTCAACAACAGCGGGATTGATCCCCCCCTGGGTATTTCCCAGGATCAGACCGCCGTAAACATTGAAGTTCTCCTCTTCTTTGACAAAGTACTTTTGAACAATCTGCGCAATGTTGCCGGAGGGGACGTGCTGGTCTTTGATCACCAGGGCTCTCATGCCTGCCTCGGCACAGGCACGGACCGCTTCAACATGGTCTACACCGCGGGCCACAAGCGCAGGGCCGCTGTGTACATGCATGTCGCATGCGCCGCGTAAAATTTCAGCAGGTGTCATAGTTTTTCCTCCTTATCCTGCATGTTGACTTTTTTGGTTCTGCGGATATTATAGCATGGAGAAATTATATTGACAAATAGATATTAACGCTATAATATATCAATGAAATTGGTATTTATTTACGGAGGAGAAGCGTTTATGGAGCGGGAGCTTATTGAGACCTTTCTGATGATTTCGGAATTTCATACCATTTCCGAGACAGCGGAGATGATGTATACTTCCCAATCGACGATCAGCCATCGGTTGAAAACCCTGGAGGACTATCTGGGCGTCCGTCTGTTCAACCGGAAAAAGGGCATAAAAAAAGTGACTCTGACGACGGACGGAGAGCGCTTTTACTCCCTGGCCCAGCGTTGGCTGGATCTGGATGACAGTATGCGCAGCTTCAACCAGCTTACCCCATACCGCAAGCTCAATATCGGTGGGCTGGACAGTGTAAACCAATATCTGCTCAGGCCAATACTGCCAGAGATCCGGAAAAAGAACCCGGAGCTTCCGCTGGAATGTTTTTCTTTCCACTCGCAGGAAATCTACCGGCGCCTGGTTTCCCGGGAACTGGATATCGGCTTTGCTTTTTTCCCGGTCCATTTCAACGAACTGTCCGCTGAGCCGGTATTCCGGGAGCCGGTCGTCATGATTTCGCTGAAGGACAGCGTTTATGAGGAGGAAAACATATCGCCGGTCTCCCTGGATAAGGGGAACGAAGTGTTTTTCTCCTGGGACAGCAATCTGGCCCAGTGGCATGACGAGTGGTGGCCACGGTTCAGGCAGCCCTTTGCCAAGGTGAACTCCTCCGCTCTGCTGATCAATTTTATGTGCAGCGAAAAAAGCTGGGCCATGTGTCCCATGTCTGTGGCCATCAGCCTGCATGAGGAGAGGGGAATGAAGCTCCACCGCTTCACCGATCCGCCTCCTGACCGGACATGCTACATGCTCACACGCCGGGTAAAACACGCCGAGCAGGAAGAGAGCATAGAGCTTTTCAAAAACAATTTTTATGCTTTGCTTGCGGACCATCCCTGGCGTTATCCGGTATAAGTGCGGAATTATGCAAAAATTTTGATATTTCCTACCGAGATGATCCATATTCGTTGAAGGGAAAACATGGTATACTGAAAGAAAAACGCAGATAGCTGTGTTTTTTCGTGAAAATATCTGCTTTTTTGGGAAAACAGGCTCGGATGGGGTTATTTACAATGAATTCAGACAGAAAAAACGATTTTGGCAGCGGAGATATCCGGCTTGCCATAATACATATGGCCCTGCCCATGATGCTGGCAGAGCTGGTGAACGTGCTCTACAGTGTGGTTGACAGGGTGTACATCGGCCATATTCCACAGGTTGGGGATATGGCGCTGACCGGACTGGGAATTACAATACCATTGGTAACGATCACGACCGCTTTTGCCAGCCTGTGCGGCGCAGGCGGCGGCCCCCTGTGCTCCATTGCCCGGGGCGAAGGGGATGAGATAAAAGCGGAAAAAATCATTGGCTGCACCTTCAGCCTCCTTATTCTGATCGGTCTGGTTCTGACCGCAATCTTTCTTCTGTTCATGGACCCGCTCCTGCGGGCCTTTGGCGCCAGTGACGCAAGCTTTCCCTTCGCCAGGGAATATGCGCAGATTTATGTCTGCGGAACGCTGTTTTCCATGCTCAGCTTCGGCATGAACTTTTTTATCAACGCCCAGGGCTTTGCAAAAATGGGAATGCTGACCATTGCCATCGGTGCGGCCATCAATATCGTTCTGGACCCAATTTTCATTTTTGCGCTGAATATGGGCATCGCCGGCGCGGCAATAGCAACGGTCATTGCTCAGCTCTGCTCGGCAGCGTGGGTGTTGTCCTTTCTGACTGGCAAGCGCAGTTCGCTGAAGCTGCGAAGAAAATATATGAAGGTAGAAAAAAGGACCGCAGGAGCGATCCTTTCCCTGGGACTGTCCGGCTTTGTAATGAAGGCCACAACGGGCCTGGTACAGATCCTGTATAATATTCAGCTGCGCATTTACGGCGGCGATGTTTTCATCGGCTGTATGACCATAGTCAATTCCATACGCGACGTGATCTTCATGACCTTCCACGGCCTGACCAGTGGTTTCCAACCTGTGCTGGGCTACAATTACGGGGCGAAAAAATATGACCGTGTGCGGGCAGGGATACGCTTTTCCACCTTCGTGGGTCTGGGCTATGCCGCTGCCTGCTGGGTGGTGCTCATGCTTTTCCCGGGCTTTTTTGCCCATCTTTTCACCGACAGGCAGGAGCTTCTGGCAGTTTGTATCCCCCATATCAGGATCTTTTTTGCCGCTTTTGTGGTGAAAGCGCTGCAAATGGTCGGGCAATATACCTTTGTTGCTCTGGGAAAATCCAGACATGCGGTTTTCTTTTCCCTGCTGCGCAAGGTGATCATTGTTGTTCCCCTGGTTTTCCTGCTGCCCCGCCTGTTCGGTCTGGGCGCATCGGGCATTTTCTGGACGGAGCCTGTGGCTGACATGGTATCCAGTACCATCTGCTACACCACCATGTACTTCACCCTGTACCGCCGGATGTCCCAGGAAGAAAATCAAAGCTGATCTCCTGAATAAAGTCTTACGCCGCAGAAGCCGAAGCTTCTGCGGCGTAATTTTATGATAGAGGAGAGGAACAAAATGACTTGTACTTGATCAAAGCTTATTCAGAACGATGTCGTTCGCGCCCCAGACTGCGGCCAGCAGATTGGCGATATTCACACAGTCGCCGGTCTCATAGACTTCCACACCGGGAATATTCAGAGACAGGGGGGTGGGGTTGTAGCCTGCGGCCATGACCACATTGTCGGCCTTGATGGTCTTTTCTTCGCCGTTCTGACGGAGCTTGACATAGCCATCGCCAATCTCCTGAAGCGCGGCGCTGCAATATACATCCACTTTATTGAATGCCAGCATATCGCGCAGCATGTTGGCGTTGACCGGGCACAGATCCACGACCTGGAGAATATCATTCTGCATCTCAACAAGAGAGACTTTCTTCCCGTGCTCTGCAATCTCGTTGGCCACTTCGCAGCCAGTCAGACCGCCGCCGACGACAACAACATCGTCGCCCAGCTTCCGGTTCTCCAGCAGGTACTCCTTTGCGTCGCACACGGTATCACGGTCAAATCCGGGGATGGGAATACGTTTCTTTACTGCGCCGGTTGCCACGATGACAACGTCGGCCTTTTCCCTGCGGACAAGCTCTTCGTCAACCGGTGTGTTCATATGTACGGGGATGTTCAGATCCTTCAGCTGCTTTGCGTACCAGGCCAGCAGCTTCTTGTCGTCTTTCTTGAAATCGGGAGAGGCAGCTGCACGGAAGGCACCGCCCAGGTGATCGGAGGCCTCGTACAGATCGACCTCAAAGCCGCGAAGGGCACAGAGTCTTGCAGCTTCCATGCCGCCTACGCCGCCGCCGACCACAATGACCTTCTTCTTGGTCTCGGCGGGCTTGATCACATACTTGTCCTCCTGAAGGCTGCTGGGGTTGAGGGCGCAGGAGACGTTCAGACCACGGGTCAGACGGCCAAAGCAGCCGTTGTGGCAGCCGATGCAGGGACGGATATCGTCAACGCGGCCTTCGCGTACCTTGACGGCCCATTCCGGGTCAGTGAGCATGGGGCGTGCCATGGCAACCGCGTCCACAGCGCCGCTGGCCACTGCCTTGAGAGCGATATCGGGATCGCCCATCTTGCCGGAAACGAAAACGGGAACATGGCAGAAATTCTTGATGTATGCGGCCTCGGGCAGGTTGCAGGCGTCGGGCATATATGTGGGAGGATGGGCCCAGTGCCAGGAGTCGTAGGTGCCGTTGTCGGTGTCAAGACCGTCGATGCCGGCTTCCTCCAGAATACGGACAACGGAGATGCTCTCTTCCAGGCTGCGTCCCCATTCCACATAGTCCTGGCCGGGAAGGACGCTCTTGTTAAAGCCGGCAGTCTTGCTGGCCACACTGTAACGCATGAGAACGGGATAGTCTTCTCCGCAGGCCTGCTTGATGCCCTTGATCATATCGGTGGAAATGCGCAGACGGTTCTCCAGAGAGCCGCCGTACTCATCGGTGCGGTGGTTGTAGTTGGAGATGGAGAACTGGTCCAGGAGGTAGCCTTCGTGGATGGCGTGGATCTCCACGCCGTCGCAGCCGGCCTCTTTGGCCAGAACGGCGCTGTTGATCATTACGTCCACCAGCTTGTGGATCTCGTCCTTGGTCAGGGCGCGGTGCTTCATTTCCGGGGCGAACACGTTGGGCATGCCGTCGCTGGGCGCCACCATTGCGCGCTCATAATTGAAATAAGGAAGGGTAACGCCGAAATTTGCCCGCAGTCCCCGGCCCATGCCGGCGCCGAGCTGGAGAATAAACTTGGTGTTGGTCTCCTCGTGGAGCTGGGTCATGAAATCCTTCAGCGGGCCGCGGAATACATCCACTGCCTCGTCCAGCCAGCCGGGACGGCCCCATTTGTCGGTGAGAATGGAAAGACCGGGGATGATCAGGCCGACGCCGTTTTTGGCGCAGTTCATGAAGAACTTCACAGAGTTTGCGTTGAATTTGTTGTCTATAATAGGAGCGGTGCCGCCCATTGCGCAAAGGACGATCCTGTTGGGAATCTCCAGATCGCGGATCTTAAACGGCTCAAACAAGGGATCATATTTGTGGTCGAGTGCAGTATTCAATATTTTTCTCTCCTTTTTGATTCGTGCCATCATATAAAAAAGAGGGCCTTGTTGCTTCTACTATAACATAACAAAATATGCGCTGCAAATTGATATTTTTGAGAGAAAATATCGAAGGACTTGATATTACTCCCCGTCTTTTTTCACCTTCCCCTGGTAGCGCCAGGGGTGTTTGCTGACCTGCTCCGTGAAGGCGTCAATAAAGGTACTGACTGCCAGCGGCTGCTTGACACCCCGGGGGTATTTCCGATAGAGCATATAGGTGATGCGGTGGGGAGGCTCGACCTGGAAGGGGTGGATCTCAGCATTGTAAAGAGCCCGCAGGCTGGAGGCCACTGAGGCGGGGCAGATGGTCCAGCGTCTGGGATCGGTCAGAAAGGTGGTCAGCAGACCGCAGGAGTCCACCCGCACATAGGGCGCCTCATGTTCATCCCACCATTCGTTGTTCCAACGCTCGATTTCGTCGTTCCAGGTGAAAAAGATCTGATCCCTTTTTAAAAGAGAGGAGGGGTGGATGCTTCCCTCGGGGTAGATGCTCCCCGGCGGGCTGACCATATACATAGGTTCGGAAAAAACCGGTGTGGCGATGATGTCATAGCGGATGGGATAAAAAGCAAAGCCTACGTCGACCAACTGGGCATTGATACGGGAGTAGATCTCCTGGGAGTGGTAAGAGACAAATTCAAGCTGAAGATTTGGATTTTCATTGCGGATGCGGGCAATCAGGGCAGGGAGCAGGTATTGATTGATGCTGTCCATGCTGCCGATGCGCACTTTGCCGATGGAAGTATCGGAGCGCAGTTCATGCATACGGGAGTCCAGCTCCAGCCACTGCATAGCCAGGGGGTAAAACTTGCTGCCCTCGTCTGTCAGCACCATCCGTTTAAAGCCCCGCTGCCGCTCAAACAGCGTCACGCCAAGCTCCTGCTCCATGACCTGAATTCTGTGGCTGATGGTAGACTGGGAAACAAAGAGGGAATTGGCCGCTGCGGAGATGGTCTGCAGCTGAACAATGCTGATGAAACTCTGTATGGATTCAATATTCATAGGCACCTCCAAAGCATAAAATGTCGGGAAAAACAGTTATGAAATATATCGATAATTTAAAGCTAAAAAATCGGTTTGTCAATGGTAAAAAAAGAATGGTACCATATATGCACAGTATGATAATTTTTTCGCGATGAAGGAGAAGAAAATGAATAAATTGCTCACAGCAGCGGAAGCGATCTCGCAGATCCACGATGGAGACAGGATCATGATAGGCGGCTTCGGGCTGCGCGGCTGCCCGGACATGCTGGTCGACGAGCTGGTGGCCTCCGGCAAAAAGGGCCTGACCATCATTTCCAACGATCTGGGCTCTCCCAACCAGGGTCTCGGCAAGCTGCAAACCAACGGACAGGTCAAAAGCCTGATCGGAAGCTATTACAACTGGAACCCCGAAGCAATCGAAGCATACAACCGCGGAGAGATCAGTGTCACTCTGGTGCCTCAGGGGACCCTGGCTGAATCCATGCGGGCGGCAGGAATGGGTATCCCGGCCTACTACACACCGGCCTCCGTCGGCACCGAGCTGGAGAAAGGCAAGGAAGTCCGGGAGTTTAACGGGAAGAAGTATGTCCTGGAAGAGGCGATTCATGCCGATGTCGCCCTGATCCGCGCCAGCAAGGCGGATACGCTGGGCAACCTGGTCTACAGCAAAACGGCAAGAAACTTTAACCCGGTAATGGCCATGGCGGCAACCTACACCATTGTGGAAGTGGACGAGATCGTGGAGGCAGGTACCCTGGATCCGGAAAGCATTATTACGCCCCATATTTTCGTCAATGCGATTGTGAAAAGAGGCAGCAAATGAAAGAAATGACAAAGGAAGAAAAACAGGCAAGGATAGCCAAAAATGTGGCTGCCCTTATTGATGCCGACCCCAGCTATTCGGTGATCAACCTTGGCGTAGGCATCCCCACGCAGGTAGGCGACTATCTGCAGCGCAAGGACGTATATGTTCTGGCAGAGAACGGTATTCTGGGCGCGGGCCATGTGGCTGTTGGCGACGAGATCCACCCCGACCTGATCAACGCCGGCCGCCAGCCCATTACCGAGCAGGACGGCTGCAGCTACTGCGACAGCGCAACGGCTTTCGGTCTGATCCGCGGCGGACATATCAACGCAACGGTTCTGGGCGCATTTGAGGTGGACGAAAACGCGGACGTGGCAAACTGGATCATCCCCGGCGGAAAGCAGCTGGGCGTGGGCGGCGCTATGGATCTGGTCAGCGGCGCGGAAAGAGTGATCATCGCCATGACTCACATGAGCAAAACCGGCACCAAGCTGGTGAAAAAGTGCTCTCTGCCTGTAACCTCCAAGGGGACCGTCAGCGTGGTGGTGACTGAGTACGCCGTGTTCTTCTTTGAGTCCGGGAAGCTGGTGCTGCATAAGCTGGCTCCGGAGCTTACATTGGAGGAACTGGCCGCCATAACCGACATTCCCTTTGCTGTTGCAGACGACCTGTGTGAAATGGTCAATTAATATAAGTATTTTCAGATTGTTCATAAAAGGTGGTTTACATTTCAATGAATAACAGTGATATTGTAATTGTGGAAGCCTGCCGCACAGCAGTGGGCAAGTTCGGCGGCACCCTGAAGCCCCTGACCGCGGCGGATCTGGCCGTGGCCGTGATGAAGGCAGCTGTTGAGCGCTCCGGCATTGATCCCGCAGTGATAGACGAGGTGGACTTCGGCCAGTGCCGCCAGACCTCCGACTTTTCCAACATCGCCCGTTTCGCCGCACTGAAAGCCGGCGTCCCCGAGACTGTTCCCGGCAATACGGTCATGTGTGCCTGCGCTTCCGGCATGCTGGCCACCAGAGACGGCATGAACGCCATTCTGGCCGGACAGAGCAAGATCGCCCTGGTGGGCGGCGTGGAGAGCATGACCAACGCCCACTATTATGTTTCCAACGCCCGTTGGGGCCTGAAGGCAGGCACCACGGAATTCAAGGACTCTCTCACCGAGGCCCAGTTCTGCTCCCAGCCTGAGGATATGTACGGCCGCTTCAACATGGGCATGACGGCGGAGAATATCGCAGAGAAGTACGAGATCAGCCGCGAGGACCAGGACAAGTTTGCCCTTCTGTCTCAGCAGAAGGCGGCAAAGGCCATTGCAGAGGGCCGCTTCCAGGATGAGATCGTTCCGCTTTCTGTACCCCAGGGCAAGAAAAAGCCCGACCTGATTTTTGATACGGACGAGTTCCCCCGGGAGACCTCCCTGGAGGCTCTGGCCGCACTGAAGCCCGCGTTTAAGGCAGGCGGCAGCGTTACGGCCGGCAATGCCTCCGGCAGAAACGACGGCGCCTCCGCCATGCTGCTGATGCGCCTTGAGCAGGCCCAGGCCATGGGCCTGAAGCCTCTGGCCCGCATCCGCGGTATTTCCAACGCCGGTGTGGATCCCAGATACATGGGCCTCGGCCCCATCAGCGCTACCCAGCGCGTGCTGGCTCAGACCGGGCTCAGCCTGTCCGACATTCAGCTCATTGAGCTGAACGAGGCTTTTGCTTCCCAGTCCATCGCCTGCATCAGAGGACTCGATCTGGAAGACAGAATGGACATCATCAACGTTAACGGCGGCGCCATCGCCCTGGGTCATCCCATTGGCTCCTCCGGCAGCCGTATCATTGTCACGCTGCTGCACGAGATGCGCAAACGCGGACTGAATCTGGGCCTTGCAACGCTGTGCGTAGCCGGCGGCATGGGCATGGCCACCGTGATCGAGACTTTGTAAGCAAAACCAGAAGATAAAGGAGAAGGTATTATGAGCTTTGATATGAAAGGTACTGTAGATATCCACGTGCATGCCGGCCCTTCCGTTGCCAAGCGCAGGGTTGACGCGGGCGATATGCTGATGGACGGTATATCCTACGGCTATCAGGCTTTCGTCTCCAAGGATCACTATTTCCCCACCGTGATGGGTACGGATATGGTGACAAAATTCCTGGGAGCGGGAAAGTGCAGCGCATATGGCTGCATCGTGCTGAATAACTCCGTGGGTGGAATTAACGTCTACGCCGTGGACGCAGCCTGCGCCATGGGGGCAAAGATCGTGTTTATGCCTACGGTTTCCGCCCTTAACCACATTGAGAGCCATAAGAAAGGCTTCGTCGGAGCGGGCAAGATGAAGATTCCCGAAAAGCCCATCTACTATCTGGACGAGAACGGCGAGTTGAAGCCCGAGGTGCTTGAGGTGCTGGAGTATCTGGCCGAGTATCACCCCGAGGTGACCCTGGGAACCGGTCATGGCAGTGTTGCGGAGATCAACAAGCTGATCGACAAGGCTGTTGCCCTGGGGATAAAGAAAATCCTGGTCAATCACCCCTTCTTCCATATCGGAGCCAGCGTTGACGACATGGTTCGCTGGGCCGGGCAGGGAGCCTTCATTGAGCTGAACGCGGTGGTGTTCAACGCGGTGGAGCCTGCGCCCCATCATCTGGAGATGGACATTGTGAAGGAGCTTTTTGACCGCATTGGCTGCGGGAAGCTTGTGATCGACTCCGACATGGGACAGGCCGCTTACATGCCCCCCACTGAAGGTCTGCAGAAGTTTGCCGAGGCCGTGCAGCAGCTTTGCGGCGCTACGGACGAGCAGATGTATACCATGATGCACAAAAACCCCGCCTGGCTCATCGGCCTGGAGGAGCAATAAATCCGGCAGACGCGTGCCGGTATTCCGGCGCGCTCTATATAAATCAATAAAAAATTTTTATGTGTAAAGGAGATTACGAAAATGGCGAAACATCTTGATTGGGGAAAATGCGATTGGTTCAATCCCAAACCCACTGTAAAGCGCAAGGTATATCAGGGCAGCCAGCACTGCACCATCAGCATGGGCGTTATTCAGCCCGGCCATGTTCCCGGCCCCCATGCCCATGACTATGAGCAGACTGTGATCATCGTAAAGGGCAAGTGCGACTTCCACATCGTCGAAGACGGTGTTGAGAACGTATACACCTTTGACGCCGACATCGCCAACGAGAACGGCGCTGCCTGCTTCATGACCATTCCCTCCAACGCAATGCACTGGATCGAGAACCCCTATGACAAGCCCGTTTACAACATGGACCTGTTCATCCCCAAGCGCACTGCTGACCGCCAGGAGAGCGTGGAAGTCCGCTGAGGACAGTCCGGAAGGAGTTTGTTTATGGCTGTAAGCAGATCATTGAAGGAGCGGCTGAAAAACCATGAGACGGTTTTCGGCACCTTCTATAAAATGAACAGTCCCATCGCCCTGGAGATGCTGGGCTGGGCCGGCTTTGACTTTATCGTGGCGGACTGCGAGCATTCTCCCATCGGCTATGAGAGCGTTGAAAACATTATCCGCACCGCCGAGAATGTGGATCTTTCCACCATCGTGCGCGTGCCCTCAGCCTCTGAGGAGCACATTTTCCACGCGCTGGACAGCGGCGCCGTGGGTGTGCAGATCCCCAACATGACCAGCGTGGAGCAGTTCCGCGAGAGCGCAGCCTCCGCCAAGTATTTCCCGCTGGGTACCCGCGGCCTTTCCCGCGGCACCCGCAATGCCATGTTCGGATTCTGGAACGAGGCGGCGAAGCCCTATGTGGAGGCAGCCAACGAGAAGAGCCTTGTTGTTGTCCACATTGAAAACAAGGAGATGGCAGACGCCGTTGAGGAGATCTGCCAGATCCCTCAGATCGACGTGGTCTTTGTAGGCCCTGCGGATATGAGCCAGTCTCTGGGCATTCCCGGAAAATCCAAGGATCCCAGAGTGGTGGAGATCGCCCAGCGAGTCATCCAGACGGCAGAAAAGTACGGCAAGGCCGGCGGAATTGCCGTGGGCGGCCCGGCAGATATGGAGATGTATATCCAGAGCGGTGCACGCTACATTCTGTACAGTTCAGACGCCGGTCTCTTTGCCAAGAGCCTGAAATCCACCGTTGCACAATTCGAACCCTATCGTAACAATTGAGCCTGATTTGACGTGCCGCCCGATAAAAAAGGCGGCACGAACTTAATAACAAGAGAGGTTCCTCCCACATGAATAGTTTTCTGGCAATTTTTCTGATCGTTTTACTCGGCTATCTGCTGGGATCCGTATCCATCAAAGGCCTTTCTCTGGGCACCTCGGGCATCCTGCTTGTGGCCCTTGTGTTCGGACACTTCGGCGTGACCATTCCCGCAATTGTAAAAAATTTCGGACTGGCCATCTTTGTGGGTTCGGTCGGTATGATCGCCGGGCCTGTTTTTTTCCGCAATTTTAAAAAGAAAGTCTATGCTTTCCTGCTCCTGGGCGTTGTGATCGTTGTCAGCGGCTCGCTGATCACCGTTGCTGCAGGGAAGCTGATGAATGTGAGCTTTGACCTGGCCATCGGTATCTTTACCGGCGCACTGACCTCTACGCCCGGCCTGGCCGCAGCAACGGAAGCTACCAGCTCCGTACTGGCAGCCCGCGGCGTGGAGACCGCTTCGCTGGCGTCTGTTGGATACGGAATTGCCTACCCCTTCGGCGTTGTGGGCGTGGTGCTCTTTGTTCAGCTTTTTCCCAAAATTGTTCACTGCAATGTGCCCGAGGCCACAAAGCAGCTGCATGAGAGTCTGCACGGTGCGGAAATCGGCAACGCTGAGGAGGGCGAGGACAAGCCTGACCACTACCTTAGTCTGGAACCCTTTGGCCTGCTTCCCCTGGCTTTTACAGTAGTATTCGGCATCCTGCTGGGCATGGTCAATATTCCCCTGCCCGGCGGCATGAGCTTCTCGCTGGGAACGGCGGGCGGCCCGCTGTTTGTGGGACTGATCGTGGGCCATTTCGGCCACATCGGCAGGGTTTCTCTTACGGCGCCGTCCTCCACCATGAAGGTGATGCGCGAACTGGGTCTGTGTCTGTTCCTGCTGGGCGCGGGAACCGAGGCCGGCGCCGGCTTCCTGGAGGTGCTGATGGCACAGGGCGTAAAGCTTTTCCTTCTGGGCATCCTTGTCACCATGATCCCCATGATCCTGGCCTGCCTGCTGGCCAAACTGATCCGACTGGATACCCTTACCACTCTGGGCTCCGTTTGCGGCGGCATGACCTCTACACCGGCTCTGGGCGCGCTGATCAGCCTCTGCGGTTCGGAGGATGTGGCGGCCTCTTACGCAGCCACTTACCCCTTTGCCCTGATCTGCGTGGTACTGGGTTCCCAATTTATGGCACTGCTTTGGTGATTGCTTATGAAGTACATACCTGATATACTAAGAAAACACATTATGACTGCCGAGGAGGCAGCTGCTCTTGTGCAGCCGGGAAGCTGCATTGGCTTTTCCGGCTTTACGCTGGTGGGCTATCCCACCCAGGTCCCCAAGGCCATTGCCGGACTTGGCCGGGCAGACAAGCTGACGGTACTTACCGGCGCTTCCGTGGGCGATGAGCTGGACGGGGAACTGACCCGTGCAGGTTTGGTGGCTTTCCGCGCGCCCTATCAAAGCGACAAGGCGCTGCGCAATGCCATCAACGCCGGACAGGTAGGTTATGAGGATTTCCACCTGAGCCATCTTCCCATGATGGTCAACAGAGGTGTGGGGCCCAGGCTGGACTGGGCCATCGTGGAATGCTCCGCGCTGACCGAAGACGGCATTATTCCCACAGCCTCCGTAGGCGCTACGGACAGTTTTGTCCGCATGGCCGACAGGGTGATTCTTGAACTGAACCAGGATCTTCCCGACGCACTTTACGGTATGCACGATATCTTCACCGTGGGTGACGATGTGATCCCTATCCGCAGTGCATCCGACAGGATCGGGCTGCCTTACATTCCCTGCAGGGCGGATAAAATTGCCGCCATTGTCCTGACGGGCGACAGCGGCAGCTATCCCCACTTCAAGGAACCGGACGATATCTCCGTACAGATCTCGGAAAACATTGTGGGCTTTCTGAAGGCGGAAGTGGAGGCGGGAAGACAGCCCCAAAACCTGCGTCCCATCCAATCCGGCGTGGGCAATGTGGCCAACGCGGTGCTCAGCGGCCTGGGAAGGGATTTCCGCGGCCTGAGCATGTATACCGAGGTTATGCAGGACAGCGCGCTGAAGCTGGTCAGAGACGGCGTGATTGCTCAGGCTTCCACCACTGCTCTCTCCCTCTCCAGGGAGATGCAGGAGGAGCTGTACGGCAATATTGATTATTACCGTGAGCGCATTGTTATCCGTCCCCAGGAGATCGCCAACAACCCGGAGGTCGTGCGCCGCCTGCAGCTGATCTCCATGAATACGCCCATCGAGGTGGATATCTACGGCAACGTGAACTCCACCCATGTTATGGGCAGCAAGATCATGAACGGCATCGGGGGAAGCGGAGATTTTGCCCGCAATGCGGGGCTTACCATCTTCTCCACCGGCTCGCTTGCCAAAAACGGAGACATTTCCTGCATCGTGCCGATGGTCAGCCATGTGGACCATACGGAGCACGATGTGGACGTGATTGTGACGGAGTATGGCGTTGCTGACCTCCGCTGGAAAACGCCCCGCCAGCGCGCTGAGGCCATTATTGAAAACTGCGCTCACCCGGACTACCGTCCCATGCTGCGCGAGTACTTTGAAGAGGCCTGCCGTACTGCCGGCGGACATACGCCCCATGTGCTCAGCAAAGCTCTGTCCTGGCATGAACGGTTCCTGAACACAGGGTCCATGAAACTGTAAGATATTGAACGATATAAAATATCAAGTAATTCGATATTTCATATCAAATATAACTAATTGATACAACATACAAAAATATGTTTTAATTTTATCAGATTGGTTTGGCTGTCCGGAATAATCCCGGCTGCCCATGAACAAAATCAAAAAAAGAAAGGAAAAAAAGAAATGAAAAAGATTTTGGCAGTTATTCTCTGCATGTGCATGATCTTCGCTCTGGCCGCATGTGGAAACAGCGCCCCCGCAGAGTCCGCAGCTCCCGCAGAGTCCGCAGCCCCCGCAGAGTCCGCAGCTCCCGCTGAAGAGTCTGAAGCTCCCAAGCTGGATTGGCCCAAGAAGAACATCACCATCATCGTCGGCTACGGTGCCGGCGGCGATACCGACCTGGCTGCACGCGTTCTGGCAGATGCTCTGTCCGAGAAGCTGGGCGTCAGCGTTGTGGTTGAAAATGTTACCGGCGGCAGCGGCGTTGTTGGCCGCACCGAGATGCTCTCCCGCGGCAACGACGGCTACACCCTGATGTTCGACCAGCCGGGTTCTCCCATTACTCAGGTCCTGATGGGCAACACCACCTATGGTCTTGACGAGGCCGGCACTCCCGTCTGCATTGTCGGTATCTCCGCAGTTGCTCTCTGCGTTGCCAGCAACAACAGCAAGGGAATCCAGACCATGGATGACTTCATCGCCTATGCTAAGGAACACCCCGGCGAGCTGACCTATGCTGTTCCCGGCCAGTTCACCTCCGCACACCTGGCAGTGCTGAACGTCGCCAACGAGCTGGGCATCCAGATCACCAACGTTCCCACCGACGGTACCGCAACCTCCATCACCGAGGTTCTGGGCGGCCATGTTGACGCCCTCTGCGTTCCCTACTCCGGCGCTGCTCAGTACCTGCAGTCCGGCGACATGACCCTGCTGGCTGTCTCCGCTCCTTCCGCCTTTGCCGGTGAGGATGCTCCCTCCATGGTCGACTACAACGTGGATCCCTACAACACCTGGTACGGCATCTGGGCAGGCCAGGACACCGATCCCGCAGTTGCACAGATCCTCTCTGACGCCATCAGCGAGTGCCTCGCCGACGAGGCAGTTGCACAGAGCCTGTACGACCTGGGCATCCAGATCGCTTTCGAAGACTTTGAGACTTGCCAGGCAACCATTCAGGGCTACTGGGATGTGATCAAAGGCGCTCTGATCGCCGGCGGCGCACTGACCGAGTGATTCACCTGATTCGTCCCCGTACGGCTTTATACTGAATCTGCAATTCGCAGCCCGAAGCCGTTTGCAGCGGCTTCGGGCTGCACCTTTACAGAAAGGAAAAAGATTATGCCTGAAAAAACCTCAGAAGAAAAAAAGGGCATGCGCATCAATAAAGGGATTCTGACGGCGATACCCTGTCTGATCTTCTCCGTCCTCTGCCTTGTTGCATCCAGGACCTATCCCAACCTGACTGCCAGCTATATGCTGGTCTCTGCCTCTTTTTTCCCCACTATCGTATCTGTTCTGGCAATCATCATGTCGCTTATCATGCTGATCGAAGCCATTGTCAAGCCTGATGTCCGTGATCCTTTGACTGCACAGGAGAAAAAAGGCTATCTTCGCGGACTCCTGACCATTCTGGACTGCCTGGCCTATCTTCTCCTTTTCAAGCCCCTGGGCTATATTCTCTCGTCCATCCTGGCCTACTTTGCCCTGATGGTCATTTTCGGAAACCGCAGATGGGTACTGATGGTCATCATGAGCATCGTCCTGCCTGTGGCGCTGTATCTGGCTTTCTACTATCTGCTGCAGACCAATCTGCCCATGGGCGTGCTGCAGTATGTAGTTGATCTGTTCTGAGAAGGGAGGCAGACAAAGTATGGATTTCTCTTCTATCCTCACATTTTCCAATATTCTGATCTGTCTGTTAGGCGTGGGCGCCGGTATCGTCATCGGCGCGCTGCCCGGCCTGACTCCTACCATGGGCGTTGCGCTGCTTTTGCCCATAACCTTCAGTATGGAGCCTATTCCCTCCTTCGCGCTGCTGTTGGGCATCTATGTCGGCGGTACTTACGGCGGCTCCATCGCTGCCATTCTGATCCGTACCCCCGGTACTCCCCAGGCCGTTGCCACGGTGCTTGACGGCTATCCTCTGGCCCGTTCCGGCCGTGCGTCTGAGGCCCTTTCCACAGCCTGTATTGCTTCCGGCTTCGGCGGCCTCTTCTCCAATGTGGTTCTCATCTGTCTGGCCGGTCAGATCGCCAAGGTTGCCCTTGCTTTCGGCCCCGCAGAGTATTTTGCCATTGGCGTTTTCGGACTGAGCATGGTTGCCAGTTTCTGCGCCAAGAGCATTTCCAAAGGCATTTTCAGCTGCTGCTTTGGCCTGATGATCAGCACTGTCGGTGTGGACCAGATCGGCGGAATGAGCCGTTTCGCCTATACCAAGTCCATGCTGGGCGGCATCCAGACCGTCTCTGCTCTGATCGGTCTCTTTGCGCTGACAGAGGTCATCAACAAGGCAGTGGATTCGGTAAAGCATGTGGATATGGAGTCCACCGAGGTCTCCACCAAGCTTGTTCCCGCAAAAGAAATTGTCCACAACATCCCCAATATGATTCGTTCCGCCCTGATCGGCACGTTCGTTGGCATTGTCCCCGCCACAGGCGGCGGTATCGCGGCCTTTCTTGCTTACAATGAGGCCCGCCGCGCCTCCAAAAATCCTGAAAAGTTCGGTACCGGCGCTTACGAGGGCCTGTTTGCCGCAGAAACTGCCAACAACGGCGTTACCGGCGGCGCGCTGGTTCCCCTGCTGACTCTCGGTATCCCCGGCGACACCATTACGGCCGTGCTCATGGGCGCATTGACCATCCAGGGGCTGACGCCCGGCCCTCTGCTGTTCCAGAACAGCCCGGAGGTCGTCACCGGTATTTACTCCATGCTGCTGATCTGCAACGTGCTGATGATCATTCTGGGCCTTGCCGGCACACGCCTGTTCATGCACGTAATCAAGATTCCCAACGACATCCTCCTGCCCAGCGTCATGCTGCTTTGCTTCATCGGCTCCTTTGCCTCCGGCAACAAGGTCTTCGATATGCAGACGGCCCTGGTCATGGGTATTGTGGGCTTCCTGTTTACTCTTGGCGGAATTCCTGCCGCGCCGGCTCTGCTGGGCATTATTCTCGGCGCAACTATCGAGACGAACTTCCGCCGCGCCATGGTCATCTCCAACGGCAGCTACAGCATTTTCGTACAGAAGCCGATCTGTCTTGTGTTCCTGCTCATCGCTCTGGCCTCCATCCTGTTTGTGGCCTTGCGCGATACGCTGCCAACAAAGAAAAACAGAGAGCGTAAAGCCAGACCCACTGATTGCTGAACAGCTTGTTAACCTTTAAGAAAACAGTGAAAAACATTGTTTTTTCACTGTTTTCTTAGTACAATAAGATTGCTTTTAATGAAAGGAGCTTGTTATGAACGAGCTTTCCAAAGAACAACTGAAAGAAGCCATAAAAGCGGTTTGGATTCGTTCTCTTACGGAGATACAGCCTGATGTGATCAATGCGCTGCAGGCCGCCCGCGCTGCGGAAACCGGCGTTCGGGCAAAACAATACCTGGATATCCTCATTGAAAACGCCCTGACGGCTACCCGCAACCATACGGTGATCTGCCAGGATACCGGCGTGCCTACCTTTTTTATCCGCACTTCCCTGGGCTTTCCCTACTACGGCAGTCTCCGGGATGCTTTTGACGAGGCCCTGCATGAGCTTACCATGGGGGAGTTCCCCATGAGGCCCATGGTGGTGGATCCACTGACCAGAGAGGACCGCTGCGACAACACCGGCGTCAATGTCCCCCTGCTGCATATCGAACTGGAGGAGGGGCTGGATTATATGGAGATCATGGCCATGCCCAAGGGCGCAGGCTCCGGCTTCTGGGGTACGCTCGCCTTCCTTCCTCCTTCAGCCGGCGTTGAGGGTGTGAAAAAATTTGTGGTGGATTCCGTCCTGCGTGCAGGCTCCAATCCCTGCCCGCCCCTGATCGTGGGCGTGGGGATCGGCGGTCCGCTGGAAGAAGTGGCCCGCCTGGCCACGGTGGCTTCCGCCCGTCCGATTGACCGGCCGAATCCCCGCCCTGACCTGGCCCGGCTGGAACAGGAGCTGAAGGATGCGCTGAACATGAGCCAGATTGGACCTATGGGTGTAGGCGGCGATACCACGGTGATCGGCGTCAATATTGAGACCTCCGGTTCCCATAAGCCATGGCTGCCTGTGGCGGTAAATGTGAACTGCTGGCCCGGACGCAAGGCGAAGTGCCGCGTTTATGCCGACGGTCGCGTGGAACAGATCCCGTGCTGAGTGAGGTGAGATCATGCCGAAAACCGTATATTTGACTACGCCTCTGAAAAAAGAGGACATTGAAGCGCTGGAGATCGACGATGTGGTATATATCACGGGGGATCTTTACACCATGATGTACGCCGATCATTTTACCCGGATCATGGACATGGTCGACGCCGGTGAAGCGTTGCCAATGGAGCTGGAAGGTGGTATTATGTATCATACCGGCACCATATTCCGCCGTCGGGAAGACGGAAGCTATGATTTCCGCGCCATCGGAACCACGACAAGCTCCAAATTCAACGGTCTGACCGGGGATTTTATCCGTAAAACCGGCATCCGCGCCGTGATGGGCAAGGGCGGTATGGATCAGCATACCCTGGACGCTATGGAGGACTGCGGCTGTGTGTATCTGGCGCTGGTAGGAGGCTGCTCCGCCATCTACACGGAAAAGGTGGAGTGTCTGGAAAAGGAATACTGGCCGGAGAGCCACACCAGCTGGGCCGATAACATGCTCAAGCTGCGCGTGAAAAACTACGGGCCCATGTTCGTGTCCATGGACGCCCACGGCCACAGCATCTACAAGGATATCGGTGAAAACGCCGAGAAGAACCGGAAAGAGATCTATCAGAAGCTGGGGATCAAAACCTGAGGGAAAGGAACGGCTATGGAGCTGAGCTTTTGCATCACTGAGGAAGAATATTTGCAGTTGCTGGAGCTTTTGCTGAAAAAGCGCAGGAAAAGCCCGGTGGGGATCATCACGCTGCTGCTGATGACGGTGGTGCAGTTTGGCTTTGCCCTTTGGAGTGTGGCTACCGGCTATATCAGCGGCAGCCTTGTCTGGGCCGTGCTGGCAATGTCGGGCCTGATCGCTCTGAGCCAGCTTCTCTATCAGCTCTGTATCCCCCGCAGGGCGCGTCACCGCCTTGCAAGGGACAAGGCCGCCGGACGTATATCCGCGGACTTCTGGAGCCGCCAGTTATTAAAGCTGAAGGATGACTCCCTTGAGCTGCGCTGCGGGAAAAGCCGCCTGAGCTATGACTGCGCCTATTTTGTCAAGGCCGAGGAGCTTGGCCGGATGCTTCTGCTGGAAATGAAGAAGGAAAACACCGCCCATCAGCTGCTCATCCCGCTGTCTGCCTTTTCCGGAGAGGAGGAAAAGCAGCGCTTTCTGGAGCAGCTGCACAGCTCCCGGGAGAGCAGCATCCGCGCCGGGTATGCCAAAAATAAGGGCCGGCGGCCGGAAGCACCGGAATGCTCCGTCACCTTCCATTATGACCGGAAGAGCTTTCAAAACGATACGGTGCGCTGTGCCCGCAGGGCTTACCTGACCCGGGCGGCCTGGAACCTGAGTACAGTGGCAAAGATTGCCGGCACCGCCTTTTTGCTCTACCATGTTTTTGCCGGCAGCTTTGCTTCCAACGCCTTTACCGTCTTTGCACTGTTGGTGTGCTTTCTGCTCTGTTATCCCTTTATCATCACCTTTACCCCGCTGGTCAGACTTATCGCAGCGAAAAACGGCCGCTCCCTTTTCGGCGGGCTGGAGGAGATAGACTGCGCAGTAGATCTGACAGAGGACGCCCTGTACTACAGCGGCGACACGTTTTTTAACGCGATCCGTCTGACGGCGGTATGCGCCGTTGAAAAACATAAAAAATGGGTTTTTGTCTACCTGAAGGACGGCACTTCCGTTACCGTTCCCATTACGGAGGAAAACGCAAACGCCGCATCCCGGCTGTATCTTCAGCTGGACAGCATAGCCGGGCAAAACCACGGCCGCTGAGTAAAAAGATAAATTCCTGGGAGAACAATGGATTCTCCCGGGAATTTTTTATCGATCCGGTTTCTCTGCTGTGTATACTGCGGAACATCGCCGGGAAAATCAAAGGTCAGGGGCATAATGATCACCGTTTTGTATTTTTGGCAAAAAACAAACAAAGCGATCTGGCCGGAGGAAAGAGACAATGGGGCCTTGCTTTAAAAATTTACATTCAAAGCATATTTTTTCCGCAGGGGATATGCTATTATAATGCGTACTGAACAAAGCCCGTTGGCCTTGAAAGCAACGGCTTTCAAGGCCAACAGGCTTTGTTCAAGTGCAAGGGTTTTGCGCTGTTTTGCACAAAACCCTTGCACCTTTCCTTGGCGTGGTACGCCACACCAAGTGTAACAATGGCTGAATTCCATAAAACCGGTTATAAGAGCCGTTTTATGGAATTTCGCGGCATAAGCCGCGCGAATAAACCGTTTTGCGGTTTGTTCAGCAGTCATTATAATAACAAAATATACCCAAAAGCCAAAAGAACGGCCAGCAGCAGGAAATTGAGCAGACTGAAGCGCCGGAGAAAGGCGCCGGGCTCCGCTCTTTCGGCATGGGAATACAGCTTCAGGGCGATCAGACTGGCAAGACTGGCGACCGGCGTGCCCAGGCCGCCGATATTCACCCCCAGCAGAAGGGCTCTGGCGTTTTCCGTGAAGCCGGAGAGCAGCAGGGCAGCGGGAACGTTGCTGATCACCTGGCTGCACAGAGCGCCCACGAACAGCTCCCGGCCGGTCAGTATTTGCCGCAGCAGCCGGTCAACCGCATCGATCCGAGCCAGATTCCCCGCAAAGATGAAAAAGCACACAAAGGTGAGCAGCAGGAGAAAATCGGCTTTCAGCAGGGTGCGGCGGTCAAACAGGCCCACCAGTAGCAGAACCAGTGCCAGCATTACCGGCCAGCGGATCAGGCGGAACACCACCAGCAGGCACAGCAGGAACATGGCGGCATAAAACAGGAGCAATTTCCGCAGCAGGATGGGCTTTTCGCCCAGGAACACGCTGACCGGCTCCTTTTTGATCAGTAGACAGCTGCCCATCACCAGCAGCAGGGACAGGCCCCATACAGGCGCGGTGGCGGAGAAAAAATCCACTCCGCCCATGCCGTAGCGGGAATAGAGATAGAGATTCTGAGGGTTGCCCACAGGCGTCAGCATACTGCCCAGATTGGCGGCCACCGCCTGGAGCACAACCACCCAGACCAGCTCTTTTTCCCGCTTTGCCATGCCCAGCACCACCACGGCGAAGGGCACAAAGGTCAGCAGCGCCACATCGTTGGTGATCAGCATGGAGGAGAAAAAGCACAGCGCCACCAGCACTGCCGACATGAGCCGCAGGTTTCCGGCCCGTTCGCAGAGAAAATGGGCCAGTGCGGTGAAGCTGCCGGCCTTGCGCAGACCCGCCACCACCACCATCAGACAATAGAGCAGCGCCAGTGTGCGCAGGTCAATATATTTTAGATAAGCCCCGTCGGGGGGAACAAAGAAACAGCTGATCACAGCGGCAAGAAAGGCGATGCACAGCACGGCCTCCCGCTTCAGAAAATCTTTTACATGGGACATAAGACAACACCCTCAGGAGGACAAAATGGAAAGATTGAAAAGAAAGCTTTTTTATGAACAGGGAGGTCACGCCTCCCAGCTTCTGCGCATTATGCAGGACATTGCCGGGGACGACGCAGACCGGCGGGGCGGCGGTATGGACGTCCTGACGGAGAAAAACTGCACCTGGGTACTGGTCAAGCTGAGAATCGACATCCGTCGTATGCCTCAGCCCGGCGAGGAGATCCAGATCAGCACCTGGCCCGGAAAGAGCAGGCTGGCCATTTACCCCCGCAGCTATGAGATCAAAGACGCCGCCGGGGAAGTGATCGTCAGCGGCCTGAGTACCTGGGTCATCATGGACATGGGCAGCCGCAGCCTGATCAGCGGCGAAAGCCGGGGCATTGCCGTCGCGGGGGAAGAAGAGGGGCGGGTTCAGCCCCAGCGTAAGGTCAGTGTGCCGGAGGGGGGCAGGGAATATGAGCTTACGCCCTCAGCAGACCAGATCGACTGCAACGGCCACATGAACAACGCCGCCTATCTGGACGCGGTGGAGCCCATGCTGCCGGAGGAATACCGGGGCAGGGAACTGCGGGCTATCGCGGTGGACTATGAGCATGAGATCCTCCCCGGCAGACACGCCGCCGTCCGGGCTGTGGCCCAGGGCGAAAGCTGCTTTTTCGAGGGCAGCATGGAGGGGCGGACCTGTTTCCGGATATCAGAGACTTTTGCCGTTTAAGGCGGCGCCAACCAGCTTTTCCCCCTGATAGCACAGCTTCAGGGAGAAGAAGGGCTCGCCGCTGTCCAGCAGGCGAAGAAAGATCCTGTCGCCCTCCCACATGGTCAGGCGCAGCAGCTCGGCCTTTTTGATCCAGGCCAGCTCGCCCTCGTCGCAGTCCTTTAACTGCCCGTGAAATTCATCGGCGGTGAACAGGTGCATGTACTCTGTGCCCCACTCGTCGGACACGAAAGTGACGATGCCCCGGTATTGCCAGCGGCTTAAGGTCAGGCCGGTCTCTTCAAGGGCCTCCCGGAGCATACATTCCTCCGGGCTTTCGCCCGGCTCGAACTTGCCGCCGATGCCGATCCATTTGTCGCGATTCTCGTCCTTTTCCTTCTTCACCCGGTGGAGCATCAGATACTCATCGCCCCGCTGGATGTAACACAGACTTGTATTTTTCATGAATATCACCGAACGACAGTATAACACCCGGCGTCTGCTTTTACCAGAGGCCGGGTGTGTTTTTGCAACATAAAATTGTCTTGAGCGCAGTTCGCCATTTTGAACCGCGCCCAAGTGATCGTTGAGGTTTTGGAGTGTAGAGTGTGAAGCTATTGCCAAGCGTGTGTCCCCGTAGGCTCTATCCGCAGCCCAGGCCGCGGCATCGGAAACGCACATAGCTTTTTCTTTCGTATCAGAAAGGGAACGGCCCTTTACAGTTACTAATATAGCACAGGCAGATTAAAAAAGAATGAACAGATGTTAAATAACTTGTAAAAAAGATCAGTGCTCCCCGGCGCTTTCCACGCAATTGCCGCCGTGCATGGCGTTGTAGAAGGCGCTGCAGATGTATGGACGGTATTCCGCCGGGATCTTGTCCAGGGACTGAAACATGGGGGAAAAATGCCAGCGCAGAATTTCCTGCGCATAATCCTCATACAGCCTTTGCCCCAGCTCATTGACCCTTACCTTCAGCTCTTTGCGGCTGCCGGGCATGGGCTCCTTTTCCAGCAGACCCTTGCTGACAAGGCGGCTGACGATTTTGGTAAAATTACTGCGCGTAATGCCAAGGCGGGCGGCAATGGCGGACATGTTTTCATTCCGTTCTTCGTTTTCCAGCAGATATTCCAGCACCTGAATCTGGGCGAAGGAATAGCGTACGCCCTCAAATTCCATCTGCTCCAGCCTGTACGCCGCCGCGTAAATATTACAATAGTGGATCAGGGCCTCCACTTCGTCTCTGTGCGCGCCCATCCATTCCAGTTTCACCGCTGTCACCTCGCATTCGTTCACAATATAGTATAACAGAAGCCCGTGCAGGGGACAAGAGCGTGAAAATTTAAATTTTTGTTGCTTTTTGCAGAACGCTGATGTATCATGAAAATAAAGTTTCCACAGGAAACAAAACAGAAAGCCGCATACCGCGGCAAAAGAAAAAGAGGAGGAAAATACGATGAAAATCAGCAAACGCACATGGACTTTGCTGTGTGCAGCTCTGGTGCTGATCCTGCTGGGCAGCATCCTGGCAGGAGTGTTCAACAGCGGCGCAGGGGCAACAAAGGTCACCCGCATCAGCTTTGACGGGGGCCACGGTCAGCTCAGCGGACTTCTGTATATGCCGAAGGACGCCTCCGCCGACAACCCCAAGCCCACGATCATTGTGACCCACGGCTATCTGAACTCCGCAGAAATGCAGGACGCCAATGCCATTGAGTTGTCCCGCCGGGGCTTTGTGGTGCTGGCCCTTGACCAGTATGACCACGGCCATTCCAGCCTGAATGCGGAGAATTACTCCGACAGCAGCTTTTTCGGCGTATGGCTGCCGTTCTGGTTCAACTCCATGAATGACGCTGTACAGTATATGTATGAGCAGCCCTATGTCCTGAAGGACGAGAATGGCAACGGCATCATCGGTGTTACCGGCCACTCCATGGGCGGCTTCTCCAGCACTATGGCCCTGGCCATGGACGAGACGCAGTACGCCGAGACCGGCGTGCGTAAGATCTACGCAAGCCTGACTGAAGGCTCTGACTTCATGTACACCAGCCTTTTAGGCATTGACGCTGCCACGTCGGACGCTCTGGGCGGCGGACGTATTCTGGGCAAGGTCGCCGCGCAGTACGACGAGTTCTTCTTCAATGATCCCAATGTGCAGGGCGGCACTGTGCGCCATAAGGACTTTGTCTCCACGCCTGACGGCATGACCTTCCTGCAGCAGAGCGAGCCTGCCCAGGTCAACACCTGGTACGAGACCTCTGACGGTGGCCGCCGTATCGTCTATGAACCGGCCCAGACCCATCCCTGGAACCACTTCTCCGCTGAGACCACGGCCTACGCGGTCGCATTCTACACCGAAGCCTTTGCCCCCTACAGTGAGGGGCTCAAGGACATTGCCCCCACCAGCCAGCTCTGGCAGTGGAAGGAGGCCTTTGAGTGCGTGGCGCTGGTGGGCTTCGTGATGCTCGTTATCGCTCTGGCCTCCGTGATCATTGAACTGCCCTTCTTCAACAAGGCCAAGAGCGGCCAGCTGGCGGTGCAGCCCTCCCTCACCGGCGGGAAAAAGGCGGCAATCTGCCTGATCCTGACGGTCGCCGTTCTGCTCCCAGCCCTGTTCTTCGCACCTTTGATGGACGACGGCGCAGGCAGCGCCTCCGTCAGTATCCTGTTCTATGCGGGCCTCGTGGCTGCCGTCGCCGGTCTTGCCGTTTGCGTTTTCAGCCTGGTAAAGAAAAAGGGAGCAAAGCTCACCGTGGGTGCCTGTTTCCTGCTGGTCAGCGGCGCGCTGCTGGCCGTGGTGGCAAAGGTCCCCATGTACAGCAACAATGCCGTCTGGACTGCCGTCGGCGTCAACAGCATTGCCTACTGGACCATCGGCTGCGCCATGATGAGCCTTGTGATCTTCAGCGCTGTCTATGTGGCCTTTAAGGCAAAAGAAGGTGCCGGATTTGAGACCTACGGCCTGGTATTCAAGCCCATGACCATTCTTGCCGGCCTGTGCACCGCAGTGGTCACGGTGGTCGTGGCCTACGCCGTGCTGTTTTTGATGGACGCTCTGTTCAAGGCAGACTTCCGCATCTGGACCTTTGCCTTCAAGACCTTTGATGCGGATATCCTGCCCGCCATCCTGCGCTACCTGCCCACCTTCCTGCTGTTCTACATTGTCTCCACTGCCAGTATCACCGTGAATACCAACACGGAGAAGCTGCAGGGGGCCAAGGGCTATCTGGTGGCTATCGTGCTGAACGCAGGCGGCCCCATCCTCTGGCTGGCCGTGCAGTATATCAGCCTGTTTGCCTCCGGCGTGGCGGTCTGGGCCGGCTCTGCCCTCTCCGGCATCATGCTGGTGGCCATGGTTCCCACCCTGTCCGTTGCGGCCATCATCTCCCGCAACCTGTATAAGAAGACCGGCAACATCTGGACCCCGGCCTTCCTGAACGCGCTGCTGATGACCACCATGACCATCGCCAACACCATGGTCGTGTACCGCTGAGCGGCCCGAAAAAGCGAATAGAAAGCATGAAACAGCCCGGACAGAAATGTCCGGGCTGTCTTGGTTCTTATGCCTCCAGCGCGGCGGCAAAGGCCGAGCGTATATTATCCTTGATGGCGTTGTAGTCGTCGGCGGGACTTGCCTCATACAGCTTTTTCCCTTCACAGAAAAGGGAAGGGACATAGTAATAATCCCGGCTTCCTGCAAGCGCCGGCTCCCGGCTCTCCTCGATCCAACGGATATTCAGCCCGGCGAAAGCGGGATCTTCCTCCGTCAGTTCTTCCACGGCCTTTCTGGCTTTGATGCAGTAGGGACAATGGGTCAGGTAAAACAGTTCTATCTCTTTCATGTTTTCCTCCTCGTTATTGTATTCTTCCCCTACAGTATAGAATGATTCGGCCTGTTTTGCAAGAAGCGCGCCTTGTCCTTCAGCGATTCTGGGATTAAACGCTTTGGAATTGTTACTGCCGTAATGGCTTTATTGAAAAGCAGAATACAACCACAACCCACCGGGCTGAGCGGACATGATTCAAGTCTCCCTTATACCAAAAAAGAACCACCTGTTCAGGTGGTTCTTTTTTGAAAGTAAAGACCTATTTTGATACCAAATGCACACCCTGCCAACCTTTCGTTATAAAGTTTGAGCTATTATTAAACGGTGCACACCCTTAAATCTCAATACTCTCAGAAATAAAAGCTCTCGATAAACTGAAGTTTAT
>JALFVN010000012.1 GCA_022787565.1 Clostridiales bacterium | reverse complement strand
GCCCGCAAACAGCGCGGCTGCGGAAATTGCGCATCGTCTTCATCTGCCACAGGCAGCGACGAAGCGCAATACTCGCGTTACAATAACCCGCCGCCAAAAAGCTTGATGTTTCAAGGTTTTTGGGCGAAGCAGCGTTTTGAAGAATTCAAAACGCTCGGCGGCTGAAGCGGTCAAAAAAGGACTGAAAGGACTTTTTTGACAAGCTGAAATTCCCGGAACATGTGTAAATGTTCCGGGAAGGGTTTGAGAGAATCGTTCAGGAAAGCGTCTGGTCCTGAACAGCTTCGTCCACACTCTCGTCTCCGGCGACTTTGCGCTCGAATTTATCCATGATAAAGGGGGAGAAAATGCCGACGATACTGAGGATGATAAGCACCCAGCTTACAGGGGACTGGAACAGGCAGCCGATGTCGCCGCCGCTGACGCGCAGCGCACCGCGCAGGCCCTTTTCGCTGATGGGGCCCAAAATCAATGCCAGGACCACGGCAGCGGTGTTCAGGTCAAACTTCCGCATCAGATAACCCAGCACGCCGAAGATGATCATGACCACCACGTCGCTCATGTTGCGGTGGATGGCGTAGGAGCCGATGACGCAGAGCACGGTGACGCAGGGGATCAGGATCGCATCGGACAGGCGGGAGATCTGGGCAAAGCCGCGGCAGCCCAGGGTGCCGATGGCCAGCATGAAAAACTGCACCAGAACAAAACCGGCAAAGAAGGTATAGGTCATGGCAGCGTGCTTGGTGAAGAGCTCGGGACCCGGGGTCAGGCCCTGGATGATCAGGCCGCCCATGAGCACGGCGGTGACGGACTCGCCGGGAATGCCAAGGGTCAGCATGGGGATCAGGGAGCCGCCGGTAACCGCGTTGTTGGCAGCCTCGGAACCGGCAACGCCCTCAATGGCGCCGTGACCGAATTCCTCCTTGGTTTTGGAAAACTGCTTTGCGCTGTTGTAACCCAGGAAGCATGCGATGGAAGCACCGGCGCCGGGCAGGATGCCGATGATGTTGCCCATGATCCAGGAGCGGATAATGGTGGGACGGATCTTTTTCCGCTCTGCCTTGGTCAGGGTGATCTTGTCGGTGAACTTGGCCGCCTTGGCCCGCGCCTTGATCTCCTTCTCCGCCAGGATAAACACCTGAGACATGGAGAACAGACCGATCAGCGCGCAGGTGGTGTTGACGCCTTCAGCCAGGAAAGCCTGGCCGAACATGAAGCGCTTGGTGCCGTCGATGGGATCAAGGCCGATGGTGGAGATGATCAGGCCCAGTGCGCCGGACATCAGGCCCTTCACAATGGACTTACTGGAGACGCCGGCGATAATGGTCAGGCCGAAAATGCCCAGCCAGAACTTTTCCGCAGACATGAACTTCAGCGCCAGCTGCGCAAGCAGCGGGGCAAAGAAGTACAGGGAAATGCAGCTGAGCAGACCGCCCCAGAAGGAGCTCCAGCAGGCGGTGGCCAGCGCCTTGCCGGCCTTGCCCTGAAGGGTCATCTGATAGCCTTCAATGGCCGTGGCGGCGGAAGCGGGAGTGCCGGGGGTGTGGATCAGAATGGCGGAAATAGAGCCGCCGAAGATGGCGCCGCAGTAGATGGCGCCCAGGACGATCAGACCGGTATCCGCAGGCATGGAGAAGGTCAGCGGCAGCATCAGCGCCACGCCCATTGCCGCAGAAAGACCGGGCAGGCAGCCGATCACAATGCCCAGCGCCACGCCGCCGGCCATAGCCAGCAGATTCATCCATGTGAGGGCACTGATAAAGCCCTGACCCATAAGCTGTAAGGTTTCAAGCATAAGTCAAGCCCTCCTTAAATAAGCAGTCCGGTGGGCAGGCGCACACCGAGGAACTGAACGAAAGCAAGATAAATAAGCAGGTTTATCGCCACAAGGGCAATGATGGAATGGACCACAGGAACCTTGAGATAGATAAAGGATGCGATCATAAAAATGGTGGTCGCGGTAAAGAAACCCAGGTATTTCACCATGAAGAAGTAGGCGATGGTCAGAACCAGAGAAAGGACAAACTGCAGGGGCTTAAAGCCTGCAAAGACTTTATCCACGCCGCTCTCCACGCCGAACTTCCGGGCAGCCAGGATCATCTGGATCAGATAAAGCGTGGTCAGACCGAAAAGCAGCGTGATGGTGAAAAGAGGGTAGGCTTTGCTGCTGTCGCTGAGCGTAGAGCTGTAGGCGTAAAAGAAGGCACAGACGGCGTACATGAAGGCCACAACGCCAATGTCTGTCTTTTTCATTTTCAAGGGATATCCCTCCTTAGCGAAAAGAGTTGGGAAATGAGGAAAAAGGGGCAGGCGTCCCTGCCCCTTTCATTTTTTATTTCTTATTCGTACCAGAAGCCCTCGGCCAGACCTTCGGTGAACTCCTGCTGCTGCTGGATCAGAGCAGCGGTGTCAGCGGCGTTCTTGTAGTCGGTGGCAAAGCTTGCCGCGGCTTCCAGATACTCGGGATCTTCCATGGTGAGACGGAAGGCCTCTTCGTAGAAGGCGATAACCTCGTCAGAAACGCCGGCGGGAGCCACAACGCAGCGGGAGGAACCCAGCCACTGGTCATAGTAGCCCTTCTCGCCCAGCGTGGGGACGTCGGGCATCTCGGCCAGACGCTCGGTGGAGAAAGCAGCCAGAGCGCGGACGTCGGTGCGGCCGGCAATGTCGGCCACCTTGGCCACGCACCAGTCAGCCTCGCCGCCCAGCAGGGAGGTCAGCTCATCGGCAGTGTTGCCCTGGGGCAGATCGGTGTAGGTGAAGCCGGCGGAGTTGGCAAAGGCCTGTGCGCCGATGTGGTTGGAGGCCTGTGCGCCGTTGGTGGAGGCAACGGTGTTGTTCTCCTTGGCGTAAGCGACCAGATCGTCGATGGTGGCGAAGCGGTCGTCGTCAGCACGGACCAGAACCAGGGAGGTCTCGGTGACGTGGTTGCAGATAGCAGCAAAGTCGTCGGTGGTGTAGGTACCCAGACCCTTGACGATGGAGCTGTTGAAGTTGGGCAGGTTCATAAAGCCGATGGTCATGCCGTCGGGCTCGGCCGCGGCGATCTGGGACCAGCCGATGGAGCCGGAGCCGCCGTCAACGTTCTCGATTACGATGGTCTGACCAACATACTTTTCGGCATACTGGGCAAGAATACGGGCGGTAACGTCGGTGCCGTTGCCAGCCTTGTAGGCAACAACCAGGGTCACAGGGCCGTCGGGTGCCCAGCCGGTGGCTTCGGGAGCAGCGCTCTCTTCGGCGGGGGCAGCGCTCTCTTCAGCGGGGGCAGCGCTCTCGGCGGGAGCTGCGGTCTCGCCGCAGGCGCAAAGGGCAAATACCATGCACAGTGCGAGGACAAGGGCAAAAAGCTTTTTCATTTTTTCTCCTCCAATTATTATAATGTATACGGGGAGGGCAAAATCCTCCCTGTAAAACCTGGCTGCATTATATCCTTATATAAAAATTTTGTCAATATTCTGTTAAGTTTATTTGAACTCTTAACAAAAGTGTGCGGAAGGGCACCGGGAAAGCGTTGAATCTGCGGCATCTTCGTGATATAATATTTAATTAACAAAAGAAGAAAGAAACGGTTATTCCTATGTTCAACGGCTTTACGCAGCAGACAGGCGATTTTCTTTGGGATTTATCCTTCAACAATGAGCGCCCCTGGTTTTTGGCGCACAAAAATGAGTTTGAGACGGTTCTGAACCAGCCCTTCAAGGCCCTTGCAGCAGATACCGATAAGATCATGAGAGAAAAATTCCCGGACATGGGGCTCCGGCTCCATGTGGCCCGGATCTATCGGGACGCCCGGCGTCTCTTCGGACGGGGACCCTATAAGGATCACCTGTGGTTTTCCCTGAAAAGCGGGGAGATCCAGGGGGAAGGGCCCATGTTCTGGTTTGAGATCGGCGCTGCCGACTACAGCTACGGCATGGGCTTTTACGGCGCAAGCCCCAGCCAGATGGAAGCCTTCCGCCGCCTCGTGGACGCAAACCCTGCCCGGTTTGAACGGCTGGCCGCGGCCGTGGAGAATGCCGGCTTTCGGATCTATGGGGAGGAGTACAAGCGGCCCAAAGGCGACAGGGGTGAGATCATCAACCGCTGGTATAACCGGAAACGCATAGGAATGGAACGCTGTATGGATTTCGGCGGAGAGCTTTTTGAGAGCAGCCTTCCCGAGACTCTTGCGGGAGCCTATGCGGAGCTTATGCCCATGTATGAATTTTTCCTTGCGTTTTACCGCGCCGCTGACGAAAGCGGCCCAAAGCGGGTATAATTCTTTCGGTGGAGTAAAATGAAGAAAAAAACCATGGTCCTGGCGGCAGCGACCGCCGCGGCGTTCACGGGAGAGCTGTACCGCCATGTTTTTTGCCGCGGCGGTTCCCCGCTGATCAGCCTGTTGTCTGACCACAAAAATCATGTGCACGAATTCACCCTGTACAGGGACAGTGCGGCCCGACGGCTGCGCTCTGCGCCTCAGGAGCGGATGACGATCCGCTCAGACAGGGGCGAAGAACTGCGCGGCTTTTATCTGCCCTGCGGGGAAAAGCCCACGGGGAAGATCGCTTTTCTGATCCACGGCTACCGCTCAGACCATGCGGAAGCGGCAGGTATGTTTATGGATTACTATCACAGCCGGGGCTTTGACCTGTTCTGCTGTGACCACACTGCTTCCGGCGAGAGCGGCGGGCAGCTGATCGGCTACGATGTCTACGAGAGCCGGGACTGCCTGAAATGGCTGAAGGTCCTGACGGAGCGCTTCGGAGAGGATACCCAGATCATTCTGCACGGTTTTTCCATGGGCGGCGCAACGGTACTGAAAATGAGCGACCGGGTGCCTGAGACTGTGCGGTTTATTGTGTCTGACTGCGGCTTTGCCGATGCAGGCAGGCTGCTGTCTGCACGGCTGCACATCATGTACCAGCCCCTGCGGCTGATCAACCGCCTGGCGGCGGGATACCGCATGGAAGATACCGACGTACGGCCCAATCTGGCCCACTGTCGGGTTCCCGTTCTCTTTGTCCACGGTATGGAGGACAGGACCGTGCCCTTTGCTCTGGGCCAGGAGCTGTATGCGCTCTGCCCCACGGAAAAGGATTTCCTCTGGGTCCCTGAGGCCAGACATGTGGAGAGCATGTATGTCTCTCCCGATGAGTACACAGCCAAGCTGGACAGCTTTATCCGGAAATATGTAAAAACTGACTGAAGCACATCGCCTCAGTCAGTTTTTTCGTGATTCAATGCGGCCAGCACAGCCTCGGCGCAGCGCATGCCGTCCACGGCGGCGGAGGAGATGCCTCCGGCATAGCCCGCGCCCTCGCCGCAGGGGTACAGACCCTCTATTTCTGAGGACAGCGTTTTCCCCCGCAGGATGCGGACCGGGGAGGAGGAGCGGGTCTCCGGCGCGGTCAGTACGGCGTCGGAAGAATCAAAGCCCCGCAGCTTTTTTCCCAGCTCCGGCAGCGCCTGCTCCAGCACCTGGGTTATCCGCTCCGGCAGCACCTGGTGCAGTTCCCCCCAGACCACGCCGGGGCGGTAGCTGGGCTTGACTTCCCCCGGCCCGGTGCTGGGCCTGCGGGCCAGAAAGTCCCCCGCCAGCTGGGCAGGCGCCAGATAATTGCCGCCGCCGCAGGCATAGGCAGCCTGCTCGATCTCCCGCTGCCAGTACATGCCGGAGAGCACTCCCCTGTCCGGAAAGTCCTCCGTGTGCAGCGTGACCAGCAAGGCGGCGTTGGCGTTTTCCCCGTCCCGGCGGGAATAGCTCATGCCGTTGGTGCAGACCCCGCCTTCTTCCGAGGCGGCGGCAAATACCTCGCCTCCGGGGCACATACAGAAAGTGTAGGCGCTGCTCCCGTCGGGCAGATGCACGTTCAGCGTGTAATCCGCCGGGGGCAGCTTGCCACGCGCCCGTCCGTATTGGGCAAGGTCGATATCCGCCTGCCGGTGCTCAATGCGCACGCCCATGGAAAAGGGCTTTTGCTCCATAGGTACGCCCTGAGCGTGAAGATGTTCAAACGTATCCCTGGCCGAGTGGCCGATAGCCAGGATCAACTGATCGCAGGGCAGGGCATAGATGCCGTTTTTGTCCCGGATCTCCGCCCCGGTCAGCCGGCCGTCCTCAATAGCAAGCCGTTCCAGCCGGTGCTCAAAGCGCACTTCCCCACCCAGAGAAATCACGCTGCGGCGGATGTTCTGCACCACATGGATGAGAATATCCGTGCCGATGTGGGGCTTTGCCTCGTACAGAATGTTTTCCGGTGCGCCGTGGGCGGCAAACTGGCTCAGCATCCAGCCCATGCGCTTATCGTGGGTGCCGGTGTTCAGCTTTCCGTCGGAAAAGGTGCCGGCTCCGCCCTCGCCGAACTGGACGTTGCTCTCCGGGTCAAGCTTGCCGCCGTCCCGGAGCCTGTCCACCGCCGCCTTGCGGCTGAGCGCGTCCTGCCCCCGCTCAATGACGATGGGCCGGGCCCCTGCCATGGCCAGTACCAGCGCGGCAAACATCCCCGCCGGGCCGAAGCCCACCACCACCGGGCGGCGTTTCGGCGGATCGATCCGGGGAATGGGGTATTCGGTCTCTTCAAATTTGGCAATGTCGGCGCTTCTGGCCCTGGCGATGATCTTTCCCTCGTCTCCGCTCACGCTTACCGCGCAGGCGCAGACATAATGGATGTCCTCCTTTTTCCGGGCATCCAGGGAGCGCCTGGTAAGGCGCAGGGCGGTGACCTGGTTTTCGCTGATCCGCAGCTTTTTTGCCGCAAGGCTGCGCAGCTTTCCTTCCGCCTGACCGGGATATAGCTTTAAATTGCGTACAAGGATCATTTCCCCAGCCTCCCTGCCAGCCGTCCGCTGGCCCAGGCCCACTGGAGGTTATAGCCTCCGCAGTCGCCGTCCACGTCCAGCAGCTCACCGCAGACAAACAGTCCGGGCATAAACCAGCTCTCCAGCGTCTCGGCGTCAAAGCCTGTAGTCTTTATGCCCCCGGCTGTCACCTGAGCGCTGTCAAAGCCCTCAGTTCCCAGAAGTTTCAGGCGAAAATCCTTGCAGGCCCGGGCGGCCTGCCCAAGCTGCGCGTCATCCAGACCACCCAGCGGCAGCGTCCCGTTTATGCCGCAGTATTTTACCAGCATCCTGCCCAGACGGTTATGGAGCATGCCGGTGAAAAGCTCCCCGCTGGGCAGCTCCGGGAACATTTCCCGGCGGCAGCGCAGCAGATCCAGTACATGTTCCCGGCAGTAATCCCGCAGAAAATCAATCCTCAGCTGGCCGCAGCCCTCCGCTGCGGCAGTTCTGGACAGATCAAAAGCTGCCGGGCCGGAGACACCCTTGTCCGTAAACTGGAGTTCTCCCCGGCTTTCACAGAGCAGTTCTTCCTCCAGATACAGGCCCATACCAACCTCTGCCCGGACGCCTTTCAGACTTCTTGGGTATTCCGCTTCCGTGATAAGCTGGACGAGGGCGGGGTGCAGCTTTGTCCGTTTGTGTCCAAGGGGCTTTAAAAGCTCGTAACCGTCCATAACGCCGCCCAGCTTTGCCCCGGCCGCACCGCCGCAGGCCACGATGAGCTGATGGGCAAAAAAATCGTCTTCATCGGTGCGCACCAGATATCCCCCGTCCCGGCGGCAGATCTCCCGGGCGGGACAGGCGGTGTGCAGCTCTACCCCCGCCCGGTCCAGCGCGAATCGCAGGACGTCCACCACGCTGTTGGCAGAATCGGACAGAGGATAGACCCGGCCGCCGTATTCTGTCACGGTGAGCAGGCCCAGCCTGCCGAAAAAGCGCAGCGTCTCCTCCGGCGGGAATTTTTCCAGGGCGGGCTTAACAAAATCCGGGTCGTCTCCGTGGTAGTTCTCCGCCGAGGCCCCGGTGTTGGTCAGGTTGCAGCGGCCGTTGCCGGTGGCCAGAAGCTTTCTGCCCACCCGCTGCTGGCGTTCCAGCAGGATGACGTGATTGTTTTTCTCTTCCGCGGCAGTCAGCGCCGCCATCATTCCGGAGGCTCCCCCTCCGATGATCACAATGGTTTTCATGTTCTATCCCCGATAAAGAATGTCGTGGGCCACCGGCGTGTAGAAAAGGGCGGCTACCTCATCCGGATCTTTCGTTATATTCAGGATCCACATCATCTTGGCCAGGGCTGCCTCAGTGGTCATGTCGTATGCCTCCAGCACGTTTTTGTTGCCCTTCAGCCGGTGCCCCACACTGTAAACCGACAGGTCTGAGCCCTCGTTCTGCACCTGGGTGGTGGCAACGATGAATTTCCCTCTGCCGGTATAGCGGCGCACAGTGTCGAACAGCTTGTCGTCGTTATAGGAGGGCAGGCCGCCCACGCCGAAACACTCGATGATCAGCGCGTCTTTCCGCTCCAGCATGAATTCCAGCAGTTCAAAGTCCGTGCCGGGGATCATCTTGATCAGGCCCACCCGGGGGTCCAGCCCGGTGGAAAAAACGGGCCGTTCTGCCCAGGGCGCGTCGATATAGCACATGAGCCGATGGTCGTGGAGGATGCCCACATCGGGGTAATTGATGCTGGAAAAGGCGGCAAAGCTTTTGGAACAGGTTTTTCTTGCCCGGGTACCTACGATCACCCGGCCGCTGAACACGATGTTGACCCCGTGCAGCTCCTCCGAGCAGGCACAGACGAAAGCGTCTGTCAGATTCAGCTTGGAATCGGTAGAGTCATAATTGATGGGCTTCTGGGCGCCGGTGAGGATAATTGGCTTTTTTGCGCCCTGCACCATATAGGACAGCGCCGCGGCGGTATAGGCCATGGTGTCGGTGCCGTGGCTGATCACAAAGCCGTCATAACGGTCATAATTGTCCTTTAAGGCCCGGGCGATGGCAGACCAGTGGACCGGCGTGATGTTGGTACTGTCAATGCTGAAAAGGGACAGACAGTCCACGGAGCAAAGCCGGGATATGGCAGGAACATAGCGCAGAAGCTGAGCGGGGGTGAGCTCCGGCGTCAGCCCTTCCGGGGTCATCTCGGAAGCAATGGTGCCGCCGGTACCGATCATGAGAATCTTTTTCATATTCCACCTCGCAGTTGTTTGCACCTTCAGATTATATCAACTTGCCCCGGATTATGCAATCGGGACCTTCATTCCGCTGTCGTTTTGCAGGCAAAATTTATTGTTTGACACTTGCAGGCGCTATCATATATAATATTAATTCCAAATTGTGTATAAAAAGTTGTTTTGCGAGGAGGAGCCCTTCTATGCGATGCAATATAAAAAAACTGACAGCGGCAGCCTTCCTTTTTCTGCTTATTCTTTTGTGCGCCTGTGAATCGCAGGCACAGACACAGTCGCTGACGCAGGAGCTCGTGATCAGTGAGCTGATGACAGCGGGCGGGGCAGTTTACTCTCCCGAAGGGGATAATTGCGGCTGGATCGAGCTGTATAACAGCACAGGCCGGGATATCGCACTGGAAGGCTGGCGGCTTGCTGCCAGCAGCGGGGAGGAGCTACATTTCGATGCCGGCGGCGTTGTGCCGGCCGAAGGATATTATGTGCTCTGGCTGGACGGCAGCACAAATTTTCGCCTGACAGCAGCCACTGAGGAGACGCTCTCCCTCCTTGACCCGGAGGAAAAGCTTTCGGACGAGCTGGCGCTCAGCGGTCTGACCTCCGGAGCTGCCTTTGTCCGCACGGACGAGGGGCTTTCTCTGGCAGACGCCGCCAGCCCCGGCTATGAAAATACCCTTTCCGGTCTGGAGGGCTTTTTTGCCGAGATAAGCCGCGATGCGGATGCGCTGCGCATCTCCGAGGTGATGGTGAAAAACCACAGCGTGCTCAAAAACGCCTACGGAGAATTTTCCGACTGGATAGAGATCGAAAATGTTTCTGATCACGATGTAGCGCTGGGCGGCTGGCGTATTTCCGATAAAGAGGGCGATCCGGGCTGGAAATTCCCGGATGCGGTGCTGCCCGCCGGCGAACGGCTGGTGGTCTTTGCCTCCGGCAGGGACAGCCGCGAGGGTGAACTGCATACGGACTTTTCCCTTGCCCAGGGAGAGACTCTTTCTCTGATCAACAGTCGGGCCTACCCGGTGGATTCTTTTGTCTGCACTTCCGGGGAGACGGATATCTCTCTGGCGCTGAACGCAGAGGGACAGGCCGAAGAGACGCTGTACCCCACTCCCGGCTATGAAAACAGCCCGGCGGGCTATGACGCATGGCAGGAGAGTCTTACAGCGGAAGGGCCGTTGGTCATCAACGAGGTCATGGTGGCAAACTTCCTGAACAGCTTTCTCGCCACCGTGGGAAACCGGGACTGGGTGGAGATAAAAAACATCTCCGAACAGTCGGTGCAGCTTTCCGGCTATTACCTGTCGGACAGCGATGACGACTACCTGCTGTGGCAGCTTCCGGAAAGGGAGCTTGCTCCGGGAGAACATCTGCTCGTCGTCTGCGACAGCGACGGCGCTCAGGCAGGGGATCGTTATCCCTGTGCGCCGTTCTCTCTGGATTCCGGCAAAGAACAGCTTTTCCTCTCTGACTGCAGTCATGTGCTGGACAGCGCGTTTTTGCGGGACATTCCCTGTGAATGCAGCTACGGACGCATGGACGGAGAAACCGGCTATTTCTATTTTTCAAAGCCTACTCCGGGCAGCGCCAATACTTCCGGCTTCCGCCGGGTTTCGGCTGAGCCGGTGGCCCTTACGCCCGATGGGGTCTATGAGGGGTCCGATTCCTTGACTGTGGAGCTTTTTGCTGAAGGGGATATCTATTATACCACTGACGGCCAGGTTCCGACGACGTCCAGTACACTTTACGGCGGACCGCTTACCATCGACAAGACGACGGTCGTCCGCGCGATATCCGTGGAAGATGGCGGACTGCCCAGCCGCACGCTCACGCTGAGCTATTTTATTAATGAAGGGCACAGCCTGCCGGTCCTCAGCCTGGTGATGGACGACTTCACAGGATTCAGGGGGATCTATGCTTCCGGCATAAAAGAGCGGGAAATGCCGGGAAGTCTCTCTCTTTATGAGGAGGACGGCTCCTTTACCATAGGCTGCGGCGTGACCATGAGCGGCATGACTAGCCTTGCTCTGCCCAAGAAGAATATGAACGTCAAGTTCCGTGGTGCCTATGGCGACGAGTGGCTGGAGTACGATGTATTTGACGGCGGCGTGGCGGAGTTTACCAACCTGTCTATCCGGGCAGGGCAGGACTATTACCATGCGTTGATCAGAAATGAACTGTGCCAGAACCTGTGCCTCCAGGTGACAGACAGCGTGGTGACCCAGCGCAGTAAATACTGTGTGCTGTACATTAACGGGCAGTACTGGGGAATCTACGCCCTGAAGGAAAAAGTTAACCGCCAGCTCTATGCCTCCCAGGCCGGAGTCAGTAAGGAAAGCGTCACCATGTTTACCGGTCCGGCACGGCCCGGCAGCGATTTTTACCAGGACGTTTACCTGTATGTCACTTCCAACGATATGTCAGTGCAGGAGAACTACGAACAATTCTGCTCGGTCATGGATATTGACAGCCTGATCGACTGGCTGATTATGGAAGGCTATTGCGGAAATTCCGACCTCCGTGGAGGCAACGTACGTTACTGCCGATCTACAGAAAACGACGGAAAGTGGAAAGTGGTTTTTTACGACCTGGATTCCACGCTGCTGCGCAGATTCAGAAGCTTTTATAATCTGCTTGATGCCGCCGAGGTCGGCGGGCAGCAGATCTCCCAGATCATTTTGCCGCTGCTGAAAAATGAGGACTTTGTGGACCGGCTGCTCACCCGCTTTGCGGCAGCGATAAACGGGCCGCTCTCCAACGAAAATGTATTGTCGGAAATTGATAAGCTGGTAGCGCAGGTCGAACCGGAGACAGGACGGGACTTTGCCCGCTGGAGCATGAGCAGCGACTCCTGGCTCTGGAATGTGGAATATCTCAGGAATTTTATCGGTGACGAGGACTATCAGCAGAATTGCATTGATGCCCTTTGTGATATTCTGAAGCTGTCAGATGCTCAGCGGGAGTACTATTTCGGAAGCAAATGACGGCCGCTTCCGTAATTTTGTTCATTTGTCAACGATGTGAGACTGAAAAAAGTGAAAGAGAAGGAAGACTAGGAAGGCGGTTTTGCTGACGAAGGGAGGGCGAAGCCCGAGCGGAGTCAGCAAAACCGGGCGGCCTCCAGCTCCTGCCGCTTCTGAATCGGCGACTTCCGGCCGAGAACGGCCATAGGAATGCGGTTGGATGCTGGCTGTGGGGTCGATGTGACTTGGGCATTAGAGATTCCTTTGTGCCGTCATACAGCTTGTTCCAGCGCATGAGGGATGCTTTTGAGACATGATACCGCCGAAGTACAAAGTCTATATCCCTTGTTAGGCGGTACAACTTCACTGTACCTGCCTTTGTACTCACTGTATGCGGCAAATAACGCTTGTTGTTCTGCTTCTTCTGTGCTACAATATCCATGGTGATTGGGACCATTCATTAGTTTGGGTGTGGTAACTTTATTCTAATGAACTCAATCGCCTTTTTCTATACCTTTTGGTCTCACATCAATTGTAACACTACAGCAGCGAAGAGGAATCTTTTGAAAAAATTATTGACAAGGTCTCCGAGCCGGTGTATACTGATTCAGTAATTGATTTTACGTATTTTTTCTGTGAGCGTTCACTGGTGTAAGGGGCCAAGTGCCCCCTTAAGGCATCGGAGAACGTTATTTTTTTGCAGAACACAGAGGAGGTACTGATCATGACAAAATATATCTTCGTTACCGGCGGTGTTGTTTCCGGTCTGGGAAAGGGCATCACCGCGGCATCTCTCGGGCGGCTTCTGAAGGCCAGGGGGCTGAAAGTCGCTGCGCAGAAGCTGGATCCTTATATTAACGTTGACCCGGGCACCATGAGCCCCTACCAGCACGGCGAGGTCTTTGTCACCGAGGACGGCGCAGAGACCGATCTGGATCTGGGCCACTACGAGCGCTTTATTGACGAGGATCTGAACAAATACTCCAACCTGACCACCGGTAAAGTGTACTGGAATGTGCTGAACAAGGAGCGCCGGGGCGAGTATCTGGGCCAGACGGTGCAGGTCATTCCCCACATTACCCAGGAGATCAAGGATTTTATCTACAGCGTGGGCAGAAAGACCGGGGCCGATGTGGTGATCACCGAGATCGGCGGCACTACCGGCGACATTGAGAGCCAGCCCTTCCTGGAAGCCGCCCGTCAGGTGGGTATCGAGCAGGGTCGTGAGAATTCGCTCTTCATCCATGTGACGCTGGTACCCTTCCTCCGGGGCAGTGACGAGCACAAGACCAAGCCCACGCAGCACTCTGTCAAGGAGCTTCAGGGCATGGGCATTTCTCCGGACATTATCGTCCTGCGCTGTGATGAGCCGCTGGAGCCCGCTATTTTCAAGAAAATCGCCATGTTCTGCAACGTCAAGCCGGACTGTGTGATAGAAAACCGCACCCTGCCCAATCTCTATGAAGCGCCCCTGATGCTGGAAGAGAACGACTTCTCCCTGGTGGTCTGCCGGGAGCTGGGCCTCTGGACCAAGGCTCCCGATCTGCGGGAATGGCAGGAGATGGTCAAGCGGATCGAGAGTCTGGACAAGCAGGTCACCATCGGCCTTGTGGGCAAATATGTGCAGCTTCACGACGCCTATCTCTCCGTAGCCGAGGCCCTGCGCCACGCGGGCTACGCGCTGGGCGCGAAGGTCCATATCCGCTGGATCGACAGCGAAAACATCAAGGAAAGCAATGTGCAACAGGTCCTTGGGGACTGCAACGGCATCATCGTCCCCGGCGGCTTCGGCGACCGGGGCATCGAGGGCATGATCTGTGCGGCCCGCTATGCAAGGGAGAACGGCGTGCCCTACCTGGGCATCTGTCTGGGCATGCAGGTGGCGGTAATTGAGTTTGCCCGCCATGTCTGCCGCATTGCCGACGCAAATTCCGGCGAATTTGATCCCCTTTCTGCAAATAAAGTGATTGATTTTCTGCCCGATCAGAACGATAATATAGATAAGGGTGCAACGCTGCGTCTGGGCGCCTATCCCTGCCATGTTCAGCCGGGCACGCAGATGCACGCCTGCTACGGCGCGGACAACATCAGCGAGCGCCACCGCCACCGCTATGAGTTCAACAACGATTACCGCGATGTGCTCAGCGGCAGCGGCCTGACCCTCTGCGGACTCTCCCCCGACGGGCATATTGTGGAGGCTGTGGAGCTGGATAACGGCAGTTTCTTTGTGGGCGTACAGTTCCACCCCGAATTTAAGAGCCGTCCCAACAAGGCACACCCCCTGTTCCGGGGCTTTGTAGGCGCGGCCATGAAAGGATTGAAGGAATGAGAGACTATCAGGCGGAATTTGAAGGCCGGGTGAACTTCATCCGGGAGCTTGTGAAGAGCTCCGGCGTCTCCGGCATCGTATTCGGCAACTCCGGCGGCAAGGACAGCGCCCTTGTGGGCATCCTGTGCAAGGCCGCCTGCGAAAACACCGTAGGCGTCATTATGCCCTGCGCTTCCAGGCGCAATTTCGGCATGGACGCCGACGACGGGCGGGCGCTGGCAGAGCAGTTTGGAATTGAGACAAGACTGGTGGATCTGACAGCCGTCCGTGAAACGCTGATGGAGCAGCTTGGCGCCGTAACCACGCTGAACAGCCCGGCGATCACCAATCTGGCCCCCCGGCTGCGCATGACCACCCTCTACGGCATTGCCGCCGCCGAATCCCGCCTTGTTGCCGGCACCGGCAACCGCAGTGAGGCCTATATGGGCTACTACACCAAGTGGGGCGACGGGGCCTGTGACTTCAACCCCATTTCCGACCTGACCGCCACCGAGGTCTTTGCTTTTCTGGAATATCTCAAGGCGCCCCGCTGCATCATCGACAAAGCCCCTTCCGCCGGACTGTTCGACGGGCAGACCGACGAGGCCGAGATGGGCGTCAGCTACAAAGCCATTGACGACTATCTGCTGACCGGCAGTGTCAATGAAAAGGATAAAGCCGTTATCGAAGGATATCACCGGCGCAGTGAGCATAAGCGCCGTCCCATCAGTACCTATAAATAAATGGAGAGAGCGAGCATGCACGAATTTTACCAGAACCCCCTGTGCGGCAGATATGCCGACGATGAGATGAAGCGCCTGTTTTCCGATGACAACAAGTTTTCCACCTGGCGCAAGCTGTGGATCGCGCTGGCGGAGGCGGAGCAGGAGCTGGGTATCCCCATCACTGACGAGCAGATTCAGGAGATGCGCCAGAACATTTACAACATCGACTATGAATCCGCCGCAGCCCACGAGCATGAGGTCCGGCACGACGTGATGGCCCATGTGCTCACCTTCGGCGAGGTCTGCCCCAAGGCAAAGCCCATTATCCATCTGGGTGCCACCTCCTGCTATGTGGGCGACAACACCGACATTCTGCAAATGCGGGACGGCCTGCTGCTGGTGCGGAAGCTTCTGGTAAACGCCGTAGCCGCTCTGCGGGACTTCGCGGAGAAGTACAAGGCCCTGCCCTCCCTGGCCTATACCCATTTTCAGGCTGCCCAGCCCACTACCATCGGCAAGCGGGCCTGCCTCTGGCTCAACGACCTGCTTTTCGACATTGAGCAGCTGGATTTCCAGTTGGAAAACCTGCGGCTTCTGGGCTGCAAGGGTACCACCGGTACCGGCGCCAGCTTCCTCGAGCTTTTTGACGGGGACAAACAAAAGGTGGAACTGCTGGAGGAGAAGATCGCCGCGAAAATGGGCATGGACAAGTGCCAGAAGGTCAGCGGCCAGACCTACACCCGCAAGGCGGACTTCGCCGTGCTTCAGGTGCTCAGCGGAATCGCCCAGAGCGCTTCCAAATTCTCCAGCGACATCCGGCTGATGAGCCATCTGAAGGAAGTGGACGAGCCCTTTGAGGCAAAGCAGATCGGTTCCTCCGCCATGGCCTACAAAAGAAATCCCATGCGCTCCGAGCGTATCGCCTCCCTGTCCCGCTATGTGATCTGCGACGTGCAGAACGCGGCCCTCACCGCCTCTGCCCAGTGGTTTGAGCGTACTCTGGACGACTCGGCCAACCGCCGGCTTTGCATCCCGGAGGCCTTTCTGGCTGTGGACGGCATACTGAACCTGTATATCAACATTGTCAGCGGCATGAAAGTCTATCCCGCCGTCATCAAAAAGCATCTTGACGCGGAGCTGCCTTTTATGGCCACGGAAAACATCCTGATGTACTGCGTGAAGAACAAGGGCGGCGACCGGCAGGCCCTCCACGAGGCCATCCGCCGCCACTCCGTGGCAGCCGCCGAGCAGGTCAAGCTCTACGGCAGGGATAACGACCTGCTGGAGCGTGTCATGCAGGACGAGAGCTTCGGCCTTACCGGAGAGGAGCTTGCCGGGCTCACCGACCCCGCCACCTTCACCGGCATGGCGGAGTATCAGTGCGAAAAGTTCCTGCGTGAGAGTGTAGACCCGGTACTGGAAAAGTACAGTGAATACATCGGCTTCAAGGCCGAGGTAAAAGTATAAGATAAAGAAAGCGAGAAGAGCCATGTTAACATCTATCGTAGGTACAAACTGGGGCGACGAGGGCAAGGGCCGCATGGTGGACCTGCTCAGCGAGAAGTACGATGTCGTTGTCCGCTATCAGGGCGGAAACAACGCCGGACACACTGTGGTGAATGAAAAAGGCAAATTCGTTTTGAATCTTATGCCCTCCGGCATTCTTCGGGACGAGACGGTAAACGTTCTGGGTCCCGGCATCGTCATCGATCTTGAGCATCTCTATGGCGAGGCACAGCGCCTGCGGGAGGGCGGCATTGAGATCAGCCCCGAGCACCTGAAGATCAGCGACCGGGCCACCATCTGCATGCCCTACCACAAGCTGCTGGACGGTCTGGAAGAAGACCGTCTGGGCGACAAGAAGTTCGGCTCCACCCGCCGGGGCATCTCCCCGGTCTATGCGGACAAGTATATGAAAAAGACCATCCGCATGGGCGACCTGCTCCACTGGGACACGCTGAGGGACCGGCTGGAGGGCATCATCGAGTGGAAAAACCTGACCGTGGAAAAAGGCTACGGCCATGCTCCTGTCCTGCTGGATGATATCATGGACTGGCTGGAGAAATTCGGCCGCTGCTTCACCCCTTATGTCTGCAACACCACCGAGTACCTGAGCCAGGCCATGAAGGAGAACAAATCCATCATCTTCGAGGCTCAGCTGGGCGCTCTGCGGGATATCGAATACGGCATCTACCCCTACACCTCCGCCTCCACCACCCTGGCAGCCTATGCCCCCATCGGCGCAGGCATCCCCTTTGCCAGACTGGACGAGAGCATCGGTATTATGAAGGCCTATTCCAGCTGTGTGGGTGAGGGACCCTTTACCTGCGAGATGTTCGGCCCCGAGGCAGACGCCCTGCGGGAAGCAGGCGGAGAATACGGTGCTGCCACCGGCCGGCCCCGCAGAGTGGGCGGCTTTGACGTGGTCGCCTCCCGCTACGGCGCGCTGATGCAGGGCTGCAGCTATGTGGCGCTGACCAAGCTGGATGTGCTCTCCTATCTGGAGCAGATCCCCGTCTGCGTGGCCTACGAGCTGGACGGCAAGCGCATCGACTACTTCCCCTCCGACATCGACGAGCTGAACGCCGCAAAGCCTGTATATGAGTACCTCCCCGGCTTCCATTGCGACGTCAGCGGCTGCCGCTCCAAAGAGGACCTGCCCGCTGAGGCACTGGATTATATCCGCTACATTGAAAAGGCCATTAACTGCCCCATCAAGTATGTATCCGTGGGCGCCGAGCGCGAAGCCTGTATCACCATGTTCTGAGGCAGGGCGGACTGATGAGAGACGAGAAAATTCTTGTACTGGACTTCGGCGGACAGTATAACCAGCTGATCGCCCGCCGCGTCCGCGAATGTAATGTATACTGTGAAGTCAAGCCCTTTGATATGAGCCTTGAGGAGATCAGAGCCTATAATCCCATGGGCATCATCTTCACCGGCGGCCCCAACAGTGTCTATGATGAAAAAGCCCCCCATGTGGACACCGGCGTGTTCCGTCTGGGCGTACCCATTCTGGGCATCTGCTACGGCTGCCAGCTGCTGGCCCACGAGCTGGGCGGAAAGGTGACCGCCGCCCAGGCCGACTCTGCCCGGGAATATGGCAAGACGGAGACCTTCTTCGACACCGGCTGCCGCCTCTTCAAGGGGCTGCCCGAGCAGAGCGTCACCTGGATGAGCCATGGCGACTACATGGCCAAGGTGCCCGAGGGCTTCTCCCTGGTTGCCCGCTCCGCCGCCTGCCCCACCGTGGGCATCTGCGATGAGCAGCGCCGCTTTTACGGCGTGCAGTTCCACCCCGAGGTGAATCATACAGAATTCGGTCAGGATATGATCCGCAATTTCCTCTATGAGGTCTGCGGCGCCTCCGGCATCTGGACCATGTCCGATTACAAGCAGGAGGCCATTCAGGCTGTCCGCAGCAAAGTGGGCAATGGCAAGGTGCTGCTGGCCCTCTCCGGCGGCGTGGACTCCTCCGTGGCCGCTGCCCTGCTGGCGGAAGCCGTGGGCAATCAGCTCACCTGTGTTTTCGTGGATCATGGCCTCATGCGGAAAAACGAGGGCGACGAGGTGGAGCAGGCTTTTGCCAAGTGGGATATCAACTTTGTCCGCGTCAACGCGGAGCAGCGTTTTCTCCGGAAGCTTGCCGGCATCACCGATCCGGAGCGCAAGCGCAAGATCATCGGTGAAGAGTTTATCCGCGTCTTTGAGGAAGAGGCCAAAAAGATCGGCACGGTAGATTTTCTGGTGCAGGGCACCATCTACCCCGATGTGATCGAGTCCGGCAAGGGCGACGCAGCTGTCATCAAGAGCCACCACAATGTGGGCGGCCTGCCCGACTATGTGGACTTCAAGGAGATCATCGAGCCGCTGCGCATGCTCTTTAAAGACGAGGTGCGCGCCCTGGGCCGTGAGCTGGGCCTGCCGGATTATCTGGTCATGCGCCAGCCCTTCCCCGGCCCTGGTCTGGGCATCCGCGTCATCGGCGAGATCACCAAGGAAAAGCTGGATATTCTCCGGGAGGCGGACTTCATCTTCCGGGATGAGATCGCCAAGGCCGGTCTGGAGCACACCATGAACCAGTATTTCGCGGCCCTGACCAACATGCGCTCCGTGGGCGTCATGGGCGACGGGCGGACGTATGACTATGCCGTAGCCCTTCGCAGCGTTACCACCAGCGACTTCATGACCGCCGACTGGACCCGCATCCCCTATGAGGTGCTGGACAAGGTCTCCAACCGCATCGTAAACGAGGTCAAGGGCGTAAACCGCGTTCTCTACGATATTACCTCCAAGCCCCCCGCAACGGTGGAGTTTGAATAAGTTGAAAAAGCCGAAAAAACCAGTGTTTACAAGGCTTTTCGGACTTCACCCACCGCTTCTGATAAGGTTTTCATGATAAGAAGCCGCTCTACCGCAATTATTCTGCGTACCGAGTGACTTGAGCGTAAAGAGTAATTGCACTTTGCTCACAAAAAACCATATTAACATTTAGCCCGTACTGATGGGATGTCAGTACGGGCTTTTTTCGTTTATTGGATTATTTCAGCTTTTCCTTAAAGGCATCTACCAGCATATCGCTGAGTTCCTGCGAGAGAACCTTTGCCCAAAGCTGGGTGGTGTCCTCTGCCGGGAATGTATAACGCCAACGATCATACTGGTCTTTGCTGATCTCGCCCTTTCTGAGCTTGTCAGACTGGTCAGCCCAAGCGGACAGCATTTTGAAAATGGACTCGTCCATTGTGCGCTTGCGGCCATTAAAGACGATATGTACTTCGTCTCCTTGTTTTTTAGCTCTGACACCATAAATGTCCTCATGGATACTGCCTGCGTTGAGCTGGAATTCGATGACGGCAGCATGATAGCGATTGATACAATCGCCGTGGAGAATGAAGTGGCCGACTATATGTATCAGCGGTCAGAACTGGACTATCTGATTTACAATGACCCGGTGGCATACGCCGAGCTGATACTGAACGGTGATTCCGAAATCTATCTGAAAACCGTGACCGAATATAAGCCTTTGGATAGCTGACCACACGCCGCCCGTGGTAGAAATCCTGCGGGCGTTTTTTAATTTAGTGTTGACTTAAACAAACGATGGTGCTACAATTAAGTAGCTACTAAAACAAAAGGAGCAGCAGTATGGAACTTGACCGTATGTTAAAAGCATTGGGTGAGCCAATGCGTTTGAAAATATATCAAGCTCTCTTGGAAAGAAAGCATTGTGTGCGCTCTCTTTCTAAAAAGTTTGGTATCTCAGAATCTGCGATTTCTCAGCACATGAAGGTGATGAAAGACGCAGGTTTGGTTTATGGAGAAAAATATGGCTACCACACACATTATCTCCCTTTGCAGGATGCCGTGGATTACCTTACCGAACAGTTTGAGTTAATGCGGAGTGCATCCCTTACTGTTGACCGTGATATGACGGTCTGTCAGTGCGAATATCGGAAGGCGGGCGAACAAGAATGAATATCTTGCTTGATTTGTTTCTTACTTTTGCAAAGATTGGCTTGTTCACCTTTGGCGGTGGCTATGCCATGATTTCCATGATTGAAAATAACTGTGTGGAAAGAAAACAATGGATTACCCATGACGAAATGATGAATGTGACCGTCATTGCGGAGTCAACCCCCGGACCGATTGCCATTAACTGTGCCACCTTTACTGGATACAAGAAAGCAGGATTTATTGGCGCTCTTGTGGCTACCCTCGGTATTGTCGTACCGTCTTTCGTTGTTATCTATCTGATTTCTATTTTTTTGGATAATTTCCTCGAACTGACCATCATTGCAAATGCGTTCAAAGGGATCAAAATTGCAGTGGGCATCTTGATTCTAGATGCGGCTGTTACCATGATAAAGAAGATGCAGAAAAAGAAACTGCCAAGAGTGATTATGCTCTGCTCTTGCATGATCATGCTGTTTATCAATATTTTCGCATGGAACTTTTCTTCTATTAGCTTAATGCTGATTGCAGCAGCTATCAGTCTGACGATTTTTATTCTTGATGGCGCACCTGAACAGAAAGGCGGTGCAGTAAAATGATTTATCTGGATTTGTTTCTTGGCTTTTTAAAAGTCGGCTGCTTTGCTTTTGGTGGAGCTTATGGCGCAATTCCTCTGATTCGTGATGTGGTAC
>JALFVN010000068.1 GCA_022787565.1 Clostridiales bacterium | reverse complement strand
AAATCTCATTCTGGCTGACAGGCCCTGCCTGGCAGTCTGATGAAGCGCTACCTCAGGCAATAAGCTGGAGGCTAAGCACACACAAATTTTAAAATACGGGCTTCATCCGTACAATGGCTTACACATTGGTTCGTTGTGCGGGTTTGCCTTAGCTTTATGGTAACAGGTCTCCTCCGGTTTGTAAAGTTTTTTCCCTCGTGAGCTTATATTCCATGGCGAACCCCACGGGCAGCTTTGAAATTTCTCCAAATGTAACAAGTAATGTTGTGGGAAATTTACAAAATTGTAGAAAACCGGAAAGCCAATGGCAAAATATTGACAAAGTTCTACAAGGCATGGTATCCTAAAGCAAAATAAGGGACAGTCGGGTGGAACTTGTTGCCTGACCGCATATGCACTAGAGACATCCGCAAAGCGATTGCCGCAGATCTCAAGCAACGGGCAATGCCAGGAGCTTTCCGCGCTCTGATTGATTTACCGCTTTTGTGTCTTTAATATCCGCTGCGTATGTGCTGCCCTTTGCATAAAGACCATTGAGAGGGAAGTCGAGTGCTGTCTGCATTCGGCTTGATAGTGGGTGCTTTGAGGCGAGCGAATTCGCCTTTGAGCGCCCTATTATTTTGGAAACCTTGCGTTTTTTACAATTTTGTTCATTTGCTGGCAGACTTGCCGGCATGAAATATTCAGAACTATGGAGGAATGAGAGATTATGCGCTATAAACTGTTGGGCAAAACCGGGATGAAGGTCTCCGAGATGACTTTGGGCACTTGGGGAATCGGCGGCGCCGGTTGGGATGACAACCCTGAGGAAACCCGTCTGGACGCAATCCGGGCTGCCGTAGAATGCGGTGTCAACTTTATTGATACAGCTCCCGCCTATAACGGTGGTATAGCAGAGCGTTATATCGGCAAGGTGCTCAAGGATATGGGCGTTCGGAAGGATATGATCATCACTACCAAGTGCGGTACAGAGTTCATCAATGGCACTTACGTCCGCAGCTGTGCGAGAGATACCATCCTGCGGGAGTGCGAAGAGTCTCTGCGGAATTTGCAGACGGACTATATTGACCTCTACCTTATCCACTGGCCGGACGCTCAGGTGCCGCTGGAGGAAACCATGGACGCACTGAATACCCTGAAACAGCAGGGAAAGGTTCTGCATGTGGGTGTTTCCAACTTCAGCCGTGAACAGATCGAGGAGGCCAACCGTTACTGCCCCATCGAGGCATATCAGCCCCAGTACTCTATGGTGTTTCGGGGAAATGAGCCTCAGATGCGTTGGGCGGCAGAGCAGGGAATCGGCGTGATGTCCTACGGTTCTTTGGGTGCCGGCATTCTCACGGGAGCCTATCGCAACCTGACGGCATTTGCGGACACGGACAACCGCAGTCGTTTCTACAAGTTCTTTCAGGAGCCGATGTTCTCTAAGGTGCAGGAACTGCTCAAGTTTATGGATCAGCTGGCAGCGGAGCGTAAGGTTCCCCTGTCCCAGATCGCTCTGAACTGGGCGGCACAGAAGCCATTTGTCTCTTCCTGCATTGTAGGCGCTCAGAGCCGGAAGAAGATTGAAGAAAACTGTGCCTGCTTCGACTGGATGCTTACAGACGCAGAGATGCAGCAGTTGGACGCGGCCATTCATCAGTATCTTGACGAAGAGGTCTGATCCATGGCAGAGAAAACACGTCAGGAGTTAGTTACTCTTCAAACCGGCAAGAGTTACGACATCATTGTTGTGGGCGGCGGCATGGCCGGTGTCAGCGCCGCCGCGGCGGCCAGACGACAGGGGAAACGCGTACTTCTGATTGAAAAAGCGAGCTATCTGGGCGGCCTTGCCACACTGGGATTGGTGGTTCTTTACCATCCGCCGCTGGATGATGGAACTGGCCGCAAGCTGGTGGGAGGTCTTGCAGAGGAACTGCTGCACCTCTCTATCCGCTATTCCTATGACGATCTGCCCAAGGGCTGGACATATGGCGCTGAGGAAAACCACGAAGGCGGACGGTATCAGACCGTTTTCAATGCACCTGCTTTTGCGTTGGCTCTCAATGAGCTTTTGCAGGCAGAGCAGGTCGATGTGCTCTATGATGCGCTGTTCTGTATTCCCCGTATGGAGGGAACACGGTGCGTGGGTGTCAGTGTGGAGACCAAGGCCGGTCGCTATTACTATTCTGCCAAGGCATTTGTGGACGCCAGCGGCGATGGAGATCTGCTTTTCCGTGCCGGCGCAGATATGGTGGAGCGGCCTGAAAATGCCCTGACCTTCTGGATGCTTTCTACAGACTTGGAGCGGATGCAGAATGCCATCAGTTCCGGTGATGTGGGAAAGGCCATCCGAATTGAAGCCATCGGGGCCAATCCTCATGAGGATTGCGTTGATCCTGACACTACGCAGTATGGTATCCGGACGCCGGAGGAGGTCTCTGAGTTCATCTCCAAGGGCATGAATATGGGTCTCCAGCGGCTAAAGACCTTTGATAAGACACAGCGCTGTCTTGTCAGTATTCCCGGCATGGCGGAGTACCGCAAAACCCGTGCTTTGGCGGGCGAGTACACCATCAGCGAAAAGGACCGGGAAGCACACTTTGAAGATTCGATTGGCTGCACCAAGGAGGAGTTTGAACCTCACTGCATCGAAATTCCCTACCGCTGCCTGATGAGCCGTAAAATCGACAACATTTACGCTGCAGGCCGGATTATCTCCAGTGACGGCCGTCCCCGCGACACAATCCGTCTGATTGCAATCTGCGCCCAGACTGGCGAGGCTGCCGGACTTGCCGCATCGATGCTGGCGGATACTGACTGCACCGCAGCTCAATTGAACGTTTCAAAACTCCAGGAGAAACTGACGGAAGCACACAATCGTCTCCACTTTTAATCCGTACTCCCGCATACTTTTTAAAAGCCATATTTTTAAAAAACAGAAAGAGGTACAGACATGAAAAAAAGATTTTTTGCCACTCTTGCAGCCATTCTCACCCTTGCGATGGCACTGACCGCCTGTGGCGCCCCCGCCTCCAACAGCGGAAGCAACAGCGATCCCGACGCGGCTGGTGATCCTGCGGGGAACGAGCCTACCGCCAACATTGCTGTGGTGTTCAGCACCTTGGGTGACCTGAACTTCAATGACTGGTGCTGGGATGGTATCTGCCAGGCTCGCGACGAGCTGGGCATCGCCTTTAACTATGTGGAAGCTGCCACCGTCAGCGAGGCTGCTACGCAGATCGACGCTTTCGCCAGCGATGAGATCTATGACCTCATCGTGGTTATCGGTTCTGACCGTGGCGATGCGATGGAAGAGTGTGCAGCCTCTTATCCCGACCAGAAGTTTGCTCTGATCGATGCCGGTGTTAAGACAGATCTGGACAATGTGGTTGGCATCCGTGCAGACTATCCCCAGTGGCAGTTCCTCTCCGGCTGCCTTGCAGGTATCGCAACCCTGCGTCCGGATGATTTCAACCTGGCCAACCCCGATAACAAGGTTGGCTTCGTAGGCGGTGCCGATACTTACACCTCCCGCGCCGGCGCCGCTGGCTTCCTGGCAGGTGCCAAGTACGTTAACCCCGATGTGGAGCTTTCCTACTCCATCGTGGGCAGCTACACCGATCCCACTACCGCCAGAGAAATCGCTCTGACCATGTTCGGCAGCGGTGTGGATGTGGTTTCTGTTAACTGCGGTTCTTCCGCCAATGGTGTCATGGCCGCCGCTGAGGAGTCCAACCGTTATTTCTGCAGCACCAGCCCTGCTCTGGTCTCTGAGACCAATCAGATGTGCATCTCCATCACCCGTTTTGATACTTTTGTCTACAAGGCAGTCGAAATGGTGCTCAACGATACCTGGGAGTCTGGTACCCATATCTACGGTATTGCGGACGGTGCCTGCGAGATCAGCTTTGATGGCGTGAACATTACCATTCCTGAGGATATCAAGTCCACTCTGGAGGATATCAAGGGTAAGATCGTAAGCGGTGAGATCGAGTTTGTTGATGAGCCCAACAACATTGACGCTTGGGCTCAGACTTATCAGTACAACGCCTGAGCCTGACGCCTCTGCTGCCTAAGTAGTAGGGAAATTACTGCAAAAGCCCTGATGCTGAGTCAGGGCGCGGGAGGAATCGCCGTATGAACGTAGTGGAAATGAAGCAAGTGTCCAAGTCATTCCCCGGAACAAAGGCAGTTGACGCAGTGGACTTTTATCTCAAGGAGGGAGAGATCCTCTCCCTCCTTGGAGAAAACGGCGCTGGTAAAACTACCTTGATGAAAATGCTCTATGGAATGCACTCCATGGACTGCGGTGAGATCTATTATAAAGGGAAGCCCGTTCAGATCAATCGTCCTTCAGACGCAATTGATCTGGGCATCTGCATGGTTCACCAGCATTTTATGCTGGTATCCGCATTCACTGTGGCCGACAATATCATTGCTGGCAGCGAACCGTGCAAGGGAATTTTCGTAGATCGCCGCAAAGAATATGAAACCATTGAGAAACTGATCAAAACATTCAATTTTAACTTGGATCCTTATGCGAAGGTGGGTTCGCTCTCAGTTGGCGAACAGCAGCGGGTGGAGATCCTCAAGACACTTTACCGGGAAGCGGAAGTGATCATTCTGGATGAGCCGACTGCTGTTCTGACCCCGCATGAGGTAGACGACCTCTTTGTAGTGCTGAACAATCTTCGCGCCAGCGGTAAGAGTATCGTTATCATCACGCATAAGCTCAAAGAAACCAAAGCCATTGCGGATCGTGTTATGGTCCTGCGGGATGGACATATGATCCGTGATGATGTGGATCCCAAAGAATCGTCCTTCAACGAGCTTTCGGATATGATGGTGGGCCGTCATGTGGAACTGGGTGTTGTGAACCGCACGCAGCGCACCGGTGCCGTACGATTTTCTGTCCATGATCTTAACCTTCAGGAAAAAGGACATACGGTTCTGGATCATATCAATCTGGATATTCGCAGTGGTGAGATCCTGGGTATTGCCGGCATTGAAGGCAATGGCCAGACACAGTTGCTCAACTGCATTACAGGTCTTCAGACCCCGCAGAGCATGCATCTGGAAATTGACGGAACTCCCGTCAGCGGCAGTCCCAATGACTTTCTTCGCCGCGGGCTTGCCCATATTCCAGAAGACCGGAATGCCATGGGGTTGGTGGCAAGCATGTCTATCAGCGACAACCTGATTTTGGGTTATCAGGATACCCCTGAATACGCATCCCATGGTTTTTTACGTCGTAAGATAATCAATCAGGAAGCCGACGTCCTTCGAAAAGAATTTCTGGTCAAGGCGCCGGACTCTCAGACTCAGGTGGGCGCTCTTTCCGGCGGCAATGCACAGAAGGTTGTTATTGCCCGCGCAGTTTCCAAGCAGCCCAAGGTTCTCATCGTTGCCCAGCCTACCCGCGGTGTTGACGTGGGTGCCAGCGAGTACATCCGCCAGCGTATCCGCGAACTGCGGGATACCGGTACCGCTATCTTGCTGGTTTCTGCCGACCTGGATGAGGTCATGCAGCTAAGCGACCGAATTGCTGTTATCTATGAGGGGAAAATTGTGTACGAGACGCCTGCCGATGTTCTTTCGGATGTGGAACTTGGTATGCTGATGACCGGATCCTCTCCGAAAAACCTGAAAGGAGCTGCCAATGGAAGCGTGTAAAGGAAACCATCTCCTCCGGAAAATCTGGGAGAGTGCCAAGCGCCCGATACTGGCATTTCTGCTGGCGTTGGCTGTTGGCGGCATTATGATCGCAATAAGCGGCTACAACCCTTTCTGGGTCTATTATCAGGTCTTTGCACTGGCGTTCAGCAGCACGAAGAATATTGCGTCTGTTTTCGCACAGGCCACCCCTTTGATGTTCAGCGGTATCGCCTATGCCATCGCAGCTAAGTGTGGCTTGGTGAATCTCGGACTGGAGGGACAGATGCTCAGCGGCGCTATGGTATCTGCTTTGTTGGGCGCTTACCTCACCGGACTGCCGCTCATCATTCATCTGCCCATCGCCGTCTTGGGCGGCGCACTGGCCGGTGCCTTCACCGGCGGACTGACTGCCTACCTGAAAAACCGCTTTGGTGCCCGTGAGATCATCACCACGGTAATGCTCAACGAAATCGTGGCGCTGCTGGTATCCTTTCTCTGCAACGGACCATTCCGTGCGGAAGGCAGTATCTGGGGTATGACGGAAAAGATCCAGGATTCTGCCATGATTGCCCGAATCATCAAAAATACTCAGCTGACCTATGCGATTTTTCTGGCGGTAATTCTTGGAATTCTTCTGGAGATTCTCCTAAAGAAAAGTTCGCTGGGGTATAAAATGCAGGTCATCGGTCAGAATCTGCGTGCCGCTAAAACTGCCGGCATTAATGTAAACCGTGTATTTCTGATCAGTTTTGCCCTTAGCGGTGCACTGGCGGGACTGTGCGGCGCAGCCATGATATTGGGCGTGAACTATAAGTTTATTGACGGCTTTTCTGACAGCTACGGCTGGTCTGGAATCTCTGTAGCGGCGCTGGCGGCGTATGACCCATTCTTCTCAGTTGTCTCCGCCATCCTCTTTGGTGTCCTGAAGGCCGGCGCCATGATCCTTAACCGCTCTTCCAATGTGCCTAAGGAATTCGTGAGTGTCATCCAGGCTTTCGTGGTGGTGTTTGTTGCCGCTCCCCGCATGATCGATGCGCTTTTTTCCGCCAAGTGGCTGAAACGGCTGATCCCGAGCAAGCGTATCCCGGCGAAGGAAGGTGACTCGAAATGATAACTCTTTTAATTGCGGCTACGCTCCGCATGGCGATCCCTTACATTTTGGCCACCACCGGCGGAACCTATTCCGTCCGTGTCGGCATCACGGATCTGGGATGTGAGGGCATGATGATTGGTGGCGCATTTTTCGGTGTCATCGGTTCCTACTATTCCGGCAGCCCTTGGGTGGGTCTCCTCTGTGGTATGTTGGCAGGTGTCTGCTTTGCTCTGATGAATGGTGTCCTGCACATTACCTTCAAGGTCAATCCTGCAATCAGCGGCGTGTGTGTCAATCTGCTTTCTACCGCACTGGCTCCGCTATTGTTAAAACTCATCTGGGACAACGAGAGTATGTCTCCTCTGGTCAATAACTTCAGCAACTTCGGCAACACCTGGCTTGCGCGTATTCCGGTGCTGGGAGAGGTGCTCAAGACGCAGAACATCTTGTTCTTCATCACGTTGGGCGTGGTACTGGTCGCGTGGGTCTTTATGTTTAAGACCAAGTTTGGCTTGCGGATGCGGATGGTAGGTGAAAACCCGGTGGCAGCCTCCACTGTCGGACTGAATACGGTGGCTTACAAATACTTCGGTGAGGTGGTCTGTGGTGCACTGGCCGGTCTGGCGGGTGTGTATCTCTCTCTGGGACAGCTGAATATGTTTACAGAGGGCATGACGGCCGGCCGCGGTTACATCTGCATGGTTATCAACGTTATCAGCGGCTACAATCCTCTGCGTACCATTTTGGGAGGCATTTTCTTCGCTTTCTTTGAGGCACTGCGAACTGTGGTACAGAGTACGGCTATCAATGCAAACTTCCTGATGATGATCCCTTACATCATGACCCTGATCGTCATCATTCTCTCTGCCCGCCGCTCTCTGCCTCCTGCCGGTATGGGAAAGCACTACGATGACTGATCGACCTGCTGTTCTGAAGGAACTGTTCCCTTACGGTTTCTAAGGCTGCCCTTTTTACGGGTGCCGGATCTCTTCTGAGAATCCGGCACCTTTGCTTATATCGCTGTATCGTACTGGAGATTTCGGATGTGTAGGTGGATGAAGAAAACGTATCTGTCAAAGCTAATGGAGCATATTGTAGCCTGTGGAGATATTTCTGTTGTTGAGTGTGATCACCTTTTGGTTTGGACGAGGTCACACCGGATGAAGTAGAACTCCCAGGTATTTTTGTTGATGTGATTCTGGCTTAAGACGGAGAAACGCATGGATAAGAGATATCTCATTGCCCGACGGGCTGCTCACTATTTTAATGTACACTGAATAATAGAAAAAGCCTTATATTTCAATCCATAGAGGCCAATCCGTGGTATAATTGGAGCAGGGAAAATGGCAAAAATCCAGCAAAAACCTTGCACCTGGAAGGCAACTATGTATCGTTACAGCAATGGCCAGATCAGCTTGGCGGATTTCAAACAGCCGGTGGGTATGAATCTGAAGGAAAGCAACCGTTGGGTAAAGAAAGCCCAGACGATCCCCTGGCTGGAGATTGAGAAGCGCTGCGCCGCCCTATTCACCAACCGGAAAGGCAATGTGGCCAAGCCGCTGCGTCTGACCTTGGGGGCCTGCATCATTCAGGCGGAGTATGGTTTCTCAGGTGAAGAAACTGCCCTTATGATCCAAGAGAACCCGTATCTGCAGTACTTCTGCGGGTATCCTGGCTATGATGACGAAAAGCTGCCCTTTGATCCGTCTTTGATGGTGTATTTCCGCAAGCGCCTGACGCCGGAAGTGCTGGGTGAGATCAATGAGATGATCGTGCGGGACGCAAAGGAGCATCAGGTCAAAGAAGCCGAATCCAAGGATGACGATGATGATTCTGACGGCCAGCTGGGAACTGGCGGAAACAGCGGCACTATGATCGTGGATGCCACCTGCGCGCCGTCCAATATCCGTTATCCTCAGGATGTTTCCCTGCTCAACGAGGCCAGGGAGAACGCCGAAACGCTTTTGGATGTTCTTCACGATCCCGCGGACGGAAAGAAGCCTCGAACCTACCGCAAACGCGCCCGGAAAGATTACCTGAAATACACAAGATGCCGTAAACACACCGCGAAAATGACCCGCAAAGCCATTGGGAAGCAGCTGGCTTACCTCCGGCGCGACCTGGATGCCATCGATGGCAAACTGTCCCTCGGAAAAAATCTGCCCCCTCGCCAGACGGAGCGTTTGGACACGATCCGCGCCGTCTATGAGCAGCAGAAGTACATGTACGATAACCGTACCCACAGCGTACCTGACCGGATCGTCAGCGTGAGCCAGCCCTTTGTTCGGCCCATTGTGCGGGGAAAAGCGGGAAAGCCGGTGGAGTTTGGTGCGAAGCTGGACATCAGTGTCGTTAACGGATGGACGCGGCTGGAGTACTGTTCTTTTGACGCCTACAATGAGGCGGGAAATCTGCGGGAAATGGCAGAGCGGTTCCGAGCGCGAGAGGGGCATTACCCCAGCCGGATCCTGGCGGACAAAATCTACCGAAACCGGGAGAATCTCAGCTATTGCAAGGCGCATGGGATCCGTCTTTCCGGCCCAGCTCTGGGGCGGCCCAAGAAGGGTGAAGCCAGAGACAAGGCTCAGGACTATCGGGATGAGTGCGAGCGCGTGGAAGTGGAGCGCAGATTCAGTCTGGCGAAGCGTAAATGTGGCATGGGGCTGGTCACTGCAAAGCTGTGGGAGACTGCGGCCCATGTGATCGCCATGTCCGTTCTGGTGCTGAATCTCCGCAAGATTCAGCGCGCCCTTTTGAGAATGCTCACATATCTTCTGGAGATTCTGACTCCGAAGAAAAATCGGGCACTTGTTCAGTGGACATTA
>JALFVN010000066.1 GCA_022787565.1 Clostridiales bacterium | reverse complement strand
CTGAGGAGTGAAACGACGAAGGATCCCGTCGTCAGAAGAACGCACTTCTAAGCACGGGATCCTTCGCTGCGCTCAGGATGACAGTGCGTTTTTTACGCGCCCCAAAGCCTCCCTTGTGTAAAGGGAGGTGGCACGGCGAAACCGTGAGGTCGGGATTGTCCTCCCCTGAAAGGGGAGGTGACGCGAAGCGGCGGAAGGGTCTGCCAGTCTTAAAATCCAGCTGTCATCCTGAGGAGTGAAACGACGAAGGATCCCGTCGTCAGAAGAACGCACTTCTAAGCACGGGATCCTTCGCTGCGCTCAGGATGACAGTGCGTTTTTTACGCTCCCCAAAGCCTCCCTTGTGTAAAGGGAGGTGGCACGGCGAAACCGTGAGGTCGGGATTGTCCTCCCCCCCAAAGCGGCGGAGGAGGGGTCAGACCCCCCAGTCAGCCTTACGGCTGCCAGCCCCCCTTGCAGGGGGGCCAGGACCTTGCCTCCCCTGAAAGGGGAGGTGGCCCGAAGGGCCGGAGGGGTTAAACAGCAGCCTTCCCTCCAACCCGGCGAAAAAAAGTAAAATTAGGTATTGCAATTGGAAAACAGTTGTGGTAATATAATCAAGCCGCAAGAAAAACGGCAAAAACCGAATATCCGGGTGTAGCGCAGATGGTAGCGCGCTTGAATGGGGTTCAAGAGGCCGCTGGTTCAAATCCAGTCACTCGGACCAAAATCAGAGCAGTCCCTTGTGGGGCGGCTCTGATTTTCATTTGAGAGGCAGACTGAACCAGCGGCCTCTTGCCGGTTCAATCCGGCCGCCCTGCGGCCGGCGAGCGGCGTTTACCGCCGCCGACGGCCGCTGGTTCAAATCCAGTCACTCGGACCAAAAAAGAGACATGCATGAGCATGTCTCTTTTTTGGTCCGAGTCAGCGCCGCTTTGCGGCGCAAATATCCGCTGCGCTCAATTTTTTGGGAGGGGATAACCAATCCCCTCCCAAACCCGCCCCATGCAGATTGATGAGTGCGTGCCGGCGGCCTCTTACCGGTTCAATCCGGCCGCTGGTTCAAACGGCCCAGGCCGGCCTCTCTTGCCCCTGCGGGGCAATTCTCCTCCTCCAGTTACTCGGACCAGAAAAAGACCTGATGCTTTGCATCGGGTCTTTTTCAACGAAATAAATCCCTTCGGGATTTGTGAAATACCGCTTTGCGGTGTGAAATATGGCTTCGCCATGTGAAATGCCTGCGGGCGTGGGTGGATTTATTTCATTTCACGTTCCGCTTTAGCGGAACATTTCACAATGCCCGAAGGGCGTTATTTCACATTTGCCGCAGGCAAATATTTCACCGATTCGTATAAGATCACCTATACTGTTTCCAAACCACAAAATCAGAGCAGTCCCTTATGGGGCGGCTCTGATTTTTTATGCTCAGAATCATTTGTTCGTACAACGAGAAACATGGCCGCCCGGGTGGGCGGCCATGTAAAGGGGTTCGGTGTTTCAGCGGAAGAAGCCCTTGAGGGAGCCGAAAATCCTGTCGATCAGACGGATCACGGCGGAGATGATATTGGCGGGTTTCTCAGGCTGTGCGGGTTTTTCGGGTTCGGCGGGCTTCTCAGGCTCCTCGGGCTGTTCAGGCTCGGTGGGAATCGCTTCCGCGCTGAGGCTGACGGTGGAGGAACCACCGTAGGCCACGGCCACGTCCGCTGCCTGATCTTTCAGCTCATAGCCATCGGGAACCAGGCCCTGGGCAGCGGCTTCGATCTCCGCTGCGGTGAAGGTGGCGGACTCGCCCACAACGCCGTTTTTGGTGAGGACTGCGGTCTGGCCGTTTACTTCAACGGTCAGGACTGCGTCGGCGTACTGAACCTCAGGCTCATCGGGCTCAAGCTCATAACCCAGGCTGACCAGAGCGGGAACAAGATCTTCGTCTGTCAGTTCCACAAAGCTGAAGTTGGGATCGTCGCAGACCTTCAGCTTGGTCAAAGCCAGGATTGTTTTGCCTGTATTGGTGACAGTGACCCCCTGCTCGGCAGTATCCGCTCTCTTGGCAAGCACCGTGTAGAACATGTCGGTGTTGGAAGAGACGGTCTTGGCGGCATCGTTATTAATTGTATAGCTTGCCGCCTCATTCAGCGCCCGCAGGCCGAGCTGAACCTCGCGGTTTGTATTGAGCTTAAAGGTCAGAGCCTGGCCGGGCTGGAGGTAGATCTCGTTCTTGGGGCCATTATCCAGCAGATCCTGCAGAGTGTCCTTATTATAGGTGCCCGGTTTGGCTGTGATCACGACTCCGCCGGTAGTTCCGGCAGTGGCATAGACCTGAGACAGGGTGTTGCGGGATATCTGCGCGGCATACTGGTTGGAGTTATCTGCGGCTGCGTTCAAAGATGCAAGCACACGGTCACGGAGCTCGATGAATACGGGATCGTCCTCAAGGTCATTGACGTAGACCGGATCTTTCTTGTTTTCCAGCGTGTTGTAAACGCGGAAGCCATCCAACTGAACAGCTTTGCCGCTCATCTGGGTCAGGGTAACCGTGTAGCTGCCGTAGGCCAGACTATCAATACTGTAAACCGGGACGCCGTATCCGTCAACGGCCTGATTCGTGGTTGCCTCGGTGGTACCGTTCTTCATTGCGGTGTTGACCTGAGCTGCCTTGACGATGGTGTTGCCGCTCTTGATGACGACCATCATCCAGGCGTCAGCAGTGGTATTGTTGGTGTAGATATCCACACCGGTGCCGGTGAAGCTGAAACCGGCGTTGTTGAGCTCAGTGGAAGTACGGACGCTTCCGGCATAAGCGGCGTCATAGCCGTACGCATCTGAACTGCTGCCGGCGGGCTGCGTAGTCTGGAGGTCGCTTACGGGATTTGCTTCGGCAACGGCAAAGCTTTCTTCATAGAAAACGGTGGTGGCGGGGTAGATGTTAACGCCGTAGGTCTGCTTGTTACCCAGAGTCAAGGTCACATAGTCCACACCGCGAAGGACCGTATTGGGCGTGTAAGTAAAGCTTGTGCCACTGGGAGTAATTGTTCCGTAAGAAGCTGAACCGCTGGCGATGGCCGCACCGCCGAGCACGCTGCTCAGGTCAATTGTCACAGGCAGGCCAAAGTCGATGACATATTCGGGAACCTTGACCGTGATTTCTGCCACTGCGGAGGCCTCGGTGTCCAGAGAACCCGCGCTGTACTGGGAGGAATAGCTGTAGGAGAAATCCACGGTGTTGGTGATCGTACCGTTCTCTACAACATCGGCAAAGTTGTCCATTGTCAGGGTCAGACTTGTCGTATAAGTATAGGTCTTATCGCTGGTGGTGGAGGTGCCCATGTCGGGATTACTGATACCGCTGTTGCCGGTCAGCTCATCTGTCAGCTTTTCCTTATCATAGGTAATGGTGCCGTAGGTGGAATTGGTGGCATAGCGGGTGACAACAACACTGTATTTGATGGTGTCGCCAATCTCCACCTTCATGCCGTCGGTATAAGGGGTTTCTGTGCCATTGTGAGTAATGCTCTTGATGGTCTTCTTCACGGTGGGCAGCTTCTGGGCGACAAACTTGCAGACCGTGGGGCTGCTGGCGCTGCCCATACCAGATGTGCTGTTCTTCGTGATGGTTGTTGCACCATCGCAACCCAAGGCAATAGCATTGGAGAACAGGACCTTCATCTGGTCGATGGTCATGTTGCCCTCCAGCAGAGCCCAGCGGAAGCCGTGCAGGGAACCGTCGATGGTTTTCCATGCAGAATCGCCGCTGGAGCTGGGAATGGTAGAAGCGCTTGGGTCATTAAATGGCCAGGCGTCGCTGCCGGTACCGTCTGGGTTGCCGTTGGACAGGGTATAGTACTGGTCAGCGGAGCCGGAAATGCTCATATAGGTCAGGGCATACCCCTCATCCGGGGCCGCAAAGAACATGATATTGAAGTGGCCGGTGTAGGTGCCGTTGCCTGTCCAGTTGCCGGTGGTCACGCCGGTTCCATTGACGGGAATCAGCTCACCGCCGTTAATGGAGTAATAGACGGTGCAGTTTTCAATGGTATCAATGTTGAAGTAAATGCCCTTTGAAGAGGTATTGGTATCGTCATCGCCCTTGGTGACGGTGACCAGCCACTTGTATACGCCTGCCACAGAACCATCGGCGTTGTAAACCGTGCCGGTGACAGTTACGGGGCTTTCGGTCACGTTCTGGCCGGCCAGAATGGCCTCGTTGGTGTAGGCTCCGGAATCGGTGTCATACTTGCCTGCCACGCCCACATGGCTGCTGTCAGCAGAGGACCATTCCACGGTCTGGCCGTCTTCCAGGGTAACGGAGATGGTTGTGGTCTCATTTTCCTTGATGGAAATGGGCGTGCCATCAGAAACCGTGACGGTATACTTAGTGGTGGCAGTGGTGACAGTGGTGGTGCCTTCCTTCAGGCCCTTGATGGTGAGTTCTCCGTTGGTCAGAGAAGCTTCGGCAACGGTGTTGTCAGCAACAGTAACGCTTCCGGCGTTCTTGTCGGTATAAGTCGCAGTATTGCCGACAGTGAGAGGTACTGACACCTCTTTGCGATTGACGGTGATGTTATAGAGGGTTTGACCAACAACAACCTGGGTCTCACCCGCAGTCACGCCGGTGAAGGTGATGGTGGTTTTTTCTGTTGTTCCGCCTGCTTCGGTGGCCCTTGTATATACTCGGCCATAAGAGGAAGCATTATTTCGCGCCATGGTCCAGCCGTTACTATAGCTGAGGTAATAATCGGAATCTGTTGTACCACTCCACCTGTTATACTGGTAAGTCAAATTTGAATACAATCCTGTTGAACTGTTATAAGACCAACTGGCTGCACTCGTAACTGCAGAAAGAGTATAGGTATAGGTAGTTGTGCCCCAACTGCTGTTTGATGAGCTCTCCCATCCAAGGTAATAGCTACCAGACTGGATGGTATAGCTGCCGTTAGAAGCGGTGATCGTCCATTCCGTGGCATTTGCTGCGGTATCTGTGGTGCCAAGCGTCCCGTTCGTAAGTGTGAGCCACTGGCTACCGTTGCCAATGATATAGTTTCCATCTACAAGAGAAGTAACCAATCCAGTTGTGGTTCCGCCAGGAATGGTTGTAGTCTCGCCTTTCACCGTCACAGTGGCAATGCTTTCGTTCAACCCCGCGCCGGTATAGCTGCTCTCATGGTTGCCGGTTTCATCGGTGACGGTTTCCTTGCCATCAACAGCAAGGGTAATGTCCTTCTCATTTTCATGCGCAGGAAGTTCACTCTCAGCAGCTTCAGCCAGGACCGCATAGGTGGAGAAGTGCGTTGCAACGAAAGTGAAGGTATCTGCAGTCACGTCGAAATCGCCTGTGAACGTTTCCTCGGTGAGTTGGCCGTCAGCATTGATATACACCGCGTACAGCTTTGCATCAGCAGCAAACTTGCCGTTCAGGGGAATGGTTACCTTGGCGGATTCGCCGCTGAAACCAGTCACAGCGATATCATAAGCCAAATAGGTCTTGTCAGAAAGAACTTCAGGATTTACAGCTGTAATTGTAACAGCATCTGCCGCAACCGCTGTTCCGCCAAAATTGATCGTGATGCCGGTTCCGCCTTCGCCATTGTCAACATAAATATCTTCACCTTCGCCAGAGTTGCCGCTGTCAAAGGTCAGACCCAGGTCATAGGTCGCGAAAGCCATGGTGTAGTAGCAGTTATCACCGGTACCCCACTTGCTCTCCTGGTTTTCATAGAGGATAGCAACCTTGCCGTCATTCAGCTCGGTCAGGCAGGAATACATGAACTGACTGTTGTTGGTGGTGACGTCAATGGGGGTCTCCCAAGTCATGGTATTGGTTTTGCTGTCGACCAGGCCGATCTGAATCCGTCCGTTGAGACGGGCGCTGGCGCTGGAATCAGCAGAACCATTACTGTTGCTTCCGGTGGGGCAGGAAACGAGGATGACCTGCTTGCCGCCCACGGTCTTGGAATAGGAGATGGCGGAGATCTGGGTGTTGGAATTGGTGGCAATGCCGGTATTCACGGCACTGCCCCAGCCATTCGTCCAGGAATAATCCACATAGCGCAACGTGGAATTGCCGTTGCGGTAGAAGAAGCGCAGGGTGCCGTCTTTCAACGCTACCACGGCGGCCTCAGAGCTCCAGCTGTCGCCGGTGAAGTTGGCAGAGCGGGTCCAGGTTGCGCCGCCGTCAGAGGAGTAGATAAAGCCCATCTGCTGGTTGCCGTTATTATAGCTGTAAACCGGGAAGATGATCTTGTCGCCGGTCACCAGACCGCGGCCGGGGCCAACCAGGCAGACCTGCTCAGAGGAGGTCTTGACATTGGGGATCAGCGTAGGCGCGGACCAGTTCTTTCCGCCGTCAGAGGAGCTGGTCAGGTACAGGTAGCCGGTGCGGACGACCTTGAAGGGGGAATCGGAGAAGAACAGGTTGGTATTATATGCTGTATTGTTATAGGTACCGGTGACATTGAAGTAGGAATCTACAGTCAGCCCGGAGACCTCATTGCCACTGCTGTCCTTGATAACAGTGCCATCCAAATAGTAATTGTAGTTGGAGCCATCGGTTGACAACAGCAGCTTGCCGTTAGAATTGAAGCCGACAGCAGTAGAGGGCGCGGTGTTGCCGCTGCCGTTCAGAGCCACGCCGTAAGGATACAGGTCGCAGAGCATGTAGACCGTGCTGCCGTCAGTGGCCAGGGCGGGGTCAATGAACGCGGTGGAGCCGCTGCCGTTATAGGTGTTGCCATTGTCGCCCAGATAGTTGGCAAAGGTGTAGTTCCAGCTGGAGCCATTATTGATGGAGTAGCTGACAATGGTGTCCAGACCGCCGCCGTCATAGGTGGTGTTCCAGCGGGCATCCGCTGCCGCCACCAGGGTGCCGTTATTCAGGGTGACCAGGGCGGGAATGCGGAAGCTGTTGCTGCCGCCGGTGCCCTTCACAAAGGGATTGCCGGTGGTGGTACCGTCAGCGGGCTTTGTGCCCATGGTAAGAGACGTGGTGGCGACGCCCTCGTCCGGGTTGGACAGGGTATAATCACCGGGCTCGTCGTCAGCGGCAGACTCGTCATCTGCGGATATATCACCTGCAGGCTCGCTGTCCGCGGGCGTATCCGAGGGAACAGGGGACTCCTCCGCGTCAGGCGTCTCGGAGGGAGCTGGGCTCACTTCGGGGACGGAAGTGACAACAGGCGTCTCCACCGGAGTCTCCGTGACGATGGGATCCTCGACGGGAGCGGAATCTTCGTCCGCAAAGGCGCTTACCGGCATGGCAAGACTGAAGATCATGCACAGGGCCAGAAGCAGGGACAAGGTTTTTACACGCTTCATTTGAATTAACCTCCTCAAGTGAATTGAGATTAATGAAAATTATATAAAAGCAAAACATGGGGTCTTGCCGTTTATACCAAGGGGGTCAAGGGGATGGGACTGTGGGGGGAGCCAATGGGGAGGACCATGTGTCATCCTGAGCGGCAGCGAAGGATCCCGTGCGGTTACGCTGGGGGAGTTCTGTTTGCGGGATTCTTCACCGCTACGCGGTTCAGAATGACAGGGAACGGAACGTCTGTTCAGGGGATTCTTCGTCGCGGATGCTCCTCAGAATGACAGAGGGGGGTGACGGGATTCTTCACCGCTTCGCGGTTCAGAATGACGGAGGGGAGCGGGCGCCTCGTGAAGCGCCCCTGCAAGGGGAGGAGAAACGTAGGGGCGATTCACGAATCGCCCGTGCAGGGGGCAGAGAAAGCCGGGGAGAAGGGCCGTCGGGGACGCCGGCCCCTACGATGGGGGATAAAGTGCGTCCGGAGCCGGTGGGAAGCGGGCGACCGCAAGGGTCGCCCCTACGGCGGGGGGTGAAGTGCGGAGGAGATGCGGGGCGCTTATTCACGCTCCGTCTGGGCGATGCGGCGCATTTCGCGCACGATCTGACACAGGTAGGTGGGGATGCCGGATATGCTGCCGGTCTCCGTCTGGGCCATGGCAGCGCAGGCGTTGCACAGCGACTGGTCGGGACATTTGGCGCAGACGCCGGACAGGGCCGCGCGGCCCATTTCCTCCCGGAGCTGCTGCCAGGCGTCGCCGAAGGACTGCCCGTTCAGCTCAACGCTGGGCTGGATCATCATGCCGCAGGGGGTGAGCCAGCCGTCCCAGGTGACCCAAAAGGAGGCCCGGCCCGCACGGCAGCGGACCTTGCCGTCCACGGGGTCGATACAGGACTCGTCCAGTCCCGGCGGGGGAATGGAGCCTTTGGTAATGGCTTCAAGATAAGCCTGATACCGCTCCTCGCCGTTTTGGCGGCGGTATATATGCATCTGGACCCGGGCGGCTTCCTCCGGGGTGAAACGGCGGTTGACGCCGGTCATGGAGGGATCCCGCCGGACAGGAGGAAACAGATAAGTCGTGGTCTCAAGGATCAGCCCCCGGTCTTTTGCATAGTCGATCAGGTAATCCAGATCGCAGACATTATCCGGGGTGATGGTGCCGTTGAGCTTGACCAGGATGCCGGCCCTTTGCAGAGACTCGATGGCGTGGGTGACCCTGGTAAAAACGCCTTTGGTCCGGCACAGGGCTTCGTAGGTCTCATCGCTTGCGCCGTAGAGGGTGATATTGACTCTGCGGGGAGGCAGACGCTTTAACTGCTCCACCGCTTTATCGTCGATCAACGAGCCGTTGGTATTGATGGAAACCAGAAAGCCCATTTTGATCAGTTCTTCATACAGCGGCCAGAAATGGGGCCAGAGGAAAGGCTCGCCGCCGGTCAGAAGCAGGTACAGCAGACCCTGTTCCCGGGCTTCATGGGCAATTCTCAGCCAATCGTCCAGCGTCAGGATGGGGCGCTCACTTTCTGCAACCTCTCTGGCCGTCTTGCGCACATAGCACATGCGGCAGGCAAAGTTGCAGACCGGGGACAGCTCAAAGGTGCCGCCTATGGGGACGCCCATTCTGCCGGCTTTGGTGTACATGTACTCCGTCAGGCGGGTGGGGCTGATGGTAGAATTCTCAGTCATATTGATGCCTTTCTCTCCAGCTCGGCCCGGAGCAGCTCCACCGCCGCCCGGTCAGGCGTGCAGGACAGCTCGTACACCGGCAGATCGGAGACCAGCTGCTCTGTCAGACGGCAGACATTCTGAACGGAGGTCCTGTCCCAGCTGTTCGCTGTTGCTCCGGCAAATACCCGGCGGAAAGCGTCCGCGCCGCGGAGACGGCGGAGATCACAGCTTTTCGCCTGCTTCAGCAGGACAAGGGCCCGGAGAGCGCAGCTTTCATTCACAAAGCGGCGGGAGGAACCGGCATAGGGGGAGCCCCAGGCGTGCCAGCCCTGTTCGTCCCGGCTGAGAATGGGCCTGTCGCCGTTGATCAGCTCTGCGCCCGCGTACTGCCGCCATAACTCCGCCTGGGTGCTTTTCCCGATGCCTGAGGGGCCGGAGAACAGCAGACCGCCCAGCGGGGTATCCACACAGGAGGCATGAAGCAGCAGTCTCTCCTTTTGCAGCAGCAGCATTTCCCATCCGCAGAAGGAAAAGCAGTTGCCCATGTCGGAGACCAGCTCCCGCCCGATGGGGGAATAGTCCACCTGAACATGATCCGCCCTGTCCTGCCGGGAACGGGCAAAAAAGGCATTGCCCTGCATCCCGTCGAAATACCAGCGGGAAAAGACGCCGTTTTCCTCCTGCCAGACCCAGAAACGCTCGCCTTTATACACCGGCTCGCCCAAGGGGACCGTGAGTGCGGGGACTTCGCGGTATTCCACAAAAAAGTCCGTCCCGCGCTCCTCCGTGAGGAAAGGGGCAAAGCGCTCCGTCACCGGCAAAGGCTGAGACGAGGAAAAGGCAATCCCAACGCCGGAAATGCGCAGGCGGTAATGCCGCCGCTCAGCCATCAGGAGTTGAACAGCCTTCCGGCCTCGCTGGTGCCAGCGGTGTGGCAGTAAACATCGTAAGCGCTGATATCTGTTGCACAATCGTCTCTGCCTTGTCCAAAAACGTTAGTGCCGCCTATGGGGCCCCACATTACTAGATCCAGGGTTGGTCTGCAGTTGTTATCGGTCACGCTTGTAAAATTCACATCGATCCCGCAGGCTGCGATGCTCTGGCTGAGCTCGAAGCTCTCGAAAAAGAGCTCAGGCTTCACATATTTCTTCATTCTCGTTCTCCTTCCTGTATCTGAACACGGCCTTATCGGATGGAAGCGGCCTGGGCCGTTCCCATGTAACATTCCACAGCGGTGATCTCCGCCGCAGCGCCGTTTGCCAAGTTTTCAATGGTATATTCAGCGGATTTTCCGCCGAAGTAAACATTTTCAAAGAGACAGTGGATCCGCAGGGTCAAAACAGGGATATCCCCGCCGGTCTGGTTTGTCACCTTCAGACTGGCGCCGGAGGCCTCCGTGCTTATGCCGCTCATCAGCGGCCGGACGTCCAAAAACTGCGCTGCACAGTCAATGGTTTCGCATTTCGAGTCGTCCGCCAGGCTTTGGTTGCCTGTCTCGAAGGCCCATACGGTCATTCCCGCGGGCAGATCCTGTACAAGAAATTCCAGCACCGTGCCGTCCGTCAGAGCAATGGTCAGCCGGGCTTCTTCCAGATACTTGTCTGAAAGGTTCACCAGCTCCACCGAGGCCAGATCGCTGCCCTCTTCATCGTTGCAGTCCGGGTTCAGCGCATCGGTCTGAAACAGGGAAATGATGCGCAGATCGCCGTTTTCCAGGTCATAAGGCAGCTCCACATTAAAGCGGGTATTGTCCTGCTCCGGTGAGGCGGACGGCTGGGGCGCTTCGGAAGAACTGACCGGCTCCGGGCTTCCTGCCGGTCCGGGAGTTTCTTCCGGGCTGCCTGAGACGCCGCCCCAGCTCAGCAGAAGCAGCATCAGAACACACAGCAGCACCAGCAGCGCCAGGCCAAGCCTGTTCGCTCCGCGTTTTTTTGCTCTCATTGAATCATCCTTCCAATATGCCGACATGCCGCATCTGGTCCAGGAAAGCCTTTACATCCTGCAGGGCCTCGTCCCGGTCCACGTCGTACTCCCCGGTGAGCACATCCACCAGGGCTTCTTCATCACATTCGTTCTGCAGTCTTTCATAAAGCAGAACGGCGCTTTCGCTCAGCGTGACCATGCCGTGGACCCGGAGAGCGGCCTCGCCCACTGGGATCAGAATATGCTCGCCGGCGACTTCACGCAAAATAAAGTTGTCTCTGATCTTCATATGTCCATCCTTCCGGCCCGGCTGCAAATTTCCAGCTTATGCCTTTTCCAAAGGGAAAGGCATAAGGGTATACCCTTATGCGAATATTAACCCCAGTATCTATCAGGAAATTATAGTAAATCGGAACACTTTTGTCAATAATAAACAACAAAAATCTCTTGTGATTTTTTTTACTGGGATATCAATATATTGTTGAAGAATGAAAGTTGAACACAATATATAGCGTGAGTTTACATAAAGCGGTAATATGTATTCAGGTCCGGCGTCAACCCGGAGAGGAATGAATTGTGGTAAAATTTTTCCTTGATTTATAGTGGCGCAGGATATAAAATACCTTATATTGTATATTGACTGGCATGACGGCCGGCCCACAGCCGGCCGGAACAGAGAAAACAACGCGTCCTGGCCGCGGCCGGTCAGATCCGGCTTATGCAGGACGCCTGAGGAGAATGATCGGTGAGGGAAAAGGGGAAAAAAGTCGCTGTGCTTTTCACCGCGCTGTGCTGCGCTGCTTTCGGGGCTTACTATGTCCTTTCCAGGCAGGCTGCCGACCATGCGGCTCCGGAAATCTCCTTCCAGAGCGGGGAGATCGAAGTTTCCGTGGGCGTGACGGAAGCAGAGCTGCTCTACGGCGTCACGGCTACGGATAAGCGGGACGGAGACGTGACCGGCAGCCTTGTGGTGGAGGGGATCTCCGAACTGTCTCCGGATCAGACCGCCACGGTGACCTATGCCGCCTTTGACAAAGCCGGAAACGTGGCAAAGGCCAAACGCACACTGCGCTATACCGACTATCAGAGCCCCAGATTCACGCTGTCTGCCCCTCTGGTGTTCCGCAGCGGGATCTCCTTTAATGTGCTCAATTATGTGGGCGCGGAGGATGTGATCGACGGCACGCTGGACGATCGGGTTAAGGCGACGCTGGTCAGCCGGGAGAGCTCGATCACCACGGAGGGGGTCCACGAGGTGGAATTCCGCGTGACCAACAGCATGAACGACACGGTTTATCTGACTGTGCCGGTGGAGGTCTGTCCCTCCGGCGCTTACAACGCCACGGTGGAGCTCAGCGAAAATCTGGTCTATCTGAAGCAGGGAGCCAGATTTGAACCCAATTCTTATTTAAAAACGCTGCGCGTTTCCGGGGAGAAGATCGACCTGCGCAATGCAAACGACCGGGTCTCCGTCTCCTGCAGCTCCGACGTCAGCACCAATACGCCGGGAACTTACAGCGTGGCCTATACGGTGAAATACGGCAATTATACCGGATACACCCGGCTGATCGTTGTGGTGGAGGAGTGAGCGCTATGCAGGAAAAGACAGAAAACCTGACCGGGCAGCTATCTCTGCTCTCCTTCAGTCCGCTGACCATTGCACGGGATATTCTGAAGCGTTGGTATCTTGTGATCATGGCAGCCTTGCTGGCAGGAATGGCGGCTTATGTGATATCCGATCTGCTCTACACTCCCTCCTATGCCACCACCACGACCTTTGTGGTTTCAGCAAAGGGCAGCTCCACCACGGTCTATCAGAATCTGAACGCCACCACCAACCTGGCCGCCGTGTTTTCCGAGGTGCTCAACAGCTCCATCCTGCGGAAAACCATTCTGGAGACGCTGGGCATGAGTTCCTTCGACGGGAGCATCAGCGCCACGGCCATTGCGGAGACCAATCTGCTCACTCTGCGCGTTACGGCCACCGATCCGCGCACCGCGTTCCTGGTGACCCGGGCCATTATTGAAAATCACGCCATCGTCTCCTACCAGGTGCTGGGCGACACGATCCTGGAAGTTTTGCAGGAGCCGGTGGTGCCTGTCGCACCGGTCAACCCGGTCCGCGCTTTTTCTTATATGAAGAAAGCGACGGTTTTGACCGCGGCGGCCATGTGCCTGCTTCTGGGAATGCTCTCCTACCGGCGGGATACCGTCCGCAGCAGTCAGGAGGCGGAAAAGAAACTGAACTGCCAGATTCTGGGAGAAATCCGGCATGAGCGGAAATATAAAACCCTGGGCGCGCTGCTCAGACGGCGGAAAACCGGTATCCTGATCACCAGACCCACTACCAGCTTCCTGTTTACGGAGACCATGCGCAAGCTGCGCCGCAGGATAGAGACGCAAATGCCCGGAGACGGGCAGATCCTTATGGTCACCAGCGTGATGGAAAACGAGGGAAAATCCACCATCGCGGTGAATCTGGCCCTTGCCATGGCCCAAAAATCCAAGCGCGTACTGCTGATGGACTGCGATTTCCGCAAGCCGGCCTGCTATAAGATCCTGGAATGTCCCTGGAGAGGCTTCGGCACGGTGGATGTGGCAGCCGGACGGGCCGGGATGCAGGATGTTATCGTCCGCATGAAGGAAACGGAGCTGTATCTGCTGCTGGAGCGAAAAGGAATGCGGAGCAACGCGGAGATCGCCGGCTCCGAGGGCATGGCGAAGCTGATGGAAGATGTGCGGAAGTACTTCGACTATGTGATCATAGATACTCCGCCCATGTCGGTGGCGTCGGACGCGGAGTTTTTCATGGAGCTTGTGGACGCGTCGCTGCTGGTAGCGAGGCAGAATTATGTTACGGCGGAGGGCCTTAACCGGGCCGTGGCTTCCCTGAACAGCGCAAAATCCAGGCTGCTGGGCTGCGTGGTCAACAATGTCTATTCCCTGCCCCAGGGAGAGAGCTACGGCTATGGTTACGGATATGGGCGTTACGGCCATTACGGCCGCTACGGAAAGTACGGGAAATACAGTGAACAGTAAACCGCTGAACAATCGGAGGAACAGAGCGCATTATGGGCAATGAGCATACCGAAAATAATATGGCCAAAATCGATCTGGGCATCCTGCTTGTGGATTTTCGCCGGGTGGCAAAACGGCTTTTGCTGCCGGGGATCCTGCTGATCCTGCTGCTCGCGGCCTTCTTCTGCTGGCGGACATACCGGTCTTATTCGCCCCAGTATCAGGCTTCGGCCTCCTTTACCGTCTATGTGACAAATCCCCTTCAGGCGGAGGTCCGCACCTATAACACGGCCACGGCTGAGCAGATGCAGAAAACCTTCCCCTACATCCTTACCAGCGGCGCGCTGAGCAGCAAGGTGATGAATGAACTGGGCATCTCCTCCATGCCGAAGGTGACGGCCAGTGTTCTGAGCAATACCAACATCTTCACGCTGAGCGTCACTTCCGGCGACCCGCAGCTGGCCTATGACGTGCTCAACGCCGTCATTGCCTATTACCCCAGCGTGGCGGAATTTGTCGTCGGGCCCACGGAGATGTATCTGCTGGACGAGAGCGGGCTGCCCACAGCGCCGATCAACAGCAGAAACTACGCTTCTGCGGTGAAAAAAGGGCTTGTTTCCGGCGCTGTTCTCTGGCTGGGTGCGGTGCTGTTTCTGTGCTTTGTCCGCTCCACAGTCCATAACGAGGAGGAACTCAGGCGGCTGGTCAATGTGAGCTGTCTGGGCATGTTGCCTGCAGTGAAGAGCTACCAGAAGGGAAAAACCTATCCGGGGCTGACCGGCCAGGGAGATCCCTATGGCTTTGGTGAATCCATGCGGCTTCTCTGCCACCGGGTGGAAAAAGAGATGCAAAAGGGGAATAAAAAGGTGCTGCTGGTGTCCAGCGCCATTCCCGGGGAAGGAAAAACCACCGTGGCGGCAAATCTTGCCCTGGCCATGGCCCAGAAGGGGAGAAAGACCTTGCTGGTGGACTGCGATCTGAGAAACCCCTCTGTTGCCGGCGTTCTGGGAAAGAAGACCACCCGCGGCTTGGCCGACTATCTGAAGGGTACCCAGTCGGCAGATGCGCTGATCCACAGCACAAAAACGGAAAATCTCTTTGCCGTTTTCGGTGGAAGACCGGTATCCAACGCGGCTGAGCTTCTGGCAACGGAGAGAACCCAGGCGTTTATTGCTGCGGCGCGGGGGACGTTTGACTGTATCATTCTGGATACGCCGCCCTGCTCGTTGCTGGCCGATGCCTCGGAGTTGTCCGGCCTGGCCGACTGCGCGCTGATCACCATCCGCCAGGACTGCGCGTCAAAAAGCCAGATCCTGGAGGGGATCCAGCTGCTTTCCGACGATGGGCTGCCTCTGGTCGGCTGCGTGATGAACGGCGTCAGCCACGGCGCTCTGGGCAAGGCCTACGGATATTACGGCTACGGAGAGTATTACCGCAGCTATAAGAACTATTCCGCAAAAAAGTGACGGAACGGCCCAGGGAGCGGCACGAAAGGGAATAATGAAGAAAAATGGCCTCCCTGTCTGCGTTTGCAGACAGGGAGGCCATTTCGGCAGGATGAAGGATATCTTTCAATCGTTCAGTATTCCACCTTTTCGCTCAGCGGCAGCTCCAGCAGCTCCGGGTTTTCCAGGAGCTTGCGCAGCAGGCGCACGGTCTTGGAATAGTAGTAGCCGTCGGCGATCCGCTCGTCAATGGTCAGACCCAGGTCAACGCTGTCGCGCATTTCCACATGGCCCTCCTCATCGAAAAAGGGGCGCTTTTTCCGCTCGCCGATGGCGCAGAACACCGAGTTGGTGCCCCAGTTGGTCAAATGGTGATAGCCGGAATGGAGCTGAATGGAGCCCAGATTGGTCAGCACCGCCGAGGCATAGTAGGGGTCGGTGGCGATCACGGATTGGGGCATCCAGCCGTGGCGGTCAAGCCAGCGGGCAACGGCGCCCACCAGCTTCAGCAAGGTGCGGGGCACTTTCTGGATGATGTCCATGGCGGCGGTGGAGGGGTCCTTCTCCTCGCTGCGGCAGAGAGAGACCTGCCGGAAAATCTCGTCGTGGATGCTGTTGATGGTGTCGCTGTCTTTGGCGTGGATAAAGGACAGTGCCTCGCCTCCCTCGTCGGAAAAGATCTTCTTGACCGTAAAGGCGGCGGAGACCTCGTTGCGCTGATAGATGGATTTGTTGGCGATGAAGCGGTTCATCTTGGGCCGCAGGGTGATGACCTTCAGCAGCGCTGTGACCATGATCTGAAACAGGTTGAAGGGGTACTCCGGGTTGTCCGCGTTTTTCTTTTCCAGGTAGGCGTTGATGTTGGTCAGGTCGATGCGCTCCGAGATAAAAGCCTCGTTGTCGCAGCGGTTGGGATACATCAGCGGCATGATGGTGTGCATGGAGTCGATGTTTTTCAGATAGGTACCGTCACGCCGGTCTCCTCTGTGTTTGCTCATGTATTCTTTTCTCCTTTCTTGGATAAGGGCACCGATAGATTTTCGGTGAGACTGGATTTGCGCAGTTTGGGGAGCCAGTAGTCCTTCCCGTACAGCACGATCTCTGCAACAAGGCAGACCGGCAGCGCCGCCAGAACGTCAAGGGACGAGTGCTGCTTGATAAAGCATACGGAGAGACACACCATGAAAACGAAAAGGCCCACGGCTGCTTTGACGCCCCGGTTCAGCTGCCTGTCCTTCAGGGTGACGGAGAGAATGCCCAGCGAGTAGGACACATGCAGGGAGGGGCAGACACCGGTGGGGGTGTCGAAGGTGTAGAGAAAGCCCAGAAACCAGGTGAACACATTCTGCCGGGGAAAGCTCTCCGGCCGCAGCTGCTGCACGCTGGGGTAGAAAATGTAGCAGAGCATGGCAAGGCCCTGGGTGATCATGATAAAGCATTGCAGCTTTTTGAAGCTCTCCACGTCGTAAAACAGGGTGTAGGCCAGTGCGGCGACCACCAGCAGATACCAGCCCACATAAAAAATCGTAAAATACTCATTGAACGGGATCCAATCGTCCAGCGCCCAGTGGATCACATGGCAGCGCTCCACGGGGATCAGGTTTTCCGTCAGGAAATACAGGGCGAAATAGACGATCCAGCCTGCCAGCAGCTTTATGTGGGCAAAGCGGGGTTCATTCAGACGCCGCAGGGAAAAGCCGCTGTAATCAACCCGCTGTTTCTTCATGGGAATAGACCTCCAAAGGGATGTTTTTCGGGTATTGTTTTTTGGGGATGTTTGCATAGGGCACCACCGTGTGCTCCGGCAGGGACAGGGCGATGGCGGTGATCTCCTCCATCAGAGCGGTGCAGATCCGCTTTCTCTCCTCTGCGATAGGCGCGTCGGCGTGAAAGCGGATGGGCTTGCCGTAAGTCATGGTCTTCAGACGGGGCGCCAGGTACAGCGGGACAAAGGACAGCTCCTTGCCGGTCTTCTTATAATAAAAACGGGCCAGGTCGATGAATTTGTCCTGAAAGTCGTTGACAATGTTGTTGCGCCTGATGCCGTGCTCCGGGAAAATGACCATGCTGTTTCCCTCCTGCAGCTTGGCGATGGACTCCCGGTAGGTGCTGACCAGGCGGGTGTCGTGGTACACGGGGATGGTGTGGGCGCTGGTAAAGATCAGCTCCGAAAGCGGCGCGATCAGGTGGCTCAAAAGCCGGAAAAACCAGCGGCTCCTTTTGGGCTTGGCGGCCCAGAAATCCTGAAAGGCATAGGCCGCCACCTCTTTCCGGTGCATCATCTCCCCGGCGCACCAGATATAGTGCTTGCCCGGCGTGTACAGCTCCCCTGCGATGGGGCCGTACATCTGGCTGTGGTTTCCCACGATCACGCAGGGCTCGTCCGGCAGATTCTCCGCTCCCTCTACCCGAAACTTCGGGGAGAACAGGCGGACCAGCCAGCGGATCAGCCGGTATAAGCAGCTTGTTTTTTTCTCATTCATGTTTTTTTCCTTTCTGTCCGGACGGACCGGCAGCCCTTGGACAGGCCGGAACTCCGGGACGTTTTACACTATGGGGGGCATTATAGCACAAACGGTCCGCCGATGCCATAGGCAGTTTTCTCCGTGGGCCCCGACTTTGGGTAAAGCTTCGGCAGAAAGAGGAAAAAGACTTTTTAAAGGCAGGGAAATGTGCTACAATACGAACGTGCAGCGGACAGAAACCGCGGCCTTCGGCGTTTGCGCCCGGAGACGGAGGGAAAGAAAATCGTGAAGAAGAAAGAAACACCGGTTAAAACAAAGAGAATGCTTCTGTCGCCCATGTCAGACGGGGAAATCGAAACCCTGATGGACAAAACCGACTCGGCCGAGCTTCGCAAGGCCTACGGGGAAATGCTTTCCGGCTGCAAAAAGGATCCGGAAAACAGAATATGGTATGCACCGTGGAAAATGACGCGGAAAAGCGACCAGGCTTTCCTGGGCGATCTGGGCTTTAAAGGCCCGGCCAGGGAGAAGGCAGTGGAGATCGGCTACGGCGTTTTGCCGGAATACGAGGGAATGGGATATACCACGGAAGCGGTCACGGCGATGACCCAATGGGCCTTCGGCAGTGCAGGCGTGGTTTTCGTGGAGGCGGAAACCGAGCCGGACAACAGGGCCTCCCAGCGGGTCTTGGAAAAATGCGGCTTTGTGCCGGACGGGGAGGGCAGGGAAGGCCCGCGCTTTGTTCTGGAAAGCCCGCTGACCAGCTGGATGGTGATTTATATGCTCTTTGGCCTGAGCATCGGCACCGCGCTGGGCTCGGCCTCCGGCAGCATCGGAACAGGCGTCTCCCTGGGACTGTGCATCGGGCTTTGCCTGGGAACGGCGCTGGATGCCTCTGCAAAGAAAGCGCGGAAAGAGCTGCTGGAACAGAGAAAAGCGGCCCGGGAAAAAGCAGATGAAGAGCAAGGAGGAACACCATGAAAAAATGGGCTCTTCTTTTTGCGGCGGCGCTGCTTCTCTCCGGCTGCTCCGCTTCCCGGGAAGAAAGCAGCGGGAAAAACGGATATCAGCAGATCAGCGGGGAGGAAGCCGCGCAGATCATGGACCGGGAAGAAAACTACATCCTTCTGGACGTCCGCACCCGGGAGGAGTATGAAAACGAGCATATCCCCGGGGCGATCTGTATTCCCAATGAGACCATCGGGGCGGAGGAGATCCCGGAGCTGCCGGATAAAGATCAGCTGCTCCTGATCTACTGCCGCAGCGGAAACCGCAGCAAGCAGGCGGCGGAAAAGCTTGCGGCGCTGGGTTATACAAACATTATGGAGTTTGGCGGCATTATGGACTGGACGGGCGATACGGTCACCGGCGGAGAGTGACAGCGGCGGGACCAAAAGGAAATAGACAAGGAGAAGTGTAATGCAATTGATCTGTTATCCCCAATGCAGCACCTGCCGGAAGGCAAAAAAGTGGCTGGAGACAAAGGGCCTTGCCTTCGAGGAGAGACACATCAGGGACAACAAGCCCACAATCGAAGAGCTGAGGGCGTGGCACAAACAGAGCGGCCTGCCTCTGAAGAAGTTTTTCAATACCAGCGGGCAGTTGTATAAGCAGCTGGCGCTGAAGGACAGGCTTCCCACCATGAGCGAAGACGAGCAGCTTGCCCTGCTGGCCTCTGACGGCATGCTGGTAAAGCGTCCGCTGCTGATCGGCCGGGATTTTGTGCTGGCAGGCTTCAAGGAGGCCGAATGGGCGTCTGCCCTGGGCCTGTAAACAGAAAAAACCGTTTTTCCAGGGAAAACTCCGTGGAAAAACGGTTTTTTGTTCAAAAGAGCCTGCTGTTTTGTCCGGCTGTGCGCCGGCGTGAGGAGCGCTCTCAGTTGATCAGGTTGGTGGGGCGGAAGCCGCCGTCTACCTGCAGGCAGGCGCCGGTGATGTAGGATGCAGCGCTGGAGGCCAGGAACATCATGGCGTTGGCAATATCCTCGGGCTCGCCGAAGCGCTTCATGGGGATGCTGTTGTTGACGGTGTCCCGGGCAAACTTGGGCATAGAGGCCACCATGTCGGTGTCGACAACGCCGGGGGCGATGCAGTTGACGCGCACGCCGTTGGGCGCGAAGGAGTAAGCCATGGATTTGGTCATGGCAATAACGGCGGCCTTGGTGGCGGGATAGGGCATACCGGCAGGAGAGCTGTAGATACCGGCCACAGAGGCGGTGTTGATGATGCAGCCCTTGGTCTTCTTCAGGTAGTCAATGGCGTACTTGCTCATGTTGAAGACAGCCTTCTGGTTTACGTTGCAGACGGCATCCCACTCGGACTGTTTGAGTCTGGTGAGCCAGGTGTTGGAGTCAACGCCGGCGTTGTTGATCAGCACGTCGATGCGGCCCCATTTTGCGATGACTTCCTTGTACAGCTCCTGGGCTGCCTTGAAGTCGCACAGGTCGATGGCCTTGGTCATGACTTCGTAATCAGGGTTGATCTCCTTCAGCGCGGCCAGAGCCTTTGCGCCGGTCTCCTCATAATGGCTGAGGAAGCAGACCTTTGCACCATTGGCCAGAAAGCCCTTGACAGCTGCAAAGCCGATACCGCGGCTGCCGCCGGAAATGACGACGACTTTGCCATTAAATTCGTTTTCAAACATGCGGGAATACTTCCTTTCTCAAATGAATTGAAACGGTGTGAGTTCCGTCGTTTTCCGCAGTTTCGGGGAAAGACGCCGGGACAGACATTTATACGACAATATTTTAACATTTCCCCATGTGGATAAACGGCCAAAATTTTCCCATTCCGCTCAGATAAACCGGTCAAAAAATGATGTTCTTATATCTGCCTGGGCAGCGGCAGCTTTCCCGAAACGGAAAAGGATATTAACCATAAAGGGAACAAAATAGGAGAAAATATAAAGAAAATGGGGAAATTCGCCCCAAAAAAGCACTTTATCGGAAACGAAAATGAACGAAACAGACGGAAAACCGGTTTTTTCCGGCTTGCAATCGGGAATTTTGGTGATATAATTAACACAAAGTACTTCGTTAAGCTTTAAACGAGGTTTCGGTTGTCTGCCGTATGGAATACGGAGGCAAAAACAAATCAGAAAAGGAGCGTAATTCAATGAAACGAAATGAAATTCCTCAGCAGGGCCTGCTGCAGGGCGTCCGCGTGGTAGTCAGCGCCATCTCGGTTGCCGGTCCCTTCGCGGCCGAGGTTCTGGCGGATATGGGAGCCGATGTAATTCAGCTGGAAAACCCGAAAAATCCGGACTTTTCCCACGGCGGGCCCAACCCCGGCTGGCAGAATGAATCCCACCGCCGCAACATGCGGGATATCACCCTGGACGTGACAAAGCCCAAGGGCCGTGAAGCGTTCCTGCGCCTGATGAAGGAAACCGATATCTTTATTGAATCTTCCAAGGGCGGCCAGTGGGCCGGATGGGGCCTGAGCGACGAATTCCTCTGGAAAGTCAATCCCAAGCTGGTCATCGCGCATATTTCCGGCTATGGCCAGACCGGCCTGAAGGAATATATCTCCCGCGCAGCCTATGACCCCATTGCCCAGGCATTCGGCGGTCTGGTTTACGCCAACGGCGACGATACCATGCCCTACTTCCCCATTGCCGACAACGTGATCGACTATTATACTGCCCTGTTCACTTCCACTTCCTGCCTGTCCGCCTATATCAACGCCCTGAGAACGGGCAAGGGCGAGAGCCTGGATATTGCCCAGTATGAGTGCGGCCTGAGAACCCTGTGCCAGTACCTGCTGCAGGACATCGTGGAAGGAAATCCGGAGAAGAGATCCATGTGGATCGCCGCTTCCCTGTGCTCCGGCATCGGCAACTACGACTGCAAGGAAGGCAGCGTCTTTATGATTGCCACCGGCTTCCAGGTATGCAAGCGTCTGGCGCTGCTGCTGGGCTTCCCCTACGGCACGGACGAGTTCCCCGCCGGCGATTACGGCTTCTTCCGCCATACGGAAAACGGCAAAAAGGTGGAGGCAGCGCTCCAGACCTTCTGCAAGGAGCACAGCGCCAGCGAGGTAGAGAAGATCCTCAACGACAATAAGATCCCCTGCAGCCAGGTCCTTACTTATCAGGACATGCTCACCAACCCCCAGTATCTGGCCAGAGAATCCCTCACCGTCAACCCCAGTACCCGTTGGGAAGACCCGAAGAACCCGGGCCAGCCTCTGCCTGTCACCATGCCCAACATCGTCCCCAGAGCCAAGAACAACCCTCTGTCCATCTGGCGTACCGGCGTGGACTTTGGCTACGATACCGCCGATGTGCTTGCCGACCTGGGATACAGCGAGGCGGAGATCAAAGGCTTCTTTGACAAGGGAATTTCTGTCAGCAGACAGGACGCCTGCCCCCAGTATAAGCATCTCTGATCCTGTACTTACGGCATTTCCCATCGATTTATTTAATGATGAAAGAACGAGCGCGGCAACCGCGCTCGTTCTTTTATTTCAATTATTCCCTTAGACGTTTATGAGAACGCTTTCGTGGCAGGCTGGGAATGTAGTGCTACATGGAAGGAGGGCGGAAAAATGTGTTGACATTTTCAGCCGGCGAAACTATACTGTACTGTAGCAGAAAACGGAGCATCCTGCTGCTGTCCGCGCTGCGGGCAGTATTTCTGCTGTTTTTCGTAAAAGCTCCGAAGATCCAGTCCGTTCGGAAAGATGAATTGACAGAGTACAACGTTTTTGTGGTACTCTGTTTTTTCGTGAGCCTGGGATAAAGCCTTTCCGGCGCTGGGGAAGAATAAATAATAAAAGAGTTGAGTGTGCGACCATGGAATATACTGAAAAGGCCGAAAGCCGGAACAACAGGGAGACGGACGACAGGGCCATCGCGCTGTTTGACTCGGGCATGGGCGGCTTGACCTGCGTGAAAGCGCTGAGAAGGCAGCTGCCCGGGGAGAGCATCATCTACTATGGCGACTGCTTAAGAGCGCCCTACGGCGACCGGTCGGTGGAGACGCTGAAGTTTTTTTCCCGGCAGATAGCCGATTTTCTGACCTCGTTCCCCGTAAAAATGCTTGTGGTTGCCTGCAATACCATCAGTTCCCTGTGCCTGGGCAATTTGAAAGAACGCTATCCGGACCTTCCCGTTGAGGGAATGATCGACATGACGGTTAAAACCGTTGCCGATACCTATCCGGACCGGAATATCGGGATCATTGCCACCAGCGCGGCCATCAAAAGCGGAATGTATGTGAAAAAGCTGCGGGAGAGCGGGTGCCGGGGTGAGCTTTTCCCGCTGGCCTGCCCCAGCTTCGTTCCGGCAGTAGAGGCGGGAATCTGCGACGGCCCGGAGGCGGAAGCCATCGTTCGGGATGCACTGGATGAATATATGGAGAAAAATCAGGTTTCCGCCCTGATTCTGGGCTGCACCCATTTTCCCTTCCTGCGGCCGGTGATCGAAAAACTGTACCCGTCGGTCCTGATTATTGACCCGGCAGATATTGTGGCCCGGGGAATCAAAACCATGATGGAAGATCATGCTCTGGCAGCAGGCAGCGGAGAGAATCCTCAGCAGCGTTTTTATACCAGCAAGCTGACCGACGCCTATGCCCAGGCGGTAAGAGAAGTCGCGGCAGAGGACTCCGGCGAGATCACAGTCAAGGTTTTCGACGAGTAGAGAAGAGAAAGGCGGAGTAAACATGAAAAAGGTGGATACCTTTGAATATGTTTCCGTTCTGAAGGAGCTGGTGGAGGAAGGCCGGGAGGTCAGCATGACCATCAGCGGAAGCAGCATGAGCCCATTTCTGTGCCACGAGCGGGACCAGGTGTTTTTCAAAGCCCCGGACCGGCCCCTGCGGGTGGGCGACATGGTGTTTTTCCGGCGCAGAAGCGGACGGTATGTACTCCACCGGATCTGCCGGATCAAAGACGGCGGCTATTATATCGTGGGCGACGCACAGACGGAGATCGAAGGCCCGGTAGCAAGGGAGCAGATTTTTGCCCTGGTCACCAAAGTCCGGCGCAAGGGCCGCATTCTGGCCCCGGGAGATTTCTGGTGGGAGTTCTTTGCCCGGGTGTGGGTCCGGCTTATTCCGTTTCGCCCCGCGCTTACGCGGATATACGGCCTGATCCACAAAATTGGTTTACATAATATATAAAACCGCTTTGTCCCGGCTACCCTGAGAGGAAAGCCGGGGCAGCGCAGCTTACGGCATATTTTTGCCTTGGATGGAGGTCTGAAGCGTTTTATCAAAGGATGGTATCGCATGCAGACTTCTTGACAGTCCGGCGTGGATAGTATAAACTTTCTCCATCAAAAAAATTTTTTCGGAGGGATAACTGTGGGAAGACTGGACGGGAAAGTATGTATCGTCACCGGCGGAAACTCCGGTATCGGCATGAAGACCGCGGAGGTTTTCGGCGGGGAGGGCGCAAAGCTGATTTTGACAGATGTGAGCGACTCCAATAAGGACAAGGTCCTGGCAAAGATCAGGAAGCTGGGCGGAGAGGCCATCTTCGTCAGGGGAGACATCACCAGCGCGGAGGACAATGAGGCCCTGATGCGCAAGGCGGTGGAGACCTTTGGACGGATCGACGTGCTGGTAAACTGCGCTGGCGTGCTGGAAAAGGGCCTGAAGCCTATCGAGGAGTTTACCGACAGAGACTATGATTTTGTCACCAACATCAACGTGAAGGGCACCATGTCCATCACCCGGGAGGCCTGTAAAATCATGCTGGAGCAGGGCAGCGGAAACATCATCTCCGTGGCCTCCATCTCCGCAAAGCTGGGCATTTCCGGGGCGGTGTACTGCGCTTCCAAGGGGGCCGTGGTCTCCCTGACAAGGCACATCGCCATGCGCTATGTGGACAAGGGCATCCGGGCCAACTGCATCTGCCCCGGCACCGTGTGGACTCCTATGACCCGCGTCCAGCTGAAGGACGAGCGTTCCCCGGCAGCGGAGGAATTCTACAACACCGTGGAAAAGCACTCCGATTTGTCCGTGGGCATCTGCAAGGATGTGGATATCGCCAATATCCTGCTGTTTCTGGCCTCGGACGAGTCCCGGGTCATCACCGGCCAGGCCATTGACTGCGACTGCGGCTGCTACCTGTAATTTCCTCAGGCAAGAAAATGGACAAAAACAGAGAAACGGAACAACTGAAAAGCTGCCTGCCCCTGGTCATCCGGTGGTACGCAGACTGCGGAAGGCCCCTGCCATGGCGGCAGGAGCCTTCGCCTTATCATGTGTGGATCTCGGAGATCATGCTCCAGCAGACCCGCATTGAGGCGGTGATCCCTTATTACCGGCGCTTTCTCCGGGAATTTCCCACGGTGGAGGCGCTGGCCGGGGCGGAGGACGAGCGGCTGATGAAGCTGTGGGAGGGCCTGGGCTATTACAGCCGTGCCCGGAACCTGAAAAAGGCGGCGCTCCTGCTCACAGCGCGTTACGGCGGAGAACTGCCCCAAAAGGCGGAGGAGCTGAAAAAGCTGCCCGGCATTGGGGACTATACGGCGGGGGCTATCGCCTCCATTGCCTACGGGCAGCCGGAGCCTGCAGTTGACGGAAACGTTCTGCGGGTGATGACCCGGCTGCTGGCCGATGATGGGGATATTACGCAGACGGATACCAAAAAGCGGATCACGGCGCTGCTGCGCCAAAGCTACCCCGGCGGAAAAGACGCGGCGCTGCTGACCGAGGGGTTGATGGAGCTGGGGGAGACCCTGTGCATCCCCAAGGGCGCGCCCGACTGCGCACAATGCCCTCTTCGGGAGCACTGCCTTGCCCACCTGAGCGGCAGAGAGGAGCACTTCCCCGTTAAAACGCCGCCCAAAGCCCGGCGGACGGAGGAACGGACGGTGTTCCTGCTGTGCAATAAAGGGCGCTATGCCATACGCCGCCGCCCGGAGCGGGGGCTTCTGGCGGGGCTTTGGGAATTTCCCAACTGCGAGGGAAAGCTCAGCGCCGAAGAGGCGGCCGCCCGGGCGGAAAGTCAGGGCCTGACCGTCACCGGCTGCACGCCCTGCGCCGCCCATACCCATGTCTTCACCCATGTGGAGTGGCATATGGAGGCCTGTTTGCTGAACTGCGCCGGGGAAGGCGGAGACTTTCTATGGAAAAGCCCGGAGGAGATCGCCCGGGACTACTCTCTGCCCACGGCCTTTCGCTTTTGCCTGAACCTGATCTCCGGGGCAAACAAAGGGGGGCGCGCATAAGCTGAGACCGAGGTGGTTTTATGCGCAAATTTTCCCTTTGTCCCGACGCCGCGGCAAAGATCAGTGGCGGAGAGCAGGCGCCCTGCCTGAAGGGCAGCGTAAAATTTTATCAGCTGCCGGGGAGTGTTCTGGTGGAGGCAGAGCTGACAGGCCTGCCCTGTGATCCGCCCTCCGGCTTTTTCGCCTTTCATATCCACGGAAAAGGGGACTGCTCCGGTGAGGGCTTTCCCAACACCGGCGGGCACTATGATACTGAGGGCCGCCCCCATCCCTTCCATGACGGGGACCTTCCGCCGCTGCTGAGCTGCAATGGCAGGGCCTATCTGGCGGTGATCACCGGCCGCTTCTGCGTAAAGGATGTGATCGGCCGCTCCGCGGTCATCCATGCCGGATCGGATGATCTCCATTCTCAGCCCGCGGGAAACGCGGGGACGAAAATCGGCTGCGGCGTGATCTGCAAAACCTGAAAAAGTCATATTTTTCGCCGGGAAACACATACTAAGCCCGGTGATGAAAAATGATCAATTCTCTTTGGGCGGAGACAGCGAAGCTGCCGTCCTTCCCCAGCCTGGAGCAGGACCTGAAAACGGATATCCTGATCGTCGGCGGGGGTATGGCGGGGCTTCTCTGCGCCTGCGCCCTGAACAGGGCCTGCGCGGATTACGCGCTGATCGAGGCGGACAGGATCTGCGGCGGCGTGACCCGCAACACCACCGCCAAGATCACAAGCCAGCACGGCCTGATCTACGACAAGCTGATAGGCGAATATGATGTGGAGACCGCCCGACTCTATTATGAGGCCAACCAGGCTGCAATGAGCAGCTTTCGCAGGCTGGCAGCGGACTATCCCTGCCAGATGGAGACAAAGCCGGCCTTTGTCTACACCACCGGCAGTACGGAAAAGCTGGGAAAGGAGCTGCAGGCCCTGGAGCGCATCGGGGCGAAAGCCGGGTATCGGGACAGCCTGCCCCTGCCCTTTGCCGTGACCGGCGCTATTGAATTTGAAGACCAGGCCCAGTTTCATCCGCTGCTGCTGGCAGCGGGGATCGCAGCCGGGCTGAACATCTATGGGCATACCCCCGCCCGTGGCTTCGAGGGTAATACCGTTTACACGGACAAGGTGAGGATAGAGGCAAAGAAGATCCTCATCGCCACCCATTTCCCCATTATCAACAAGCACGGCGGCTATTTTCTGAAGCTGTTTCAGGACCGCTCTTATGTGCTGGCTCTGGAGAACGCGACGGACCCGGCCGGGATGTTTATCGGCGCGGAGGGCTGCGGTCCCTCCATCAGAAGCAGCGGGGATCTGCTGCTGTTCGGCGGAGGGGCCCACCCCACGGGGAAGAAGGGCGGCGGTTATGCTGAGCTGGAGGCGCTTGCCCGAAGCTGTTATCCTGGCGCCCGGATCAAGTACCGCTGGGCGGCCCAGGACTGCATGAGTCTGGACGGCATACCCTATATCGGGCACTACGGGAAAAATACGCCGGAGCTGTATGTGGCCACGGGCTTCAATAAATGGGGGATGACTTCCTCCATGGTCTCGGCAATGATTCTGAGCGACCTGCTTCTGGAGCGGGAAAACCCTTATGCGAAAGTCTTTTCCCCTCAGCGCAGCAGTATGCACCCGCAGCTTCTGGTAAACGCTTTTCACGCGGCGGCCAATCTTCTCACACCCACCCGGCCCCGCTGCCCCCACATGGGCTGCGCGCTGAAATGGAACGAGGAGGAGCAGAGCTGGGATTGCCCCTGCCACGGCTCCCGCTTTACGGCGGAGGGCGAGCTGCTGGACGGCCCCGCCACCGGCAATCTGAAAAAACATCCTTAAAAACGCGGGCATCCTGTGGGCGGCCCGCGTTTTCATCTTACACACATATACCGGATTTCCCATATATACTGTTTTGCGTAAGGAGGACGTTTTCTATGCAATGTAATCAGGACTATGTGGTGGACTCTCTGGAGCTGCACCTGTTTTTTGCCCGCATTATGAAGGAACATGCCTTGTTTCTGAAAGCGGGCTTCATGCCGCCGGGGGCGGCCTTTGCCAGAGAGAGCGAAATGTTTCTGCGCCGTTTTGAGGCGATTCTCTCCCGGGCCGTCTCTCTGAGCAATCATATTGTCCGCCGCTGCGTGCTGGACAGCGGCGAGGTTTTCACCCGCTTCACCGACAAGGCCGAGTGCCGGACCCAGCGCCTGACCGGCATTGCCATTGACCGGCAGCTGACCGCCCGGGCCATGTGCCTCAGCGGCAGCGATTGCGGCGCGGAGCTGTGCGTCGATCCCCGTCTGTCCGCCCAGGTATGCCGCCTGAACCGGGACGCTCTGGCGCAGGTGGAGGGACTGATCTCCCTGAAGGAGCGCATATTGCAGCAAGTCTGCTCCTGCTGCCTGTTTACGGCCAACTACCCCCTGCTCATCGGGCACATCCTGCGGGAGGCAGAACTTTACCGCGCAAGGCTCAGGGAACTGGAGGGCATGAAGGACTGCGGCTGCCCGGAGGGCTGCGGAGACGAAAAATTCTGGAACCGGATCATGATGGAGCACGCTCTGTTCATCCGGGGGCTGCTGGACCCCTGCGAGGAGGCGCTGATCGCCTCTGCCGACGGTTTTGCCGGGGATTATAAGCGCCTGCTGGACAGCTCTGCCCGGGGCGGCGCGGAGGAGCTGACCCGAAAATTCCGGGACTTCAAGGCTGCCGGGACCGAGGGGATAGAGGAGTGCAAAATACGCTCCGTCATTCTGCCTCTGCTGGCCGACCATGTACTGCGTGAGGCGAACCACTACCTGCGGATCATGGGCGGCTGAAAAAGGCTGCCGCTCTGAACCGCAAAACGGTGAAGAATCCCGTGAACAGAAGCTGCAGTGCAGCCGCACGGGATCCTTCACTGCTGTTCAGAATGACAGTTTTTTCGTTCTGTATGGGACAAGCTATTACAAAAATTGAAACAATCATGGACAGCCGGAGCAGATTTGTTCATTTACTTTTCCAACTCTGTATGTTAAAATTAACAAAGTTCAAATCATAGACAACGGACGACGGAGGGAGTATGCGTCGCCGTAAAATAAAAAAGGAAAGGAAGAAACGCATGGACCAAAAATATAATGCCCTGTTTACCCCGTGGAAAATCGGCAATGTGGAAATCAAAAACCGCCTTGTCCAGTGCTCCATGGGCGGCACGTCCCTGTTCGGCTGGATGGAACCCAACCACTTCGACAAGGAGGCGGCCTACTTCCTGCTCAACAGAGCACAGGACGGTGTGGGCCTGATCCTGCCCGGCATGCAGTGTGTCCGTGACCCGCTGGGCATCCCTGGCAGAAAGTGGCTGTACCAGAACGACCAGATGTTCAAGGAACTGAAGGAGTACATGGTGGAGTTCCACAAGACCGGAGCAAAGCTGTTCATTCAGCTGGCCGCCGGAATGGGTCGCTCCATGGCCATCAACAGCTGGATGACCACCCTGGCCAAGAACGACCTGCTCAACAAGATCGCCAGCCCCATTGTGGACGTGCAGTATATCTGCGCCTCCGCTTCCGAGACCCCTAACCGCTGGGCGGAGGACGTGACCTCCCGTCCCCTCACCGTCCTGGAGATCCGGGAGATGGTGGAGGCCTTCGGCAAGACCGCCAAGAAGCTGCGCGAGGCCGGTGTGGACGGCGTTGAGATCCACGCCGTGCACGAGGGCTATCTGCTGGACCAGTTCACCATGAAAAACTGGAACCACCGCACCGACATGTACGGCGGCTCCTTTGAAAACCGCTTCCGCTTCCCCGTGGAGATCGTTCAGGAGATCAAGCGCCAGGCAGGCAAGGACTTCCCCGTCTCCCTGCGCTACTCCGTGGTCTCCAAGACCAAGGCCTGGGGCAAAGGCGCCATGCCTTACGAGACCGACTTTGAGGAGTTCGGCCGCGACATGGAGGAGTCCGAGCGGGCCATCAAGTATCTGGGCGACATGGGCTACGACATGTTCAACTGCGACAACGGCACCTACGACGCCTGGTACTGGGCACATCCGCCTCAGTACATGCCCGACAACTGCAACCTTGAATATGTTGAGCATATCAAGAACTTTACCGACAAGCCCGTGGTCTGCGCCGGCCGTATGGACCCGGTCAAGGCTGCCGAGGAGATCGCTGCCGGTAAGATCGACGCAGTTGCCATCGCACGCCAGAACCTGGTCGACCATGAGTGGGTACATAAGATCATGGAAGGCCGCCAGGACGAGATCAAGCCCTGTATCCGCTGCCACAATGGCTGCTTCAACTTTGCCAAGTACAAGGGAACCTCCAACCTGCAGAGACTGGACGACTCCCTGCATCTTGCCCGCTGCGCCCTGAACCCCACCACCATGCAGCACAACCGCTATAAGATCGTCCCCACCAAAAAGCCCAAGAAAGTGGCCATCATCGGCGGCGGCATCGGCGGCATGGAGTGCGCTCTGGTGCTGACCCAGCGGGGCCACAAGCCCGTCATTTTCGAGAAAGCCGGTGAGCTGGGCGGCCTGTTCATCACCGCCTCCGCCATGAGCTTCAAGGAGAACGACCGTGAGCTGATCCAGTGGTACCGCAGAGAGATCGCAAAGCAGGGCATCGAGGTCCATCTGAACACCGAGGTCAACGACCTGGGTACCCTGAGAGGCTTTGACGAGATCATCGTGGCCACCGGCTCTGTTCCCAGAACCATGCCCACCATCCCCGGCTTCGACAAGTGCCTGAACTTCACCGAGCTTCTGGTGGACAAGGTGGAGACCGGCGACAAGGTGCTGTTCATCGGCGGCGGCCAGTCCTCCTGTGAGGCGGCCTACGACCTGATTCTCCAGGGCAAGCACCCCATCATCGTGGAGTACGCCTGCGACCTGATCGCGGCTCAGGCCACCTGCCTTGCCAACACCTCCTTCCTCCGCGACGCCATGGAGTACCACAAGGTGCCCGTGTATCTGGAGTCCACCGTCACCGAGATCCGCGACGGCTCCGTCACGGTGAAGAACGTAAAGACCGGCGAGACCTTCGACGTGGAGTGCGACAATGTGGTCAACGGCATCGGCTTTGTTCCCACTCCCGTGGGCGGCAAGAACAGCAAGGCCTACCGCGTGGGCGACTGCGTGGCCATCGGCAACCTGCGTACCGTCATCTGGCGCGCATGGGATGTGTGCATGAAGATATAAACCGGATATAAAGAATAAAGGGACGGCCTTTTGGAGGCACTCACTTAACGACAGTTCAAATTAACTGGTTTTAGTGGCGTCTTCAAGCGGTGCCAACAGAAAGACCACATCTTTGGAGTAAAATCCTTGGATGTGGTCTTTTGCACTAATAAGGCTTCTATAATAAATGTGAGAAAAACCAAACTCCCGCCGCTCTGGCAAAAACCAGGGCGGCGGGAGCATTTTAAAGTATGAAAATATAGGGGGCTTTGATCAGCTTACCTGGCTGTTGCCCTGGGGCAGCTCTGTGCCGTTGTAGCTGACCTGGCTCAGATCGCAGACAAACTCCGGCGTGCCGCAGTCGCGTACCGTGCAGCCGGTGAACACCACATCGGTGCAGTCATAGAATCTGGCCGCGCCGCTGCTGCACTCGTAGATGTCGGTGTTTTTGATTGCCATGTCCTCGCAGCTTTCCGCGCCGATGCCGATGATGCCGCAGCCGAAGAGACCGCAGTCCTCAACGGACATGTTTTTGCAGCCGCTGTAGGCCAGCACGCCGCCGCTGCATACGCCAGGCTCGGGGGTGTGTCCCGCAGTGAGGGAGCTGAGGGTCAGGTTTTCGCAGTTTTCAAAGCTCAGCACGTCTACTGTCCTGGGCACGGCGCAGAGCTGGGTCTTATCTTTTCCCTGACCGATAATGGTCAGATTCTTTACGTTTTTGATCCGCAGGCCCGGGCCGTCATAGTTGATCCAGTCGTAGTATTCCGTGCTGTACTGACCGTAGCTCCGGGCGGTGCTCAGATCGAAGATCTCCCCGTCCAGATAAATGATGGTGTCCGGCCCGATGGCGGCCAGAAAGCTGTCCACATCCTGAACATGAACTTCCAGCAGACCGTCGGCGTTGATGCTGCCCTCCGGCGCAGGCAGGGGGGACAGATCCTCAGGCCCATTAAATATGGCGTTCTCCCGCTTCATGGACAGAAGCTGCTCCTCGTCAAGCACATTGCCGTCTATATCCAGAAGTTGTGCCATATCGCCGTAAGTGAAGCAAAGTTCGGTGTAACCGTCGTTTGCAAAGCTGCACTTGTCGACAATGACGCCCCGCTGGCTCATATTGAACAGATAGCTGCTGAACCTGTTGTTCTCCACCGTGCTGCCCAGAAGATAGACCTCGGGAGAATAATTATTGTAAATAAGGGACATGCAGTTATTGTCATATACCCGGGAGTTCACCAGCGCAAAGCCCCGGCATCCCCAAACGAAGAACAGAGGTCCGGTATCGCTGCCGCAGGCATAGATATTGCAGTTTTCCAGCCGGATATCGGCGCAGCTTTTCAGGAACATGGCCATGTCGCTGCAATCATAGATATCACTGCCGGAAAGGGTGATGCCGGCGCTGTTTTCCGCGTTGAGGCCCACGGTGCCGCAGCCGTATAAGCCGCAGTCCTCCAGCTGGATACCGCTACAGTTTTCCAGCGTCAGCACTTCGCCGCTGCAGGGCACGGGCTTTTCGGTGTGCCCCGCGGAAAAGCCGCTGAGACGGATGTTTTCACAGTCCTCCAGCCGCAGCACATTGGCCTGCCGGGACTGGGCGCAGACTACCGTGTCGCCCATGCCCGCGCCCTTGATGCTCAGTCCGTCCACGCCGGTGATCACCAGCTCAAAGCCGTCAGACATGCTCTCCCAGCGATAGTAATCGCTGCCGCTGTCCTGACCGTAGTTGGAAGCCATGGTCAGGTCATATACGCCTTCTTTCAGCGTGATCTCAGCCCCCGGGGCGATGGCGGAGAGGAGCGCGTCTACCGCGCCCACACTGACCACCTCGCCCTGAGAGGCGGGGTTGCTTATTGGCTCTGCACTGCTCTGGGAGGTCTCTGGGGTAGGTGCGGGAGGGATTGTCTCACTGGCCGCGGGACCAAGAGCGGCGCCGCAGCCGCAGAGCAGCAGTATGGCGGCCAGGGTCAGCGCAAGAGCGGCCCGGCCTTTCTTTTTGTATGTCATGATTTGTTCCAGCCTTTCTTTCAGGTTCCGCTTCTCCGTGGCAAAGCTGGTGGCGATTACCCGGGGAGAGAGGGAACGACCGACGGCAAGATCCAAAAGCGTCTCGCCGTAATTTTGTCTGCCGTCCCTGTCCATGCGACGGAGCAGATGCTCGTCGCAGCTCAGCTCGCAGGCCCGGTCCAGCTCCCGGCGGAAAAGCCGGGTAAAGGGGTTGAACCAGTGCAGCGAGAACACCAGAACGGCAAACCATTTGAAGATCAGATCACCTCTGCGGTAGTGGGTCAGCTCGTGGCTCAATATGGCCCTCAGCCGCTCCGGGCTGTATTCCCGGTCAGGCAGTACCAACAGAGGACGGGCCACACCCAAAAGCATAGGGGAGTCCAGACCGGGGCATTTTGCCAGCTCCGGCCGGTGCTTTTGGGGGATGGAAAGATAAAAAGCCAGCTCAGGGTCAGACGGTTCTTTCAGGCAGCGCCTGACGGCGCGGGAATAACGGACATAGCCCCATATGTACCAGGTGAGGCACAGTATGGCCCCGCAGAGCCACAGCCCAAGCCAGAAGTGCTGAGCATGCAGCAGGGAACTGAGCTCCGGCCCGGTATGGCCCGTTGGCTCCGGACTCCGGGAAGACACGGCTTCCTCCTGCTCCGTTACCGGCTGCGCTGCCGGAGCGGCAGTATTATCGGAAGCCGGGGCCGCACTGGCGGAAGGCTCTCCGGCAGGGCCAGCCCCTGCGCTCAGATAGCTTCTGGGGGAGAAGGACTCTATCGCCGGAGGAGCGGCGGTATCCAGCGCCAGGGGGCTTTCCACCATGGCAGACTCGCCTCCCACCAGCCCCGGCAGAGGCAGCAAAAAGCGGAGAAAGACCAGCAGCCAGGCGTAGTAATAAAAGGCGCTGGGCAGCTTTTTCCCCAGAAGCCGCCGCAGCAGCATCAGGGAAAGGCCCAACAGGGTGCCGCCCAGAGACAGGATGAGCAGCGTTTTCAGCGGCATACCCATGGTTATTCCTCCACTTTGAACATGGCCCGAAGCTCGTCCACGTCGCTTTTGCTCAGTCCGTCAGAACGGACCAGCGCCGCCACCAGCTCCTTGGCGCTGCCCCGATACAGCTTGCGGATCAGGTCGCCGGTTGCCCAGTCGTTGTACTCCTGTTCGCTGACTAAGGGGCTGTAGTAAAACACATTTCGTTTTTCCTGTGCCAGCACCCCCTTGGCGCAGAGCCGCTGCACCAGGGTTTTGATGGTGGTGGCTTCCCAGCCTTTACTGCGTTGGAGACTGCGGCGGATCTCTGTGATGGGCAGGGCGTCCCCCGCCTCCCACAGCACGCGCATGACCTCCAGCTCGGAATCACTTATCTTTTCAACGGATTTGTTCATTTCAGGCCCTCCATAAATAGACTACGCGCGTCGTCTAACTGCAGTATAGCAACACGGACTACAATTGTCAACTGCTTTTCAGAAAAATTGAGAAAAACCGCCCCGCAGTTCTGACAAAGCAGAGCTGCAGGGGCGGTGAACAGTTTTTCCGTGTTTATTTATTTTTATCTCCGGGTTTGAAAAGCAGAGCCACGATCAGACCGAAGAACACCGCCGCGCAGATTCCGCCGGCGGCCGCGGTAAAGCCTCCGGTGAAGGCGCCCAGCAGTCCGCTTTCCTCCACGGCTTTCTTCACGCCCTTGGCCAGCAGATTGCCGAAGCCCGTCAGAGGCACCGTGGCCCCCGCCCCGGCCCAGTCGGCGAGGGGCTGATAGACGCCTACGGCCCCCAGCACCACGCCCAGAACCACATACAGCGTCAGAATCCGTGCCGGGGTCAGCCTGGTATAGTCGATCAGCAGCTGGCCGAAAACGCACAGCGCCCCGCCCACGGCAAAGGCTTTGATATATTCAAACAGCATTTCCATTGCAAACCCCGCTTTCTATGGCTACCGCGTGGCAGATCCCCGGGATACTGTCCCCCTGCTGGGCACTGGTGGGGGACATCAGCGCGCCGGTGGCTGCCACCAGCACCCGCTGCCATACGCCCTTTTCCATGGCCTTCAGGATATGCCCGCCCAGCACCGAGGCGCAGCAGCCGCAGCCGGAACCGCCGCAGCCCACGTTTTGGGTGTTCAGGTCGAACATGATCACCCCGCAGTCCATATACCGGGCGTCCAGCTCCACGCCGTCTGCCTGAAACAGGCTTTGCAGGATATCGTGGCCCTGGGCCCCCAGGTCGCCGGTGAAGATGGCGTCATAGTAGTTGGGACTGCGCCCGGTCTCCGTGAAGTGGGCCTTCAGCGTCTCGTATGCGGCGGGAGCCATGGCGCTGCCCATGGAATTGGCGTCCTTGATCCCCGCGTCAACGATCATCCCGGTGGTGACATGGGTGATTTTTGGCCCCTGGCCCCCGGCGGCGAGGATCACGGCCCCGGCCCCCGTCACCGTCCATTGGGCGGTAGGGGTACGCTGTCCGCCGTATTCCAGCGGGAAGCGGAACTGCCGCTCTGCCGAGCAGAAATGGGAGCCGGTGAGGGCGCAGGCCTTTGCGGCAAAGCCCCCGTCGATCGCCATGGCCGCCAGACCCAGAGATTCCGCCATGGTGGAGCAGGCCCCGTATACGCCCATGTAGGGCGCTTTGCAGTCCTTCATGGCAAAGGCGGAGCTGACGCACTGGTTCAGCAGATCCCCGGAGAAAATATAGTCCAGCCCCTCCGGCGCAAGCCCCGCCTTGCCGCAGGCGATCTGAAAGCACTGCTTGATCATGTGGCTCTCCGCCTTCTCCCAGGACTTCTCGCCGAAATAGGAGTCGTCGGAGATGTAGTCAAAACAGCCCTTCAGCGGACCTTCGCCCTCCTTCTGTCCAACCACACCGGCGTATCCGATCACCGCAGGCGGCGTGGACAGCATCACCGTCTGTCTGCCAAGTCTTATGCCCATCGTATAAACCTCATTTCCCAATGATATGGGAATATCTTTCCCCGGGAAAAGAAAAAATATGTTATGGGTCTTGACAAATACCCCCTGGGGGTATATTATATAGATACCCCCAGGGGGTATATTTCAGGAAAGAAGGAGCTGCCGATGGAACAAAAGGAATGTTGCTGCTGCAGCGGCAGGACCAAGGAGCGGAGCGACGAGGAAGTAAAAAAGCTTTTCCACCGACTGAACCGCATTGAGGGGCAGATCCGGGGTATCCGGGGCATGTTGGAGAAGAATGCCTATTGTATCGACATTCTGGGCCAGGTCTCCGCCGCCAACGCCGCGCTGAACGCCTTTGGAAAGGAGCTTCTGGCGGAGCATATCCGCAGCTGTGTTGTACAGGATATCAGAGAGGGCAGGGACGAGACCATCGAGGAGCTGGTGAACACCCTGCAAAAGCTGATGAAATAGTTTCCGGGAGGAAGAAAATGAAGCAATATAACATAACGGGGATGAGCTGCGCGGCCTGCAGTGCCCGGGTGGAGAAAGCGGTTTCCGGCGTGCCGGGGGTGACTTCCTGCGCCGTAAGCCTGCTGACAAACTCCATGGGCGTGGAGGGCAGCGCTGCCCCGGCTGAGATCATCGCCGCCGTGGAGCAGGCGGGCTATGGCGCCAGTGAGAAGGGCGCAGCTGCCGAAAAAAGCAGTAATGTGGACAGGGAGGACGCCCTGAAGGACCGTGAGACCCCGCTGCTTAAGCGCCGGCTGATCTGGTCCGTGGCCTTTCTGGCGGTTTTGATGTACTTCTCCATGGGCCATATGATGTGGGGCTGGCCGCTGCCGCCCTTTTATAACGATAACCATGTGGCTATGGGGCTGACCCAACTTCTGCTCACCGCGATCATCATGGTGATCAACCAGAAGTTTTTTGTCAGCGGCTTTAAGAGCCTGTGGCACAGAGCGCCCAACATGGACGCGCTGGTGGCCCTGGGCTCCACTGCCGCCTTTGTGTACAGCACCTATGCCCTCTTTGCCATGACCGACGCCCAGGTGAAGGGCAACATGGACGCGGTGATGGACTACATGATGGAGTTTTACTTCGAGTCTGCCGGTACGATCCTGACCCTGATCACCGTGGGCAAGATGCTGGAGGCCCGGTCCAAGGGCAAGACCACCGACGCGCTGAAAAGCCTGATGAAGCTGGCACCCAAGACCGCCACGGTGGTCCGGAACGGCACGGAGACAGAAGTCCCCGTGGAGCAGGTGCAGCTGGGGGACATTTTCGTCGTCCGGCCCGGGGAAAACATCCCGGTGGACGGCGTGGTGGTGGAAGGCAGCAGTGCCGTGAACGAGGCTGCCCTCACCGGCGAGAGCATCCCCGTGGACAAGACGGAAGGAGACACGGTTTCCGCCGCCACGGTGAACCAGTCCGGCTTTATCCGCTGCCGGGCCACCCGGGTGGGGGAGGACACCACCCTTTCCCAGATCATCCGCATGGTCAGCGACGCGGCGGCCACCAAGGCCCCCATCGCCAAGGTGGCGGACAAGGTATCCGGTGTGTTTGTTCCGGCGGTCATCGCCATTGCCCTGGTGACTACCGCGGTCTGGCTGCTGCTGGGCCGTGGCGTGGGCTTTGCCCTGGCCCGGGGCATCTCGGTGCTGGTTATCAGCTGTCCCTGCGCGCTGGGTCTTGCTACGCCGGTGGCCATCATGGTGGGCAGCGGCATGGGCGCGAAAAACGGCATTCTGTTCAAAACCGCCGTCTCTCTGGAGGAGACGGGCAAGGCGGAAACCGTGGTGCTGGACAAGACCGGCACCATTACCGTGGGCGAGCCCCGGGTAACAGATATCCTCCCCGCCGGAGACCTGAAGGAGGAAGAATTGCTGAAGCTGGCTGCTGCGCTGGAAAAGAAGAGCGAGCACCCGCTGGCCAAGGCCGTGCTGCTGGCGGCGGAGGAGAGGAAGGCAGAGATCGGAGAGGTCACGGATTTCCAGGCTCTGCCCGGCAACGGGCTTACGGCATCCCTTCACGGTGATGAGCTGTGCGGAGGAAACCTGAACTTCATCAGCTCCCGGACCCAGGTGCCGGAGAGCATGAAAAAGCAGGCCGAAGGGCTTGCGGAGCAGGGAAAGACCCCGCTGTTTTTCAGCCGGGGCGGGCAGCTCTGCGGCATCATCGCCGTGGCGGACCAGATCCGGGAGGACAGCCCCGGCGCGGTGCGCGCACTGCAGAATATGGGATTGCGGGTCGTTATGCTCACCGGCGACAATGAACGCACGGCCAAAGCCATCGGCCGCCAGGCCGGTGTTGACCAGGTGATCGCCGGGGTCCTGCCCGACGGGAAGGAGAGCGTGGTCCGCCGCTTCAGGGTACAGGGGAAAGTTATCATGGTGGGCGACGGCATCAATGACGCCCCGGCTCTGACCAGGGCGGATATCGGCATCGCCATCGGCGCGGGCGCTGACGTGGCCGTGGACGCGGCGGATCTGGTGCTGGTGAAAAGCCGCCTGTCCGATGTGCCTGCCGCAATCCGCCTCAGCCGGGCCACCCTGCGGAACATTCACCAGAACCTGTTCTGGGCCTTCTTCTATAACAGCATCGGCATCCCTCTGGCAGCAGGGGTGTTCATCCCCCTGGGGCTGACGCTGAACCCCATGTTTGCTGCCGCCGCCATGAGTCTCAGCAGCTTCTGTGTGGTGTCCAACGCCCTCAGACTGAACCTGTTTGATCTGCAAAGCCCCAAAAAGGACAGAAAAATCAAAAGAAAACACAAGGAGGAAAAGAAAACCATGGAAAAGACAATGAAAATCGAAGGCATGATGTGCGGACACTGCGAGGCACGGGTAAAGAAGACCCTTGAGGCCCTGCCCGAGGTGGAGCAGGCCGCCGTCAGCCACCAGACCGGCACCGCCGTAGTCACGCTGAAAAGCCCGGTAGCCGACGAGGTGCTGAAAAAAGCTGTGGAGGATCAGGGCTATACCGTGCTCTCCGTGGGCTGAGGAAACAAACAGACTTACCAATTAGGGCATGCAAGGTAGGGATCCGGCAGCCTGAAAAAGGATATTTTCCCGTCATGCTTCGTTGAAAATGCTCGAAATACAACTCAAGTATTTCTGCGCTTTTCGCCTCGCCTGACAGAAAAACCTCTCTTTTTCAGGTGCAAAGCAGTTTTGAACGAGGATTTTTTCGTTCAGGAAAATGAAAAATTGCGGGAATACTTGCGTGTATTTCCGCAATTTTTCGTGAAGCATGGGCGGAAAAGGCCCGCTCAAAACCTGCCGCCTCCCTATCTTGCATGCCCTTTGGGCGGCCTTTGTGGCCGCCCGTTTTGCATATCCTTTCCCAAATGAGGCTATACTACCCGGTGAAAAAACAGGGAAGGATTGCCCGGATGGGCAGCGAAAAGCAATGGAAAACAAAAAGCGGGAAGAGCTGTATGATGTGGTGATCATCGGCGGCGGGCCGGCGGGGCTTTCCGCCGCCATTTATCTGGCCCGGGCCGGCTGCCGGGTTCTGGTGCTGGAAAAGGAGCGTCTGGGCGGACAGATCGCCCTCAGCGCGGAGGTGGCAAACTACCCCGGCGTCCTCTCCACCGACGGACAGACACTGGCGGAGACCATGCGCCGGCAGGCCCGGAGCTTCGGCGCGGAATTTCTTATGGCGGAGGCCAAAGAACTGAAGCTTGAGGGAGAGGTGAAAACCGTCCTCACCGATCAGGGCCCCTTCCGCTGCTTCGGCGTCCTTGCGGCCATGGGAGCACGGCCCCGCAGCGCCGGCTTTCAGGGCGAGGAGGCGTTCAGAGGCAGAGGTGTTTCCACCTGCGCTGTCTGCGACGGGGAGCTTTATACCGGCAGGCAGGTCTTTGTCATCGGCGGCGGCTATGCCGCAGCGGAGGAGAGCGTATTTCTTGCCCGCTTTGCCAGCCATGTGACCATTCTGATGCGGGGGGAGGATTTCTCCTGCGCCAGGTCGCTGGCCGACAGGGCCAGGAGCCATGAGAAGATCAGCGTGGTCACCGGCGTACAGGTGGAGGCGGTCTCCGGAACAGACCGGGGCCTGAACACGATCCGCTGCCGGAACAGAAAAACCGGGGAAGTGACCGAGTACCGGGCAGCGGAAGGGGAGGAGATGGGCCTTTTCGTTTTCGCCGGGGCGGAGCCGGAATCTGCCCTGCTCCGGGGGTATGCGGAGCTGGACGAAAAGGGCTTTGTCCTTACCGACAGGGACGGGAAGACCAGAACCGAGGGCCTGTTCGCTGCCGGAGATGTCTGCGCCAAGGCATTGCGGCAGGTGGTCACCGCCGTCAGCGACGGGGCTGTAGCGGCAATTGCGCTGGAAAAAACCGCATCCGCCATGAGGGAGAAGACCGGCCTGCAGCCCAAAAACCCCGGAAAACCGGAGAGCCCTTTTTCCGGGGAAATCAGCCTCCGGCTTCAGCAGCTTTTCCGGCACATGGAAAGCCCCCTTATCCTGCGCCTGTACCCGGATGAGCGCACGGCCTCACAGGAGCTTGCGCGCTGTATGCAGGGTCTTGCCGCCCTGACGGAGAAGCTCACCGTGGAGACGGCCAGAGACCCGGCGGAGGAGAGCGAACGCCCCTGCGTCCGCGTGCTGCGCCAGGACGGGAGCGACACCGGCCTTGCCTTTCACGGCGTTCCGGCTGGGCATGAGTTTTCCTCCTTTGTCCTGGGGCTGTTTAACGCCGCCGGGCCGGGACAGGAGTTGGACGCGGAGACGGAGCGGAAAATCAAAGCCATCTCCCGTCCGGTCAGCATGCAGATTTTGGTCACCCTCTCCTGCGGCATGTGCCCGGATATGGTGACGGCTGCCCAGCAGATCGCCGCCGTCAATGAGAAGGTACGGGCAGAGGTCTATGATATCAGCCTGTTCCCGGCGCTGAAAGAGAAGTACCGGGTGATGAGCGTACCCTGCCTGATCATCGGCGGAGAACAGGCCGCCATAGGCAAAAAGAGCCTCCGCCAGCTGCTTGAGCTGATTTCTCATTATTCAGAATAATATAGAATCCGATATCCGCTTTTCGCGGATATCGGATTTTCTGTAATCATTTATACAATCAGATGTCCCTGCTTTTCGGCAAGGCTTATTTTGGCGGTGGCCCCGGAATTGAACTGGAGATAATCCTGCTCCACCCCGTCGCTGAAGATCACGCCGTTTTGGGGCATGTAGGAGACGATCTCCGGGGTACTGTCCTGCCCGATCTTCCCGAAAACGATGTCCGCCCCGGTGGATATGCTGGGATAGGGCTCCCGCACGGTGAAGTAAAGGGCCTCGGATTCCCAGGAAAAATCCTTGGGGACAGAGAGCGCTGAACGGACGCCGCAGGCCCGGCTGATCCCGGCTGCCCCGGCCAGAATGCTTTTCAGCCAGCCGGTAGAGCCCAGCCCGGTGGACACGATGATGCCGCTGGAGCTCTGGACCTCGCATCTGCGGTCAAGACGGAGCTCGTACCGGGCGGAAACATGGGTCTTCTGACCGATGAACAGATCGTTTACGCCGTAAAGCGTCTGCCCGTCGTTAAGCCTTGCCTGGGCCATGGTGATGGTCCGGACGCGGCGGCGGCCCGCGCAGGTCTCCGGCACGATCTTCACCAGATCCTCCGACGCGAAGGGCAGCAGCACACCGTCCCAGCGCCGGGGGTCGGGATTTACACCGATGACCCGCTGACAGGACAGGTATTTCAGAACATTGGCCACCAGACCGTCTCTCCCGATGACGACGACAAGGTCCCTTTCACCGAAGATATAGTTGGGGATATGGTCCCGGTCGACGATCTGCAGCCGCCCGTAGCTTTCCAGAAAGGAGACGGCCGTTTTTACCGAGGAGTGATAGGTATCATGCTCCTGCTTGTAGTCGTTAAAGTCTCCGCCGTGGTGCTCAAGGTAAAACTTTACCTGACTTTCCGTGTTGTACCGATAGATCAGGTCCTCCAGACGGGTTTTCTGGGTCACGAGAACGATCTTCTGCTCCGTTTTCCTGTCCATCCTTTTTACCCCGCCTTTAAGCTCTCCAGAAGGTCGGGCGTGATATTGAGGGTGCCGATCTTTTCACTGTTGGCGGCCAGCTTGTCGAATGCCTGGGCAATCATTTTTTCCGGCTCCATGTTCAGCGTGGCAAGAGCTACAAGGACTTCTGCGCCCAGCTTGCCGTAGGCCTCCATAACGGCGCTGATCCGATAGGCTTCCGCGTCGGCGTCTTTCCGGGCATTTTCCAGCCGAAGCTCCGCCAGCTCCCTGCGCTTGCGTTCCAGCTCGATCTCGTTGTCCAGCCGGAGCTGTTCCCGGGCCGCCGCGCTTTCCGCCTCGATCCTGGCCAGCTCGTTTTCCTTTTCCAGAATCATCCGCTTTGTCTGGATCTCTGTCTCCCGGATCTGCTTTTTCTTTTCTTCCACAGAGATCTCGGTGCTCAGCTCATTTTCCCGGATGCGGCGCTCCTGCTCAATGGAGGCGTTTCTGCGCAGGTAAAGGGCGTCGTCGGACTGCTTCAGAATATCCTCCCGGGTTTCGGCTTCCAGCGCTCTGGCGGTCTCTTTGTTGGCGCTGATCTTCAGAAGGGAAAAGCCGGTGACGGCAATGCCCAGATCACGGATCTCCGGTACATTCTGCATCTCCTCAAGAACCAGCGCGGCCAGAGACCGGCCGGACTGCATGGCTTCCTTCAGCGTACCGGAGCCGATATGACTTCGGATCAGCACCGCGGCAATGTTGACGATGCGCTTGGAGAGCTTGGCCATGGGCTCATTGTTGTACTTTTTCGTTTTCAGATCGACGGTGAAATCCATTGCGCCTGCAATCTTTTTGTAATCCAGGATACGGTAGCTGAGCTGCCCCTGGATCGACACGGTCTGGAAATCCCGGGTGGTCTCCTCAAAAATGAAGTCGGTGTCGGTGTTGGACACAGGAATGGCGCAGGCGGAGGTGCTTTTCGTCCAATAGAAGAAGGAAAGCCCTATACCCTCCCTGACCAGTTTTCCCTTTTTGTAGCGAAGAACATACTCGCTGGGGAGAAATTTTGCGAACATACAGTATCCCTCCTGTTTAATAATTGCTTTTTTTCCTGTAGAGCTTTGCGGGCCGGTGCCCGGCGCCGGTTGTGTATTCCTCGGTTTCAATCACATAATCTGCCACCTTACGCCGGAAATTGGCAGGCAGCACGGAAATGTTCAAAATGGTCTCCTGTACTCTCTGCAAAGCCGTCAGGGTGAACTTCTCCGGGAGAAAATCGAAGATGGTCTCCAGATTCCGGGCCTCGTTTCTCAACGCGGTCAGGGCAGTGGCGATGATGCCGGCGTGATCGAAGGCCAGGGAGCCGCTGTCAAGAATATGGAAGCTGGTCCTGCCGAAACGGCTCTCCTTTTCCGAAAGGACGGCTTTCAGCTCAATGTCCCCGCAGGAGAGATCCAGCAGGTAATTCCCGTCGCTGCTCTGTTCAAAGCGGATGTCAAACCATTTGGCGTCTGCCGCGTCGTCTCCGCCCATCTCCTTAACGGATTCCTCGCTGATGACGGAGGCAAAAGCGTTGGAAATGATCCAGCCTCTCGGGTCGCGGCCCACCTGGCTGAATACGCCTACCGGCATCAGCGCCGAGGGGGTCACGTTGGTCTCTTCGATGATCTCCCGCAAGGCACATTCCTCAATGGTCTCGTTGGGCAGCAGAAAGCCGCCCGGCAGCGCCCAGGAACCCTTGTAAGGATGCTCGCCGCGCTGGATCAGCAGGATGGACAGCCTGCTTTTCGGGTCCTGACGGTAGCTGCCGCCCTCTTCGGTGCGGATCATAAAGGCCACAATATCCGCTGCCACCGAGGGCCGTTCATAATCGGCGATATTGTATTTGGACAGATACTCTATTTCTGACTGCATAGGATATCACCCCTCGACTGTTATTTACAATATGATAACATCATAAAGATAATAACAAGTCAAGCCCTTCTCCTTGTTTTTCTTCTGTCAAACGCATTGACAGCCCGGTTTTCCGACAATATAATATCCCCGAAGGAGTGAGGGCGATGGATCGTCAGATAAGTGCCGGAAAAACCAGGATAACGGTCATCACGGACCGGCTGCTCCGCGTGGAGACGGAAAACTTTACCGAGCTTCCCAGTCAGACCGTGCTGCACAGGGACTTTGCCGAAGCCGGGGCGGATTTTGCGCTGAAGGATGAGCTGTGTACTGTCCAGACGGCCCGGATCAAAGCGGTGATTGACTGCCGCCGGGGCCGGATAAAGGAGCTAACGTTAAGCGACGGGCGGCGGGTGACGGACGTTACAAAAGGCAATCTGAAGGGCACGGCCCGGACCCTGGACCGCTGCAACGGCAAGACAAAGCTGGAAGACGGCATCATGTCCCGCAGCGGCGCGGCTCTCATGGACGACAGCCGCAGTCTGCTGCTGGACGGGGACCGTCTGCTCCGGCGCATCGGAGGAAAGGATAAATACCTTTTCGCCTACGGCGACGATTACCGGGGCGCATTGAAAGACTTTTTCGCTCTCACAGGCCAGGTCCCTCTGGTGCCCAGATACTGTCTGGGAAACTGGTGGAGCCGCTACAAGGCCTACACCCAGGAGGAATACCGGGCGCTGATGCAGCGCTTTCTGGATAAACAGATCCCTATCAGCGTGGCCACCATCGACATGGACTGGCACTGGGTGGATGTGATCGGACGCTTCGGGCCGGAGGCCCGGCCTGAAATCAACAACGGCAGCTTCCGGGAGCGCTTTGATATCAAACACAATCCGGGCTGGACCGGGTACAGCTGGAACAGGGAGCTTTTTCCCGACCACAGGGAGCTGCTTTCCTGGCTCCACGAGAGGAACATGAAGGTGACGCTGAACGTCCACCCGGCCCAGGGCGTCCGCTTTTTTGAGGACTGCTATGAAAATGCCTGCCGGGCGCTGGATCTTGACCCGGCGGAGCGTAAGCCTATCCCCTTTGACCTGACGGATGAACGGTTCCGCCGAGTCTATTTTGAACAGGTACACCGCCCGCTGGAAAAGGAGGGCGTGGATTTCTGGTGGATCGACTGGCAGCAGGGGACAAAGGCCGGGGAAGAGAGGCTTGATCCTCTGTGGCTTTTAAACCACTTTCACACCCGGGACATGGAGGAAAAGGGTGAGAAGCGGCCTCTGATTTTGTCCCGGTACGGCGGCCTTGGCAGCCACCGCTACCCATTGGGCTTCAGCGGGGACACGGTGATGAGCTGGAAGAGCCTTGAATACCAGCCCTATTTCACGGCCAACGCCGCCAACGCCGGTTACACCTGGTGGAGCCACGATATCGGCGGACACATGCTGGGCGTGCAGGACGAGCAGCTCTATCTGCGCTGGCTGCAGTTCGGCGTGTTCAGCCCGATCAACCGGCTCCACTCCACCAGCTGCGAGTATATGGGCAAAGAACCCTGGAAACAGTCGCCTGCCGTGGAGGCGGCAGCCAGCGAATTTCTCCGTCTGCGCCAGCGGCTGATCCCCTATCTCTATGCCTGCAACTACTTTACATCCAGGGAAGGCGTGCCCCTCTGCGAGCCCATGTATTATGAATGGAAAGACCAGGCGGCCTACCGGGTGCCCAACCAATACCGTTTCGGCCCTGCGCTGATCGCCGCCCCCGTCACCAAGCCTCTGGACAAGCTGACGCTGCTTGCGCCGGTGAAGGTCTGGCTGCCGGAGGGCCGCTGGACGGACATTTTCAACGGCCGGATCTATGAGGGGAGCCGGACCCTGACCATGTACCGGGATATGAGCTCCATCCCCATTCTGGCCAGGGCGGGGGCCATCCTGCCGCTGTACGCAGATGGACGGGAAAACAGCCTTGACCCGGCGCAGCCCCATGAACTCTGGATCTACCGGGGTGACGGAACCTTTGACTGGTACGAGGACGACGGAGAGAGCAAGGCCTACCGCGACGGACAGTGGAGCCTGACCCATATGAAAGTCAGGGAGGAGGGGAGCACGCTCCGCTTTACCATGGAGACGGAGCGGGGCGCGGCGGACTATCCGCTGCCCCGGCGGAAACTGATCCTGCGCTTCCGGGATGTGGAAAGGGCTGCAGCCTTTGTCAACGGGGAAGCGGCGGTGCTGAAAACCGTACTGACCGGCAACGGGCAGAGAGAGTGCAGCCTGGAGCTGTGGTCCTGGGGCGAGACGCTGACGGTGGAGCTTCGTGACGTGAAGGGACGGGAGAACCTGCCTCTGGAGGAAGAGGCAGTGCGGCTCATCACCAAATACCAGATGTCCAACACCCGCAAAAACGCCGGCCCGCTGAAAAAGGCCCTGGGACAATTTGACCGGCCGGGCATCCTGCCCAAGAGTCTGGACGGGCCCATCGAAGAACTGAGAGCCCTCAAAAGGCCGTAAGCGTTATAAATGATCTCAGCGATTTGCAGAAAATCGCTGAGATCATTTTATAATAATGTCTACTGAATAAACCGCTTTGCGGTTTATTCCTGCGGCTGTTGCCGCAGAATTTCATCAAAAGGACAACTTTTTTCCCTTTTGATGAAATTCAGACATTGTTACAATGCGTATTTCCGCTGGAACGCTGGAGCGTTCCAGCGGAAGGTGCAAGGATTTCGGGCGGTTTTACCCGAAATCCTTGCACTTGAACAAAGCCATTTGGCCTTGAA
>JALFVN010000069.1 GCA_022787565.1 Clostridiales bacterium | reverse complement strand
GTACTGCTTGCTGACGGAGATGGTGCGGTTTTTAATATCCAGGTCAGACCATAGCAGTGCTACCAGCTCTCCCTTGCGCAGGCCACTGACCAGTTCCAGATAGAACATGGGCAGGAGCCCTCTGGCGTCGGCAGCGTCGAGGTATGCTTTCATGTGCTCCGGCTCCAGAATTTTCATTTCGAATTTACGAACCTTGGGGGCGATACAATCATCCGTTGGATTACGGGGAATGAGTCGTTCCTTGACTGCCCGCTCAAAGGCGCAGTGGAGCATGTTCATAGCGGAAAAAGCCACCTTCAATAGCCTGACGGACTTCCTGCGGACAGAATTCTACCGGGGATTAGCGGTGGGGAACGCTCCCCGACGCTGTCATAACTGCGGAAAGTATTTTCTGTTGACAGCAGGATATAACACCTGCTACTGCAACAACATTGCTCCCAGCGAGACGGAGCGCACCTGCCGGAAGGTCGGCGCTCACCGAAAGGAGGCACAGGGCAAAGCAAACCGAACCCCGGCGCAGGTGGAATATGACCGCGCCTATAACCGGCTGAAGCAGAGGAAGAACCGGAAGAAGATCAGCGTGGAAGAGTGGAATGCATCAGTCGCGGAAGCGATGAAGGTGTTGGAGCAATCGGAGCAGGGCAAGATCAATGACGAGGAGATGCGGAAGCGCTTCGAGGCGTTTTAAAAGAAAAGACAGGCTGGAAGTTCAGCCTGTCTTTCTTGTTTATGCGGCGCAATTTTTGCGGCCAGATTCTTCTTGCAGCGGCTATACATGTTGCCTTTAACGGCCTATATATAGTAGCATAGCAGGGCATATCCTGAGGGAAAATGGATGAACTTAGGAAATATAGCCCCGGAACAAGCGCACCATCTCATCTACGCACCTATCGGCCTCGTCCGGGTCGCCCTTGATGACAGCCCGCAGAATGGCGGAGTGGGATTCAAAAATCTCCCGGTTAATGCGCTGATGCTCCTCTACGGAACAATGCTGAATGGACTGCAGGAACGCGTCTGTGTTCAGCCCAACGATCACGTCGTTGATGAGCAAGGCCAGCGCATTGTGGCTGGCTTTCGCCAGAGCGGTGTGAAAGGCAATATCGTATTTCTCAAAGCTATTGGGCGTGCAGATACTGGCCTCCGCCGCATCCAGGGTCGCCTGAATGGCGCGTATATCCTCGTCAGTCCGGCGGAGAGAGGCCAGTCGGGCACAGGTGTGGTCGTTGATATTGCGGTATTCCACCAACTCATCCAAATTAATGGCGCCGATCTCCACCAGCTTTTTCAGAGGCTCTTCCACCGTTTTCAGCGAAATGCTCTGCACCACGGCACCGCCCGCGCTGCCCAAGCTGATCTTTAAAAGACCGTCCTGCTGGAGCATCCGAAGGGCTTCCCGCACGCTGGGACGGCTGCGGTGAAACTGCTCCGCAAGCTCCCGCTCCGAGGGGAGGGTGTCCCCCGGACGCAGATCGCCAGAGGCGATTTTCAGATAGATCTGGTCATAGATTACTTCAGAGGCACGCATGGTCGTGGCGGGCTGGAAGAGAATTTTAGACCGCTGAGATTCGTTCGTGAGGATCACCTCCCAATTTTATTACATCAGCCATGAGCAAAACTCGAAAAAGTAAGTATCATCAATAGATCCCGGACATAGCTGAAAATCAGAATCACTCCAAAAGATATAGAAAGCGGCAAGAAGTAAAATGAAGTTGGAGCGCAATCAAACCGAAAGGAGCTGACCACAATCTACCGACATGAAACCATTCAGGATGTAACGCTGTTCACATCCAAAAGTGTCGCAACATTTTACGATAAACTCTTTAGCGGTCTGGATTTTACGCTGCCCAGAGCGGCGACTGGGCGGCAAGGCTTCCCAAAGAAGCCATGATGTGCGCTTTCATCGTTATGAAGTGTGAGGGTTTCTCACAAATCACCGCTCTTGCGGACTATCTGGACAACAACCGGCTCATTGCCCATTACTGCGGTTTTAACATCTTGGAGCCTCTGCTATCCTGCTGGACGTATGACCGCTTCCTGCGTCAGCTGGACAACACCGAGTTAAAGACTGTCGTGGCGGATTTGGTACGACAACGGTATGAGTTGGGCGTGGCGGACGCATCCTTCATCGCCACACCTGTCATGGCTAATACGAATAATCCAAAATCCTTTGTGAAAAACAAGTTTTCCAAAGAACATCACCCCCAAAAACGATCCAGATTGTGCTCTGGGGGGTCATTCCGCTTCCAACAAGCACAACGAGCGGCGTTATGAGTTCTACTGGGGTTGCAAGAGCCATGTACTGGTAGACTGCATTTCCGGCCTGCCTCTAAATGAGCTGACCACTCCGGCCAATATCATGGATTCCACTGTTATTGCTGATATCCTCACTGCAGCCAACCAGATCCTGCCCATCCGGGAGTATATCTTTCTTGCGGACAAAGGTTATGATGTGCGTGATCTCTACAACACTGTGAGAGATGTCTATGATGGAGAAGCCGTGATTCCGCTGAGCAAGAGAAGTACCAAAAAGTCAAAGAGATTGGCAGCCGGCAATCCCATTTGCGAAGCCGGACTGGCGATGAGCAAGGATGGTAGACGCTTGATGGACATGGCGGGTTCCGCCAGAAATTCTGCTGCCCTTTCCAGCAGCCCAAGGCAGCCGTCTGTCCCTGTAACCACAAAAAATGGAACAACGGGAAGAGAAAACGGGGCGGCACCAAATAGAAGGTCATTCCTTCTGGCTACAACGCTCCATTGACCGAGAGTGTCTGCGCTTCAAAAGGACCTATGCCCTGCGTACAGAATACGAACGCTACAATTCCCACTTCAAAGAAACCGGCTAGGAACGGCTTTGAATCCGTAATGGGCAGAGCGCGGCAAATATGAACACCCTTGCCCACATTTCGGTTTTGGCTGCGGCCTACGCCGCCGTACTCAGCAAATCGCCTCACTCCTGCCGAAACAAAAAAGCACTTCGAAGACCAGCCTGACAAACAGGACACAAATCCTTTCAGACGCAGATTCCCTCTGCGTCTTTTGGTGTTGCTTGCTATTGTGTGCTTCTCTGCTCGAATAGACTCACCTTGGACTGCCTGCCAAATCTGATCCACCGTTTTACTCATGGCTATGTTATATAATTAACAAAATTATAGCATATTTCGAAGTTTTCGTCAAGAATTGATATACAAATTGTGAGAAAAGACGCATCGAACGCCAATAGAGCAGGCCCGCAAAAAATTTCGGCGATTCGCCAAGAAAAAGCGGTATTTAATTGTGCAAGTAATAGAATATATACAAAGGTGTTGACTTTTTTCTGGAAATCACATATAAAAAAGTCAAATGGTTTGACCATTAAAAGGCCTGATAATTAATGCCTACTCAACAAACCGCTTCGTGGCTTGTTCGTGCGGCGATTGTCGAACAATCTATCAAAAGGGCTGTTTTCAGCCCTTTTGATAGAATTCAGACATTGTTACAATGCACTTTCCGATGGTGCGGTGCACCACACCATCGGAAAGTGCAAGGATTCTGCGCAAAATCCTTGCACATGAATAAAGCTGATTGGCTTTGCAAGCCTTAGCTTTCAAGGCTTACAGCTTTGTTCAGTACGCATGAATTAAATATTACAATGCGGCAGACACGGCAAAAATTTTGCAGAACTCCAGCAAGTCCAGGCAACTGCCGAACCGGCGGCAGCCCATATGAGCACCAGTCAGCCCCAGCCCCATCTTAAAAAGGGATCCCCGTACCAGAAATACTGTGAGCCAATAATTTTGAGAGGAGAATTCATCATGACTGTACCTGTGAAAAAATGGCTGGACAAAATTCCTGGCGGTATCATTATTGTGCCGCTGTTCCTAGGGTGCCTCATCAATACGTTTTTCCCTGCGGCGCTGCAAATTGGCAGCTTTACCACCGGCATCGTGAAAGGCACTAGCGCCTTGGTGGGTCTGTTCTTTGTCTGCATGGGCGCACAGCTGGACCTCAAATGCGCACCGCAGGCCATGAAGACGGGCTTTACCATCACCATCGTAAAGTTTGCCGTCAGCGTGGCGATCGGCCTGTTAGCCGCGCGTTTCTTTAACAACAGCCTGTTTGGCCTGAGCGCCCTTGCTATCATTGCAGCGGCTTCCAACTCAAACGGTGCGCTCTTCGGCGCCCTCACAAAGACCTATGGCTCCGAGTCCGACCAGGGCGCAGTCGCCATCATTTCCCTGAACGATGGCCCGTTCTTGACCATGGTGGCTATGGGCACCGCGGGTCTGGCCAGCATTCCCTACATGACGCTGGTGGCCTCCATCGTTCCCCTGTTGCTGGGCATCATCCTGGGTAATCTGGACCCCCATATGCGCAAATGCCTCAGCAACGGCGGCGAGGTGACCATCATGGTTCTGGGCTTTGCCCTGGGTGCCAACATGAGCCTCCAGCAGGTGGCAAAGGGCGGCGTGTCCGGCATCATTCTGGGTTTGATCACCGTGTTTATCGGCGGCGTTTTCAATATCTTCTTTGACAAGCTCACTGGCGGCTCCGGTATCGCAGGTTCTGCAATCTCCAGCGTGGGCGGAAATGCCGTTGCGACTCCGGCCGCCCTGGCAGCGGTGGACGCTACTCTGGCGGAGACTGCGGCCATCGCAACGCCCCAGGTGGCTGCCGCCGTGGTCGTGACCGCTATCATCTGCCCCTTTATGACCAACTGGATCAGCAAGCGGAACGGAAACAAGAAAAAGGCCACATTTTCCCAGATAGAGGAAGGGGTCTCCAGCGAAGACAATACATATTGACCCACGTTTCTAAACTGTATTTTAATTTTTTAACAAATCTATGTATAAAAGGAGTGCGCACGGATATGAAAATCGGTTTCCTGGGTATGGGCGTCATGGGTCTGCCCATGGCAAAGAACCTGCTGAAAAAATCCGGCTGTGAGATTTTGGGTTACGACGTGATGGAAAAGCAGCGGGAGGGCTTCATCGCCGCCGGCGGCACCGTTGCAGAGCCGGAGGAGATATACAAAACCTGCGACGTCATCATGCAGATCCTGCCCACCCACGCCATCATCCGGGACAGCGTGGAAAAGGCCGTCAAATACGGCAAGCCCGGTCGCATCATCGTGGACCTGAGCTCCACAGCTCCTGACATCATTCAGGAGCTGTACAAGCTGGCGAAGGACGCCGGTATGTACCTGCTGGATTCTCCCATCAGCGGCGGCAACCCCATGGCCATTGCCGGTACCCTGGCCATCATGACCGGCGGCGACAAGGAGGCCTTCGAGGAGGTAAAGCCCCTGCTGGAGTGTATGGGCACCCCCGTGTACGTGGGCGGCCCTGCCAGCGGCAGCGTCACCAAGCTGGTAAACAACATGGTGGCCGGCGCCTATCTGGTGGCTATGGCCGAGGGCTATGCCTTCGCCGCCAAGGCGGGCATTGACCTCCAAACCACCTTCGAGGCCACTCGCGGCGGCTTCGCCGGCGGTCCCCTGTATGACAATAAGATCCCCAAGCTGATCCACCGGGACTACGAGCCCGGCGCCCGGGTGGCCGTCCACCGCAAGGACATCCTGAACGCAAAACACTATGCCCACCACTTGGGTGTGGATACACCCATGACCGACGTGGTGCTGCAGGTGATGGACTGGATGAACGACAACGGCCACATTGACGAGGATCAGATCGCCATGGTAAAGTATTACGAAGACAAAATGGGCGTGACGGTGGGAAGCGCCGACTGACCCTGTCCCACGGAGGTGGATGGAATATGGAAGCTGTCCGATATGCCCTGCAGGCGGTCCTGCCAGTGGCGCTGCTGCTTTTGCTGGGCTGCCTGATGCGAAAACGGGAGCTGGTCTCTGAGCACTTTGCGGCGGAGGGAGACCACCTGTGTATGCGTTTGCTGTTCCCGGTGCTGCTGTTCCGCAGCATCTCCCGGGGAGAGCTGGCGCTGGACAGCTGCCTGCGCAGCATCGCCTTTGCCTACGGTGTCATCGCGGTTTCCCTGCTGGCGGGTATCCTGCTGATCCCCTGGCTAGTCCGTGACAGGAATCAGATCGCGGTGGTCATCCAATCCCTGTACCGGGGCAATTTCACCCTGTACGGCATTCCGTTTTCCCAACTGCTGGGTGGATCCGGCGCGGCGGCGGCTGCGTCGGCCATCGCGGCGGCGACCCTGCCGGTGTTGAATATCGCCGCAGTGGTCATGTATGCCTGGTACGCTGGGCGGGAGCGGAGAAATTGGGTACAGCTTCTGAAGGGCATTCTGAAAAATCCCATTCTGTGGGGCGTGTTCTTGGGCCTGGCCTTCCGGCCTTTCCATATGGCCCTGCCGGGGCCGCTGGAGAGTCTGACCGCCAGTCTCGCGGCAATGGCCTCGCCGCTGGCCTTCCTGACCCTGGGCACCAAGCTGTATGGCGGACGGGGGCCTGCTGAACAGCGGAAGCTGACAGGGGCGGTGGTCCTCTATAAGTTGCTCATCATGCCTGTTCTGGTCCTGCCGGTGGCGATCTGGGGTTTCGGGCTCCGCGGGCCGGAGTTGATCCCCGTGTTCCTGTTCGCAGCGGCGCCGTCGGCCATCACCACCTATCAGCTGGCCGGTGAATACGGCGCGGACGACCTGCTGGCCGGCAGCATCGTGACCATCTCCACCCTTTTTTCCTCCGTGACCCTCTGCCTGTTTGTGGCAGTGCTGAAAAACTTATCATTGATTTAATCTTCCCTTTCTGCCCCTTCAAACGCAAACTCTCCCGCGTTTGAAGGGGCCTTTTTGTCCGCAGTGCTGCCAGCACCACTTTTGTCCACAGTTCAACTGCATTCACACTGTGGACTTACATCTGCGCTGTGCCGGAGATCACATATACAAAGGAATATGCGCTTTCAGCGGAGACTTTTGTTTTGAGAGTGACGCTCTTGCAGTGATTGCAATGCCGTCTTTTGGCGGTGTTGCACCGCAGCTTGCTTTGAATCGACTTGCGATGATCAAAGGGAACGGAGCAAAATGCGTGATTGCTGCAGTTTATGGAAATCGTGCTTATGAGGATACCCTCGTCCAGATGGAGGATTATGCCCAAAACGCCGGGTTCCAGGTAATTGCCGCCATCTCTGCGGTAGCAGAACATTCCATCATACACGAGTATGCAGCCGGAAGGCCTAATTTGGATGATTGCAAAGAACTTGTGGAATTTGGTGACCGGATTCTTGAAAAAGCTACTTCCAATAAATTATCCAAACCTTCTATTTCCGGCAACAGACCATACAAAAAAGCTGGAACCGGAATGGTTCCGAAAGCCGATTCCAACTGTACCTCTTGTGGGCTGTGCGTACAGAAATGTCCCGCGAGCGCTATCGCCGCAAACACGCCTAGAGCGACTGATAAGAGTAAGTGCATATCCTGTATGCGATGCGTGTCTATCTGTCCGGTTCACGCCAGAAAGGTCAGCAGTCTTATGACCTCTATTGCTGCAGCGGCAATAAAGAAGGCCTGCTCCGTTGAAAAAGCAAATGAATTGTTTATATAAGGCCGTTTCTTATTATTCCACCCCCTCCCAACCTATTTAGATTGGGAGGGGGAATTTATACACTACATTTTCACAAATCCCATTGATTGAGTTCATCATGCCATACTATGAACAAATCAGCAACAGGCACGATTGGCAAAGCCAACGGCACCGAAAACGGGCAAAAATCAGGGGAAAGAGATAAAAATGATTCCAAAAACGAGTAAAAAAGCAGCGCCGAGCGGGGAATCCTGCTCGGTGCTGCTCTGTTCTATAGGGTACTTTCGCCGTATTGGTCAGTATATTAGTCAGGCCTGACCAATACGGTGACCAATATACAAAATTTAAGCAAAAATAAAGAAAAGTTCCTGATTTCTTGCGAAATCAGAAACTTTTTGGTGGAGACTACTGGACTCGAACCAGTGACCTCCTGCGTGTGAAGATACGTCGGGACGTCAAAGCCCTGCTATTGGGTGCTTTCCGGCACTTTTGGCCCCGCTTTCTGTGGGCGTAAATCACTGTCTTGTCCACTGTGTCCACATGCTGATTTTCTGATATTGGTCAGCGTATTGGTCAAAGCCCCGGCTCCGCCGAATCAGGCGGAGCCGGGGCTTTTTCTTGATGGCAAACCTTGTTGCCGTGATAGTAGCTTGAACAGGAACGATTGTCAAGTACCTCTTTCCGACTCAGGCAACTTAATCTGCACCACCCCCACTCCATCAGATGGTGGGGAAGTATATTAACAAGACGAATGTAACAATGAAAAAGACTTCAACGAAAAATCGCGCTGAAACCACACAGCTGCTTACCGAGCGGCTTCTTGACAAAATGGTAGCGAGCACTTGACTTTTTGTTACCTGATCACACTTCGGTCATCCACAGGCCGTGGAGGTTGCAGTATGCGTAAACAGCCACTGCCTTGTCATCTCCCAGGGAGAAGGTGACATTGGGATCATCGCCGGGCTTCAGAGCCTTGCGCTGGCCGCCATGCTCCGTCTGAACATAGACCCACTCGATGAAGTGTTCGGGAGCCATGGGATGGTTCACGGAACCTACATTGACGTTGATGGCACCGTCTTCCACCGTGACCACAGGCAGATGCTTTTCGCCGCTGGCCTCCACAGTGTTGGGCTCCAGAGCCTCCATTTTCTGACCGCAGCATACCATCGGCACGCCGGAGTCATGGATCACGCCCACCAAATTGCCGCAGTGACGGCAGATGTAAAACTTTGCGCTCATCAATAACTCCCCCTTAATAGTTTTCCGCGCGCACCTCGAAGAATGCCTGGGGATGTTTGCAGACGGGGCAAACCTCGGGAGCCTTGGTGCCAACGACCAGGTGGCCGCAGTTCCGGCACTCCCACATGGTAACGCCGCTCTTCTCAAAGACGGCCATAGCCTCCACGTTTCTCAGCAGCTTGCGGTAGCGCTCCTCATGAGCCTTCTCGATGGCAGCCACGCCACGGAACTGCTCGGCCAGTTCATGGAAGCCTTCTTCATCGGCCTCACGGGCCATGCGGTCATACATATCGGTCCACTCGGCGTTTTCGCCCTCGGCGGCATGGAGCAGGTTTTCGGCGGTGTCGCCCAGTTCGCCCAGCGCCTTGAACCACAGCTTGGCATGCTCCTTCTCGTTCTCAGCGGTATGCAGGAACAGGGCAGCGATCTGCTCGTAGCCAGCTTTCTTGGCAACGGAGGCGAAATAGGTGTACTTGTTCCGGGCCTCGCTCTCACCAGCGAAGGCTTCCCACAGATTCTTTTCCGTCTTGGTGCCGGCATAGGGGTTCTTGGCGGGAGCCGCAGCTTCCTCAATCTTCACAAACTTGTCGGCGGGCTGCTTGCAGACAGGGCACTTGAAATCAGGGGTCATGGGGCCTTCATGAATATAGCCGCAGACAGAGCATTTCCACTTTTCCATTTTTGTTTCCTCCGTTTTTTCATTGAATTGAATGGTATGTAACAGGGATTCCACAACATCCGCCGGGATGCCGGGATATGCTTTGATGCTTTCCAGAAACGCCTTGGTGTTGCCGCTCTGGGGGAGCATGAAGCCTGCTTCCCGGCACAGGTCCTCCGCCATCAGCCGGGAGGATTTTTCCACGGCCACGCTCAGGGCATCTGGTAGCTGAGAAGCAATGCTCTCGGCTTGAGCCTTACTCTGTACCAGACCCCGC
>JALFVN010000016.1 GCA_022787565.1 Clostridiales bacterium | reverse complement strand
CAGCTGGCAGTATTCTTTGCTGATCGCATGCCGGAATAACCTGCTGCATACCGGCATGTCAAGGATCAAGATGAACGGGGGCTGGCGCCCCCGCCCTTGACATGCCCACTATCCACTGCTATTTTGAAAACAAGGTGGCAGTAGCTTGCGCCACTTCCGCCTTGAATAAATTTTGCTCTATTTGCACCGCATTTCGGCGTTTACACAGAATTTGGGACAGACCCTCAGAGGGTTTTGGTCCGAGTGGCGAGACTCGAACGCGCGGCTTCCACATTCCAAACAATCCGGAAAAACTTTTTTCAGTCGTTTCTAATGTTTTTTAGTCCTTTCCGCTCGGTTTTTCTTACTCTTCAGGCATCTTTGAACCTGCGTTTTCCGGGTGTTCCGGCGCTGTCTGTGGTCATTTATGTGGTCAAAAACGCTTCCCGCCCCAAGCCGGTGTTTTTTCACCGGCCCAGGACAGGAAGCGTTTCGCGTTTCAGGTTGGTTGGATTGTAACTCTGGCCAAGAGGTTATTCAAGTGTTTTCTGCCCAGAACGCATCTCAAAGTTTGCGGGGCAATAAACAAAGAAATAGGGGCTGACATGGCGGCACGCTTCATGAAAACTTAGCTGCCCAAGCAGCGAGTGCCTGATCAGATACACCGTTGACCAGCTTCCCGGCTTTCCAGTCCGCGTTCGGGCAGAGCTTTCTCAGCTCGTCCACGGTTTTTCCCATGCCGCTGCCGCCGGAGGTAGCAAATGGCACCAGCATCTTTCCGGAAAAATCGTAGCTCTCCACGAAGGTATTGATGATGTGGGGCGCAACATACCACCAAATCGGGAACCCGATGAATACCGTGTCATAATCCGCCATGTTAGGCATCGTTTCGGTGATTTCCGGGCGGGAGTCCGGGTCATTCATTTCCACGCTGCTGCGGCTCTTTTTGTCCATCCAGTTCAGGTCGGCGCTGGTATAAGGAATGGCGGGCCTGATCTCAAACAGATCTGCGCCCGCGGCCTTTGCCAAACGCTCCGCAACCTTTTTCGTCGTGCCGCTTGCAGAAAAATAGGCTACCAGTTTCTTGCTCATTTCAGTATTTCTCCAATTCGTTATATTCATCCTCGCTGACCGGTTCGCACCAGATTTCTGTTTTTGCCTCTGAAGTGGTCAACCCATATATTGTCTGAAGAACGCTTCCATTTTGTCAAAGGGGATCACATCCAACCGGTCATAGAGGTCGGTATGCACCGCGCCTGGAATGATGAGCAATTCCTTGTTGTCGCCGCTCAGCTTTTCAAAGGCGTCCCTGCTGAAGTAGCAGGAATGTGCCTTCTCTCCGTGGATCAGCAGCACCGCGCTGCGGATCTCGTGGCTGTACTGCAAAAGCGGCATATTCAGAAAAGGCAGCGCAGAGGTGACATTCCAGCCCTCGTTGGAGTTCAGCGACCGCACATGATACCCGCGGCTGGTTTTGTAATAGTCGAAGTAGTCTTTCACAAAGAAGGGCGCATCCTCCGGCAGCGGGTCGACCACGCCGCCCGCCCGGGCATAGGTCCCGCTCTTGTAGTCAGCCGTCCGCTGTGCATTCAGGGCCTTGCGTTTTTCGTAGCGCGCTTCCTCGCTGTCCTCTGCGTCAAAGTACCCTTTGGCGCTCACCCGAGTCATATCGTACATGGTGGATGCGACGGTTGCCTTGATTCTGGTGTCATTGGCCGCCGCGTTCAGCGCCATGCCGCCCCATCCGCAGATCCCGATGATCCCGATTTTCTCCGGGTCCACATTGTCCTGAACGGAAAGGAAATCCACCGCTGCGGAGAAGTCCTCCGTGTTGATGTCCGGCGAGGCAACATACCGGGGCGTGCCGCCGCTCTCGCCGGTGTAGGACGGGTCAAAGGCCAGGGTCAGAAAGCCCAACTCCGCCATTTTCTGTGCATACAGGCCGGAAGACTGCTCCTTCACCGCGCCGAAGGGGCCGCTGACGGCGATGGCGGGCAGCTTACCCTCTGCGCCTTTCGGCGTGTACAGATCCGCTGCCAGCGCAATGCCGTAGCGATTATGGAAGGTCACTTTTTGATGATCGACCTTATCGCTTTTGGGAAACACCTTGTCCCATTCCAGTGTCAAATTTAGCTTCTCCATAATTCAAACCTCCTCGGTTGTCGCTTTTGCGTATTCTGCGCCGTTTACGGCCTCCAGCCACTCATTGGCGGTCTCCGTGCCCGGAACCTCCACCGCCAGATGGGAGAACCAGCTATCCGGCGCCGCGCCGTGCCAGTGCTTCACACCCGCCGGGATATTCACCACATCCCCCGGATGAAGCGCCTGCGCAGGCTTTCCGGCTTCCTGATAAAACCCACGGCCTGCCACGCAGATAAGAATCTGCCCGCCGCCGTTTTGCGCATGATGGATATGCCAGTTGTTGCGGCACCCCGGCTCGAAGGTCACATTGTAAATACTCACCTGTGCCGTGGAGATCGGCGCAAGGTAACTCTGCCCAATGAAATACTTTGCAAAGGCATCGTTGGGCGCACCGATGGGGAAAACCATCTGGCTTTCGTGTGCGGCCTTCGCATCATCGGCAACCTCGTCCTCTGCCCACACTTCTTTTGCCATGCGGAACGCCGCCCATGCTTTGGGCCAACCGGCATAAAACGCCGCATGGGTCAGGATCTCCGCGATCTCCGCTTTGGTCACACCGTTGTTCTTTGCGGACTGCAGGTGATACTGAAAAGAGGAATCCGTCAGTCCCTGGGCCATTAGAGCAACCACTGTTACGATACTGCGATCCCGAAGGGAAAGCTTGTCCTCCCGGCTCCAAACCTGTCCGAACAGCACATCGTCATTCAATTCCGCGAACTTGGAGGCAAATCCGCCCAAGGCGTCTCTGCCCGCTGTTTGTTTTACTGCCATGATTCAAATCTCCTTTCCCATCTGATAGGCTTCCTCCAGTGCCGGATGTCCGGCAATATCGCCTACGCCATTCACACCGCCAGCAAAGACGGTGCCTGCCAGCTCACACCGTTCAAAGCAGTCCACCCAGCCCTGCACAGCCTTGACGGTTCCTTCCACCGTTTCTTCCCCATCCTCAGCCGCAGCTGCCAGAAGATATGCCTTGGTGAAAGCGTAATCGGAATCAAAGAGCGGGTTGGCACGGTCCAGCATGGTCTTGAGCTGACCGCTGACGCTGTAATAGTAAACGGGCGTGGCAAATACCAGCACATCCGCATCGTGCATTCTGGCGGCGATCTCTACCGCGTCATCGTCGATCACACAATGGCCTACCTTGAGACAAGCCAGACAGCCCTTGCAGAAACTGTAATTTTTCTCCCGAAGATAAACGGTTTCTACCTTGCGACCGGCTTCCTCAGCGCCTTTTGCGAAGGATGCAGCCAGTGTTTCAGAATTGCCGCCTTTACGGGGGCTTGAATTAATGATCAGAACATGTTTGCTCATAAGAAACTCCTTTTTGTGTCTTGCATTGTGATTGAATTGCTGATAAACTCATGATAGTACCTAAACCTAACTTTAGGTCAAGCGTTATTTTTGATATTTTTCAGTTGCTTTGGAGGGAGTTCCATGTATACCATCGGCCAGGTATCCGAACTGTTTGGCTTGCCCATATCCACACTGCGGTATTATGACAAGGAAGGATTGTTCCCCGCGATGCAAAGGGACTCCGGCATCCGAAAATTCGGAGAAAAGGAGCTGGAAGCCCTCCGGGTGATTGAGTGCTTAAAAAAGTCCGGCCTGGAGATCAAGGACATCAAACAGTTCATGGAGTGGTGCGTACAGGGCAGCGAAACCTATCCACAGCGGCGAGAACTGTTTCTCCATCAGAAGGCGGCGGTGGAGGCGGAGATTGAGCGGATGAACCGGGTCCTGGATATGCTGCGCTTCAAGTGCTGGTATTATGAACAGGCGATCCGGGACGGAAATGAAGACCGTCTTTCCCGCTTGCAGCCGGAGGAAATGCCGGAGAACATCCGGCAGGCCTATGAAAATGCACACAGCATGGATGCGTAGAACGAAAAAGCCGGAGAGCAAGTTGCTTGCTCTCCGGACTTTTTCACCTTTTTAAAGCGCCTCAAAATGATACCTGGGCTTGCCCAGGCTCTTTTTGCCATACTCGATGGCTTTGGCAGGACAGCGGCAGATGCACGCCATGCAGTGGGTGCAGTCGCTGCCCCAGACAGGCTTGCCGTTTTGAAGCGTGATATTGTTCGTCGGGCAGAGGCTGGCGCATTGACCGCAGCCGGTGCAGGCATCGCCGGCCGTAAAGGCATTTGCTTTGACGAAGAAAGAATAGAAGATCGGGTTCACCGGGCCGCTCATAAAGCGGTCGTAGAGATTATTGCGGGGCGGTGTAAACTCTTGATTCGCAGTAATGGCAGAGATCACATGGCCAATGTCTGGCTCCGCCTTAGCAACAATCTGCCGCGCTTCCTCCGCCTGCGGCG
>JALFVN010000032.1 GCA_022787565.1 Clostridiales bacterium | reverse complement strand
ATTCACGCAGAACGCCGCGGCCACCAATCGGCTGACAAGAAAATGCCTGCCCTGACCAGTGCGGCAGAGGCAGACACGCAGATAACCTTTATTGTTTGCGAACGCCCTCACTAATCGAGCGTCATAATGATTGAGGCTCTTGACCCTTCCCATATTGCTGATAAGGTATTTCCCCTAATAGCCCTCTATGGCTTTCCATTCCTCATTAGGCAGGTCTGGTATTTTATCCATCCTGTGTTCTCCTTTCGTAAAAATCTAATCGAACGCACATTTATGTGCGTGAGACTGTGCGGTTGGATAACCGCCCCGAAGAGGGGCGAGTTATTCAACGCACCATTCTCCATTATAGTTTGAGAAATGGGGAAGGACGATTAACCAGGTTTGACAAAAGTTTTTTAAGTTGGGCTATCAGGACTGTTTACCCTATTTTACACTCCCAATAGCCCAACTTAAAAAAATCGACAGTCAGCAAACCGCTAACCATCGACTTCTTCTAATATGGCGTCAGATACCAACGCACATAGGATATTCAATTCTTCTGCGTGAAATGCGTTTGGCTCAATTTTCCTTTGCTTGCGAGGGACGCCACCGAACTTGTTGTACATATGTCGATAGGCGGGAATGGAATCTTCGTCGGGATGGTCGTTCCGCCACTCGAAGTAATAACGCCACGCTTCGTTGTATTCCTCTTTCGTGATTACCTCATGCTCTTGGACGCCATAGTGCTTGAACACCTTGTAATAGACGAAATCACCAACAGGAGCGAACAACTCCAAGTTTTTCAAGCGGATTTTATATTTGCTTATCGTATCGCTCGACATTCCCCGCCCCTCCCTGCGGAGGTATTCTTCCATCATCTCATTGGGACGCCACGCAAAATCAGCATCTTTCAGGAGATAGAAAATGAAGTCCCGAAGTTTGATAAAGTTCGTGTTGCCATCAAATCCAAGAGCAAACACACAGTATGCTTTGAAGCGAGCCTGTGCGTTTGGGAGAGAGGTGATTGTGTAGACACGCGTCTTGCCCCTTCCTGTCGAAGTAAAGCCATACCCATAGTGTTTCAGTTTGCGGTCAACAGCCTCTTTCCCACGCGAGCCGATGATATTTTCCAGAACGCCGAGGGGATAATCCCGCATAGCCAATTCTTCCATTTTAATCATCTCCATTCCATTTTTAAGTTGTCATATTGGGACTACTTCCCTTTACTAACAGTCCCAATACCCTAACTCAAACCGCCTCTGCGGGTTCCTCGACGCTCTCTGCCTCGACAATGGAGGTCTTCTTCGCCTTTTCCAGCACAGCGGAGAAGTCGATAATGTCAGGCTGGTGGTCGATGTAGAACAAAGGGTTCGTGCGGTACATGGGGAACTGCTTCATAAACCACTCACTGACCACTGCGTAGGGGGAGGCACACATAGCCTCGGCCATCTTCCGCACTGTATAGAACGCTTCGAGGTAATCAGTATCGTCCTTGGGAGAAAGGGCGAGGATAAAACGCTCCATACGCTCATAGGTCAGGCCATTGTGCTTGTTGTGGGTGGTGATGGAGCCATCGCTATTGTGGTAGCGGGTGGGCGTCTTGTGCGTCTTGCGGACGATGGTAAGGCGGGGGAAGTCGTGCTTGAACTGACGCACCAACTGATACTCTTCGCTGGTGGGGTCGTTCATAGCCTCGTCGAAGGAAGCGGAAATAGTCAGGGCCTGCTTGGTAATGTCGAACTTGTAGCGTTCCATTTTTTATACTCTCCTTTGTATTATTTTTTTACTACTGGATTAGGACGCAGCGGGGAGCGTGCCCGCGATTGTGGCCATCTTCTTTTCGGCCTCGGCCTTGGCCCTTTTGGTCATTTCTGCCAAGGTGGTGGCCTTTTCGCTCTCGCTGACCGCACTCGCCTTGTATTCGGGGTAGGTCAGCAGGAACCATTTCTTCGTCAGGGGATACTTGCTACCCTTGATTTCGGCAATCTGCTTGACCACCTCAAACTCCATCAGGCGTTCCTCGCTGTCAGGCTGGGTCTTAATGTAGGCCTCCATCACCTTGAAGGTCAGCCCATTGTAGGTCGTCTTCTCGGAAGCCTTGTATCTGAAGACTACCTCAAAGCCCTCGTTCTCGGCCTTGGCCTTGCGGAGTTCATAATACTCAGCAGAGCCGAACTCGCACGCCCTCTTGTAGAACGCCTTGGTCATAACCAGTTTGCTGTTGCTCTCATCGACAAAAATAGGGGACTTCTTCATAATTTTTACCTCTTTCTGGCGTCTCTACGCCTTTTTATTTTTTTGAGTGGAGGGGCGTCCTCTTTCTTTCCCCTTCCTCTTTACACTTATATTATAGTTCAGGAAGGGCTTCCATTCAAGATGCTCACGCATTTCTGCGGAACATAAACGTTCCGCTATTTTTTCTGAAAAAAAGAAAATAGCAGGGGAAAAATCCCTGCTATTTCAATGATTTTTATTTGTACCTCTCACTGATTTTTTGAAGGTAAGACTTGAAGCGTTCCACTGTTTCAGGTGGGTCAGTGATGATGGCTTTTTCTCCTAATCCGCACACCCATCCATAGAAGTTTTCACTCTCCACAATGAAGGTTCTGACAGTAAAATGCTTATCATCGACTTTCGTATATACTGTGTCGGAGCCTCTTGGGAAGCGTTCCAACATAGCGTCCAACAGTGAGTTTTCAAACTGTATAGTAATGCGGTCGGCGTTCCCGCCTATGAACATCCCGAAGGTCTGCTTGGCGTAATCGCTTATCCCCATCCGCTTAAACTTATCTTCTCCTTCTCTTGGTTCGTCTGTCGGCTTTACATCTTTCATTCTGTCTATTCTGTAAGGCAGTATCCGATGGTATGTATCATCATAGCCTATCAGATAATGATTGCCATTTGACAGAACAACTTTGAAGGGACTGACGATATACCGCTTACCCTTCCTTCGGTTTTCGGTGTCGGTGATTTTATTGGGATTATGGCGGGTGTAGAAGAAAGAGATTTTGCGATTGCTTTTTATCGAGCTTTTTATCCTGCGGAGTTGTTTCAGCGTGTTCTTTTCTGTGTATTTTGTTCTCTCCGCAACGATGTATTCACTTGTCAGGCTCTCGGCCTGATGCTTGCTACAAAAATGTTTCAGGCTCTCTATCAAGCCCTCGGCTTCGGGCTTGGAGATAAAGTTAGCAGAGGCGACACACTCCACAATTATTTCCAAATCCTCAAAAGGCAGGAAGCGCGATCCTAAATAGATGGGCTTTCCTTTGCCGCCGCGCACATCAAGGATAGGGTCGAGGGACAAATCTTTGCCGCCGCACAACAGGTCAATGTCCCTGCGGATGCTGTGTTCCTCGGCTTCAATCCCTTTTTCTTTCAAATAGTCCTTTATCTGCCACAGCAGAACGCCATTTATCATATTTCCCTTATCGTCGGCGTCAGTCTCCCGCATCAGATAATCGGCAATGTAGAGAAGTTTCAGTTTTTGGCTCTCGCTCTTTGGCATACTGCCCGCCCCTTATCATCAAGGATTTGGCATTATTATAGCAGATGCTCCATTCACAAGGCAACATCTTCATAGATGTTCGATGATGCGGCGAGATGCTGACAATCGTTCGTCAGTCGTTCGTCGATGTACAAAAAGGGTCAAATGGCTTGTATCCTGAACACTTCGCCCTGTATAATAGGTATGAAAAAAGTTGTCGCGCGCAGTACGACAACGAAAAACAATATTACAACGCTCCAAAAGGAACACTTGAAAGAGAACAGCGCCGAAAAGACTGTGAAATCAGGCAATCGACTGGTACGCGCGAGCGAAGCGAGCAGAGGGGGATACGCAGTAGCGCCCTCAACGAGTGGGGCTTCTCCAACAAGATGCTGGACCTGACCCGCCACATCGACTCCGTCCGCAAGGCCTGATTCGCCTTAGAGGAAACACCATAGCCGAAGCAAGGCACCGGAAACAATGATACGCTCCCCATAGCGTAGACTCTCGAAATAACAAAAATTTCGAGACTGCACTATGGGGAGCATTTTTTGATTAAAAGGAAGCTGACACCGGAAGGAATGATTGATGCAGTGGAATCCTGTTTGAAAAGAGAGCAGCAGCTCCGCGCAATAACAGAACGGTGCGGATCTCCAGAGAATCATTTCTGACATGGGTGTGGAAATGCGAAATATTCGGAAGGGATGAATTGCGAGACGGGCAAAGGCAAGCAAGTTATCCAATTGGCAGCGGGTGCTTCATCAATAAGGCAGTCTTTTCAATATTCCCGCAATACAAGGTCTGTGACGCCCTGATTCAGGCCCAGCTCTACCCGTTTCACTTTCGGATGCCCGGCATACTCCCGCCGGATCATATCCCGCAGGGCGGTGCCGCTGTGGTAACCGTGGATGAGCCGCAGCCGGTAAACGCCGCTTCCCGCCCGGCGAAGCTTTGCGTCTATGGCAGTTTTCGCCTGCACCTGGGTCATGCCGTGTATATCCAGTTCCAGTATGCTTTCGGGCATGTGTTTTCCTCCCTGTTGAAATGAATTATGCCTTTTTCCACCGCAGGTGAATATCGCTGTTTAAACCATCTGAGTATGATTTATCCGTCATGCTTCCCGCCCTTTGCGGTGTTAATGGAGGCAATCAAAAGACGTCGGAGTGTCCCGCATTGGATATAGAGGTCAGCGCCATTTTCCCTGTTCAGAATGTCTGATTTCACAAACAATTCCAACCAATATTCCGTTTCATAGCATTCTTTTAAAGCGATTTGCAGTTTTGCGATAAAATCAGGCTTACCGTGAGCGTAGTTGGCTTCACGGATGTTTGCTCCAATACTCGTTCCGCTTCGTTCAAGCTGATTTGACAGAGAATAATGTCCTTTTATATTTTCTGTCAGTTTTAGGATTTGAATTGCAAATTTTGTTGACATGTCCGCGAGTTTATTTTCAGCCATTGAAATCACCTTTTTGGATACATTATATCACAGATTTCAATGATTTTCAATGAAATCGCGCAAGCGCGATGAAATCCGAGCGATGCTCGGATGAAATCTGCTTTGCAGATGAAATTAAATCCGTCCCTATCTCCCGACGCAGTCGGATTTCATCACGAAGTGATTTCATCCCACTGAGGTGGGATTTATTCCGTCCGTGAGGACGGATTTAGTTGAAAAGAAACAACCTTTGTCTAGTAGACAAAGGTTGTTTCTTTTCTGGCACGCCGTAAGGGATTCGAACCCCTGACCTTCTGGTCCGTAGCCAGACGCTCTATCCAGCTGAGCTAACGGCGCATTTCTTTAAGCCTTGATATATTAGCACAGCTTGGATAGAATTGCAAGTAGTTTTTTTGAAAAAATCAGGTTTTTTCTTTTTTTCTTACCAGCCCAGGCTGTCGGAAATGGAATCAGCCACCTCGCCCATAGTTTTCAGGGTTTTGCCCACTGCGCTCTTCATGCAGCGCTTTCTGGGTCTGGTTGCCATGGCGATTACACCGCCGACAGTAAGTCCCATGCCCATGCCGATCAGGAAATTCTTTTTGTTCATGCTTTGCACCTCCGTTTGTTTCTTCATCCCTATTATGTGCATAAATTCCATTGATACAAATATGCAATTTGTGGTATTATAGGATAGAGATGTAATTCATTCCGTGCGGGAGGCAAAATATGAGCGTCAAGATTCTTGCCGTGGGAGATATATGCGGCGAACCGGGGCTGAGCTTTCTGGAAAAGCGCCTGCGGGATTACCGGAAAGAGAACAGCATTGATTTTGTAGTGGTCAACGGAGAAAACGCAAACGTTGTGGGCATCACGCCCCGGCAGGCGGACGCTATTCTCCGTGCCGGCGCGGATGTGATCACCCTGGGCAACCACACCTGGACAAGGACGGAGCTTCAGCCCTATCTGGACGAGCGGAAAAAGATCTTGCGTCCGGCAAACTTCGCTCCCCAGTGTCCCGGCAGAGGGATCGACGCGTTCAAGACCCCCTTCGGCGATGTATGCGTGCTGAACCTGATGGGCCGTTTTACGCTGGACAGCAATACCGACAACCCCTTTGTGATCGCTGACGGCTATATGGAAGAGATCCGGGAGAAGATCATTCTTGTGGACTTCCACGCGGAGGGCACCAGCGAGAAGCGCGCCATGGGCTTTTTGCTGGACGGTAAGGCCAGCGCGGTATGGGGCACCCACACCCATGTGCAGACCTCCGACGCCTGTGTGCTGCCCAAGGGAACGGGCTACATCACCGATCTGGGCATGACCGGCGCGGAAAACTCCGTTCTGGGTATCGACCCGGAGCAGAGCATCGGCAAATTTATGGGCGACCCGCCCCGGCGCTACGAGTCGGCAAAGGGGCCGGTCAAGCTGGAGGGCTGTATTTTTGAGATAGACCCGGAGACGGGCAGATGCCTCAGGGCAGAGGGAATAAGACTGAGATGAGCACACTGAAGATCTTACACACGGCGGATCTGCATCTGGATTCGCCTTTTGAGGGGCTCCCCTCCGGGAAGGCCTCTGTCCGCCGCAGCGAGCAGCGGGGGCTGCTGGGCCGTCTGGCGGAGCTTGCCCAAAGCGAAAAAGCGGATGTTCTTCTGCTCAGCGGCGACCTGCTGGACAGCGACAATACATATTACGAGACAGGGGATGAACTGATCCGCAGTCTGGGCGGAACCGGTATGCCTGTTTTTATCGCGCCCGGCAACCATGATTATTACTCCGACAAATCCCCCTATGCCAGGCTGGAGCTGCCCGCAAACGTGCATGTTTTTACAAAAGAAAAGCCCGATTGCGTCGAGCTTCCGTCCCTTGGGCTGCGGGTTTACGGCGCTGCCTTTACCGATAAGCGCTGTCCTGCCCTTCTGGAGGGCTTTTCCGTCCCGCGGCAGGAGGGCATAAAAAATCTGCTGTGCATCCACGGTGAATTCGGCGTGAGGGAGTCGGTCTATAACCCCATCAGCGAAGCACAGCTTGCCGCAAGCGGTATCGACTATGCTGCGCTGGGGCACATCCATAAGGCCAGCGGGCTTCGGCAGGCGGGCTCCACCTGGTTCGCATGGCCCGGCTGCCCCGAGGGACGCGGCTTTGATGAGACCGGCGAAAAAACCGTGAATATCGTTGAGCTGGGTGACGAGGGATGCACGCTGCGTACAGCATCCATTGCCACGCGGAAATATGAGATTCTGGATGTAAACGTGACCGGCTCAGATCCTTTGCTTGCCATCCACACCCAGCTCACAGACGAGACCGTGCGGGATATCTACCGCATCATTCTCAGCGGCGAGGTGGACAGCCCCCCCGATCTGAACAAACTCCGGCACAATTTAGAAGAGTTTTTCTTTGAATTACAGCTGCGGGACAACACCCGCCTGCGGCAGAGCGTATGGGAAAAGGCCGGGGAGGACACCCTCCGGGGCCTGTTTCTGATGAAACTTCGGGGCAGATACGATCGCGCCAGAAGCGACGCGGAGCGCAGCCGCATCGAGCAGGCTGCCCGCTGGGGCCTTGCCGCCCTGGATAACAGAGAAGAGGTGGTTCGGCATGAAGATCAATAAGCTAACCGCGTCCTTCGGTAAGCTGGAAAACGAAAGCCTCAGCTTTCACAGCGGGCTGAACGTGATCTACGCGCCCAACGAGAGCGGCAAATCCACCTGGTGCGCTTTTATCCGGGCTATGCTCTACGGGGTGGACAGCTCAGAACGGGCAAGGGCCGGTTTTCTGCCGGACAAGCTGCGCTATGCTCCCTGGTCAGGAGCGCCCATGGAAGGCACCATGGAGCTGACTGCCGACCACTGCGACATCACCCTTACCCGCAGTACCAAGGCCAAAAATGCACCCATGCGGGAATTCTCTGCCACCTACACAGGCACCGGCGTTAAAGTGGAAGGGATGACCGGCGGCAATGCCGGCGAACTGCTTACCGGCGTATCCCGGGATGTTTTCCGCCGCAGCGCTTTTATTGAGCAGGGCACGGTGGCCGTCAGCGGAAGTCCGGAGCTGGAAAAGCGCATCGCTTCCATTGTCTCCACCGGCGAGGAGGAGACCTCCTACAGTGAGGCGGATGATAAGCTCCGTGCCTGGCAGCGCAAGCGGCGCTTTAACCGCCGGGGCATGCTGCCGGAGCTGGAGAGCCGTATGGACGAGACCAGCCGCCGTCTGGAGGAGATGAGCGGCTCGGTGCAGGATGTGTCTCTGCTGGAGGAACGGCTCGAAAAGGCCCGGCAGGAGTGCGCTAAGCTGGAAGCCGAAGTGACTGAGAGCCGCAAAAAACAGCGCCGAGAATCCCTTGACCGTCTTAATACCGGCAGGGCCGTGCTGAAAGCCCGCAGTGACGAGCACGACAGGGCCATGGAGGAGCTTTCCCTCCGTCGGGAGGAGCTGCGGCAGGGCCTTTTCGGCGGTGAAAGCCGTGAAACCGTGGACCGGCGTGTGGAGCAGGACATGGATGAGCTGTCCCGTCTCAAGGCCGAGGGGCAGAAGAAGGTCTCCCCTCTCATTGCCGTCATCCTCTTTGCCATCGCCGTAGCTGGGGCCGCCCTGTATACGGCATATAGTTCCGTCATTTACATGATCTGTGCCGCCGTGTTCGGCGTTGCCGCAGTGGTATTTCTTTTGCGCTATTCCAAAGCCCGGCGGACGGTACTGGAGGCCAGGGAAGCCAGGCGCAGGCTCCTGAAAGCCTATCAGGTGAATTCATCCCGGGACATTGAAGCCCAGCTTCAGGCCTACCACAGCCGGCTGGACGCGGTGGCTCAGGCAGAGCAGGCCGAGCGGGAGAGCCGGGACGCCTATGAGACCGCCAGAACGCGGCAGGAGCAGCTTGAGGAAGCTGCCCTGGCCGATCTGGATTTTTCCGGCGGCAATACGGAAGCTGCCCGGCTTGGACGTCAGCTCTCCGCCGCCCGGGCCTCGGCAGAACGGCTTGCCGGGCAGATCGCCAGCCTTAACGGCAGGCTTGCCGCCATGGGTGATCCGCTGGTGCTTTCCAGCGACTTAAGCTGTATGAATGAGGAGCATGAGCGGATCCAGGAGGAGTACGATGCGCTGAGCCTGGCCATTGATGTCCTCCGCGAGGCGGACGGCGAGATCCAGAGTCGTTTTTCTCCCGAGCTTGGGCGTGTAGCGGCGGATTACATGGCAAAAGTCACCGGGGGACGCTATACCGATGTGCTCATCAACCGCGATTTTTCCGCAAAAACCCGTACCGCAGGAGACGCAGTTGCCCGGGATTCCGAATATCTCAGTGCCGGTACCCTTGATCTGATGTATCTAGCGGTTCGTCTGGCGGTTTGTGAGCTGGCCCTGCCCGAGGGTGAGCCCTGCCCTCTGATCATCGATGACGCCCTTGTCAATCTGGATGAAACACGGCAGGCCCAGGCTATGGAGCTGCTGTCTGAGATTGCAAAGGACCGGCAGGTAATCCTTTTCACCTGTCGGAAGGTATAAGGTTTTGTCTCCCTCTGCTTTACCCGCATCCTGCCTTTCCTACCCCCTGATCTGTGGCTTCGCTTCTTCTGTCAGACTGGAGCGCAACATTCATTTTGCAGTGTTCCGCAGTATCTGGAATGCCCCCTCAAGGGTAGCAAATTGCGTATTCAGACTATCGGAGGGCCGTGTTACCGCGTTCAGTCTCTCTCTATAAAATCGTCGCAAGACTTAAAATGCACCCAGTTGTCAGGTGATCTTCCATCCAACAACTGAGGTGCATTTTCCATAGCGGGAGTCCGGCCCTCTTCCTATCTATAGGTCCAATAAAAAAGCAGAGGCTTCAAGCCTCTGCTTTTTTGCTTTATTCAGATCAGACCAGCTCGATGACTGCGACTTCCGCTGCGTCGCCGCGGCGGGTGCCGATGCGGGTGATGCGGGTGTAGCCGCCGTTACGGTCGGCATACTTGGGAGCGAGCTCGTCAAATACCTTCTTGGCAACATCCTCGCGGGTGATGAAGGCCAGAGCCTGGCGGTAGGAAGCCAGATCCTTTGCCTTGCCAAGCGTTATCATTTTCTCGGCCATAGGTGCGATCTCCTTGGCGCGGGTGACAGTGGTCTCCATGCGGCCCTTGTCCAGAAGGTCAGTGACCTGCTGACGGAGCATTGCCATGCGCTGAGCGGTAGTCTTGCCGAGTTTTCTTGTTCCGGGCATAATTGCATTTCCTCCTTCTTGAGAGCTTGTTTTACTGGTTGTCCTCGTCTGCCAGAGACAAGCCCATCATCGTCAGCTTATGCTCGACTTCTTCAAGGGACTTGCGGCCGAGGTTACGGACCTTGATCATCTCATCCTGAGTCTTGCTGACCAGGTCTTCAACCGTATTGATATTGGCGCGTTTGAGGCAGTTAAAGCTTCTCACGGACAGATCCAGCTCTTCGATGGTCATCTTGAGCATGGTATCCGGCTCCTTCTCGACCTTCTCAACGACGGTGGAGTTGCTGCCGATGGTATCGGACAGATCCGTGAACAGCGTGAAATGGTCGCAGAGTATCTTTGCGCCCAGGGAGACAGCGTCACGGGCAGTCATGGTCTTGTCGGTCCACACCTCGATGGTCAGCTTGTCAAAGTCGGTCTGGTTGCCCACACGGGTGTTTTCCACGGTGTAGTTGACTTTGAGGACCGGAGTGTAGATGGAGTCGACAGGGATGGTGCCGATGGGTGTCTGAGGCGTCTTATTCTTATCAGCGGAAACATAGCCTCTGCCATGGTCGAGAACAAGCTCCATATTCAGAGCACCGTCAGGCCCAAGTGTTGCAATAGGCTGCTCGGGGTTGAGGATCTCCACCTCGGCGTCTGCCTTGATGTCCCCGGCGGTGACAAGTCCCTCGCCGGAGGCTTCAATGTAGACGGTCTTGGGGCCGGTGCTGTGGAGGCGGGCGATGATGCTCTTTACATTCAGAACGATCTCCGTCACGTCCTCTTTTACGCCGGGGATGGTGGAAAACTCATGCTGCACGCCGGCAATTTTGATGCTGGTGCAGGCAGTTCCGGGGAGAGAAGAAAGGAGTACCCTGCGAAGAGAGTTACCAAGTGTTGTGCCATAGCCGCGTTCCAGAGGCTCAATGATGTATTTGCCGTATGAGCTGTCTGCGGGGGTTTCGATGCATTCAATACGCGGCTTTTTAATTTCGATCATATAGTTATATAACCCTCCTTTTTCGTTTTGCGCCGCTTTGGCGCTTGCGGTGATTCAGCTTACCAATTTGAGGGTGTCTTTATTACTTGGAGTACAACTCGACGATGAGGTGCTCTTCGATGGGCAGGTCGATATCGTCTCTTGCAGGAACTGCAACGACTTTTGCCATCTGGTTGTTTGCGTCATACTCAAGCCACTTGGGGGCGGGACGGAATGCGTTTGCCTCAATGTTGGCTTTGATCTTCTCTATACCGCGGCTGCTCTCCTTCAGTGCGACGACCATGCCGGGCTTTACCTGATAGCTGGGGATGTTGACCTTGCGGCCGTTTACGGTAAAGTGACCATGGCTGACCATCTGACGTGCCTCGGCACGGCTCATGGCGAAGCCAAGACGGTAGACCACGTTGTCGAGTCTGCATTCCAGAATGGACAGCAGGTTCTCGCCGGTCTGGCCGGGACGGCGCTCGGCCATCTCGAAGTAGCTGCGGAACTGGCTCTCAAGAACGCCGTAGAATCTCTTGGCCTTCTGCTTCTCACGGAGCTGCTGGCCATACTCGGAGCTCTTGCTGCGGCCCTGACCGTGCTGACCGGGAGCAAATGCTCTGTTGGTCATTGCGCACTTGTCGGTATAGCAGCGGTCGCCCTTCAGAAAGAGCTTCTGGCCCTCTCTGCGGCACTGGCGGCATACTGCTTCAGTATATCTTGCCATTTTCGTTTACCTCCTTCAATTACACACGACGACGTTTCGGAGGACGGCAGCCATTGTGAGGAATGGGGGTCACGTCCTTGATCATCGTTACTTCCAGACCTGCGGTCTGCAGGGCGCGGATGGCGGCTTCACGGCCGGAACCGGGTCCCTTAACGAAAACTTCAACGGTCTTCAGGCCGTGCTCCATGGCTGCTTTTGCGGCAGTCTCGGCTGCGGTCTGTGCGGCGAAGGGGGTAGACTTCTTGCTTCCACGGAAGCCCAGACCACCGGCGGATGCCCAGGACAGTGCGTTGCCCTGTGTGTCGGTGATGGTTACCATGGTGTTATTGAAAGAAGAGCTGATATGAACCTGGCCCTTTTCGATGTTCTTGCGCTCTCTTCTGCGGGTTCTGACTTTCTTCTTAGCGTTTGCAGCTGCCATAATTCATATCCCTCCCTTACTTCTTCTTGTTCGCGATGGTGCGTTTCGGACCCTTGCGGGTACGGGCGTTGGTCTTGCTTCTCTGTCCGCGGACGGGCAGGCCACGACGGTGACGCAGGCCGCGGTAGCAGCCGATCTCAGTCAGGCGCTTGATGTCCAGTGCGGTCTGGCGGCGCAGGTCGCCCTCAACGATGTAGTTGTGGTCGATGCACTCACGCAGCTTTGCTTCTTCCTCGTCGGTGAGGTCTTTAACTCTGGTATCAGGGTTGATTCCGGTCATCTCCAGAATCTTCTTTGCGCTGGTTCTGCCGATACCGTAGACATAAGTGAGACCGATTTCGATTCTCTTGTCCTTGGGCAGGTCAACGCCGGCTATACGTGCCATATTGTACGATCATCCTTTCGAATAATTGTTTCCGCATTGCGGAAGCGGGGACTTGTTCCCGCCGGAGGGAGTCCTCGTTCCATGCGGGAGATTTATAAGGACAGGTTTAAACCTTGTCTTTTGGGTTTTGTCCGGGGCGGCGGCCCCGCTGCGATCAACCCTGACGCTGCTTATGCTTGGGGTTCTCGCAAATGACCATGACTTTGCCCTTGCGCTTGATGATCTTGCATTTCTCGCACATGGGCTTTACGGAAGGTCTTACTTTCATTTGATTTACCTCCTACTTGCTTCTCCAGGTAATTCTGCCGCGGGTAACGTCATATGGAGACATTTGCACCGTGACCTTGTCACCGGGAAGGATCCTGATAAAGTTCATCCGGAGCTTTCCGGAAATATGCGCCAGTATGATGTGGCCGTTGCCGATATCCACCTGGAACATGGTGTTGGGCAGGGATTCTACTACCGTGCCCTCGAGTTCGATTACATCGTCTTTTGCCAAAGTAAAATTCCTCCAAAGTCGGTGTTGGCGTTTCGCCTTTCAAATATCCTCTGCCATCGTCAGTATCTCCGGTTCGCCGTCTGTTATGGCAATGGTGTTTTCATAGTGGGCAGAGAGTGTTCCGTCCACAGTCACCACCGTCCAGTCGTTATCAAGCACTTTGACCTGATACCCGCCGATGTTCACCATCGGCTCAATGGCGATGGTCATACCGGCGACGAGCCTTGGATCGGGTCTGCGGCCGAAGCCGCGTTCATGTCTGTCAACCCGGTAGTTGGGGACCTCGGGCGCTTCGTGCATCTCCCGTCCCACACCGTGTCCCACATAATCGCGGACAACGGAATAACCGTGGCTTTCCACGTATTCCTGTATCGCCGCGCCGATGTCGGAGATGCGGTACCCTACCTTGGCAAACTTGATTCCTTCAAAGAAGCTCTGCCGTGTAACGGCGATCAGCTTTTTCGCATCCTCGCTGACCTCTCCGCAGGGGAAGGTGCCGGCACAGTCGCCGACAAAGCCCCTGTAAGTGGCGCCAACGTCGATGGAGACGATATCGCCGTTATGAATGACCCTTTTTCCGGGGATACCGTGAATGACTTCATCGTTTACCGAAACACAGGCGCTGGCGGGAAATCCACCATAGCCCAGGAATGTGGGCTTCGCACCGGATTTCACGATAAATTCATGCACAAGTTTGTCTATCTGCTTTGTGGTCACACCGTCGGCCACAGCCTGGCGGGCAATGCTCCGCGCTCCTGCCGTGATCCGTCCGGCCTGACGCATCTGTTCAATGTCTCTGCCGGATTTGATGATGATGCTTTCCGCCATTTGATCAAATCCCCAGAGCTGCTTTGATCGCTGCCGTGGTGGCCTCGATACCGGGCTGATTCTCCACGGTTTTCAGTTTCCCTCTCTCGGCATAGAAATCCTTGAGTGGTTCTGTCTCCCTGTGGTAAACCTCAAGGCGGGTCCTGACTGTCTCGGGAGCGTCATCCTTGCGGATGGAAAGCTCACCGCCGCAGAAATCGCAGATGCCCTCCTGCTTGGGGGGATTGTTGACAATGTGAAAGGTCTGGCTGCAGTTTTTGCAGGTCCTGCGCCCTGACATCCGCTGGACGATAGTCTCATCCTCCACTTCAATGGATACGGCCCAGTCGATGGCCACGCCCTTATCCTCCATGGCCTGGGCCTGGGGAATGGTGCGGGGCACACCGTCAAGAATATATCCGTTGCGGCAGTCGGGCTGGGCCAGGCGCTCCTCGATGATGCCGATAATGACCTCATCGGGAACCAGCTTGCCGGCCTCCACATAGGACTTTGCCTCAAGTCCCACGGGCGTGCCATTTTTCATGGCCGCCCGCAGGATATTGCCTGTGGAAATGCTGGGAATATTAAGCTCTTTGCTGAGAATTTCTGCCTGAGTACCCTTACCTGCGCCGGGCGCACCTAAAAGTATTAATCTCATTAGCAACTCCTTTTCAGATTAAGAAAGGAAACCTTTGTAGTTACGCATGAGCATCTGAGCCTCAAGGGCGCGGACAGTCTCAAGCGCAACGCCCACAACGATGATGATGGACGTGCCGCCAAGGGAAATTCCGGTGAGTGCGGAGCTTGCGCTGAAGTGGGCTACAAGGATGGGCACAACAGCGACGATGCCAAGGTAAATGGCGCCGAAGAGGGTGATCTTGTTGAGCACCTTCTGGATAAACTCGCTGGTGGGCTTGCCCGGACGGAAGCCGGGAATGTAGCCGCCGTTCTTCTTCAGGTTATTGGCCACCTCAATGGGGTTGAACTGGATGGTGGAATAGAAGTAAGCGAAGAAGATGATCAGCAGGAAGTAAATAAGCGCGTAGAGAATGGATGTGGTTCCAAAGAACCGGGATACCCAGCCGTCAGTGCTGCCGGTGAAGGCGGCGATGGTGGCGGGGATGGAGGCGATGGTCTGTGCAAAGATGATGGGCATAACGCCGGACATGTTCACCTTCATGGGCAGGTGCGTACTCTGGCCGCCGTACATCTTACGGCCCACAACGCGCTTTGCGTACTGGACAGGGATGCGGCGTTCCGCATCGTTGACAAAAACGATGAGGACGATGATCGCCAGGGCGCCGAGAACCATCAGAACAGTGACCCACCACTGGAGGGTGCCAGCCATGATATTGCGGATGCTGGTGATCAGGCTGCTGGGCAGACGGGAGACGATGCTGGCAAACAGGATCATGGAGATGCCGTTGCCGATACCGAACTCGGTGATCTGCTCGCCAAGCCACATGATGAGAGCGGAGCCGGAGGTGAAGGTCAGGATAATGACCAGCGCGGCCCAAACGCTGCCCTGTGCTTCTGCGACCAGGAGGCCGTTGTTCTTGATGAGCATGTAGTAGGCAAAGCCCTGAAGCAGGCCGATGCCCACAGTTGCGTAACGGGTGATGGCGGCAATCTTCTTTCTGCCTTCCTCGCCCTCTTCCTTCTGCATACGCTCCAGTGCGGGGATGGCGATGCAGAGGAGCTGCATGATGATGGATGCGTTGATATAGGGCTGGATAGACAGCGCAAAGATGGTTGCCTGTGAGAATGCGCCGCCGGACATAACGTCAAGCATGCCGAGAACGGTGTTCTGCAGATAAGCGAAATAGCTCTGAAGCGCGGCAATATTCACATAAGGCACAGGGATGGCATTGCCGATACGATAAAGCAGGATGATCAGCAGAGTGAAGAGGATCTTTTTGCGGATCTCTACGATCTTCCATGCGTTACGCAGAGTCTGAAGCACTTATACCACCTCTGCCTTTCCGCCGGCCGCCTCTATCTTCTGTTTCGCGGTTTCGGAGAAGGCAGCAGCTTTAACCGTCAGCTTCTTGGTAACCTCGCCGTTGCCAAGGAACTTTACGCCATATCTGCACTTGGAAAGGATGCCTGCATCCTGCAGAGCCTGAGCGTCGACCACAGCGCCGTCCTCGAACTTCTCGAGAACAGAGACATTGACGGACTCCAGGGGCTTTGCAAAGATGTTGTTGAAGCCTCTCTTGGGGATGCGGCGTGCCAGAGGCATCTGGCCGCCTTCGAAGCCGATACGGGTTCCGCCGCCGCTACGCGCCTTCTGGCCCTTATGGCCGCGGCCTGCGGTCTTGCCGTTACCGGTTGCATGGCCTCTGCCCTTGCGCTTGTCAACATGGGTGGAGCCGGCTACGGGAGAAAGATCATTGATATACATTCTCTTTGCCCTCCTTATTCTTCGGTTACCTTCAGCAGATAGCCGATCTTGGCGATCTTGCCGCGGGTCTGGGGATTGTCGGGCTGTACGGTCTCGTTGCCGATCTTGTGCAGGCCGAGGGAGTAGGCAGTTGCGATGTGGCTATCGAGTCTGCCGTTGAGGCTCTTAACGAGCTTGATTTTAAGATTTGCCATGTTTCGCCCTCCTTAACCCTGAATTTCTTCAGGAGTCTTGCCTCTGACAGCGGCAACCTGAGCTGCGTTGCGCAGAGACTTGAGGCCTTCCATCGTGGCTGCAACGACGTTTGCGGGGTTGTTGGTGCGCAGGCACTTGGTACGGATGTTCCGGATACCGGCTGCCTCAACGACTGCACGCACTGCACCGCCGGCGATAACGCCGGTGCCTTCGGGAGCGGGCTTGAGCAGGACGCGGCCTGCGCCGAACTCGCCGACGACCTCGTGAGGAATGGTGCTGCCCTGCAGGGTGATGGAGCAGATGTTCTTCTTTGCATCCTCAAGGCCCTTGCGGATAGCCTCGGAGACTTCGTTTGCCTTGCCCATGCCGAAGCCGACGCGGCCCTTGCCGTCGCCCACTACGCACAGAGCGGAAAACTTTGCCACGCGGCCGCCCTTAACGGTCTTGCTGACGCGGTTGAGGGAAACTACCTTCTCGATGAACTCGGAAGGAGCCTCGTCTTTACGACGATCTCTTCTGTCATTATTGTATGCCATTTTCGTTTTCCCCCTTCCTTAGAACTTCAGGCCGCCCTCGCGGGCGCCTTCTGCCAGAGCCTGTACACGACCGTGGTAAATGTAGCCGCCGCGGTCGAATACGACTTCCTCGATGCCCTTCTGCAGAGCGCGCTCTGCAACAGTGGCGCCGACCTTCTTTGCGGCTTCGATGTTGCCGCCGTTGCCTTCAAAGCCCTTCTCAACGGTGGAGGCGGAGACCAGGGTCTTGCCGGCTACGTCGTCGATGATCTGGGCATAGATGTTGTTTTCGCTGCGGAATACGCTGAGACGGGGTCTCTCGGCGGTGCCGGAGATCTTGCTGCGCACTCTCTTGTGGCGCATGATGCGCTGTCCTCTGGTATCAGGTCTTTTAATCATTCAGGCACACCTCCGTTTACTTAGCACCGGTCTTGCCTTCTTTGCGGCGGATGACTTCGTAGTCGTACTTGATGCCCTTGCCCTTGTAGGGTTCGGGAGGTCTCTTGCCACGAACTTCTGCTGCAAACTGGCCGACCTTCTGCTTGTCGATACCCTTGATGACAACATGGTTTGCATCGGGAACGTCGATCTGGATGTCCTCGTTCTCGGGGACGATGACCTGATGAGAGTAGCCGATGTTGAGGACCAGGTTCTTTCCTTCCTTGCTTGCACGGTAGCCGACGCCGTTGATCTCAAGCTTCTTCTCGAAGCCGCTGGTAACGCCGGTGACCATGTTGTTGAGCAGGGATCTGGTCAGCCCGTGGAGGGAACGGTTTTCCTTGGAGTCATCGGGACGCTTGACATGGAGGACGCCTGCGTCGATCTCAACCTTCATCTGGGGGACCATGGTGTACTCGAGAGTACCCTTGGGGCCCTTGACGGTGA
>JALFVN010000011.1 GCA_022787565.1 Clostridiales bacterium | reverse complement strand
ATCAAGCTTTTTGGCGGCGGGTTATTGTAACGCGAGTATTGCGCTTCGTCGCTGCCTGTGGCAGATGAAGACGATGCGCAATTTCCGCAGCCGCGCTGTTTGCGGGCCGTCGTGAAACAGGCCCGCAAACAGCATTGCGGCAAGGAGAGCAGGGGGTCTTGGTCTCGCTGAGGCTCGGTCACGCTGCGGCTCTGACATGCCACCGGCATGTCATTCACTACCGCAGCGCCGCTTTGCTACCCCTCGCGCTCCCCCGCGGCTCTATAGTCGACGAAAAAGCATAGTTTTTTGACAGTCTCAGAAGGCTTCCGTTGCGGAAGCCTTCTGATTGTTATTGTGTTTCATGTTCAGCCGTCGATGGTGGAGATGCCCAGGGTGGTCTCCTCCAGCACATCCAGCAGCACGCGGACGGTGTCCAGGGCGGTAAAGACGCTGACGTTGTTTTCCACCGCGCACTGGCGGATGGCGTGGCCGTCGGACAGCAGGTCATGGTCGCTGACATCCCTGGTGTTGATCACATAGGTCACATAGCCCTGGCGGAGGCTGTCCAGAATTTCTGTGTAGCCCTCGCTGATCTTCCGGCGCACCCTCGTGCGGATGCCGTGGGCCTTGAGAAACTCCGCTGTGCCTCTTGTAGCCTCAATGTTGAAGCCCATATTGTAGAAGCGGCGGACCAGAGGCAGGGCCTCTTCCTTGTCGCAGTCGGCCACGGTGACAAAGACCGTGCCGTAATTCATCACGTTCATGCCCGAGGCCTGGAGAGCCTTGAACAGGGCTCTGGTCATGCTCTTATCGTAGCCGATGGCCTCGCCGGTGGACTTCATCTCCGGGGACAGGTAGGCGTCCAGTCCGCTGAGCTTGGAGAAGGAGAAAGCAGGGACCTTTACATAGTGGCGCTGCTTTTCCTCCGGGTAGCGGATGTTCAGGCCCTGTTCCTTCAGACTTTTGCCCAGAATGACCAGAGTGGCGATATCCGCAAGACTGTATCCCGTGGCCTTGGACAGGAAGGGAACGGTGCGGGAGGAGCGGGGATTGACCTCAATGATGAACACGTTTTCGTCCTTGTCCACGATGAACTGAATGTTGTACAGGCCAATGATGCCGATGCCCAGTCCCAGCTTTTCCGTGTAGTCCAGAATAGTGTCCCGGACCTTCTGGGAGATGCTGAAGGGCGGGTAGACGCTGATGGAGTCGCCGCTGTGGATGCCGGTGCGCTCCACCAGCTCCATGATACCGGGAACAAAAACGTTCGTCCCGTCGCAGACTGCGTCAACCTCTACCTCTTTACCCTGGATATATTTATCTACCAGCACAGGCTTGTCCTCATCCACCTCAACGGCGGTTTTCAGGTAGTGGCGCAGCTGTTCCTCGTTGGCCACGATCTGCATGGCTCTGCCGCCCAGAACAAAGCTGGGGCGAACCAGCACCGGGTAGCCGATCTGCTCTGCGGCGCTCACGCCGTCCTCAATATTGGTAACGGCGCGGCCCTGGGGTTGGGGGATGTTCAGCTGCTCCAGGATCTTTTCAAAGCTGTCCCGGTTTTCGGCCCGCTCAATAGCCTGGCAGTCGGTGCCGATGATCTTCACGCCCCGCTCCATCAGCGGCTGGGCCAGATTGATAGCGGTCTGCCCGCCCAGAGAGGCGATAACGCCCACAGGCTTTTCCATCAGGACGATGTTCATCACGTCCTCGGCGCAGAGAGGCTCGAAATACAGCTTGTCGGAGCAGGTGTAGTCGGTGGAGACGGTCTCCGGGTTGTTGTTGATGATGATGGCCTCGTAGCCCGCCTTCTTGATGGTGCTGACGGCATGGACGGTGGAATAGTCAAACTCCACACCCTGGCCGATACGGATGGGGCCGGAGCCCAGGACCACTACCTTTTTCCGGTCGGACACAATGGATTCGTTCTCCTGCTCGTAGGTGGAGTAGAAATAGGGAATATAGCTTTCAAATTCCGAGGCGCAGGTGTCGATCATTTTGTATACCGGCATGATGCCCTTGAAAATGCGCTTTTTATACACATTCAGCTCGCTGGTGCTCCAGAAATCCGCAATGGCTCTGTCGCAGAAGCCCATGCGTTTTGCGTCGGCCAGCACGGCCATATCCCAGGGGTGGCGGCGCAGCTCCTCCTCTTCCAGAACGATGTTGCGCAGCTTTTCGATGAACAGCAGGTCGATCTGGGTGGCGTCTGCGATCAGGCCCATGTCCATGCCGTTTCGCAGCAGCTGGGCGATGGCGTAGATCCTATCGTCGGTGCCCTGGGCCACATAGCGCAGCAGCTCGTCGGATTTCATGCTGTCAAATTTTTTCATGTGCAGGTGGTATACGCCGATCTCCAGAGAGCGGATGGCCTTCAGCAGGCTCTCCTCAATGGTGCGGCCCACGCTCATCACCTCGCCGGTGGCCTTCATCTGGGTGCTGAGCCGGTTGTCGGCGGAGGCAAACTTGTCAAAGGGGAAGCGGGGCATTTTGGTGACCACATAGTCAAGGGTGGGCTCAAAGGCGGCGGGGGTGTTGGCGATGGGGATCTCGTCCAGGGTCATGCCCACGCTGATTTTGGCGGACACTCTGGCGATGGGGTAGCCGCTGGCTTTGGAGGCCAGGGCGGAGGAGCGGGAGACACGGGGGTTGACCTCGATGAGATAGTACTGGAAGGAGTGGGGATCCAGGGCAAACTGGACGTTGCAGCCGCCCTCGATCTTCAGCGCCCGGATGATCCGCAGGGCGCTGTCCCGGAGCATGTGGTATTCCTTGTTGGTCAGGGTCTGGGAAGGACAGACCACAATGGAGTCGCCGGTGTGGATGCCCACCGGGTCGATGTTCTCCATGTTGCAGATGGTGATGGCGGTGTCGTTCGCGTCCCGCATCACCTCGTATTCGATCTCCTTGTAGCCCTTGATGCTCTTTTCAATCAGCACCTGATGGACGGGAGAAAGGGCCAGAGCGTTTTTCATCAGCTCCCGGAATTCCTGCTCGTCGTTGGCAAAGCCGCCGCCGGTGCCGCCCAGGGTGAAAGCGGGGCGCAGCACCACTGGGTAGCCGATATGCTCCGCCGCAAGCAGGCCTTCTTCCATGCTCTCGGCGATCTCGGAGGGGAGCACCGGCTCGCCCAGACGCTGGCACAGCTCCTTGAACTGCTCCCGGTCCTCTGCCTGCTCGATGCTCTTGCTGCTGGTGCCCAACAGCTCCACCTGGCACTCCTTTAAAACGCCCTTTTTCTCCAGCTGTACCGCCAGATTCAGGCCCGTCTGGCCCCCGATGCCGGGGACAATGGCATCCGGGCGCTCGTAGCGGAGAATTTTGGCAATATATTCAAGGGTCAGCGGCTCCATGTACACCTTGTCGGCAATGGAGGTGTCGGTCATGATGGTGGCGGGGTTGGAGTTGCAGAGCACAACCTCATAGCCCTCTTCCTTCAGGGCCAGGCAGGCCTGGGTGCCCGCGTAGTCAAATTCCGCGGCCTGGCCGATGACGATGGGGCCGGAGCCGATCACAAGGATCTTGTGGATATCCGTTCTTTTAGGCATTTTCCCTGGCCTCCTTCATCAAAGCAATAAAGCGGTCAAACAAATAGGCGCTGTCCTGGGGACCGGGGGCGCTTTCCGGATGGTACTGGACGCTGAAGATCCTGTCCTTTTCGCACTTTACGCCCTCCACCGTGCCGTCCAGCAGATTGATGTGAGTGGCAGTGAGGCCGGTGCCCTCAAGGCTCTTTTCCGACACGGCGTAAGAGTGGTTCTGGGAGGTGATCTCGATCTTTCCTGTGTCCAGATTCCGCACAGGATGGTTGCCGCCCCTGTGGCCGAATTTCAGCTTGTAGGTCTCCGCGCCGTAGGCCAGACTGATCATCTGGTGGCCCAGGCAGATGCCGAAAATGGGGAGTCTGCCGCGAAGCTGCTTTACCAGCTCAATCACCGGCTGCACGTCCTGGGGGTCGCCGGGACCGTTGGAGAGGAAGAGCCCGTCGGGCTTCATCTTCATCACCTCTTCCGCCGAGGTATTCCAGGGCACCACGGTCACATTGCAGCCTCTGGCGTTCAGAGAGCGGATGATGTTCAGCTTGATGCCGCAGTCCACCGCCACCACGTTGAAATTGGGGTTGGGCGTGCGGGAATACCAGCGCTTTTTGCAGCTGACCTTGGCTACACCGTCCCGCCGCAGGGCGGTGGCGGCCAGAATACTCATGGCCTCCTCGTGAGGGGCGTCTGCGGCGGTGAGAATGGCTTTTCGGCTGCCGATATCGCGGATAGAGCGGGCCAGCTTTCTGGTGTCCACGCCGTAAATGCCGGGGATGCGGCACTCCTCCATGATCTCGGACAGGGTTTTGGTGTAGCGGAAGTTGGAGGGGGAGTCGTTGTAATCCCGAACCACAAGGCCGCCGATGGTGGGGATCCTGGTCTCAAAATCCTCGTCCGCCATGCCGTAGTTGCCGATCAGCGGGTAGGTCATCACCACGGTCTGGTAGGTGTATGAGGGGTCTGACACGATCTCCTGATAGCCCACCATGGAGGTGTTGAAAACGATCTCCGTCACTGCGTCCCCTTTGTCGCCGAAGCCGAAGCCGTAGTACTCGGCGCCGTCCTCCAGAACCAGCTTCCTGTCAAATTCCTTCAGCATTGCTTATCCCTCCCGATAATACTATTTTTCGATAAAAAGTGTCTACTTTTTATCGAAAAGGCGCCGCTTGAAGCGTCGCCCTTCTGCACGAAATGTGCAGAAGACGTCTCATGCAGACTCCGACGCGCTGACGCGCTATAAAAAGTAGACTTTGTCTACTTTTTATGGGAGTCTAGTAAAAGTAAAATCCCGGCCGGCAAAGCGATTAAAACGCTCTGCCAGGTCGGGAAGAGAAAAAACGATGATCGGCGCAGCCTGCGAAAAATACGCCTGCTGCGCGGGAAAAAGGCCGGTCTGTACTCTGCTTGCTGCGCTCATTACCGTCACCATTCCTCCGGGCAAAACAAAAGCCCCGCCGGAAACCGGCAGAGCGAGCGCGCCAAATACCGGCGCGGACAGCCGCGCCAAGGCCCTTATAGCTCGATCTTGCCGATATCCCGTATCGTCTTAAAAATCAATTTTGCATAGTCTAACACATCGGTTTTCGCTTGTCAACCGTCAAGTCACAAGCTCACTGGTGCAGCCTGCGGCCACAAGAGCATCAAAGCAGCGCCTGACCTGAGGCGGGATGAACTGGGGGATCTGATAGCCTCTTTGCGCATAGACCTCCATGCGCTGAAAGTCTCCCACAATCACGTCAATCACGGTCTGCTCGCTGAGCCCCTGGGCCACGGAGCGGGCGACATATTCATCCAGATCCAACTGCGGAGAGGTCAGCACCGCCTCCACATCGGGCCAGTAGACCTTCAGTGCGGCGTAGAGCCTGCGTTCCATGAACGGCTTGTGTACGGCGATGATTTTTCCGCAGGGAAGCCCCAGCTCCTCCAGTTTTCTCCGGGTGAACAGGATGTTTTCTGCGGAATTGGAGGCCTTGTCCTCCAAAATCAGGTCTTTTTCCGGCACGCCCCGGACAAGGGCGATCCGGCCGAAGCGGGCAGCCTCGCTCTCCGCCCAGAGACCCAGGGTGTTGCGCCCCAGACCGCCGGTAAACAGCAGCTTCGGCGCCCAGCCCTGGTGATACAACTCCGCGCAGCGGAGGGCGATGTCGTCGTTATAACAGCCAAAGCCCACAATACAGTCGGCCCGTGACAGCGCCATATTCATGTGCATGTAATCCCAGATGGGGAGAAGCTGCTCTCTTATATAGGCGTCCATAAAACCTCCCGCAATTTATCCCGTCCGGAAAGGCTCAGCATCCGGCGGCTTGGCGCAGCCTTTCCAGATATTTATAGGGCACGTCCAGCCCGCCGGTGCCGGTACCGATGGAGATGTGCTTTTTGTTATCCCCGTGAAAATCGCTGCCGCCGGTTTTGATCAGTCCGTATTCCTCCGCCAGACGGCCCAGGTATTTGCTCTGTTCCACACTGTAACCGGAGTAGCGGCACTCCATGCCCTGCAGGCCGCTCTCCATGCAGTGCCCGATCAGCTCCCGAAGTCCCGCGTCGTCCAGCTTGTACTGGAAGGGATGGGCCAGGACCGGAACGCCGCCGGCCTCCCGGATGATCTCAATGGAGCGCTCAATGCTGAGAAAGTTCCTGGGCAGGTAATATTTCTGCCCCTTTTCCACATAGCGGTCAAAGGCGTCCCGGATATCTCTGGCAAGACCCAGCTCCACCAGCACCTCGGCAAAGTGGGGCCGGCCGATCACCGCGCCGAAGCGGCGGTGCATCTCCTCGTAGCTGACGGGCAGCCCATCCGCTGCCATCAGCTCCGCCATTTTCCGGTTGCGCTCGTCCCGGTCGTGTACTACCCATTCCAGCACCGGGGCCAGCTTGTCCGAATCAGGGTCGATATAATAGCCCAGAATGTGCACTGCCCGGCCGTATTTTGTGCTGATCTCGATGCCGGGAACCACCTCTACGCCATATTTTTCCCCGGCTTCGGCGGCCTCGGCATAGCCGGAGACCGTGTCGTGGTCGGTGATGGCAATGGCCGAAAGACCGGCCTCCCTTGCCAGTCTCACCGCCTCCGCCGGGCTTGCTGTGCCGTCGGAGGCGGTGGTGTGTACATGCAGGTCGATCCTTTTCATGCTCTCAGCCTCCGCATGAAGTCATTTGCTTCTGCATAGATGCGCTCCGGCTCCCCGCCGATGAAAAACTCCCCGTTTTCATACAAAACCTTGCCGTTGACCATGGTCAGGCGCACATTCTCCTTGGAACCGGCGTAGACCAGATTTTTGCCGATATTGTTCAGCGGCTGCATGTTGGGCCGGTGCAGGTCGATCACCGCCAGGTCGGCCTTCTTGCCGGGGGCGATATCGTCGCAGCAGGAAAGGCCCATGGCCCGGGCGCCGCCTGCACAGGCCATCTCCAGCACGGTGTCGGCAGGGCAGGCGGAGGCGTCGTCCTCCGCGTATTTTTGCAGAGCGGTGACCAGATACATCTCCCGGAACATGTCCAGGGCGTTGTTGCTGCCCGCCCCGTCGGTACCGATGGCGAGCTTCACCCCGGCGCGCTGCATACGGGCGATGGGGGCGATGCCGCTGGCCAGCTTCAGATTGGAGGCGGGGTTGGTAACGGCCCAAAGGCCCTTCCGGGCAAAAAGGGAGACATCCTCTTCACTCATCCAGGTGCAGTGGAAGCCGCCGCCGCCATAGCGGAAAAGGCCCACCCTGTCCAGAAGCTGGGGTGGGGTCAGCCCATAGCGCTCGATACAGCCCTCCACCTCGTTTTTCGTCTCGGCACAGTGCATGTAGCAGGGGGCCTGATACTTCTCCGCCAGAGAGGCCATATACTCCATCCGCTCCATGCAGGTGGTATACTCCGCGTGGATGCCCAGCGCATAGGAGACAAGCTCATGCAGATGGTTGAATTTCAGGTATTCCCGCTCAATATTCTCCGGGTCCGCGTCAAAATTGTTCAGCCCGGAGCAGATCACCGTGCGAAAGCCGGAGTCGATACAGGCCTGGGCGTAAGAATCGTTTTTTACATACATGTCAAAGGCGGAGGTGATGCCGCCGGACAGGTATTCCAGAATACCAAGCCGGGTAAAGCAGTACACAGCCTCGCCGGTGAGCTTCGCCTCGTTGGGCCAGACCTGTTCGCTGAGCCACTTGTCCAGAGGCATGTCGTCCGCCAGAGAGCGGAGGAAGGTCATGGCGGTGTGGGTGTGGGCGTCTTTGAAGCCGGGAATCAGCAGATCGCCCTTCAGGTCGATCTGCCGCTGAAATTCAGGCAGCGCCTCCGGCGCGGGGCCCACATGGACGATGCTGCCGCCGTCCACCCAGACTTCATCTTCGGTTATTCTCATCCCGCCGCCGAAGCGGAGGGTTCTTCCGTTGAAAAAGCGTATCATTTGTGCTTCCCCTTTACAGCTTCGCGCACATCTCGTCGTGGGCGAAAAGTTCCGCCTTGTCGTCCAGAGGCGCAAGTTCCGCCCGGCCGTATTTGCGCGCAAGGGCGGTTTTCAGCATAAAATCGCAGAACGCCGGGTTTTTGGGCAGCAGGGGGCCGTGGCTGTAAGTACCGAACACGTTTTTATAGTGTACGCCCTCGGTCTTGTCCTCGCCGTTATTGCCGTAACCGGCCAGCACCGTGCCCAGCGGCTTTACGCCGCTGCCCAGTCTGGTCTTGCCGCTGTGGTTTTCAAAGCCCACTACCACGCTGCCGCCGGCGTCGGGGCCGCACTGGAATTTATAGTTGCCGATCATGCGGGTCTTTGAACCGACAGTGTACAGATCCAGCGCTCCGATAAAATCGCAGCGTTTGCCGTCATAGGTCTCATAGTAGCTGCCCAGCATCTGAAAGCCGCCGCAGATGGTCAGAAAGGTGACCCCGTCCTCAATGGCGGCGATGATCTCCCGGTCCTTGCCCCGGTGCAGATCCTCCAGCAGCACCTGCTGTTCAAAATCCTGCCCGCCGCCGATGAATACCAGGTCAAAGCCGGCAAGGCTCTTCTCCGCGCCGATGGGCAGCTTGGTGACGCTGGCCTCTATTCCGCGCCACTGCAGGCGCTTTGTCATGCACATTACATTGCCCCTGTCACCGTAAAGGTTCAGCACGTCGGGGTACATGTGGCAGATCTTCAGTTCCATTTCCGCCCCTCCTTATTCCCAGAAATCCGCGCCGCCGCAGTGCCGGATCACGACCTGCCGCAGCTCCAGCATGGCGGTATAGGTGGGCATGATGAATACCGGCATATCCTGCTGCCCGATCCATCTGACCAGTTCCTCGTAATTTCGCTGCATGCTGATGTGTTCGTCGGGGATCCCGGCGTACTTGATGCGCACCCGCATGTCACCGGCCCGGTCGCCGGAGACGATCACCCGGTCCAGATAGCCGCCAAGCGTGGTCAGCCCCTCAAAATCCGCGTCCCAGATCCAGGACACGTCGGTGCCGTCGGCGCCCCGGTCGTTGAGGCAGACGACCAGAATGAACTTTTCCTTGATGTTCTCTAAAAATTCGATCACCTGGTTGCAGCCGGCAGGATTTTTCACCAGCATCATTCTGGTGCCGCCCTTACCCAGGCTGAACTGCTCCATGCGCCCGAAGCCGCACCGGAAGTCCGCCAGGGCCTTCACCGCCGTGTCTGCGTCAAGGCCCATCTCCACCGCCGCGGTGACTGCGCCCACGGCGTTATAGATGTTGTACATGGCAGGCAGATTCACGTTGACAATGCGCTTTTCCCCCTGGATGTCCATAACGACGGTGCTGCCGTCAGGGCGCTGTTCGGTGATGTCGGTGACGGCAAAGTCCGCCTTGCGGCGGCGGTAGCCGCACTTGGGGCAGCGGAAGCCACCCAGATGGCCGTAGCTGATATAATCGTATTCATATTCGGTTTTGCAGCGGATACAGTGGGTGGCGTCGGAGATCTCAGGCTTGGGCCGGGAGGGGGCCGCGCCCCGGTCAATGCCGAAATAGACCACTTTGTTGGGCAGGTCGTCTGCCAGGGAGGCGGTCAGTGAGCAGTCCGCGTTCAGGCAGAGCACCGCCTCCGGCGCGCCCTGCATGGCCACCCGGATGTTTTCCAGGGTGTGGGTCACCTCGCCGTAACGGTCCAGCTGGTCACGGAACAGGTTGGTGACCACCACAACCTTGGGCTTTAACTGAGAAAACACCTTCCGGGCCGCGGCCTCGTCGCACTCGATCACGGCGTACTCCTTCCGGGGACGGCCGGTAAGGCCGGCGTTCATTACAAATTCCGTGGTGATGCCGCTGATCAGGTTTGCGCCGGAGCGGTTGGCAAAGTAGTTCAGGCCCTTTTCGGAAAAGGCCTGTTCGATCATGCGGGAACTGGTGGTTTTGCCGTTGGTGCCGGTGATGGCCACGCTTTTCACGTCTTTTGCCAATAACTCCAGCAGATCAGGGCAGACCTTCAGCGCCCAGCGGCCGGGCATGGCGGTGCCGCCACGGTGCAGCAGGCGGGAAACAAGGCGCAGGGCCTTGCAGAGAAGAATGGCGAGTATGGCTCTCAGATTCATAGTGTTGTGCTCCAGATTATAAATATATAGTACTTGTTTATGAAATAAAATGAGAAATTATTATACCACGGCTCCACCCGGCTGGCAAGTGAGCATAAACAAAACGGAGCAGCCAGGCTGCTCCGTTTTGTTTATATGGTTGAGGACAAAATGAAAAAGATGAAAAACTGTTACTTGCGAGTATGATAATACCCCACAGTTGTTTCGTAAAAAACACCCATTGTGTTACAAAAATGTAAAATACAAAATTAATTTTTTTAAGTTCATCAGTCAAAAGACAGGTTCCATACACAGCCGGCCGGTACGGAGCCGGGAAGGGCGGCGATATAGGGCTCACCCTCCGGGGCAGGACTGTACAGAATAAAATCCTTTGCGCCCATCGCTGCGCCTATCGAGGCCGCGGCAGCGTAATGATTTTCCCCGTCCATCAGCAGCTCCCGGATGAGGGCGGTCTCCCCGTCCAGATAGGCGGCGCAGATGCCGCTGCCCACGGCAAAAAAGCCGCCGCCGTAGGCCTTGCAGAGCCGGTACTGGAATTCAAGGGCTGGGGAGGACAGGCGCAGATGGGGCTGCCCACGCAGAACAGCTTCCCGCCGGCGCATATATTCCGTGACGCTCACCGGCATTACCGGCTCACGCGCCGCGCAGTCTGAGCGGAACGTGCGGCGAAACAGAACCGGCTCCACGCCCAGAAGCTCCCTGTACCAGCCGTACAGACTGTCGCTTGCGGGCAGAGTACACACAAAGGCTGCACCCCGGCGCAGACCCGCATCCCGGGCTGCCCGGGTCAGCGCGCCTCCGGCGCCCAGACCGCGGCAGCATTCCTCCACGGCCACGGCGTAAATATATGCGCCCGGCACGGGGGCAAGTTCACCGCCGGTCAGCTCCATGCCCATAATCACATAGGCGGCGCCCACGATTTTCCCGTTTTGCACCGCCGTAAGGCCCGTGCCCATGCCGGGCAGCAGACGGAAAAATTCCGCGATCAGCTCCGGGCTGTCCCCAAAGGTCTTTTCCCACAGGCGGCTAAGGGCGGGGATATCCTCCCTTTTGTATTCCCGGATGTTGAATTCAGGCATTTATCCACCCCGCAGTGTATTTTTTCAGCAGGTATTCCGGCTTGTAGGACAGCTTGGACTGGCGCAGGGGTTCCAATCCCATGTCGTCCTCCCGGTTCATGTACACAAGCTGCGGGTATTTTGCCATCAGCATCCGGGTGAGTTCCCGGCACACCATGGGATAGGCGCCGTTGATGTCCGCCTCCGCCTTTTCAAAATGTACATTAAAGGTGTTCGGGCAGGCAAATTCGCCCACGGTGAAGCCCACGATCCTGCCGGAGATACGGAGCACGCCCCCCTTCAGACCAAGCTGCTCGAAGGCGGCAAAGGCCCGGATGATGGCGTCGTGCTCAAAGGCGATGCTTTTGTCCAGCCGCTGGGCGTTTTCTTCGGACCACAGGTCCAGCATGTCCAGACAGCCGGGGATCAGTTCCCGGGTCAGGGGGACAAAATCCCAGTCGTTTTCCGCTTCAAAGCGGTTGCAGTGGTTTTTCTTGCCGTGGAGGGCCTTGCCCGAATAGGTGGAGAGTTTGTCCGCCCGGTAAATATAGTCCGCGCAGTCCACGTCCTCCGTATATTCAAAGCAGCCCGGGTATTCCGCCTCAAGCTGCTGTATGTGCTTCTCTGTCAGGCCCCGCAGGCGGAAAGGATAGCCCTTGAAGGCGGCAAATTCCCGCAGCGCCTCAATGGCCGGGCGCAGAGGCCCGGTGCCGATGGGAAAAACAAAGGTGGGCTTGCCCTCGTAGCGCAGCTTGGTGAGCATACGACCGCCCAGGCGGCAGATAAGCTGGCGATAATGCTTGTCCCAGATATAGATGTTGCCGAAATTGTAGTCCGCGCTGGGGCTGTTCTCGGCCATGACGATCTCATCCACCCAGGCCTTGTCCCGGAGGGTGACGGTTTTGAATTGTACCATAAAAAATTGCCTTTTCAGTAAGTTTTGCGGCAGATTTGCCGTATTTTGCTCCGCAGCTCCCGCAGATCCTCAAAGGCCTCGGGCCGTTTTGACGGGTCTCGCAGCAGGGCGGAGGGATGGTAGGTGGCCATGAACATGCGGCCGTCCCGTTCAAACCACTGCCCATGCTCTCTTGTGATGCGAAATTCCGGGTCGATCATGCCCATTGCGGCGATACGGCCCAGACAGACAATGATCTTTGGGTCTGCCAGCGCGATCTGACGGCGCAGCCAGCCGGAACAGGCGTCCTGCTCCGTATTCTGCGGATCCCGGTTCCGGGGCGGGCGGCATTTGACCATGTTGGCAATATACACTTTACTCCTGTCCAGGTCAATGATCTCCAGCATGGTGTCCAGGAGCTTCCCGGCAGGGCCCACAAAAGGCTCGCCCTTCAGATCCTCCTGCTCGCCGGGGCCTTCGCCGATGAACATGACCTCGGCGTCCTCCCGGCCCACGCCGAAAACCAGATTGTGCCTGGTCTGACAGAGGGCGCAGTTCCGGCAGGCGGCACATTCGGCCTTTAGTTTCTCCCAGCTATCCATGGTTCAGCTCTCCTCAGAATATTTTGCCAGGGACAAAAGCAGCTCCCGCCTGTTGTTCTCCGGGTATTCCATCACATAGTCCAGCAGGAATTTGAGCATTTCGCCCAGCTGCCGCCCGTGTATGCCCAGCGCCAGCAGGTCGTCTCCCGTGACGGCCAGATGCTTCATGGAAAAACATTCGCCGCTTTTCAGCACGGCCTTCAGCGCCTTCTGACTCTCACCGCCGCGGAGCGCGTCGCTGCACTGGGCAGCGCAGGTCACGGTATCTACCCCCTTGCGGGAGAGCAGCCTTTTCCACTCCACGCTGCTGCCCGGCGGGGCCTGCTCCAGCAGCGCGGCGCAATCGGCGCAGCAGCGTATGGTGCGGCTGTCCAGCCGGAGGGACAGGAGAAAATCTGTGGGGCTGCTGATGCAGCCGCTTTGCTGGAGAATGCGGCAGAACGCAGCCCAGCGGGGCAGCGCTTTCCGGGGGAGGGCGGATATTCGCCGAAGCAGGGCGTCGTCCGAAGGCCGGTGGAGCAGATAGTGGTCCAAAAGCCCGGCGCTGATCAGATCAAAGATCAGCTCCGGCTGTTTGGTGAGCAGGATCTTTTCCGCCTCGTCCCGGACTCTTTCCGCGGCCAGGGTGGCGGCCAGGGGGGCTTTTTTTTCGATGGCGGCCCGGGTATCCGGGTCAATGGCAAAACCCAGCCGGGCAGAAAAGCGGATGGCCCGGAACATGCGCAGGGCATCCTCCTCAAAGCGCTTTTCCGGATCGCCCACGCAGCGGATCAGCTTGTTTTTGATATCGTCCATCCCGCCGAAGGGGTCGGACACAAGGCCGTCGGTGTGTACTGCGATGGCGTTCATGGTAAAATCCCGGCGGCTCAGGTCGGCGGTGAGATCGCCCACAAAGCTCACCGAGTCCGGGTGGCGGTGGTCTGTATACTCGCTTTCACTGCGGAAGGTGGTCACCTCCACGCTTTTTGCGTTCTCTGTGACCGTTACCGTGCCGTGCTTCAGCCCGGTAGGGCGGGAATGGGGGAAGATCTCCATGACCTGCTCCGGCAGGGCGCTGGTGCAGATATCCCAGTCCTGAGGCTGTACGCCAAGGATCATGTCACGCACACAGCCGCCCACAAGGCATACCGCGTGCCCCCGGGCCTGAAGCGTGATCATGATGTGTTTGACATATTTCGGCGGCGTGATTCTTGCCATGATTAACCACTCCTGAGAAATTATGGGGGATAAAAACCTGTTGCAATGGCGGTGCCGGGGTATTATAATACCAACGATACCATTGGTATTTTAGCATTTTGAACGCGCTACATCAATACTCATTTTGGAGCTTGTTTTATGATAGATTTTGATAACTTCCTCTCCCCCGGAAGACGGGGCCATCTTGTCGGCATAGGCGGTGTGTCCATGTCCTCTCTGGCTGAGGTGCTCTGCGGTATGGGCCTGAACATCACCGGCTCGGATATGAACGAGACGGCGAATGTGCGCAATCTGCGCGATCACGGAATAAGGGTCATTTCCGGCCACCACGCGGAGAATATCACCGACGATGTGGAATTTGTGGTCCGCACCGCCGCTGTCCACGACGATAACCCGGAGATCCTTACCGCCCGGGAGAAGGGGATCCCCGTATTCGAGCGCACCCAGGCCTGGGGCGCCATCTCCAAGGACTATGCAAACGCCCTCTGCATCTCCGGCACCCACGGAAAGACCACCACGACCTCCATGTGTACCCATATTCTGATGGCGGCGGACAAGGACCCCACCGTGATGATCGGCGGCACCCTTCCTCTGCTCAACGCCGGACACCGGGTAGGTCACGGCAACACCATTGTCATGGAGGCCTGCGAATATTATAACTCCTTCCTGTCCTTCCACCCCACGGTGGCGGTGGTGCTCAATATCGAGGCGGACCATCTGGACTTTTTCAAGGACCTGGAGGATGTGAAGCACTCTTTCCGGGAGTTCGCCTGCCGCACCCCGGAAGACGGCTGCATTGTGGCAAACGCGGACGATCAGAACACCATGGACGCGGTCAGCGGCATCGGCAGGAAGATCATGACCTTCGGTCTGGGCCCCAATGCGGACGTATACGCGGAAGACATCACCTATCTGGGGGCAAATTCCCACTTCAACGTGATGTACAAGGGAAAGAAATTCACCGATGTGACCCTTCACGTTCCCGGCGTGCACAACGTGAAGAATGCCCTTGCGGCCACCGCCGCCGCCATTTGCCTGGGCGTTCGGCCCAACGCGGTAAAATATGGCCTTGCGGGCTTCAACGGCGCAGGCCGCCGCTTTGAGTTCAAGGGAAAATTCAACGGGGCCGATGTGTACGACGATTATGCCCATCACCCCGGCGAGCTGAAGGCCCTGCTGGACACGGTGGAAAAGCTGAACTACAAGCGCAGCATCCTGGTATTCCAGCCCCATACCTACAGCCGCACCGCCGCCCTGTTCAACGATTTTGTGGAGCAGCTCAAACGGCCAAACGTACTGCTGCTGGCGGAGATCTTTGCCGCACGGGAGCAGAACACCATTGGCATCTCCTCCTCGGCGCTGGCGGAAGAGGTGGACGGCGCGCTGTTCTTCCCCACCTTCACCGAATTGGAGACGGCCCTTCGCCGCATTGCCCAGCCGGGAGACATTATCCTGACTGTCGGCGCAGGCGACGTATATAAAATCGGCGAGAACATCACAAAATAATCATTCCGAACCAAAAATTCTCCCGGGCGGAAGTGCTCCATCATATAGGGAAACGAAATGAACTCCCATGGGAACTACCGGTACGGAACAAATGAAATAGCCGCAAGTCATCATTCGATGGCTTGTGGCTATTCTCGTTTATGTCCAATATCATGTACATGGATAAATTTGTGATTGTAAACGCGATAGCAGCCGTGTTTTGCTGTTGCAGTGCAATCGACAGCATGATGCAAAAACATATTCTTTTTGCTCTTGATTTCTTTCTAATAATCTTTATAATAATTATTAGAAAGCATATTAGAACGGGGGCTGTTTTATGATTGAGAATAAGACCACGGAATTTAAGCGTGAGTACATGGATGATATCAAATATGCGGTAGTTGCCTTTGCAAATACGGACGGCGGCAAAATATATATTGGCATTGATGATAACGGAAGCGTCCAAGGTGTCGAAAAACCCGACGAAACCATGCTTCGTGTCACCAATATGATCCGGGATTCAATTCGTCCGGATATTACCATGTTTACCGAGTGCGCAGTTGAAACTATGGAAGGAAAAGCTGTTGTGGTTATTGCTGTCCAGAGAGGTACTGCCCGACCCTATTACCTCTCCGGAAAGGGTATTCGGCCGGAGGGCGTGTATGTTCGCCAGAGTGCATCCTCCGTTCCCGCTTCTGAGACAGCCATACTGAATATGATCAAGGAGACGAGCGGCGACCGTTACGAGGATGCTCGTTCCATCAATCAGCAGTTGACCTTTGAAAAAACGGAAAGTTATTTTGCAAAGCGCAGTCTTCCTTTTGGTGATCAGCAGAAGCGCACGCTGAACATCATCGGCTCCGACGGTACCTACACCAACCTTGGTATGCTGCTATCTGATCAATGCGTTCATACCATCAAGCTGGCTGTATTTGATGGCAGCAAGAAAAGCGTGTTCCGTGACCGCAAGGAGTTGAGCGGCTCTTTGCTCACGCAGTTGGAGGATGCCTATTCCTACATTGATCAGTTCAACCGAACCCGCGCGGAATTTGAAGGGCTGGAACGCATTGACAGGCGGGATTATCCCAGCGAGGCGTTACGCGAAGCATTGCTCAACGCCATCACCCATCGTGATTACAGCTTCAGCGGCTCCACGCTGATCAGCATCTTCGATGACCGTATTGAGTTTGTGACCATTGGCGGTCTGGTTCGCGGCCTTACTTTTGACGATATTATGCTCGGTGTATCTGTGCTCCGTAATCCAAATTTGGCCAATGCATTTTATCGGCTGAAACTAATTGAAGCTTACGGCACTGGTATTCTGAAAATTTATGAGAGCTACGCCGACTGCGCTGCAAAGCCGCAGTTTGAGGTTACAGATAACGCCTTCAAAATTACACTACCTAACATCAACTTTGCAGGTGCTCGAAAAGATGTAACCGCTACAGCCCCATTGAAGGTCGCTGATAAAGCAGAACGGCAGGAAATACTGCTCCGTTTGGCCGAAAAGCTGGGATACATCGTTCGCAAAGATGTGGAAGCAGAGTTGAAAGTATCTCAGGCGACCGCGATCTTGATTCTGCGGGATATGGTCGAGAAAGGTCTCCTGATCAAAGAAGGTTCCGGCAAACAGCAGAAGTACCGCATTGCGGAATAATATGGCTGATGAGCATTGGGTGCCGCTGACGCAGGAGTTTTAAGCGCATATGGCAGAGCAGAATATTTTCTCTGGATTAGTCTATTGCTTGGACTGCGGCTGAGCAGATACCCGATGAGGTCGCATGAACAGAAAAGGGAGGCTGTACCGAAACACAGCCTCCTTTCAAAGAAAAAATATTCACTTATTGGGGCAGATTCACAAATTGACCCCATGAAACGCCGGAGAAAGGTCCGGGAGTCTTTTTCTGTTCAGCGGACATCCTCCATGACTCTTGTGGGGGGAGTCTCAAGGATCTCGGGGTGCTGGAAAATGTAGCGGTAGGCCTGGAGGAACTGGGCGTAATAGTGGCCGTCCACAGTGCGCTCGTCCATGACCATCTTGCAGTCCACATATTTGTGATCCACCATGTTGCCATGCCGGTCAAGTTCATAGGCATGGCGCTTGGCGCCGAAAGCGATAAAGACGGGCAGGGTGCCGAAATTGTAGATGTGGTGGTAGATGGGCCCGATGCGAAGTGAACCCAGATCCGTGATGATCATGGAGCCGTGGAAGGGGCTTGCGTCGGTGAGGGCCTCAGGCAGCCAGCCGAAGTAGTCCATGATACGGAGAAGGAGAATGGCAAAACGGAGCAGGAAACGGGGTAGCCGGGACAGGGCTTCCGCCACGTCCTCGGTGTTGTTGTTCCCCTCGTTGGATTTGATCTCCTCGATCTTCTCGTTCATCTTGCGGTAAACGTCGAAAATGGTATCCGTAGGCTCAAACTGGACCTTGATGGTGGTCTCCGGCGCGCCGAGAGCGATGGTGCGCTTTACCGTCATGACTACCTCAATATTGTTTCTGGCGTAAATGCGGCGGCCCACCACAAAACGGTTGATTCCGGGCAGCATGGACACGCCCCGGATGTAGGCGGCGATCAGGAAATGGAGTATACCGATCCCTTTGTAGCCGTCCACACGCAGCCTGCGCAGGCGGCGGTCAACGTTTGTAACCTCAAAGCTCTCCTCATACTGATTGCAGGCGTCGTTGCGCACAGGCATGATAAAAGGCATGAAACGGTTGAAGGCGGGAAGGGAGCGGAGGAGCCTGCCTTCTTTTCTGTCGCCAAACTGGCGTCTATATCTTGCCATATTGTTCTCCCTTCTGCCGCAGATTCTTCGGCGTGCGGCACGCCGTTTCAAAACAGGGAAAGCGGTGCTTCCCGCGTTTCTCTCTGCCTGGATTTGGTTCCAATTTTTTAAGCATTGTTATTATACAGGGAAACCAAATTTATTACAAGTGGAATTTGAAGGTTTTTGTTTGTTTTTTGTTTAAGATTCTTTCGATAGGACAGGGCAATACTTGAAAGTAGGGCGGAAATGTGGTACTCTTGGCTGAAAAAAGGAGGCGGTCATGATGCAGCTGCAGGAATCGGGAGAGATGTATCTGGAAACGATACTCATATTGTCGTTAAAGGGAAAGCCGGTGCGCTCCATTGATGTGGCGGATTACATGGGCTATTCCAAGCCCAGCGTCAGCCGCGCTGTGGGCCTGCTGAAAAGCGGCGGCTATCTGGAGATGGATCCGAACGGCTATCTGACGCTGACGGATGAGGGACGCCGCGTGGCGGAGCGGACCTACGAGCGGCACCAGATGCTGACGGAGTTTTTTGTCCATATCGGCGTTGATCCCGAAGTAGCGGCGGAGGACGCCTGCAAGATCGAGCATGTGATCAGCGAGGAGACCTTCCGGGCCATAAAAAAACACGCCGGAAAGGAATAAGAGAATACGCCCAAACACAAAAAGGTGTTGGAGTTTGCGCTCCAGCACCTTTTGGGCGTCTTTTATAGATTAATGCCGGCATGATGGCCGGACGGATGCTTTTTTGTGACCGTCTCGCTGCTTTTTCCCTTTGCGTCCCTCTGTTTTTGTTGGAGGGTCAGACTCCATGGGTCACCCGCGTCCGGTTCAGCTTCACCAAAGAGCATCCTTCCTTTATAGAGCGATGCCGGACTTTACCACTTGTTCTCCACCTTTTCGGCAAAGCCGGGAAAGTCTTTTATCTCAATCACCCGGCCGTCGTCCAGTACGGCTTTCCCGGTGAAACGGCCGAATACCTGGTGCTGGTCGGATTTGATGAGCTTGATATCGGTGCAGGAGGCCCGGTCCAGTACGGGCCGGAAGTCCATCTCAAAGCGCCCGTCGTCTGAGGTGAAGGTCCAGGGGGAAAGGAAGTCCTTTTCGTCTCCCGGAATGTTGAATTTCACCTGGCTCAGCTTGTGGGCCTTGCCGTCGTAAAAGAGCATGTTCTCGCTGGCGGCGGAGGTGTCGCCGAAGCCGTAGCCGATGTTCCAGCCGAAGGGCACTCCGTCCACATGGTAGGAGGCGGAGCCCCAGTACCAGGTGTTGTGATAGGTCCACACGCCCCGGCCCCAGTCCAGAACGGCGAAGCTCTCCGCCGGGTCGAACTCATAGCAGCGGCCGCCGTAATAGACCTGGCCGCTGGCGCGCATGCAGTTGATTTTCTGGTTGAAATAGAAATGCCCGGCCCTGTCGAAGGGCGTGCAGATGACCATGCTCTCCTCCGGCTCGTCCGTCAGCTCAATGTTGGCGCAGAGCAGCCCCTCGGGGCCGAAATCGCTCATCCTGGCGGAGAGCACACGCTTTCCGCTGCCGTCATTGATAAAGCTGATGCTGTGGTGGGCTCCGGCGTGCTTCACATCGCCCACGGCGGAGGTCTCCGGCATCTTGCGCCGGCCCAGAGGCATAAAGCTCATGGGGCTTTTGGTGATCTCCCAGCCCTCTTCAAAATTCAGAAGGGAGATGGAGTCCAGTCCCATATAGCCGTTGTCGTCTACGGTAAGGCCCAGAGCGAAGCGGCCGTTGTTCACAAGGTAGTAGTCCCATTCCTTGATGCGGGTTTTGCCGACCTTTATGCTGTCCCGCCGGTAGACAGGCAGAAGCTTTTTGGCGTAGCCCGCCTGGTTCAGATTGCCCTGCTCATCCAGCAGGGGAATCGCTTCGGTGATCTCGTGCTGCATGGTTTATACTCCTTTCCGGATCAGCCTGATATCCCGCCCCACAAAGGGCAGGCGCAGAAACTCCCCCTTGATGCGGGAGTAGATCTGCGGGGTGTACTTTTTCAGCAGCTCCTCGTCGGAGCAGTTGGTGCTGATAATCATTTTATTCCCGTTTACCAGCCGGGTATTCAAAAGAGTATACAGAGCGCTTGCAGAGACGGAGCTGACCATCTCGGTTCCCAGATCATCCAGGATCATCAGGTCACAGTCCAGCATACGCCGCACTCTGGCGGAGGCAGCTTCGCTTTCCTCCGGATCCCGGGAGAATTTCTGAAGCTCGAAAGCGCCCAGCGCGGCGGAGGCGGAGTCGTAGCAGACGGAAAAGCCCTTGCCCGCCACCACTCTGGCGATACAGGCGGAAAGAAAGGTCTTGCCCAGCCCGGTGCCGCCCTGAAACAGCAGGTTTGCCGATACGGCGGGGAAATTGTCCGCAAATTTGCGGCAGGCTTCCAGCACCATGGTCATGGTCTCCCGGGGGGAGACGCCGTTGACGGGGGACGCGTCGTAATAATTCAGGTCAAAGCGCGCGAAGCTCTCGTCCCCGTGCTGCAGCAGGGTGCCCAGCTCTTTTGTCAGCTCTTTGTTATACAGCTTTTCCAGGCAGGAACAGACCCCGCCCTCATATACGCCGGTGTCCCGGCATTTGGGGCAGGAGTAAATGTCGTCCAGATATTCCACCGGCCAGCCGTTTTCCACCAGCAGCTCCGCCCGGCGCACCTGAATATCCAGGTTGTCCTTTTCCAGCGCGGCCAGCCGCGCCTTCAGATCCGCGGGACGGGAGATGGTCAGCCGCACAAGTTCCGTCATCTGGCGGCGCATGGTCTCGTCTATGCGCCGGATCTCCGGCGCACGGGCGTATACCAGACTGAGACGGCGCTGATGCTCCGCCTGGTTGTCGCTGCGGATAATGTCCAGTTGTGCTCTGGCTCTGGCCAGAAGCTTGCCGTCGTATGCCATAGTCTGCCCACCTTATATTTTGTTTACGATATTTTTCAGTTCGTTCATGTCTACTCCGGTTACTGCGCCGCTCTTCCCCTGGGCGGGCCGCTTTCTCCCGTCCCCGGCCTCGATCTCCTGGGGCGTGTGGAGCTTTTTTTCGTGCCAGGAGCAGATGATCTTGTTCATGTAAGGCCATTTCAGCGCGCCTGTGCTGGTGACAGTCCGGTCATAGGCAATAAGGATGGACTCCTCTCCAAAGCCCATGCCCAGCCAGGAAGCAATATATTTTGCCTCCGTGGGCGTCAGCTCCCTGCTGCGGATGCCCAGGGCGTTTTTTATCAGGCTGACGGACTCCCGCAGGGATTTCTGCTCCCTGATGTATTCTTCCGCCTGTTCAAGGGTCAGGATCTCCCGGTTTGCCCAGCGGTAGGCCTCCTTTTCCACACTGCGGGGGGAGGGGCGCTTGCCCTCGCCCTTTTCGGCGGCGGTCTCCGCGCAGTAGTTCAAAAGCTCCAGAATGACCTCGGCGGGGAGCGCCAGATAGTCGTAAATGCCGAAGAGCATTTTCATGTCGCTGCTGTTCAGATTGCGGGCAAAGACCCGCTTGGCCTCCGAAAGGATAACAGAGAACCTCTCGTCGCTTTTGGAGCGCAGGACGATATCCTCCGCCGTATACTCCGGCATGACGTCCTCGGGCGGGCACTTTTCTTCGGGTGCCGGCGCGGAAACAGCGGGCGCTGAAAAGGCCGGAGCGCTGCCCGGGCACAGGCCCATGCGGCGCAGCTTCTCCTCCGCGCTGCTGATCTCCCGCAGCGTGCGGCACAGGTCATGAGCCGCCTGCTCCGGGTCTGTACAGCCTGTGCGGGAATAGTATATGTAAAGCAGGGCCACATCGCCGTCGTGGGCGGCGATCAGCTTGTCTGCCGCAGCGGCGGGTATTGAGTTGTTGATCTGGTTTTCTGTCATGTCCGGTACCGTGTTAAAAATTTTTTCATACTTATTTTTCAGTGGATACATATTATAGCATCAATTTTATCTTGTCGCAATAGGCTTGTCTGTGGTATAATACAGTGTAATATCATGCGATAACTATGTGAGGAGTACGAGAATGATAGAGCTGCTCTCTCCCGCAGGCTCTCCTGAGGCTGTGATCGCCGCCGTGCAGAACGGCGCGGACGCCGTATATCTGGGCATGGGCGATTTCAACGCCCGCCGGGGCGCGAAAAATTTTACCGATGAGGAATTTGAAAAAGCCATGCGCTATTGCCGCATCCGCGGCTGCAAGGTCTACGTCACCCTGAACACCCTGGTCAACGACCGGGAGATGGAGGCCGCCGTGGAAAACGCGCGGCTTGCCTCTGCCATGGGGGCGGACGGGCTGATCGTGCAGGATCTGGGCCTGGTCAGCGCCATACGCCGGACCCTGCCGGACATTCCTCTCCATGCCAGCACCCAGATGAGTCTGCATAACCTTGCCGGTGTGGAGGCTGCCGCCGAAATGGGCCTGACCCGTGCCGTTCTGGCCCGTGAGCTGAGCCTGGAGCAGATCAAATTTATCACCAAGCACGCCTCTATCGAAACCGAGGTGTTCGTCCACGGGGCTCTGTGCTTCTGCCACTCCGGCCAGTGCTACATGTCCAGCCTGATCGGCCGGCGCAGCGGCAACCGGGGCATGTGTGCCCAGCCCTGCCGTATGCAGTACAGTCTGGGCGGCCGGATGGATGACTATCCTCTTTCCCTGAAGGACAACTGCCTTGTGGACCGGCTCCGGGAGCTGGAGGAGGCAGGTGTGGCCTGCCTGAAGATCGAAGGGCGCATGAAGCGGCCCGAGTACACGGCCATCGTTACCGATATTTATGCCAAAGCCCTCAAGGAAAAGCGCAAGCCAAGCCCCGAGGAGATGGAGATGCTGGAAAAGACCTTCTCCCGCCAGGGCTTCACCCAGGGCTATTTTGACGGCGATAAAAAAGACATGTTCGGCGTCCGGGGCGAACCGGACAAGGATGCGGAAAAGATCTTCTCCACTGCCCGCAAGGGCTATTCCGACGGCGAGCTCCGCCGGGTCCCGGTGCATTTTTACACCGTGTGCGAAAAGGGAGAGCGGATCAAGGCCATCGCCTTTGACAACGACGGGAATAAATCCGTGGCTTTCGGCCCTGTGCCCGAGCGGGCCAAGCGCCAGGGACTGACGGAATCCTACCTGGTGGAACAGATGTACAAGACCGGCGGCACCCCTTATTACTGCGTGGAAAATAAGGCCAAGACTGCGCCGGGTCTGTTTCTGCCGGCCTCCGAGGTTAACGAGCTGAGGCGCAAGCTCATCTCCGACCTGTCGGAGAAGCGGGCTGCCCCGCCTCAGCGCCGGGCCTTCCGTCTGCCGCCGCCTCCGGCAAATGTCCCCGCCATCACCGACCCGGTGAAGATTTTTCAGGTCCGCACGGCGGAGCAGCTTTCACCGGAGCTGGCGGAGCTGAAGCCGGATTATCTCTACGTTCCCGCCCTGCTTATGGCGGAGGACTTCAATATCATTCGGCCCTTCATCAATAACGGCGCCAGGATCGTGGCGGTCCTGCCCCGCATCATCACCGATGACCAGGTGAAAACGGTCTATGATGCCGTGGAAAAGCTGTTCGATTTCGGCGTGAACGAGGCACTGGTGGGCAATCTGGGCCATGCGCTGCTGGCAAGACAGGCCGGGATGAAGCTCCGGGCAGACTTTGGAATGAACGCCTTTAACTCCTACTCCATGGAGGTTTTGCAGCAGGCGGGCTTTTTGTCCGCCACGGCCTCCTTCGAGCTGCGCCTGTCCCAGATCAGGGCCATGGCCAAGCCCATTGACACGGAGATCATTGTGTATGGCCGCCTGCCGCTGATGGTTTCCGACCAGTGCGTGATCCGAGAGAGCGCAGGCCGCTGCAACTGCCAGACGCCGGGCCAGATGTCCGACAGAATGGGCTCTGTGTTCCCGGTGGTGAAGGAGTTCGGCTGCCGCAACGTGATCTATAACGCCCACAAGCTTTATCTGGCCGACAAAAAGGAAGATCTGTACTCCGCAGGACTTTGGGGCCTCCGGCTGATGTTCAGCACGGAAAGCGCCAGGGAGTGCGTGGAAGTGGCCAAGGGCTATCTGGGCCTTTCCGACTATAAACCCAATGTACTGACCCGCGGGCTGTACTACAGAGGGGTAGACTGAAAAAACAAGGGGTAAAAGAAAATGAGCATTGTTCTGGCATCCGCATCTCCCCGGCGAAAGGAACTTCTGGAGATGCTGGGCGTTAGTGATCTGAAGGTCATCCCCGCCACGGGGGAGGAGACCGCGCCGGAGGGCGCGGGCCCGGAGGAAATGGTCATGGCCATCTCTTCCGCCAAGGCGATGGAGGTATCCAAACTCTGCGACAGGAGCGATGTGGTGATCGCCGCCGATACCATCGTGTGGCACCACGGCAGAGTGTATGGCAAGCCCCACTCCCGGCAGGAGGCAATAGAAATGCTGGAGTCCCTCTCCGGCGATACCCACCAGGTCTTTACCGGGGTGACGGTGATGCACAACGGGCATCTGGACGTGCAGTCCGAGATGAGCCGGGTCAGCTTCCGCCAGCTTACGCGGCAGGAGATTGAACGCTATGTGGATACCGGCGAGCCTATGGACAAAGCCGGCGCTTACGGCGCACAGGGCAAAGGCTCTCTCTTTGTCCGCGGGATATACGGCGACTTTTTCAACGTTATGGGTCTGCCGCTGTGCAGACTGGGAGAAATGCTCAATAAACAGGGAGTTGGACTTCTTTGAAAGACTATCTTAAGAAAAACGGAATTCGAATGGGGATCATTGTGGCGGCAGTGGTGCTGATCATCAGTCTCAGCAACGCGGCCCGGGGCGGTCAGATCAGCCTGTTCCACAATGCCTCCGGTGTGCTGCTCTCTCCGGTGCAGAAGGTGGTCAGCTCTGCGGTCAATTGGTTTGATACCATATACGGCTATCTTTACGAGTATGATTCCCTCATGGCGGAAAATGAGTCTCTGCGCACCCAGCTTGCCGAAGCGCAGCAGTCTGCCCGCGACGGTATTGAGGCCTCTGAGGAAAACCAGCGCCTGCGGGAGCTGCTGAACCTGAGAGAGAAGCACACGGACTATGAGTTTGAGTCCTGCAAGGTGGTGCTCTGGTCCTCCTCCAACTGGTCTCACTCCTTTACCATCAGCAAAGGGGCCAGCAGCGGCATTGAGCTGGGCGACCCGGTGGTCACGGAGTATAACGCTGTGGTTGGACAGATCACCGAGCTGGGAGAGACCTGGGCAACCGTCAGTACGGTTATTGACGTGGATATGAGCCTTGGCGCCTATGTGGGCAACACCGGCGCTTCCGGCATCGTCCTGGGCGAGTTTTCCCTGATGAAGGATAAGCTGGCCAAGCTCACCTTCCTTGCCGACGGCGCGCAGATCTTTGTGGGCGATGAGGTTTTGACTTCCGGCTCCGGCGGCGCGTTCCCGGCGGGCCTGGTCATCGGCAAGCTTACCGCCGTGCAGACCGAGGCGGGCGGCCAGATCGAATACGGTCTGGTTGAACCGCAGTGCGAATTTGATTCCCTGGTGCAGGTCTTTGTGATCAAGAGCTTTGAAGTGGTGGAGTAATTTTGAAAGAGTTATTGGCAAAAATCAATCTCCGCAGAATGCTGCTGTATGCGCTGTATCTGTTTCTGGTGCTGATTTTTCAGAATATGGCCCTGACGCAGATCCGGCCGCTGGGCGTCTGCCCCTTTATGCTGCCAGCGGCGGTGGTCGCGGTGGGTATGTTCGAAGGCGCTTCATGGGGGGCCATTTTCGGGCTGCTCATGGGCATTTTTGCGGACATGTTCTATGTGGAGAGCACGGTGGGCTTTACCCTGCTGTTCCCTGCAATCGCCTTTGCGGTGGGCTTTGTTTCCCAGTTTTTTATCAACAGGCGCTTTTTCGCCTATATGGTGGCTGCCTGCGCCGCACTGCTGGTCACGGGAGTGGCCCAGATGCTGCGGGTACTGGTTCTGGAGGGCTGGTCCTTTGCCTTCCTGTCCACGGTGATCCTGCAGACGCTGTGGTCACTGCCCCCCGCTGTGCTGGCTTACTTTCCGCCGGCAAAATGGATAGAGTAAGCACAAGAAAGGAACCCCAATGAACAAACTTGTCAAACCCGGCAGAGTTGCCATTATCGTTATTCTGCTGATGATCCTGCTTTCCGTCTATCTGGTGTTTCTCTACAAGCTCCAGATCATCGAGGGCGAGGAGTATTATAACCGAAGCAGTGCGACAACAACGGAGGAGAGCAGAGTCACTGCGTCCAGAGGCAATATCCTTGACCGCTACGGGCGTGTACTGGTCAGCAATAAGGAATGCTATAACCTTACGATCGATACATCCAAGCTTTTTGCCTCCGACGATCCCAACGGGACGATCCTGGAACTGATCGAGATGGTAGAGGAGTTCGGCGATACCTATACCGATGATCTGCCCATTACCACGGAGCCGCCCTTTGAATACGACGAGAACATGACGGATATCCAGCGCACCATGCTGGAGGCCTACTTCAAGGACGAGACCAGAGCAAAACAGTTCAAGAACGCGGGGATATCCGAATATCCCAGCGCCGTTGAGCTTTTGAGCTATATGCGCACCCGCTATGAGATCGATAACAGCTACTCCGCTGAGGAGATGCGTAAGATCGCGGGGCTGCGCTATTCCATCAACGTCCGCTATTCCATCAACACGGCAGACTATGTGTTCGTCCAGGATGCCAGCATGGCGCTGATCACCTCCATCATGGAAAACAAGCTGGCCGGCATTGAGATTACAAGAGCCTATACCCGTGAATACGGCACCGAATATGCCGCCCATCTGCTGGGCTATGTGGGTCTGATGACCCAGGAGGAGTACGAAAAATACTCTCTGCGGGACTACGCCAACGACGCCGTGGTGGGCAAGGACGGCGTGGAGTACGCGTTTGAGGAATATCTCCACGGCGAAGACGGCACCGTGGAAGAGACGCGAAACGCCTCCGGCACCATACTCAGCACGGTGTATACCAAGGAGCCGGTGCCCGGCAACCATGTTTACCTCACCATCGATATCGTCCTGCAGGAGCAGGTGGAACGTATTCTGGATAACGGCATCCGCATACTGATGCAGGAACGGACCACGGAAAAGGGCGAGCAGGAAGCCAAGGGCCTGTGGACCTTTGAGGACGGCTACTGGGAGATCACCGGCGGAGCCGCCGTGGTGGTGGACGTAAAGACCGGCGAGCCGCTGGCCCTTGCCAGCTGGCCCACCTACGATGTTACCACCATTATTGAAAAATATTCCGAGCTTCTGGAGACGGAAAACGCGCCGCTGTTCAACCGCGCGCTGATGGGCGCCTATGCTCCCGGCTCGGCCTTCAAGCCCTGCACGGCCATCGCCGCGCTGACAGAGGGCATTATCAATACTGAAACCAAAGTGGACTGCGAGGGCGTTTACACCAGATATGCCTCGGAAGGCTACGCCCCTGAGTGCTGGATCTGGAACTCCATGGGCAACGGGGAGCACTATACCCACCCGGAGCTGAACGTCACCGGCGCGCTGCTCCACTCCTGCAACTACTTCTTCTATACCGTTGCCAACGATCTGGGCGTTGACGCGCTGGGCGAATTTGCCCACAACTTCGGCCTGGGAATGCCGACCGGTATTGAGCTTGTGGAGACGGTGGGCAACATGTCCAACCAGGAAAACCACATGGACTACGCGGGAACACCGTGGCGTATCGGTGATACGCTGCAGGCGGCCATCGGTCAGTCAGACAGCATTTTCTCTCCCCTGCAGCTGGCAGAATACTGCGCGGCTGTGGCCAACAGCGGCACAAGACATACGGCCTCCATTCTGAAATCTGTCCGCAATTTTGATTACAGCGAAGAGATCTATCAGCGTGAGGCTGAGGTGCTCAGCACGGTGGAGACCGCCCAGTACAACTGGGACGCGGTACACGAGGGCATGTATGAAGTGGCAAACGACCTGGGCAACAACCCGAGCGTTGCCAAGTACTTTGTGGATCAGGTCAGCTCCCAGCGCACCGCGGCCAAGACCGGTACTGCCCAGAAGGGCGAGAACATCGTCAACGACGCCATCTTTATCTGCTACGGGCCCTATGACGACCCCGAGGTGGCTGTGGCCATCGTGGTAGAGCGCGGTAAGGCCGGCGCCAACTGTGCTTTCATGGCAAGACAGATTCTGGACGTGTACTACAACATCAAGAGCTACAGCGACTCCTCTGAGTCCGAAATGTCCCTTTTGAAGTAGGGAAAGAAACAAAGCATGCAACAGTCCGCGGGTTTTTGCGCTGAAAAAAGCAAAAAACTCATCAGGAACCAAATTTTTTGTTGCAGTTTGGGTCTTCAGTGTTTATAATTATTTCACAATATAAGAAACGGAGAAGAGTATGAATATCGCATTGATGGCACACGACAGAAAAAAAGAGCTTATGGTGCAGTTCTGCATCGCATATTGCGGAATACTGGCAGAGCATTCCCTCTGCGCCACCCATGTTACCGGAAAGCTCGTGTCTGAGGCAACGGGCTTGCCCATCACCCTCTATCTCCATGCGGACCAGGGCGGCGCCCAGCAGATCGGCGCCCGCATCTCCTTTAACGAAATCGATCTGGTTCTGTTCTTCTGCGACCCGGCAAACCCCAAGGGCTTTGATGATATCAACAAGATCGAGCGCCTGTGCGACCAGTATCAGATCCCCTTCGCCACCAACGCGGCCACTGCGGAAGTACTGGTGCAGGGCCTGCGCCGGGGCGATCTTGACTGGCGCAACATCGTCAATCCCCAGAAGAGATAAAATGCCGGATTTAAGAGCGGCGCGGCATTTTTATGCCGCGCCAATTATCATGATGTAAGGAAAGGGATTTATATATGGCAAAGGTGTCACCACGCACGCTGTCGGGCTTTATGGAGCTTCTGCCCCGTCAGCAGATGAAAATGGAGCGCATGATGGAGGTCCTGCGCCGCAGCTATTCGGTCTACGGCTTCACGCCGCTGGATACGCCGGTCATCGAATTGGCGGAGGTGCTGTTGGCCAAGGGCGGCGGGGAGACGGAAAAACAGATCTACCGCTTCACCAAGGGCGACAGCGACCTGGCCCTTCGCTTCGATCTGACTGTGCCTCTGGCAAAATATGTGGCTGCCCATTACAGCGAGCTGAGCTTCCCCTTCCGCCGCTATCAGATCGGCAAGGTCTACCGGGGCGAGCGGGCCCAGCGCGGCCGTTTCCGGGAATTTTACCAGGCGGATATCGACATCATCGGCGACGGAAAGCTGGATATTATCAACGAGGCGGAGATCCCCTCCGTAATCTATAATACCTTCACCAAGCTGGGCATCACCAAGTTCAAGATCCGGGTCAATAACCGCAAGATCCTCAACGGCTTTTATGCCATGAACGGCATGAGCGAGAAGGCCGGGGAGATCATGCGCACCGTGGACAAGCTGGATAAGATCGGCGCGGAAAAGGTAAAGCAGCTTCTGATCGACGAGGTGAAGATGCTGCCCTGCAAGGCGGAAAATGTGCTGGACTTCATGGCCATTTGCGGCAGCAACGCGGAAGTCATTGCAAGGCTGGAAAACTACCGGGGTATGGACGAAACCTTCGACCAGGGGCTGGACGAGCTGATCGCCGTTACCCGCTATCTGGGCGAATTCGGCGTGCCGGAGGAGAACTTTGCCATCGACCTGACCATTGCCCGCGGGCTGGATTACTACACCGGCACAGTGTACGAGACCGTGATGACCGAGCATCCGGAGATCGGCTCCGTCTGTTCCGGCGGTCGTTATGATAATCTGGCGGAATACTATACCGACAAGCAGCTGCCCGGCGTGGGCATCTCCATCGGCCTGACCAGGCTGTTCTATGTGCTGAGCGAGCAGGGTCTGCTGTCGGAGGACTTTGTCTCCGCTCCCTGCGATGCACTGGTCATCCCCATGACGGAGGAACTGGGCTATGCCGTCTCCGCTGCTACGGCTCTGCGTGCCGGCGGCATCCGCACACAGCTCTACGGGGAAAAGAAAAAATTCAAGGCCAAAATGAGCTATGCCGACAAGCTGGGTGTACCCTTCGTGGCCCTGGTGGGCGAGGATGAGATCAGGGAAGGCGTCCTCTCCGTGAAGAATATGCAGAGCGGAGAGCAGGTCAAGCTCGGCCCCGCCCAGGCGGCGGAGTTTATCCGCAAAGCCGTGGAAAAGCGCAACGAGAGCGCCGTGATCAAAGAGTGATCTATATTTTTTAATAGAGAAAAGAGGAAAACTATGTTTCAGTCCCGTACCCATACCTGCAACGAGCTCCGCATGGAGAATGTGGGTGAAAAAGTAAAGATCGTCGGCTGGATGGAAAATGTCCGCGAGGTGGGCAGCAACTTCGCCTTTGTGGTCGTCCGCGACTTCTACGGCACCACCCAGGTGGTAGTGGAGAACGCCGAGATGATGGGCATTGTCAAGTCCATCAACAAGGAGTCCACCATCTCCGTGGAGGGCGTGGTGCGCGAGCGCGCCAGCAAAAATCCCAAGCTCCCCACCGGCGACATCGAGGTCGTCCCGGAGAAGATCGAGATCCTGGGCAAGTGCCGCTATAATGAGCTGCCCTTTGAGATCAACCGCAGCCGGGAGGCGGACGAGACCCAGCGCCTGAAATACCGCTACCTGGATCTGAGAAACCCCGCCGTAAAGCAGAACATCATCCTGCGCTGCAACGTGATCGCCGCTCTGCGTCAGGCCATGACGGAGCACGGCTTTTTGGAGATCACTACCCCGATCCTGACCGCCTCCTCCCCTGAGGGCGCGAGAGACTATCTGGTCCCTGCCAGAAAGCACCCGGGCAAGTTTTACGCCCTGCCCCAGGCACCCCAGCAGTTCAAGCAGCTGCTGATGACTGCCGGCTTTGACCGCTATTTCCAGATCGCCCCCTGCTTCCGCGACGAGGACGCCAGAGGCGACCGTTCTCCCGGCGAGTTCTATCAGCTGGATATGGAGATGGCCTTTGCCACCCAGGACGACGTCTTTGCCGTTCTGGAGGACGTGCTGCCTCCCATCTTTGCCAAATACGGCACCTATGATATCGCCTCCTCCGCCCCCTTCAAGCGCATCCCCTATCTGGAGGCCATGGAGAAATACGGCTCCGACAAGCCGGATCTGCGCATTGATCTTACGGTGCAGGACATCACCGCCCTGGTACAGGGCACTGAGTTCGGCCCCTTCGCTCCCGGCAACACCGTGAAAGCCATTGTGGTCACCAACTGCGACATGACCAGAAAAAATATCGACAAGCTCTGCGCCGACGTGGAGGTGCAGGCCGGTACCAAGCCCTTCTGGTTCAAGGTGGACGAAAAGGGCGAGCTGGCTGGCGGCGTGGCAAAGTTCCTGGCCGACCGGAAGGACAGCATCGTCAGCGCCCTGGATCTGAAGCCCGGCTGCCTGGTGGGCGTAGCCGCCGGCGACAAGGGCACGGCCCAGAAGACCGCCGGCGTCATGCGCAAGATGCTGGGGGCCGCCGTCCCCGGCCATATGGACAAGGAGAGATACGAGTTCTGCTGGATCGTGGACTTCCCCATGTACGAGATCGGCGAGGAGTCCGGCGAGCTGGAATTCTGCCACAACCCCTTCTCCATGCCCTCCGGCGGTCTGGATGTGCTGCTGAAGGCCGAGCGGGGCGAGATCGATCCCCTGACCATCACCGCCGACCAGTACGACCTGGTCTGCAACGGTGTGGAGCTGTCCTCCGGCGCAGTGCGTAACCACGACCCGGAGATCATGATCAAGGCCTTTGAAATGGTGCGTCTGGGCGAGGAGGACGTGAAGAAAAAGTTCCCCGCCATGTACAACGCTTTCTGCTACGGCGCTCCCCCTCACGCGGGCATCGCGCCGGGCGTGGACCGGATGGTCATGCTTCTCTCCGGCGAGGAGAGCATCCGCGAGGTCATTGCTTTCCCCATGAACAAGAACGCCCAGGATATCATGATGGGCGCACCCTCCACCGTGGAACAAAAGCAGCTGGACGAGCTGCATATTGCGCTGGTGGGAGAGACCGAAGATTAAAAAATATTGACAGGGGCGGCGGCTTTGCCGCCCCTGTTTGACGGACAGGAGGACGCTATGTTTTCCCGTATAAAAAGTATGGGCGTCAGCGGCGTGGGCGGCTACATGGTGGCCGTGGAGGTGTATATCTCCAACGGTCTGCCCGGCTTTGAGATCGTGGGTCTGCCCGACGCGGCGGTAAAGGAGGCGCGGGAGCGTGTCCGGGCCGCCATCAAGAACAACGGATACCGCTTTCCCGTCAGCCGCATGACGGTGAACCTGGCCCCGGCGGACAAGAAAAAGGCGGGCACGGTCTACGATCTGCCCATCCTGATCGGGATATTGTCCGCTGCCGGTGATATTGAAAAACCGGGGGAGGACTGCGCCTTTATCGGGGAGCTGTCCCTCACCGGGGAGCTGCGCCCGGTGGCCGGTGCGCTGCCCATGGCCATTGCCGCCATGCGCCGTGGGGTAAAACGGCTCTTTGTCCCGGCGGACAACGCGGATGAGGCCGCCTTCGCCCAGGAGATATCGGTTTTTCCGGTGGAAAATGTGGAGCAGCTGATCCGGCACCTGCGGGGGGAAATCAGCATCCCGCCGGCAAAGCAGCCGGAGCCGGAACGCTTTTGCCCCGGTATGCCGGATTTTTCCGACGTTAAAGGACAGGAAAACGTAAAGCGCGCCTTTGAGATCGCCGCCGCAGGCGGACATAACATTCTGATCGTCGGCCCGCCGGGGGCGGGCAAGTCTATGATGGCAAAGCGGCTTCCCACGATTCTGCCGGACATGAGCCGGGAGGAGATGATCCAGTCCACGGAGATCCATTCGGTGGCGGGACTCACCAGCCGTGAGCATCCCATCGTGTCCCTGCGGCCCTTCCGGGCGCCTCACCACACGGTGTCCGCCATCGGCCTTTCCGGCGGCGGAAGCACGCCCCGGCCGGGAGAGATCAGCCTTGCCCATAACGGCGTGCTGTTTCTGGACGAGCTGCCCGAATTTCGCGGCGATGCCCTGGAGGTCCTGCGCCAGCCGCTGGAGGACGGGGAGGTGACCGTGTCCCGCGTTTCAGGAACGGTGACCTTTCCCAGCCGCTTCATGCTGGTCTGCGCCATGAACCCCTGCAAGTGCGGGTGGTACGGCCACCCCTCCGGACGATGCCGCTGCTCTGAGCGGGATATCCGCCGCTACCACAGCCGGATCTCCGGCCCGCTGCTGGACCGGATAGACATTATTGTGGAGGTCCCTGCTCTGGATTTTGAGGAGCTGAAGCGCCGCGCCCCGGCGGAGAGCTCCGGGGAGATCAAAAAGCGGGTGGACGCTGCCCGGAGCATACAGCGCCAGCGCTATCAGGACGATGGCAGCATGTGCAACGCCCATATCGGCAGCCGGGAGCTGCGGGACTTCTGCGCCCTGTCGCCGGAGTGCGAGGAGCTGATGCACGATGCCTTTGACGCCATGGGCCTCTCGGCCAGAAGCTATGACCGTATCCTGCGGGTTGCCCGCACCATCGCGGACCTGGAAGGAGAAAGGGATATCGGCGTTTCCCACATCGCCGAGGCCATACAGTACAGAACCTATGATTTCAGGGAGAACAATACATGAACGACATTATATTACTCAAGCTGGGGGAGATCGTGCTCAAGGGTCTCAACCGGAAATCTTTTGAGCAGAAGCTGATGAGCAATGTGCGCCGCAGATTGGAGCCTATCGGAAAGTTCCGGGTCTACTGCCTGCAGTCCACGGTGTATGTGGAGGCCCAGGAGGACGGAGCCGACATGGACGCCGCCTTTGCGGCCTTGAAAAAAGTCTTCGGCGTCATTAAACTCAGCCGGGCCGCCGCCTGTGAAAAGGACAAGGACGCCATAGCAAAGCTGGCGATTGCGTATCTTCGTGAAGATATGGAGCGGGTCAGGAGCTTCAAGGTGGAGTCCAAGCGCAGCGACAAGAGTTTCCCTATGACCAGCATCCAGCTGAGCCAGTATGTGGGCGGCCTGCTGGCGGAGGCCTATCCCAATGTGCAGGTGGACGTCCACGAGCCGGAGCTCACCGTCCATCTGGAGGTCCGGGACCTGGCCGCCTATGTCCACGCCACCCCCGTGCCCGGCGCGGGCGGTATGCCTGTGGGCTCAAACGGGATCGCGGTAACGCTGCTCTCCGGCGGCATCGACAGCCCGGTTTCCACCTATATGATCGCAAAGCGGGGCGTGCGCCTGATCCCGGTGCATTTCTTCTCCTTCCCCTATACCTCCCAGCAGGCCAAGGACAAGGTGGTGGAACTGGGACGCCAGCTCACCGAATACTGCGGCAGAATGACCCTGGAAGTGGTGCCCTTTACCCATATCCAGGAGGAGATCCGGGATAAATGCCCGGAGGAGTATTTTACGCTGATCATGCGCCGCTTCATGATGCGCATTGCCAAACGCATTGCGGATGCCAACGGCGCAAAGGCCATCGTCACCGGCGAAAATCTGGGCCAGGTGGCAAGCCAGACCATGGAGGCCATGGCCTCCACCCAGGCAGTCGTTGACCTGCCTGTGCTCCAGCCGCTGATCGGCATGGACAAGGAGGAGATCGTGACCCTGGCCCGGAAGATCGGCACCTTTGAGACCTCCATTCTGCCCTATGAGGACTGCTGCACCGTGTTTACCCCCAGGCACCCCCGCACCCACCCCAAGCTGAAGGACGTGGAAGCGGCGGAGAGCACACTGGATGTTGAGGCGCTGGTGGACGAGGCGGTAAAGGGCATAGAAAGGATACGGCTTGAAAATGAGTAAGACCTATAACACCGAAATTCTTTCCGTGGGCACGGAGCTGCTGCTGGGCCATGTGACCAATACCGACGCCAGAGACATCTCTGAAATGCTGTCTCAGATCGGCATCAATGTGCGCTATCACACCGTGGTGGGGGACAATCCCCAGCGGCTGGAGGAATGTGTAAAGGTGGCAAAGGAGCGGGCGGATATCATCATCACCACCGGCGGCCTGGGCCCCACCTGTGATGACCTGACAAAGCAGATCCTGGCGAAAGCCTTCGGTCTCAGGCTGGTTCGGGACGAGAATGAGCAAAAGGGCCTGTACGAATATATCAACATCGGCAAACTGCTCACGCCCAACAACTTTCAGCAGGCCATGCTGCCGGAGGGCTGCATGGTTTTTCACAACGACTGGGGCACCGCCCCGGGCTGCGCCTTTGAAAAGGACGGGAAGATCGTCATCATGATCCCCGGCCCGCCCAAGGAGTGCAACGCCATGTTCCGCACCTGTGCCATACCCTATCTGAAAAAACTATCGGACGAGCAAATTGTCTCCCACTCCCTGCGCATCTTCGGCATGGGGGAAAGCGCCGTGGATCAGCTGTTCCGGGATGAGATGAACGCCATGACAAATCCCTCCATGGCTCCCTATGCCAAGGAGTGCGACTGCCTGCTGCAGGTGACGGCCAAAGCCCGCAGCGAGGCTGAGGCGGAGGAGATGCTGAAGCCCATTATTGCCCATGTGAAGGAAAAACTGGGCGAGGTCGTATACGGCATGGACGTGGAGTGCATCGAGGAGGCCGTGATCCAGCTCCAGCGGGAAAAGCGGCTGCGCTTTTCCGCCGCGGAGAGCTGTACCGGCGGCGACATTGCCCGCCGCTTTACCGATATCCCCGGAGCCAGTGAATGCTTCCTGGGCGGTGTGGTGACCTACACCAATGAGGCAAAAGCAAAGCTTCTGGGCATTGACCCGGCCCTGATCGAAGAAAAGGGCGCCGTCAGCTTCGAGGTGGCAAAGGAGATGGCGGAGCGTGTGCGCTCCCTGCTGGGCAGCGATATCGGCGTGGGCGTCACCGGCCTTGCCGGCCCCGATGGGGACGGCGTGCACGAGGTGGGCACCGTGTTTGTCTCCATGGCCGCGCCGGAACAGACCTGGGTCAAGGAGCTGCATCTGGGCACCTTCCGCACCCGCAGCTTCATCCGCCGCATGGCCGGAAACCATGTCTACGACATGATGCGCCGCTATCTGACCGGGCTTAAGGTGATGTAAAGAAAAAAGTCATTCTGAGCGAAGCGAAGAATCCCGTATTCAGAAGTATCAGCTTCTGTTTCCGGGATTCTTCGTCGTTTCACTCCTCAGAATGACTGTTAAATATCCAGCGCGCAGAGATCTTCCAGACTCTCCCGCTTGACGGCCAGATATGCGCCGTCCTCTCTCAGCATGACGATGGGCGGGCGGGGGAGACGGTTGTAGTTGGAGGCCATGGAGTAGTTATAGGCCCCGGTGGTGCACACGGCGATGATATCGCCCCGGCAGGTATCCTCCGGCAGAGAGACCTTGGGCTGAATGATATCGCCGCTTTCGCAGCAGCGGCCCACCAGATCAAAGACGGCCTCCTTACCGCCGCTCTTTTCCGCGTGGTACACGGTGTACCGGGAGCCGTACAGGGCGTAGCGGGGGTTGTCGGTCATACCGCCGTCCACGGCCACATAGCTCTTGTAGCCGGGAATGCGCTTGACGGAGCTGACGGTGTACAGGGTCATGCCAGCGTCTGCCACGATACTCCGCCCCGGCTCCATCAGAATTCGGGGCAGGGGGAAGGCATATTTTGCGCACTGCTCCCGCAGCCGCTTTGCCACCTCCGCAATGCGGGCGGGAATATCCACCTGGGGCTCGCTGTCCTGATAGCGGGTGCCGTAGCCGCCGCCCAGATTCAGCTCCTCAAGCGTAAAGCCCAGCTCGTCCCGGACCTGCGCCATGAAGCGGACCATGAGGTCCACCGTGCGTTCGAACACGTCCTCGTCAAAGACCTGGGAGCCTACATGACAGTGCAGTCCGCAAAGCTGAAGATTTTCCATCGTCAGGGCCAGAGCCACAAATTCTATGGCCTGCCCTGTCTCCACCGGAACGCCAAACTTGGAGTCCACCATGCCGGTATTCACCGCGTCGTAGGTATGGGGATCGATACCCGGCGTGATGCGCAGCAGTACCTTCTGCTTCTTGCCCTGGCACCCGGCCTCTCTGTTCAGGGCCAGCAGCTCCTCGGTATTGTCCACCACAAAACAGCCGATGCCGGACGCCACACCGTAACGGATGTCTGCGTCGGTCTTGCTGTTGCCGTGGAAGAATATCCGCTCCGGCGGAAAGCCGGCGCTGAGGGCGGTAAAGATTTCCCCGGAGGAGACCGTATCCACGCCCATGCCCTCCTGGGCCATAATGCGGTATATCTGTTTGAAGGACGCCGCCTTGCTGGCATAAAGGGGCAGGGAATTGCCGCCGAAGCTGCTGCGAAAAGCCTGAAGATACATGCGGCAGTTGCGCCGGATGCGCTCCTCGTCCATCAGGTAAAGCGGTGTGCCGTATTGTTCCGCAAGGTGCGTCACATCGTGGCCGGCAAAGGTCAGGCGGCTGCCGCTGCGGCCGATATTGTCTGAAAGCATGTTTCGTCCCCTCTGTTTTTCCATCTTTACCGGGTGATTATACTTTGTTCCGTTCACTTTGTCAATGTAGCGCATTAAATTTCCGGAGAAAAACTTAAAAAACTGAAAGGGAATATATGCTTGACAAAGGGCAGACCACTGTGTATACTAACTGTACTAATATAATTAACACAGTTAACACGGAGGTGTTAAGGTGATCAATATCAATTTCCGGGACCCACGGCCTATCTACGAGCAGGTGAGGGACAGCTTCCGCCAGCTGATCCTGTCCGGCATTTTGCCGGCGGGCGAAAAAATGCCCTCGGTGCGGGAGCTTGCCGCCCAGCTCACCATAAACCCCAACACCATACAGCGGGCCTACCGGGAGCTGGAGACGGAGGGCTATATCTGCTCCGTCCCCGGCAGAGGCAGCTTCGTCAGCAAGACGGATGCGGCGGTGGAGCAGCGAAAGGCGGAGCTGCTGGAAAAATACAAGGCCCTTGTAAAGGAGCTGCGGCTCATGGGCGTCACAGAGGAGGAGCTTATGGCGCTCCTGAGAGGAGGAAATGAGCAATGATCCAGGTAAATAAGCTGATAAAGAGCTTTGAGGGCTTCCGGGCTCTGGACGGGCTGGACATCCATGTGCCCAGGGGCGCGGTATACGGCCTGGTGGGGCCCAACGGCGCGGGCAAGTCCACGGTCATCCGCCATCTGGCGGGGATCTACCGGCAGGATTCCGGCCAGGTGCGGATCGACGGGCAGCCCGTATATGAAAACCCGGAGATCAAGGGGAGAATCGCCTACATACCCGACGATATTTTCTATTATACCCAGGCCACCATCAACGACATGATGAAGTTTTACCGCAGCGTGTACCCCCGCTTCAGCCCGGAGCGCTTTGAAACGCTTTCGGCGCTGTTCAACCTGGACAGAAAGCAGCCCATGCGCAAGCTGAGCAAGGGCATGCAGAAGCAGGCGGCCTTCTGGCTGGCCATGGCCCAGTGCCCGGAGGTAGTGATCCTGGATGAACCGGTGGACGGCCTGGATCCGGTGATGCGCCGGCAGGTCTGGAGCGCGCTGCTCTCTGACGTGGCGGAAAACGGTACCACCGTACTGGTCTCCTCCCACAACCTGCGGGAGCTGGAGGACGTGTGCGACCATGTGGGCATCATGAACCACGGCAGAATGCTGGTGGAGCGGAGTCTTTCCGAGCTGCAGGACAACATTGTAAAGATCCAGCTGGCCTTTGCCGATGGCGGCAAGCTGCCCGAGGGGCTGGAGATTTTGCACAGCTCCTCCACCGGGCGTTTGCAGCAGCTGATCCTGCGGGGCAGCGCGGAGGAGCTGACGGCAAAAATTTCCGCCGCGGGCCCTCTGTTTCTGGACGTGGTTCCGCTGAATCTGGAGGAGATCTTCATTTACGAGCTGGGAGGTGCAGACCGTGAAGTCAAAGACATCGTTATTTAATAAGGGCGTGGCCCTGAATTTGCTGAAGCGCTACTGGCCCCTGTGGCTCGGCTATTTTGTGCTGCTTCTGCTGGTGACGCCGGCTGTTCTGTCCGGCAGGGTGGACCGGCTGGCGCCGGGAGAAATGCTGAACTACACCCTCCTGAACACGGGAGTGGACGTGGTGTATATCTCTATGGTGGTAGGGGTGCTCTCGGCCATGGCCATGTTCAACTACCTCTATTCCACCAAAAGCTGCGGCATGATGAATATGCTGCCGATCCGCCGGGAGACCATGTTCCTTACCGCCTTTCTCACCGGCCTTATGCCGCTGCTGGCCGCCGATGTGCTGGTGATGCTCATCACCGCCCTGTTTTACGGCGGCAGACTGGTTTATTTCAAAACCCTGCTGCTGTGGCTTGCCATGGCGGTTATGGGCAACATCAGCTTTTACGGCTTTGCCGTATTTTGCGCCGTGCTCACCGGCAATCTGGTGGTGCTGCCGGTGCTGTATCTGGTGCTGAACCTGACGGTCTATGTGGCGGAGCGGGCGGTCAGGTACCTGCTCGGCGCCTTTGTCTACGGCATGAACGCCTCCAGCTGTACGCTGCTTGTCCTCTCTCCCATTATGGAGCTGCTCAATTCCCTGGCGGTCATGCCGGTAAATTATATAGACGCAGACGGCATGGTGCAGGCTGTGACCAATGCATACCAGGTGAACGGCCTGGGTGTGCTGGGAATCTACTGCGCCGCCGGCCTTGTATGCGCGGCGCTGGCCCTGCTGATCTATCGCAGACGGCAGATGGAGCGGGCCACGGACGTGGTGGCGGTACCGGTCTTGAAGCCGGTGTTCAAATATTGCATGACCTTCGGCACTGCGGTGGTGCTGGCCTTTGTGGTCTATGACTGGCTGGTTCCCGGCAATGTAAGCGGCATTGCGGCCGCCCTGCTGGTGCTGGCGCTGCTGCTGGTGGGGGCGCTGATCGGCTATTACGCGGCGGAGATGCTGATGCGGAAAACCCTGAAGGTCTTTCCCGGCAAGTGGAAGGGCTGTCTGGTCAGCTGCCTCATCCTGGCTGTGCTGACCATGGCCTGGGAGTTTGATCTTTTCGGCTATGAGCGGCGGATCCCGGAGGCGGATCAGGTGGAATCAGCATGGTTTTTGGGAAACAACACAGAGCTGACAGAGCCGGAGAATATTCAGGCACTGACGCAGCTGCACCAAAGCCTTGTGGACAACAAATCGGAAAACGAGAGCGCGGACGAGCGATATATCGTGACCATCCGATATATGCTGAAAGATGGGGGTACCCTGATCCGGCGCTATCCCATCCGCTGTGACCGGGAAGCACTGAACGACCCGGATTCGGATATCCGCCGGTATGAGGCGCTGGAGAATGTGGAGGAGGCCCGGATACGCCGCATCGTGCCCTCCTTCCCGGTGACCATTACGAATATCAGCTACGGCGACATCTATATGAGCTGGCGTGACGAGGAGGGAAATTATCAGGGCGAGAGCCTCAGTCTGACGGATGAGCAGGTTTTTGCCCTCTACCAGTGTATACGCAAAGACCTGGAAGCGGGGACGGCCGGCAGGCTGTGGGTCGGAGAGAGCGACGCGTATCTGGATACGGTGTCCACTATTGATATCAACCTGGAATTTGTCACCGGCACAGGCGAGGACCAGAAGTGGAGCTATATTTATGAGACGCTGTGCCTGGACGAGGAAAACGCCATGAACTGGATCCGGGAGAACACGGACTTCACGGTGATGACCCAGCGGGAGCTCTATGAGGAAGAGAGCGGCGAGCCCGCTGCCGAATTCATTTACTAAAAGGATAAGGAAAAAAGAAGGGCCGGCCCCTTCTTTTTTCTCTTTGGAAAGGCGTTTTCTGGCCTGTGTTTATAAAAAATATGCGCTTTGTTTAAAATTTTTTGCGAGTTTGTTCATTACAAGGTCATAAATGCCTGTTATTTTATACTCGTAAAATAAATCAGCGCAAAAAGAGGTCTTCCTTATGTTTGAACCCGCCGATAACGAGCAAAGAAAAGAAAACATCAACCCTGAACAGCAGAGCTCCGGCGGTTACTCAGGCGACACGGACAGAGTAAACGGCGAATACCACTACAAAAACGGTTACACGCAGAAAATTTACTCCGATGCGCACTATGTTCCCGAAAATGAGAACACCGTACCGCCCCGGTACTACACTCCACCCGAGAAACCTGCCAAAGCGCCCAAAGAGAAAAAGCCTCACGGCAAATGGGCAAGGGCCCTGTGCATGTGCCTGGTATGCGCCCTCCTGGGCGGTCTGTGCGGCGCAGGCGTCATGGCCGGCAGCATAAACGGCAGGATCGCCGCTATGGAGGAAAAGCTGGAAGAGCAGACGAAAGAGAGCCTGTCCGTCGGCCAGACGTCCACAACGCCCGCTCCCGTCAGCACCACTACAACGGCTAAACCCATTGCCGCCATATACGATCAGGCCTGCAGTGAGGTAGTCGGCATCACCACCGAGGTGACCTACACCAACTTCTTCGGCCAGACCAGCTCCTCCGCCGTCAGCGGATCCGGCTTTATCGTCTCTGCGGACGGATATATTCTCACAAACTACCATGTGATCGAGTATGCCTACAAAGGCAATTATGCCGTTACGGTCATGCTCCACGACGGCACCCGGTATGAAGCGTCTATCGTAGGCGTTGAGGACTGCAACGACATTGCCGTGCTGAAGATCGACGCCAGCGGCCTTGACCCGGTCACTTTCGGTGACAGCGACAAGCTCTCCGTGGGCGACGATGTATACGCGGTGGGCAATCCCCTGGGCGAGCTGGAATTTTCCATGACTACCGGTCGTGTCAGCGCCCTTGACCGCCTCATCACTACCGATGAAAGCGCCGAGGCCATCAACATGTTCCAGATCGACGCGGCCGTGAACTCCGGAAACTCCGGCGGCCCCGTATATAACGCCAACGGCGAGGTAGTCGGCATCGTCACCGCAAAGTACAGCGAAACCGGCGTGGAAGGACTTGGCTTTGCCATCCCCATCAACGACGCGGTCAAAATTGCCGAAGACCTGATCAACAAGGGCTATGTCACCGGCAAGGCTTACATGGGCGTTTCCATAGACGAGCGCTACAATTCCATGTACAGCCAGTATTACAACATGCCCATCGGCGCCTTTATCAAGTCTGTTGAGCCCGGCAGCTGTGCCGACAACGCGGGCATTCAGTCCGGCGACATCATCACCAAGCTGGGTGATGTGGAGATCACGGGCTACAGCGACCTGAAGCAGGCCATCAAGCAGTACTCCGCCGGCGACACCGCCGAAGTGGAGCTGTACAGGGCAGGCGAGAGCAGAACCATCACCGTCACCTTTGACGAGGCTGTGCCCGACTCTGCCAATCCCTGAACGGGACATTCATTTGCTACTTTTCTACTCCTATAAATCCTCTCTTTTCTCCCAAAACGAAGGGCCGCACAGCCGAAACTGTGCGGTTCTTTGTTTTTGCCCCGCTTTTTTCGCGGAAATACTTGATTTTTTCCGTACATACGGTAAAATAACAATGTTTGGATAAATTATTATACTCTCAGGAGGAAAAACAAAATGACTTACGAGATGGACATTGCCGGCTTAAAACGGGAACTGCCCCTGTGCAAGGTCACCGACGACCTGTACATCGGCGCCTTCGTCATGTTCGGCGATGTTGAGCTGACAGTCCACTGCGCTGCCGAGCTTCTCAAGCGCGCACCCGAGTACGATTACATCATCGCGCCGGAAGCAAAGGCAATACCCCTGCTGTACGAAATGGCCCGCCAGAGCGGGGCGGAGAAATACTTCCTGGCCCGCAAGGGCGCAAAGGCCTATATGTCCGGCGTGTTCGAGGTGAATGTGAAGTCCATCACCACCATGAGCATGCAGAAGCTGGTCATCGACACGGCTGACGCCGAGCTGATCAAGGGAAAGCGGATGCTGATTGTTGACGACGTGATCTCAACCGGCGAGTCTCTCCACGCCATGGAGGAGCTGGTGACCCGGGCCGGCGGCGTCATTGCCGGCAAAATGGCCGTTCTGGCCGAGGGCGACGCCCAGAGCAGAGACGACATCATCGTCCTCGCTCCCCTGCCCCTCTTCAACCCCGACGGCAGCGTAAAGGCATAATATTTCCCGCAGCATATGAAAAACAGACGGCTGTCAGCCGTCTGTTTTTGAGTCCGCCAAAAAACGATGCTTTATCGTCGACAACAGAGCCGCGGGGGAGCGCGAGGGGGTTAAGACCCGCCTCGCGTTACAATAACCCGCCGCAAAAAAGCCTGATTTTTCAGGCTTTTTGGGCGAAGCAGCGTTTTGAATTTTTCAAAACGCTCGGCGGTTGAAGCGCAAAAAAGCCCTGAAAGGACTTTTTTGACAAGCTGAAAAACAGACGGCTGTCAGCCGTCTGTTTTTGCATATTCGTCTTCGTTCCAGCGCAGGGGATTTTCGTCGATATACTTCCATATTTCCAGGTAGTCCTGCCCGCCGCGAATAACATGTTCATAATAGGACCGCTGCCAAATATTCTGCCCCGTTCTCCGATTAACAAAGCGTTTGAAAACAGATACCAGCGCAGGGATATCAGCGTTTGTAGGGGCCGGCGTCCTCGACGGCCCGTTTGCGCCACGATCGATCAGTACAATCATATGGACATGATTCGGCATCACAACGTATTTTTCAATGGAGATATGTTCATATGTGTCGTTGATAGAACAAATGACTTTTTCAACTTCTGCTCCATATTCCGAAAGGTGGACCTGTGGGCCGTCGGGGACGCCGGCCCCTACGCTGCCGAGCAGCATTTTGCGGTCTTTTGTACATATGGTGAGGAAATATGCCCCGTTTTGGCTGTAATTGTAGTTTTTCAGGCGAGTGCTTTTCCTTTTGGCATTTTCTTTCATCGTTTCCCCCGGAAAAAATCCCGCAGCAGCGCGGCACATTCCTCCGCCAGGACGCCGCCGAAAACGGCGGGATGATGGCCGTAATTTTCGGAAAACAGGTCGATCACACTGCCGCAGGAACCGGAAAGAGCCTCCCGCGCCCCAAAGACCACCGTGGGGATACGGGAATTGATGATGGCCCCGGTACACATGGGGCAGGGCTCCAGCGTCACATAGAGGACGCAGTTTTCCAGCCGCCAGTTTCCCAGAGCGGCGCAGGCCTGCCGGATAGCCTCCACCTCCGCGTGGGCGGTAGCGTCGCCGCTCTCCTCCCGGCGGTTCCGGCCCCGGCCGATGATACGGCCTTCACCGTCTGTGATCAGGCAGCCCACCGGCACCTCGCCGGCCTGAGCCGCCTCCCTTGCCAGAGCGAGAGCAAGAGACATATATTCTTCCCGTTCCATGGTGACCTCCAATAATTTTCCATCGTCCTGAGGAGCATTGCGAAAAAGGATCCCGTATTCAGAGGCTTTACGTCCTGTTTACGGGATCCTTCACTTCGTTCAGGATGACAGAATGCTTTTATGCAAGCGCGGCAGTGATGATGGACATCTGGTAGACCTCCTCCGCGTCGCAGCCGCGGGACAGGTCGTTGATGGGGGCGTTCAGACCCTGCAGGATGGGGCCGTAGGCCGCGAAGCCGCCCAGACGCTGGGCGATCTTATAGCCGATGTTGCCGGACTGGATCTCGGGGAAGATGAAGGTGTTGGCATAGCCGGCGACAGGGCTGCCGGGGAACTTGAGCTGGCCCACAACAGGGGAGACAGCCGCGTCAAACTGCATCTCGCCGTCGATTGCCACGTCGGGAGCCATCTCCTTGGCGATGGCAGTGGCGTTGCGCACCAGATCCACGTTGGGTCCCTTGCCGGAGCCCTTGGTGGAGTAGGACAGCATGGCGACCTTGGGGTCGATGCCGAAGACCTTTGCGGTCTTGGCGGTCTCTACGGCCACCTCGGCCAGCTGCTGGGCTGCGGTCAGGGTAACGTTGCCCTCCTTGTCCAGCTTGTCCTCGTAGGAGATGTTGATGGCGCAGTCGCCCATGGCCAGCATCTCTTCGCCGCGGACCATAATGAAGCAGGAGCTTACCAGGTTTGCGCCCTTCTTGGTCTTGACCAGCTGCAGAGCGGGACGGACGGTGTCGGCGGTGGAGTAGGTGGCGCCGCCCAGCAGAGCGTCGGCCACGCCCATCTTCACCAGCATGGTGCCGAAGTAGTTGCCCTTGGAGAGAGCGGCGCGGCAGTCCTCGGCGCTCATCTTGCCCTTGCGGAGCTCCACCATGGTGTTGACCATTTCGTCCATTCTATCGTAAGTAAGAGGATCGAGGATCTCAAGCCCTTCGATGTCGAAGCCGCCCTTGGCCGCCGCGGCCTTAACCTCATCCACGTTGCCAACCAGAACAGGAGTCAGAAAGCCGCCCTTTTTCAGTCTTGCGGCGGACTCGAGAATACGGGCATCGGAACCCTCGGTGTAGACAATTTTGCGGGGATTTGCCTTGAGGATCTCTACCAGATTTTCAAACATACTGAATACCTCCAATAAACAGATGATGGTTGATTTCCAACAGTTCTACTTTACCACTACTTTTTCCCTTTTTCAAGAACATTGATACATTTTCTGTTTACAAAGTGATAATTTGCCTTTATAATACTCCGTGTTATCATAGAAAACGGACGTGAAAAAAAGAAATGAACAGAAGCTTTCCGGAAACGCTGTCCGCCCTGCGGAAGCAGAGAAACATCAGCCAGCGGGCTGCGGCAGCCGATCTGAAAATCAGCCAGGCGCTTTTGAGCCATTATGAAAACGGGGCCAGAGAGCCGGGTCTTGCCTTTGTCTGCCGCGCCTGCGACTACTATGGCGTTTCGGCGGACTTTCTTCTGGGCCGGACAGACGAGCCTGACGGCGTGAAAAGTACAGCGGATGCGGCCAGAGCCTTTATTGGACAACTGCGCGCCATGGCAGACCGGGCAGAGATGGCGCTGGACGAATTTACCGGCAGAACAGACGGGGAGACAACATGACAGACCAGAAGCTTATCAGAAATTTTTCCATTATCGCTCACATTGACCACGGCAAATCCACCCTCTCCGACCGGCTGATCGAAAAGTGCGGCGCGGTGGAGCAGCGGATCATGGAGGACCAGATCCTGGACAACATGGATCTGGAAAAGGAACGGGGCATCACCATCAAGGCCCGGGCTGTAGGCCTGAATTACAAGGCGGCCGACGGGCAGACCTATACCCTGAACCTGATCGACACCCCGGGCCATGTGGACTTCAACTACGAGGTCAGCCGCTCCCTGGCCGCCTGCGAGGGCGCAGTGCTGGTGGTGGACGCCTCCCAGGGCGTGGAGGCACAGACCCTCTCCAACACCTATCTGGCGCTGGACAACAATCTGGAGATCCTGCCCGTGGTGAACAAGATCGATCTGCCTGCCGCCGAGCCTCAGCGGGTAAAGGACGAGATCGAGGAGATTATCGGCATCCCGGCCCAGGACGCGCCGGAGATCAGCGCCAAGGCAGGCATCAACATCGACGCGGTTCTGGACGATATTGTAAAGAATGTCCCCGCCCCCGCGGGGGATCCCAATGCACCGCTGAAAGCCCTGATTTTCGACAGCCAGTACGACAACTACCGGGGCGTTATCGTCTTTATGCGCCTTGTGGACGGCTCCATCCGTAAGGACAGCGAGGTGCTGCTCATGTCCACCGGCGCCAAATACAAGGTGGTGGAGGTAGGACACCTGCGTCCCATCGGCCTTGACCCCTGTGAGGAGCTGTCTGCCGGTGACGTGGGCTACTTTACTGCCAGCATCAAGAACGTGGCGGACACCCAGGTGGGCGACACCGTTACCGACGCTGTCCGGCCCACGGCCCAGCCGCTGCCCGGCTACCGGCCTGCCCGTCCTATGGTCTACTGCGGCATTTATACAGAGGATGGCTCCAAATACCCCGATCTGCGGGACGCGCTGGAAAAGCTGAAGCTGAACGACGCTTCCCTGTCCTTTGAGCCGGAGAGCTCCGTGGCCCTGGGCTTCGGTTTCCGCTGCGGCTTTCTGGGTATGCTCCATATGGAGGTCATCCAGGAGCGGCTGGAGCGGGAGTTTGACCTGGATCTGGTCACTACCCTGCCCTCCGTCATCTACAAGGTCATCAAGTCCGACGGCGGCGTTGTTATGGTGGATAATCCCCACAATTACCCCGATCCCACGGTGATCACGGAGGCGGAGGAGCCCTATGTGAAGGTCTCCATCATTACCCCCAATGAGTTTGTGGGCAATATCATGCCTCTCTGCCAGGACAGGCGGGGCGAATATAAGAACATGCAGTATCTGGATACCCGCCTGGTAGAGCTGCATTATGAGATGCCCTTAAACGAGATCATCTACGACTTTTTCGACACCCTGAAGGCCCGCACCAAGGGCTATGCCTCCCTGGACTATGAGTTCAGCGCATATAAGACCAGCGACCTGGTAAAGGTGGATATGCTGCTAAACGGCGACCAGGTGGATGCCCTCAGCTTCATCGCCCACCGGGACAAAGCCTACCCCAGAGCCAGAAAGCTCTGTGAAAAGCTGAAGGAGAACATCCCCCGCCAGCTTTTCGAGGTACCCATCCAGGCTGCCATCGGCGGCAAGATCATCGCCAGGGAGACCGTGAAGGCCATGCGCAAGGACGTGCTGGCCAAGTGCTACGGCGGCGACATCACCCGCAAAAAGAAGCTGCTGGAAAAGCAGAAGGAAGGCAAAAAGAAAATGCGCCAGTTGGGGACGGTCCAGATCCCCACGGAGGCTTTCCTTGCTGTTCTCAAGCTGGATGAATAAGCTCAGGCCCACCCCCGGTGGGCCTGATTTGCTAAAATCCCCTGTCATCCTGAGCGAAAGCGAAGGATCCCGTGAAGAGAACGGGAAGCCTTGGAACACGGGATTCTTCGTCGCTGCGCTCCTCAGAATGACAGGAAGAGAAAAAGAAACTGTCATCCTGAGCGGAGCGAAGGATCCCGTAAAGAGAAGGAGAATGTGGTGAACTGCTTTGTATATATTCTCACCAACGACAATAATCGGGTAATGTACATAGGAGTAACCAGCGATTTACGACGACGTCTTTATGAACATAAAAACGGTGCTGTAGACGGCTTTACAAAAAAGTACAATGTCCACAAACTGGTGTATTTTGAAAACGGTCCTGACATTGAATCTGCAATCGCAAGGGAAAAGCAGCTCAAAGGATGGACCCGCGCAAAGAAAAATGCGCTTGTGGAGAGTGTTAATCCCCAGTGGGAGGATTTGTCACTAAAATGGGATTGATGGGTTCTTTCTCTCAAAATCCCCTGTCATCCCGAGCGGAGCGAAGGATCCCGTGAAGAGAACGGGAAGCCTCTGAATACGGGATTCTTCGTCGCTGCGCTCCTCAGAATGACAAAATGACAGAACAGCGTTAAGAAAATCTTAAAGTATTAAGGCCTTGGTTCTTAATGCCCCTTATCGTACAATATGCGCGAGGTGAAAAGAGTGTACAACATACTGATCTGCGACGACGAAAAGGATATTGTATCGGCCCTGAAAATTTATCTGGAGTCTGAGGGCTACAACACCTTCCTGGCCTATAACGGCAAGGAAGCCCTGCGCATTGTGGCCAGTGAGGATATCCACCTGGTGCTGATGGACATTATGATGCCCGAAATGGACGGCATCAGCGCCATGGTCAAGCTCCGGGAGGAGAACAATGTTCCCGTGATTTTGCTCACGGCCAAAGGCGAGGATACCGACAAGATCCTGGGTCTGAACGTGGGGGCCGATGACTATGTCACCAAGCCCTTCAACCCCGTGGAGCTGGTGGCCAGAGTCCGCTCCCAGCTGCGCCGCTACATGCTTCTGGGCGGCGGCAGTGTGAAGGAGAGCAGCATCACCATCGGCGGCATCAGCCTGGACGACAAGAGCAAGGAGGTCACCGTGGACGGGGAGCCTGTAAGTCTAACCCCCACGGAATATGATATTCTCAAGTTTCTGATGCAGCATCCGGGACAGGTTTTCCCGCCAAAGACCCTCTATCAGAAGGTCTGGAACGATGAGCCTTTCGGCGCTGAGAGTACCGTTGCCGTACACATTCGTCACCTGCGCGAAAAAATCGAGATCAACCCTGCCGAGCCCAGATACATCAAAGCCGTCTGGGGCCAGGGCTATAAAATGGAAAGGGGCAAGTGACAATGAAAAAGCTGAAGGGAAGTCCGCTGGCCAAGACTGTGGCGATCATCCTGCTGACGGCGACAGTGCTGGCCTTTGCCGTCTCCGCCCTGGGCGTTACCTTTCTGGCGGTGATGGGGGTTTACCCTGAGTCCTATCAGACCGGAAAGGACTTTGCGCTGGGCAGACTGTGCGCCGACTATTCCTACCGGACGGCGGAGATGCTGTACTACGGCGTGGAGCCGGAGGAGATGTATACCACGTCCAACTACTGTTTTCAGCTCTATGACCAGAACGGCAATCTGCTGTACGACGGGCTGAAAGGCCGGACGACCCAATATACCGAAGAGTATAGTATCGGACACTGGTATGATTATTCATGGCTGGGGGAAGCCCTGGCAGAGGAGGCTTCCGCGCCGGTAAACACGCCGGTTCCCACATCCTCTCCGGACGGGGAGATGCCTGCATCCACGCCGGAGATCACAGACGAACCGGAAGTGGAGCAGCCCATGGTCAGCAGCCTGAAGGGCTATATTCTGAAGAACCGGGTGGCTTCGGACAATATCAGCTTCGCGCTGGACAGCTATGAAAGGGCCTATGGGCTGCGCTATGAACTGATCGCCGTTGCCCTTGTCTCTCTGATAATTTCTATTCTGCTGTTCGTCTTTCTGATGAGCGCCGCCGGACACCGGGACGGCAGCGACACCATTACCCCCAATTTCATCGACCGCATCCCCTTTGACCTGTTCACGGCGGTGATGGCGATTGTAATCTGCTGCCCGATTGCCCTTGGGATTGAAGTTGGACGCAGCTTTGCCTTTGCCAATCTGCTGGGCCTGCTGGTGGCCTTCGTTCTGGGCGAGCTGCTGCTGTTCCTGTTCTTCATGAGCCTTTCCACCCGCCTGAAGCTGAAAAACGTGGTCAAAAGCTGCCTGATCTACCGCATCCTTTGCTGGTGCTGGCGGCTGCTGAAAAAGGCCGGAAGACTGTTCCGGGCCTTTATCCACGGCCTGCCCCTGCTGGGCCGCACCGGCTTTGCCGTGGCGGCGGTGCTGCTGGTGGAGTTCATCTATATCTGCGCCACCGAACATTCCACCGGCGCACAGCTCTTCGGCTGGTTCGTGGAGCGGGCGGTGCTGCTGGCGCTGCTGGTGTATCTGCTGGCCTGCGTGAAGCGGCTTCGCACCGGAGCGTCCAAAATTGCCCGGGGCGATATGAATTACAGCATCGACACCAAATATATGCACGGCGACCTGCTGGACCATGCCAACGACCTGAACAGTATCCGCGACGGCATCAGCAGGGCCGTGAACGAGCGGATGAAGAGCGAGCATTTCAAAACCGAACTCATTACCAATGTGTCCCATGACATTAAGACGCCCCTGACCTCCATTGTGAACTATGTGGACCTGCTCTCCAAGGAGAACATCGAAAACGAAAAAGCACAGGAGTATATCGAGGTGCTTCAGCGCCAGTCCGCACGGCTGAAAAAGCTGACAGAGGATCTGGTGGAGGCGTCCAAGGCATCCACGGGCAACCTGACCGTAAATCTGGAGCGCTGCGAGCTGGGCGTCCTGCTGGACCAGACGGCGGGGGAGTACGGCGAGAAGCTCAGCGCCCAGGGCCTGGAGCTGATTTTGAAAAAGCCGGAGGAGCCTGTGACGGTGCTGGCTGACGGGCGGCACCTGTGGCGTATTCTGGACAATCTGATGAACAATATCTGCAAATACGCCCAGCCGGGGACGAGAGTGTATCTCAACCTGGAAAAGCAGGCGGGCAAGGCGGTCATGACCTTCCGGAACGTCTCCAAATATCAGCTGAACATCTCCGGCGACGAGCTGATGGAGCGCTTTGTCCGGGGCGACAGCTCCCGCAATACCGAGGGCAGCGGCCTGGGCCTGTCCATTGCCCGCAGTCTGGCCCAGCTCCAGGGCGCCCAATTGGATCTGATGGTGGACGGCGATTTGTTCAAGGTCACGGTGACCTTTGACGCCGTGTAGTACAACCTGTCATCCTGAGAAGCGACAGCGACGAAGGATCCCGTATTCAGTGGCTTTTTGTCCTGTTTACGGGATCCTTCGCTTCGCTCAGGATGACCGGTTTTTATGCAGAAAAAATGATATAATCCCTGTAAGATTTCCGCTTCCCCTGCGTCTAAGAAGTGTAAGGAGGTGAGAATGTGACGAACCGGGAATTTGAGGAGCTGTATCGGGAAAATTTCGACCTGGTTTACCGCTATGCCCTGGGCCTGACGCGGGACGTGCACGCCGCGGAGGAACTGACCCAGGAGACCTTTTTCAAGGCTCTGCAGGCCATCGACGGTTTTCGGGGTGAATGCGGGCTGAAAACCTGGCTCTGCGGTATTGCAAAGAACAAGTTTATCTCCCAGCAGCGGCAGAAAAAACCGGAGCCGCTGGAGGAACTGCCTGAGATCGAAGCCCCCGGCGAGAGCCCGGAGAGCGCCGCGCTGCGCAGAGACGAGAGCATGCGGCTCCACCGGCTGCTCCACGAACTGCCGGAGCCTTACAAGGAGGTGTTCTCCCTGCGGGTTTTCGGCCAGCTGGGCTTCCGGGAGATCGGCGCGCTTTTCGGCAAAACGGAAAACTGGGCCTGTGTCACATTCCACCGGGCGAAAGCCAAAATCAACGCGAACAGAAAGGCGGAGGAAGAATGAACGATATTCCCTGCGGCGTGATCCGGGATCTTTTGCCGCTGTATACCGAGGACTTGTGCAGCGAGGAGTCCAAAGCGCTGGTGGAGAGCCACCTGAAAAACTGCCCCGACTGCCGGAGACTGAAGGAGAACATGAAAAAAACAGAGCCCCTGCCGGTAGACAGCGGCGAAGGGCTGAAAAAAATCAAAAAAGAGCTGATAAACCGGAGGCTCCGGACGGCGGCCATGGCGGCGCTGCTGGTGTTTGTGCTGCTGGTGAGCTTTTTTTCCTGGTACAGTAAACCCGAATATTACCCCTATTCCGAAAACCGGATCAGCGTCAGGGACCTTGGGGACAAAATCGAGATCCGCTTTACCGGTGTTGCCCGGGCCAGCCTGGAGACCAGAGAGGACCCGGAGGGAGGAACCATGGCCATTCTCTATGCCTGGACCTCCCCCATGGACCGGCGCAGCAAAATCGAAACCATGACCATTCCCAAGGTGGACGCCCTGTATTACTGTTGGGAGACGCAGGGTGAAAATACAGTCCTGCTTGCGGGGGAGACGGACGCCGCCGGTATGCAGGTGCTGCCCCGGCTGGTGCTGGGTTATTATGTGTATCTTGCGCTTTTGCTGGGCGCAGTGTCCGCACTGCTGTGGCTCCTGCTGCGGAAGAAAGAGGCGGGGGCCCTGTTCCGGCAGATCTTCTTTGTCCCGGTTTCCTATCTCACCGGTCATGTGCTGATCATGGGCTTTCAAACCCTCAGCTTTGACGCCGGGCGGGACTTCGGCTTTATCCTGATGGCGGCCTGCGGCGTGTACGCCATACTCACGCTCCTGTGCCGTGAGCTCCGGCAGCGAAAACAGGATCGGGCATAAAAGAAAAGCAAAACAGCGGCGAAAACACCGCGGACAGAAACCGAAAAGAGTTTCTGTCCGCGGTGTTTGTCAAAGCCGGCCACAGGACTGATGTGGTAGACCTTGGGGTTTTCAATATACGGGGTCACTGCGGCGTCGATGCGTTCAGGATGACGCCGTCCCTTTTACTTTTTCAAAGCGTCCAGAATCCCGGCGTCAAATCCGGCGCGTCCCCGCTGGCGGATCAGGGCCTGAACCTCCTCAATGGTGGGAAGGCTGGGGGTCGCCCCCATGCGGGTCACGGTGATGGCCGCGGCATGGCTTGCAAAGGCAAGAGCGTCCACTTCCTCAAGACCTGCAGTAAGACCCACGCAAAAGGCAGCAACAAAGGAATCTCCGGCGGCGGTGGTGTCCACCACCCGTTCCATGCGGACGGAATCGGTGTGGCCGATGCCCTCTCTGCCCGCGATCAGAGAGCCGTTTTCGCCCATGGTGATGATCAGCTTTGACACACCGCGACGGGCAAACCAGTCGGAAACGACCTTTACATCCTCCATGTTGATGCCGTTTGATACGTCGATCCCGTGGCCGGCCATCATAGCGGCCTCGTGCTCGTTGGGTGAGAGGTAGGTAATGCAGGACAACAGCTCATCGCTCAAGGGGGCTGCGGGAGCAGGATTCAGCATTACAGGTACATTGGCGGATTTTGCCCAGCGTGCCACGGTCTCGATAATTGCCATGGGCAGTTCGAGCTGCATCATGACGATATCATAATTTCCGATTTCCTTCTCCAACCAGGCGATATGCTCCCGGGTCATGGTGAAGTTTGCCCCGGGGCAGACGGTAATGCGGTTGAGCGCGTTTTTCTCGGAGACCTCAAGGGTGATCTGGGCGACGCCGGTGGACTCCTCCGGATCTACGGTCACATGGGCAACGTCGATCCCGGCGCTTCTGGCGGAATCCACCAGCACTTCGCCAAAGGCGTCGCCGCCGACACGGCCCACCATGGTCACGTCAGCCCCGAGACGGGCGCACTGAACAGCCTGGTTTGCGCCCTTTCCCCCGGGCGCGGTGCGGAATTTCAGACCGATCACGGTCTCTCCTTCTTCCGGCGCACGGGTCGTCGTGGCGATCAAATCCATCATAAAACTGCCGACAACAAGTATTCTGGGCTTCTTCATTTCTCTTCTCCTTATTTCAATCGGTTTCCTGCGGAAAGCCCCGCCTGATGGTCAAAACGGGGATCATTCGCCGCTTTACAGCCTGCGATAACCGGTGGCCCGGTCAACAACGTGGTTCAAAGGCTTCCCGTTCACAAAATTTGCTATGTTTTCCATAATAATAGCAAACACACGCTGATAAGTAGGTGAAGTCTGGGACAGGGCGATTCCGGCGGAATGGGGTGTAATGATCAACTGCCCGCAATCCCAAATCGGATGACCGGCCGGGATAGGCTCCAGCTCTGCCACGTCGATCCCTACGCCGTAAAGATGACCTTCCCGGAGGACTTCGTTCAGGTCGTCAAGGGGGATCAGAGAGCCGCGGCCCACGTTGATCAGGACCGCGTCAGCTTTCATGCGCCGCAGCCTTTCCGCGTTCAGAAGCCCGGCGGTCTGGGGAGTAGAGGGCAGAGCACAGATCACGATGTCCGCCCGGGCAAGGGCCCGGTCAAGGTCTTCAAAGGTAATCATGGCGTCATATTCCTCCGGCACAGCCCGCGGTACGCGGCGGACGCCGGTGATGGAGCCGCTGCCCAGCATAGGACGAAGAAAACGGGCGGCATGGGTACCGATATCGCCTGCGCCAAGGATCAGCACATCGCTCCCTTCAATGGGCTTGTCCGGCGTGCCGCGACGCCAGTCATGCCGGGCCATGTTGCTGTAATAATAAGGAATGCGGCGGCAAATCGCCATCAGAAGGCCCAGCGCGTGCTCTGCCATGATCTGGCCGTAGGCGCCGGATGCGTTGCAGAGAGTCGCCCCCGCAGGAAAGTCCGGGTTGTCGATCAGCGTGTCTGCCCCGGCACTGTCCAGATGGATCAGCTTTACGCGCTTGCAGTATTGCAGCCACTTGCCGGGAAACCACCCGATTATGACGTCAGCCTGTTCCAGAAGCGCGATCCGCTCCTGCTCACTGCGCTCTTCATCCTCCAGATAGACAATATTTGCCCCGGGGGCCACTCCGGCGAGACGGTCACGGAAATCCCGGTTAAACCCCTCAGGAAATTTAATACAGATGACCAAAATATTCATTCTTTATTTCCTCCTGCGAAGAACGCTGAACTTTTTGTGCTGTAATTTGTTTTTCTCCGCCTGCGCCTGCAGCAGAACATAGCAGCGGGACAGGGAATGGGCGTCTGAAGCTTTTGCGGGAATAGCCTGAATGATCCCGCCGCGCAGATAGATATAAAGGGCATGGGAGGTTTTTTCAACGACGGAGACCCGCTCCAGAGAAAAACGGTTACAGAAGGAGTCTGATGCGATCGTCAGATATTGGGAATCGACGGTAACACGGAAAGTCATCCGTTCTGCACCGGAAAACAGATTTTCTGCGTATTTTCCTGCGGAAAGACGGATCAGCGGGCTGAAAACAATGAGGAGCCTGGAGAGAAGCAGAATAGCGGCAAGGCAGGCGGAAAACTGCCAGACTGCGCCGCTGATGCTCCCGTTGCACACGCACCATACCAAAAATACTGCCAGCAGGATCTTCAGAAGAAAGGAGTTGGTCAGCATGTAGGACGTGCGGTAGGCGGTGCGGCAGCCGCGGATATAGTCGGAGACAAAATCTTTTTCCCCGGAGATATACTCTACCACACAGTCCGGCGCCTCTGCAAGATCCCGATCTGCTCCGGCACCGATGTCTTCCAGCTTTCCGGCAAATAGGGCGGCTTCCTTGCGCCCGCCGAAAGCGGATATGGGGATGAGGATACGATGGACAGCCTGCCCATTGGAAAAAACCAGCGCAAGCATTTCACCCACAAAGGAGAAGCCGCGCAGATAAGCACAGTCATAGGAGAGCTTGTTTTTTCCGCCGTAAATGTTCAGAACGCCGTCGTCCACCTTGATCCGGATCAGGGAGGTAAAGTCCTGGTATAAATATCCGGCCTTTTCAATGGCGTGGAGTTTCCGCTTTGCGCGGCTGCTCAGCGCCAGATTCCACCAGAGCGTGCCGCAGAATAAGGCCGCGGAAACAAGAGCAAGGATCAGCTTCGTTTGGTCGGCCAGTTCAGCATGGGTGAGCAGAAAGACGACCCACGCGAACTGCACAACGGTGAGCAGAAAGGATACCAGAAGGTGGAGAGGATCCCGGCGTTGATTTTTCAGTTCAAGTTTCAGTGTGTCAAGATATTGCTCGCGTGTCAGATGAAATTGATACGCCATGCAAACACTCCCTTGGAAAATGACCGGCTGAAACCCGTTTCAGCCGGGCCAGCTTGTCAAAAAAGACCCAGAGGGACTTTTTTGACCGCTTCAACCGCCGAGCGTTTTGATTTCTTCAAAACGCTGCTTCGCCCAAAAAGCTTGATCTTTCAAGCTTTTTGGCGGCGGGTTATTGTAACGCGAGGCGGGCCTTACCCCCTCGCGCTCCCCTGCGACTCTATTGTCGACGATTGAAGTATAGATTTTTAACAGTCTCGACCGGCTGAAACCCGTTTCAGCCGGTCATGCTGTTTCAAAATGCCGGATCAGAGAGAGGCACCGGTCTCCTTCTCAAGCTTCTTGCGCAGAATGGGCCACAGCAGAGAAATAACGGCCAGCAGAATGAAGAAGAGGGAAATGGGACGGGTGAAGAAGATCGTGAAGCTGCCCTGGGAAAGCAGAAGCGAACGGCGCATGTTGCTTTCGAACATGGGCCCGAGAATCAGGGCAAGGACGATAGGCGCGATTGGGATTTCAAGATAGACAAAGAAGTAGCCGATTACCGAAATGATCAGCATTGCGCCTACATCAAAGATATTATTGCGCAGAGCAAAGGAACCGATGATGCACAGCACGAAAATGATGGGCGTCAGGATGTAGGGCTTGATCTGAATGATCTTGATAAATAAGCGAATTCCCAGAAGGCCGAAAATCAGGAAAAGCAGATTGGCGATCAGCGCGCTGGCAAAGATATCGTTTACGACCACAATGTCCTTGGTGAAGAGCGTGGGGCCGGGCTGAAGGCCGTGAAGCGTAAGTGCGCCCACAAGGACGGCGGCGGTTGCGTCACCGGGTACGCCCAGGGTCAGCATGGGAACAAGAGCGCCGGAGGTATCGCCGTTGTTGCCCGCTTCAGGAGCGGCAAGACCCTCAATGCAGCCGGTTCCGAAAGCCTCAGGGTGCTTGGAGAATTTTTTCGCCACGTCGTAGGAGACAAAGGCGGCAATATCTGCGCCGGCTGCGGGGATGATTCCGATAAAGGTACCGATGAAACCGCTGCGGATGGCAACGGGAAGAGACTGCTTTAGATCAGACCAGGAGGGGAGAATGCTGGTTACTTTCTGGGTAATGACGTTTTGCTCCACGCCGTCTTTCAGGTTGACAAAAACCTGGCTGATCGCAAAGAGACCGATCATCAGCGGAACGGTCTGAAGCCCGCTGTACAGATTGATGTTGCCAAAGGCAAAACGGGAGAAACCGGTCATGGGGTCAATGCCGATCGTGGAGATCAGCAAGCCCAGAAAACCGGCAATTGCGCCCTTAAGCAGACTTTTTCCGGAAATGGAGGCGATAATCGTAAGACCGAACAGGCAAAGGGTGCAATACTCGGGAGCGCCGAATTTCAAAGCAAGCTTGGCCAGCTGGGGAGCAATCAGAATAAGCATGATGGCGCTGATCGTGCCGCCGACCCAGGAGGAAACGGTGGAAATGCCGAGAGCTCTTCCGCCCTCGCCGCGGGCCGCAAACTGGCGGCCTTCTATCATGGTAGCCGCAGAGGCGGGCGTACCGGGAGTGCCGATCAGAATGGCAGTGATCGACCCGCCATAGATCGCGCCGAAGGAGATGGAAAGCAGCATCGCCATACCGGTGGTTGCATCCATACCGTAGGTAAAGGGAAGCAGCAGGGTAACACCCATGACAGAGGTCAGGCCGGGCATTGCGCCGATCACTATGCCTCCGATACTGCCGATGATCATCACCAGCAGGACCGACGGGTGCAGAATGGTCAGGAGAGATTGAATAAATACCATTTTATTCCCTCCTCAGGACAAGAATGAAAGAAGTCCGGCGGGCAGGGGGACCTTGAGCGCCATGCCGAAAACAAGATAGATCACAATAGGGACGATGACGGCAACGCCGGTGACCAGAGGCCAGGCCTTTTTGAATGGTTCATTGAGAAGCAGAACTTCCATGACAAAGATGGAAACCATGCTGCACAGAACGAAGCCGACCTTTTTAAACAGGAGAAAATAGAGAACAGCAGTGACAAGACCGATCAGGAATTTCAGGTTAAACAGCTGAACCTTGGTCTGATCATTTTTCTTAAGCTCGGTAATGATCAGAAGAATTGCCAGAATCACAATTACGACAGACACGAATCTGGGGAATGCTTTGGGGCCGATATCGGCCTGTCCGGGAAGCATCTTAAAGGTATCGGCGTATTTGAAGAAAATTCCTGCCAGAACGATCAACATTCCTGAAAAAATCAGATTGAGATGTTTTAGCTTCATGGGCAGAGACTCCTTTTTTAGCAAAAGGGCGTGCACGGGTTCGTGCACGCCCCGGGTTACTAGGCTGCTTATGTGTTTACAAATGATCAGCCAGCGCTTGCGAGGTAAGCTTCAATGATGGCTTCGTAGTTGGAGCGCATGCCGTTGAGCAGCTCGGCGGTGCCTTCTGCGTCAAAGGGCATATAGGTCTGGTTTGCGTCGGCAAGCAGCTGCTGGCACTCTTCAGAAGCGATGACCTCTGCAAAGGCGTCCTGCATGGCGGCGACCACATCGGCAGGGGCGTCTGCGGGCACGCACAGGCCGCGAAGGGCCATGATGATCAGATCAACGCCGCTTTCGGTGAAGGTGGGAACATCAGGATATGCGGGGAGACGATCGGCGGCAGCGACTGCGAGGACCTTCAGATCGCCGGCTTCGATGAAGGAAGCGGCCTCAGCGGGGGAGCAGATCACGGCGTCAACGTCGCCGGCAAGAACTGCGGGCAGAGAAGCGGAGGTGCCGTCGCTGTAAGGAATGTGGCTGAAGGAAGCGCCGGTTTTCAGTTCAACGCCGATGGCGGCCAGGTGCCAGATGTTGCCGGCGCCTGCGTTGGCCAGCGTGACGGTGCCGGGATTGTCGATGCCGGCCTGGACAAAGTCTTCAATGGTCTGATAGGGGCTGTCGGCGGGGACAATGATTGCGGCAGGCTCACCGTTGAGGATGCAGATGGGAGCGAAGGTGTCCAGAGTCAGATCGTCGGCAATGCCGAGAAGAGACAGCGTGATGAGGTCAACAGAAGCGGTAGCGAGGGTGTAGCCGTCATGCTCTGCGGCAAGGCAGTCATAAAGACCAGTGGTGCCGGAACCGCCGGTGTGGTTCTCAACAGTGTAGGTGCCGCCGACGACCTTCTCAGCGGCCTGGGCAAGAACACGCATGGTGGTGTCGGTGCCGCCGCCTGCACCGTAGGGGCAGATGATGGTGACGGAGGCGTTGGAGAGGTCGACGCCTTCTGCGGGTGCTTCGGCGGGAGCCTCAGCAGGAGCTTCGGCAGGGGTCTCGGCAGGAGCAGGGGTTTCGGCAGGGGCACTGGATCCGCATGCGCACAGAGCAAAGACCATGCAGAGCGCAAGAATGAGTGCAAGCACTTTCTTCATTTTGTTGTCTCCTTTTGTTTTTTTTTATTTTTTTGATACGCCGTTTGCGCAGCGCATCATTTCTTACGAATTTACGAACAGGAATGAGTCGGGGACTCAGTCCATATCGGCAAGGAGCTTCTCAATCTTTTTCTTGTTTGCGTCATCCAGCTCGCCCAGAGGCTTTCTGGGCCAACCCACGTCCAGACCCTGTGCCTGCAGCGTGTACTTGCAGATCTCCTGCCAGTGGGGAACGCCGTTGACCTTGTCGTTGAAGAAGTAATCAATGTAGGGCTGGATGTTCTGCTGAGCCTTGATGGTGCCCTGCACGTCGCCGGCCTTTGCGGCGTCGTAGATGGCGCGGCACTGCTTGGTGAGAACGGCGGGATAACCGGACAGCCAGCCGTCAGCTTCGCCGACCAGGAGAGCCTCTGCGGCGCAGTAGTCATGGCCGTAGAACACGTTCAGCTTGTCGCCCAGGTAGAACTTGAGCTTATGGACACGGTCGGGATCGCCATGGGCAGCCTTGATGTCCTGAATGGTGCCGTCTTCGACCAGCTCGATGATTTCGGGAACGGTCATTTCGTAGCCGGCAAACCAGGGGTTGTTGTAGATCATCATGCGGATGTCGATGGCTGCGCGGATGTCACGGAAGTGCTGCATAACAGCCTTTTTGTGCGGAGAAAGGTAGTAGGGAAGAATGACCATAACGCCGTCGCAGCCAACTTCCGCTGCATACTGGCTCATTTTGATGGTGTTGAGCGTGTCATAACGGCCGGTGCCTGCAATGAGGGGAACCTGACCACCGAGGAAAGAAGCGACATGACCGATGATCTCGCGCTGCTCTTCCATGTTCATTGCGACGTTTTCACCGGTGGAGCCGCAGATGGAGATGGAGTGTGCGCCGTTGTCAAGCATCCAGGTCAGGTATTTCTCCATGCCCTTTTTGTTATAGGTCTGGTCTGCATTCCAAATTGTCATGGAAGCGGGGCAAATGCCGTAAGGCTTCTTTGCAGTGTCTCTAACGTTCATTCTGATAGCCCTCCAAAATATTGTATAAAGATAATTTATTCAAAAACCGGAGGCTTCCGGCCTTTGCCAGAGGAATCAGTCTGCATCCCGCAGACGCATTTTCTTCAGAATCTTGTCTCTTGCGCCAAAAATATGCATATCCATGGCGGCACAGGCGGCGGTGTAATCCTCGGCCCTGATTGCCTCCAGAATCGTAACATGCTCGTCCGCCGCGATGGTTTGCTGTGCCTGTGTCGGGTCAGTCAGCAGGTAGTTGGCAACGATGAACTGAGACAGGATCCGGTCGTAAAGATCGCTGAGATAGGGGTTGTTGACGGAGTTTGTAAGGAGACGGTGAAACTCCATATCTGCTTTTCGGGCAGAAACCACGTTTCCGTGCTTGTTTGCGGCGGAGCACTCTGTGACCAACAGAGACAGTTCGTAAAAATCAAGGAGTTCCCTGTGCGTGCTGAGCTTGAGAATGGTCTGGCGTTCAAGAAGCGCCCGCATTTCCAGCAGATCACAAATGTCTTTTTCCGAGTATTCAGGAACATAGAAGTGACCAGTTGAAGTTACGTTGAGCATCTTCTGCTCTTCCATGCGCTTGAGCGCGTGCAGCACCGGGGTCTTGCTTACCCCGAAGAACGCGGCAAGCTCGTCGGCGCTGAGGGCCTGTCCGGGGGTCCACTCACTGCGAATTACCATTTCCCGAAGCTGCTCAAAAACCTTGACATCCAAATTTTTCTTGAGGGACATATCCGTTTCTCCTTTACGTCTGTATTATACATAGCTGATTTACGCTTTTCAATTGACGGAAGCACAAAAAAATTAAAAATTTTTTTAGATGATATGCACAAAAAATTTATCAGAAAAAGAACAATATACACGAGCGCTTGTAAAATGTGCTTGCGTATTTTGCACATCTTTTGGCGATGCCTTGACGCCGGGAAAGGCGGCGCGGCGGGGCACGGCCGGAAGAGCCGCGGACCGGGTTCCACCGGGCGGCGCAACGGGGAAGCCTGGTGGGATACTTTTCTTTTTTGCTTGAAGCAACATGGTAAACCCTCCCTTTTTGTTCTTAGAAGTATACCACAAGCTGCATGGAAGGGAAAGCGGCAGAAATACTTCAGCATTTTGACCGGATTTGACCCGTTGCCGTTATTCCGGTATGTCTGCATATTCCTTATTGCAATTTCACCAAGACTGTGGTACAATCCGGCCTGTTGAAATTTCAACAAAGGAGAGCCGCTATGGAAAAACGTTTTGAGACCTTCACTGTCCTGATCAACCGGATCAGCCGCAATATCCGCAAAATCAAAAACCAGGAGATGGCGGAATACAATCTGCGCAGCGCCCATATCTCCTGCCTGTATTATCTGTACGCCGCCAGGGGCCTGACAGCTACGGAGCTGTGTGAGCGCTGCGAGGAAGATAAAGCGACCATCTCCCGCGCTCTGGAATATCTGGAGGTCAACGGATTTGTGAGCTGTGATGCAAAAAACGCAAAACGGTATAAAAGTCCGTTACTTCTGACTGAAAAGGGCACAGCGTTCGGAAAAATGATCTCCGAAAAAATCGACTGCGTACTGGAGGAAGTCAGCGTTGGCCTGACGGAGGAAGAACGGCTTTCCTTTTACCACGGCCTGACTACTATCAGCGAAAGTTTGGAGGCCGTGGCAAAAAACAGAGGGAAACAAGGCATAACATCCCCAAAATGAAAGGAATTTAGAGATGAAAACAAGAATAATCGTGGATTCCACCACAGATCTGATGCCCGAGGTGAAATCCCGGGTCAGCGTGGTACCCCTCACGGTCCATTTTGGCGAAGAGGAATTTATTGACGGTGTTACCATCGACCACAAAGCCTTTTATGAGAAGCTGGTGGAAACTGACGTGCATCCCACGACCAGTCAGGCGACGCCTGCGTCCTTTCAGGCAGAGTATGAAAAGGTGAAGCAGGCCGGAGAAAGCGCCGTTGTGATCACCTTGGCTGCCAAGCTTTCCGGCACCTATCAGAGCGCCGTGATCGCCGCCGGGGACTATGAGAACATTTATGTGGTGGACAGTGGAAGCGCGGCTATTGGCGGAGGCATTTTAACGGAACTGGCTCTTCAACTCAAGGAGAACGGTCTTGGAGCAAAAGAGATTGCCGAAAGGCTGGAGGAAGAGAAGGGAAAAGTCCTGCTGGTGGCGCTGGTGGATACCCTTGAATATCTGAAGAAGGGCGGCCGCATTTCCAAAACTGCGGCGTTTGCCGGCGCTGTACTGAACATTAAACCGGTAATCGCCGTTGCCGACGGTGAGATCCGGATCCTGGGGAAGGCCCGGGGCTCAAAAATGGGGAACAACCTGTTGGTGCAGGAGATGGAAAAAGCCGGCGGCGTGGATTTCAGCAAGCCGGTTCTGCTGGGCTACACCGGTCTCTCTGACGCTTTGCTGCGAAAATATATCGAGGACAGCAAGCAGCTCTGGGAAACGGGACTGGAGCATATCCGTTATACAACCGTCGGCAGCGTGATTGGCACGCATGCGGGGCCGGGCGCCATTGCGGTTGCTTTTTTCAGGAACTGATACTATCTTCCCATAAAAAGTAGACACTTTTTATGGGACAACCGCCGCATAAAGCGTCGTCCTACTTCGTGAAACGCGTAAAAACGTCTCATGCAGACTGTGACGCGCTATAAAAGTAGACTATCTCTGCTTTTTATGAGCGTCCTGTATGAATCCCCAGCAAGGAGACAGGGAAAACTTCCGGCTTGCGAAGGGAAAACGCGTATTACGGACAGAATCCATGAAACAGCGACAATGGACTTAAGAGAACAACACAGCCGGCAAAGTATCATCACTTTAGGGCATGCAAGGTAGGGATCCGGCAGCCTGAAAAAGGATCTTTTCCCGTCATGCTTCGTTGAAAATGCTCGAAATACAAATCCAGTATTTCTGCGCTTTTCGCCTCGCCTGACAGAAAAAGCTCTCTTTTTCAGGTGCAAAGCAGTTTTGAGCGAGGATTTTTTCGTTCAGGTAAAATGAAAAATTGCGGGAATACTTGTGTGTATTTCCGCAATTTTTCA